>NZ_JAFVMF010000029.1 GCF_017377715.1 Acetobacter sacchari | reverse complement strand
TCACCTCGTCACCTCGTCACCTCGTCACCTCGTCACCTCGTCACCTCGTCACCTCCTGTTGTCATCTCCAGAACCGCGGTGGAATGCAGGCGATATCAGGCGTTTTTTCGATCAGGTCTGATCGTGGTCCATTCCGCCACCCGCTCGTAAGCCCGCCCGATGCGAAGCAGGTCGAGGTCGTGGTGATACGGCGCCACAAGCTGCAGCCCCATAGGCAGATTGCGGGCGCCGCCGAACCCCGCCGGAACGGCGAGCGCCGGGCAACCGCTGAGGGACACCGCGAACGTGACCTCCATCCAGCGGTGATAGGTGTCCATCGCCACGCCCGCGATCTCTTCCGGCCACATCTTTTCGAGGGAGTAAGGAAAAAGCTGCGCTGTCGGCAGAGCGAGGACGTCGAAACGTTCGAACAGGGAGGCGAAAGCGCGATAGAGTTTCGTGCGCGCCACGCCAGCCTCGTGGATGTCCCGTCCGGTCTGCGTGATGCTGCCCTCGATCTCCCAGACCACATGCGGCGCGAGCTGCTTACGCTTCGATGGATCGTCGTAGAGTGGGCGAACTGCGTTGCCGACGCCCCAATGCCGCAACGCGAGCCAAGTATTCCAGATTTCCGGCTCGGAGAGGGGAAAGTCGATTTCTTCAACGCGCGCGCCGGTCGCCTCAAATGTCGCGAGCGCATGGCGGCAAACGTCGAGGACGCCGTCCTCCATGGGCAACGATCCGCCCATGTCGCCAAGCCAACCGACCTTCAGGCCGCGACAGTCCCGTTCGCCCGGCTGCGCGAAAGCGGCGGGATCATCGCGAAGGGATAAAGGGTGGCGCGGATCGTAGCCCGCCTGCACGGACAGAAGCAGGGCAAGATCGTCGATCGTGCGCGCCATCGGTCCTTCGTAACCGAGCTGGCTGTAGAAAACGTCCTCGCCGGGATCCTTGGGCACGCGCCCGGATGTCGGACGAAAACCAAAGACATTGTTCCACCCGGCAGGGTTGCGTAACGATCCGCCAAAGTCGCTGCCATCGGCCAGAGGCGTCATGCGCGTCGCCAGCGCCACGGCAGCGCCGCCGCTGCTGCCGCCCGCCGAACGATCGAGGTCGTATGGATTGCGCGTCGCGCCAAACACGGGGTTGACGGTGTTGGAGCCGAAGCCGAACTCCGGCACGTTCGTCTTGCCGATAATGATGGCTCCGGCCTCCCGCACTCGGGAAACCGCCAGGCCGTCTTTCTGCGCCATAGTCCCGGCGAAAAGCGGCGATCCCATACTCGTTGGGAAACCTCGCGCTGGCGAAAGATCCTTTATCGCGTGGGGGAAGCCGTGCAGCGGGCCGACGAACTCTCCGCGCGCCGCCAGTTCGTCCTGTGCTGCGGCTTCGGCGAGCAGTGCGCCTTCGTCAGCCAGCGACACGATCGCGTTGCAGGACGGATTTTCGGCGGCGATCTGGTCCAGATGCGCGCGCATGACCTCCTGCGCGGAGACGGAGCGCGCGTGGATGGCGTCTTTCAGCGCGCAGGCGTTCAGATCGGTGATCGCGGTCATGGTCGCTCTTTCGCCTTGCGGGTGGATGGTTTCGTGATTTTCGATAGACGCGCAGTGAAAATTTGGAAATTTGTGTGATTTTCAATATGTTTCTGTAACCTGTGGCCCCGTTCACGGTGTGGCGTGAACGGGCGAGGGGCGTGCGTCAGGCCGCCTGATCCGGGGCCTGTCGCACCGGCGGCTGCACGTCGGCCGGGATCGGGCTGATATACGGCTGGACGCGCAGGCGGTCGGCGTGGTCCGCTTTCGCCCGGGCGAGCAGCGTTTCGTCCGTCAGGAGATCGATCGCGGTCATAGCCATGACTTTCGCGACATGGATCATGCCCTTGTGCGCGACCGAGGACTTGCCCTGCGCCGTCATCTGCCATGAGTGCAACTGTGTGCCGACGGCGCATGTGGCGCCCAGCGCCTGTACGGTTGGCACTGTCCAGCTTACGTCGCCGACATCGGTGGAACCCAGAGACATCCTTGTGGTCGCAAGCGGCAGGATCGACGCACATAACGGCTCGTCTGGAGCCGGAGGCAGGCCTACCGCGCGGAAGGCGGACAGGATGTCTTCGCGCGGAAATGTCTTCTGCATTTCAAGAGCGAAGGCGCGGTCCGCGTCGTCGAACGGCGGTGGCCCCAGCCGTTCGAGGTTTGCGTGCATCGCGCGCTCAAGGGGCGGGCAGGGGAGCAGGTTCGCCATGCCGCTGATGATCTCCGCCGAAACCGAAGTTTCCGTCATCATGGCGGCTCCGTCAGCGACTTTACGCACCCTGTCGGCCAGAGCCATCATGTCGCCGAGTTCGAGAGCGCGAACTGTGTAGCGGATCACCACTTTCGATTGCACGACATTCGGCGCCACGCCGCCTGCGTCGAGGTAGGCATAGTGAATGCGCGACGTCGGCAGCATGTGTTCGCGCAGGTAATTTACGCCGACATTCAGCAACTCGGCGGCGTCCAGGGCGGAGCGGCCGAGATGCGGCGCGGCGGCGGCGTGCGCCGCCTTGCCGGTGAACGTAAAATCGATGCGTATGTTGGCGAGAGAGTTTGGCGGAAACACGCCCGCGAAGCAGAGCGGATGCCACGAAACGGCGGCGTCCACGCCATCGAAAACGCCAGCCCGCACCATGAAGCTTTTTCCGGCGCCTCCTTCCTCGGCCGGACATCCGTAGTAACGGACGCGGCCCGGAACATTGTTGGCCGCCAGCCAGGATTTGACCGCCGTGGCCGCCAGAAGCGCCGCCGAGCCGAGCAGGTTGTGGCCGCAGGCATGACCGTTGCCGCTGCCGGGAAGCGGCGCATGTTCCGTGACGCCTGCGGCGTTGCTCAGGTTTGGCAGGGCGTCAAACTCGCCAAGGAACGCGATGACCGGACCGCCTTCCCCAGCCTCGCCCATGACGGCGGTCGGCAGACCGGCGACGTCGCGGGTGACGGCGAAGCCCTCGCTTTCCAGCGCACTGGCGTGTAGCGCGCATGATTTGAATTCGCCGAAGTTCAGTTCAGGGACTTCCCATACATCGTCGCTCAGCGCGACCAGGGGCGCTGCGTGAGAGTCGACGAGATCCCATATCTGGTCGGAATTTTTCATGACAATCTCCAATATGTGGTCGGCAGATTTCGGAAGGTCATTCAGCCATCAACGCTCGCGCGATCTCTTCCCGCGTCACATGCTCGACATTGCGTCGCGCGAGGGTGTGAAGACGAAGATAAACGAGGAGACCGGCGGGCAGGACGAAGGCCATCATGTATGCAGGCGTCATGGGGTCATGGGTCTTGGCGATCAGCCACGCCGTGGCGGGTTGCGTCATGCCGCCGAATGTCGAGACGGCCAGTGCGTAGATAACCCCAAACAGAGACGAACGGGCTCCCGTGGGCAGCGCATCGAGCATCGCCTGCCAAAGTCCGACGGCGGTAATGCTCGATAGCAGGAACATCGCGACATTAAGGGCAAGCTGGCTGCCCAGTCCCGGCACGTGAATGGCGTAATAATATAGCGGCACGCTGAGAACGGCGTTGAGCAGGCCTACGGAAACTACGATCGCCCGGGCGTCTGAGTGGCGCGTGGCGATTCTGATGCCGATCAGAATGCCGACGAGTCCGGCGGTCAGTCCCGCGACCATGCCCATCATGCTGATGGAGGGCGACAGGCCGAGAACCGTCACGGCGTAGCTGACGCCGAAATTGCGCAGATACGTCGAAATCGTGCCGCACATGATCCCGATGAAAACGAAGAACACCGCCTGACGTAGAGCTGCTTTTTCGTGGGGCGTCGAAGCGGAGAGAGGAACCTGACGATCAAGGACTTGTGCGCCCTCATCTGAGAAGGCCAGACGCCGGAGCACCAATCCGACCGGCACGATGAGAAGGCCGAGAACGAACGGAACGCGCCATCCCCAGCTATAGAGCGCGTCGTGAGACAACAGCTCCGAAAGCGCCAGACCAATGACCACGGCCACCAGAGAACCGAGCAACTGCGTCATATATTGCAGCGACCCGAGCATCCCCCCCATTCGCTCGGGCGCGGCGTCGAAGATCAGGGCGGTCGCAGGGCCGACTTCCCCGCCGTCGGAGAAGCCTTGCAACATGCGCGCAACGACAATCAACAGCGGCGCCAGCAGCCCGATAGAGGCCGCAGGGGGCGTGGCGGCCAGCAGCAGAGAGCCTATGGCCATCAGCAGGAAGGTGACCATCAACGAAGCCTTGCGCCCCGCACGGCGGGAGTAACGCTCCATCACGAAGGCGCCCACCGGGCGCAGTACGAAGCCGACCGCGAACGTCATCAGCGCGTAGAACAACTGCATGAGCCAGTTTTCGCCCGGAAAGAACGCACGGGCGATCATGGGCGCGAAGAAGGCGAACGCCATAAAATTATAGAATTCGAGAAAATTTCCGATGCAGGCGGCTGTGATGACCAGCGTGCTCCGCGCTTTCGTCGGTCTAGAGTGCGTCATGCCCGTTCCGATTCAGGGTGTGCGCCCGCCAGCCCGTCAAGGACCCGACGAATCCCGCGCAGTATGAACAGTTCGATGGAGAGGATGCAATCGGGAGCGAAACGTTTGGCCTTGGTTGATCGCTTCGCCAGCCACGACGTCGTCTCAAAGAAACTTACAGCGAGCCGAAATCCACGTTCCCGCCGGACAGGATAATCCCCACCCGCTTGCCCGCAACGGGAACGACGCCTTCCAGCACGGCTGCGGCGGCGAGGCAGCCGGTAGGCTCCACGACCAGTTTCATACGGGTGGCGAGCGTACGCATCGTGCTGCGCAACTGCTCGTCAGTCGCGGTCTCGATCGCCGTTACACGCTCGCGGATGATTTCGAACGTCAACCGCCCCAGCGCCGTTGTCTGGGCTCCGTCAGCGATCGTGGCCGGGACGGGGATGGAGATGATCTTTCCCGCGGCGAATGATCGCTTGCCGTCGTCGCCCGCTTCCGGCTCGACGCCGATGATCTGGCATTTCGGCGAGAGTAAAGATGCGGCGAGCGCGGTCCCGGCCAACAACCCGCCACCGCCCAACGGGGCCAGAAGCAGGTCGAGCGGTCCCGTTTCTTCAAGCAGTTCCAGCGCTGCGGTGCCCTGGCCGGCGATGATGTCCGGATGATCGAAAGGGGGAATCAGCGTCAGCCCGCGTTCGTCCGCCAACCGCGTGCCGATCGCCTGTCGGTCTTCGGCGTAACGGTCGTAAAGGACGACCTCGGCCCCATAACCTCGCGTCGCTTCCAGCTTGATGGCGGGAGCGTCATTCGGCATCACGATCACCGCCGGGACGTCGGCGCAGCGTGCGGCCAGAGCGATGGCCTGTGCGTGGTTGCCGGATGAGAACGCGACGACGCCCAGACGACGCTGTTCGGGCGTCAGCCGCGCGATGGCGTTCGCCGCGCCGCGAAATTTGAAAGCGCCTGTACGCTGGAATGTCTCGGCTTTGAAAAACAGCGTCGCTCCGACGCGTTCGTCAAGCGTGCGGGAGCGAAGGACGGGCGTTCGATGGGCAAGGCCCTCGATGCGCGCGGCTGCGGCGCGGACGTCTTCTGCTACAGGCGCGTCGCTCATGAAAAGCCTCATCAGAGTGGTCGAGCGTTTAGCGTCAAAGAGTCAGGGGCCCTGTTTCACGCTTTGCAGGCCATCCCGGTAGCCAAGGGCTTCCCACTGCTGCTTCTGCGTCAGGTGCTTCTTGGGATTGTCTCCACCGCCGAACCACGAACACCCGGACAGAACCATCGCGCCGAGCGCCAGAATGAGGACACGCTTCATGATCGGCCAGAAACTCCGCAGGCTGCTTGTCGGGTGGGGAGAGACACGGCGTCATTCGCCGAATTTCCACGCCGGTTTTGAAGAGTATGGCCGCCTGTCGGGCGGCGACACAAGAGGCGACGTCTAGCGCCGCAGCTCCATCGTGATCGGTCCTTCGCGACGGCCATGCGTGAACTGGTCGACCATCGCGTTGCCGCTGTTCATCAGGCAACTCGCCGCGCCACGCCACACCAGACGGCCCTGGTAGAGCATGGCGGCCTGATCGCCGATTCTCTGGGCGGAGGCCATGTCGTGGGTGATGGCGATGGCTGTCGAGCCCAGTTTTTTGACGCAGTCGACGATCAGTCCGTCGATGACGGCGCCCATGATCGGGTCAAGGCCAGTGGTCGGTTCGTCAAAGAACAAAATATCGGGGCGGTCGGCGATTGCGCGAGCCAGGCCGACGCGCTTTTGCATGCCGCCCGATAGCTCGGACGGATACAGGGCGCCGACGGACGGATCCAGCCCCACCTGCGTCAGGACCTCGCCGGCTCTTTCGCGCGCCTGCGCACGGGTCAGGCGAGGATGCTTGTCGTTATGCTTCTTCGTTTCCGGTGCAAGAAGTCCGAACGCCACGTTCTCCCAGACGGGCAGGCTGTCGAACAGCGCAGCGTTCTGGAACAGCATCCCGATCTCGCCGATCAACTCTTCCCGCTTGCTGCGAGACGCCGTGAGCAAATTCACGCCGTCGATCTCGATCGTTCCTGCATCCGGGGCGATCAGCCCGAGGATGCAGCGCAGCAACACGGATTTTCCGCTACCGGAGCCGCCGATGACGACGAAGGAGGTTCCTTCTTCGACGTCGAGATCTATTCCGTTCAGGACGTGCTTGCCGCCGAACGATTTGTGCAGCCCGCGAATACGGATTTTCGGCGTGCGCGCAGAGGGCGTGAATGCGTCGGTCATTGGGCGAAAAACAGATCGGTTAGCAGATAGTCGAAGGCGAGGACGAGTATCGACGCTGACACGACCGCAGACGTGGTGGCGCTGCCGACGCCTTCGGCTCCGCCGCGGCTGGAGTAGCCGTAGTAGCATCCCATGAGGGCGATGATGAAGCCGAACACCGCCGCCTTGACCAATCCGACCGTGATGTCGATCGGCTTCACGGCGTTGATCGTGGCGGAGATATAGGCCGCCGGCGCGAAGCCCAGCTTTACGACGGAGACTGTAAAGCCGCCCGCCACGCCCAGAATGTCTGCAACCACGACGAGCAGGGGCAGGGAGATCAGCCCCGCCAACAGACGTGGCGTCACGAGGTATTTCATCGGGCTGGTGCGAAGGGTCGTCAGCGCGTCGATCTGGTCGGTCACGCGCATGGTGCCGATCTGCGCCGCCATCGCCGCGCCGACGCGTCCGGCGACCATCAATCCCGCCAGCACCGGCCCAAGCTCGCGCGTGACCGAAAGCACGACGATCCCGGCGATCGCGCTTTGCACATGGTACTGCGCGAAGCCAGTGTATGACTGCAGCGCGATCACCCCGCCCGCGAACAGCGCCGTCATGGCCACGACAGGCAACGACAGGTAGCCGGTGTCCATCAGGGCGGCGCCGAACACACGCCAGTAGAACGGCGGCCTCACGGCGTGCAGCATGCCTTCCACGGCGAACAGGGCAAGCGCCCCGGCGCCCCGCGCCGCTTCCAGCACGTGGCGTCCGATCGCGGCGATCAAATCGAGAAGCGCGTTCATGCCGAAGGTTCGGTCCGGCGGCATAGCGAGCCCGTCGAAACGTGTCCTTGTGGTGCAAGGGATATCAGGTGCATGGCCAAGCCGTAGCCCGAGACCCGGCGCGCGTCAAAGCGGCCCTTGCGCCCGTGCGATAAATTTTTTCGCTGATTGACAGATGGATGTCGTATTTCATCACCAAAAAAGGGTATCTGGCCGCTTGACCTGCGTGGCCTATACAGGGTCAAGTCGCCTACCGTTAATAAAACGGTAAACCTCTCTACAGACCGCCTGCACACCTGAATCGAAGCCGAAATGGCAAGGAGGAACCAGTGCGTATTGCAATGATCGGAGGCGGCTATGTCGGCCTCGTGTCAGCCGCGTGTTTCGCTGAGTTCGGCATCGAGGTCGCCGTGGTGGAAACAAGTCCCAGCCGCCTCGCGGCGCTGCGCGAGGGACGTATTCCCATCTACGAGCCCGGCCTGGACAAGCTTGTCGAAACCAACATGCAGGCCGGACGCCTGACGTTTGGCGACGACATCGCCGTCGCTGTGGCGGGAGCCGAAGCGGTGTTCATCGCCGTCGGCACGCCCCCGCGCAACGGCGACGGAGCGGCGGACATGCAGTATGTCCACGCTGCGGCGGAACAGATCGCCAACGCTCTGACGGGCTATGCGGTGGTGGTCACGAAATCCACCGTTCCTGCGGGAACGAGCCGCCGGATTGCCGAAATTATCCGCGCCGCCCGACCAGATGCGGACTTTGACGTGGCCTCCAACCCTGAGTTCCTGCGCGAAGGCAACGCGATAGGCGATTTCATGCGGCCAGATCGTGTGATTATCGGTCTTGACCGCACACGTCCGGAACGTGTCGCGCGTGCGGAAGCGGTCATGCGCAAGGTTTATCGCCCGCTGTCGCTGATCGAGGCGCCGCTGCTCTTCACGTCGCTCGAGACGTCGGAACTGACCAAATACGCGTCGAACTCGTTCCTCGCGATGAAGATTTCGTTCATTAACGAGATGGCCAGTCTCTGCGAAAAACTCGGTGCGGACGTTCACGATCTGGCCAAGGGCATGGGGCTCGACGGGCGTATCGGCCGCAAGTTCCTGCATCCTGGTCCGGGTTACGGTGGCTCGTGCTTCCCCAAGGACACGCTCGCGCTGTCTCGTATTGGGCAGGAAGCCGGCAGCCCCTGCCGTCTGGTCGAGACGACCGTGCAGGTCAACGACGCTCGCAAGATCGGCATGGCGGGTCGCATCATCGCGGCGTGCGGCGGCTCCGTGGAAGGCAAGAGCATCGCGGTGCTGGGGCTGACCTTCAAGCCGGAGACGGATGATATGCGTGAGGCGCCGTCGCTGCCGATCCTGCATCGTCTGGCCGAGGCGGGCGCAAAGATCCGCGCTTACGATCCGGTCGGAATGGATGCGGCCAGGCCCGGCCTTCCTCCATCCGTCGCATATTGCACGGATGCGATCGACGCTGCGACGAATGCGGACGCTCTGGTGGTCCTGACCGAATGGAACGTGTTCCGCGCGGTTGCGCCCAAGGCGATCAAGGAGGCCATGAAGGGCGACGTCGTGGTCGACCTGCGCAACATCTTCGATCCGGCCGCCATGCGTGCCGCCGGCCTGCAGTACCAGTCTGTGGGACGACCCTGAAGTCAGGGAGTCTGTTCGCAAAGTTGGCGGTCAGCGACTTTCGCAGAAAATTGCTCATGCAATAAAGAGTAACGGCCCGGTCTTCCCGGGCCGTTACTCTTTTCATCGCTTGGTTGCGGTGGAGCATTTGTACGCGCATCAACGCTACATCGGCGGGGTGGGCGAAGGGCCTCAAATGGCTGTCGTGAAAGCCAGCGTTTGCGAACCGGCACGCCAGACCGGAGTTTCGAAAACAGTCTGGTCACTAAAGCTTTCTGACTGCCGTCTATTCCGTCTTTGCGAAGAGGGGGCAGGGCGGCGGCGTAGCTGATCGCCATCGTCCCATCTTGCCGATTCGTAATGCAGTCCTATCTTTAAAGAACTATATTTCGTCGTCGTATGGACAGCCGCCCTCTGAGGCGTCGGAGGGGAAACGTATGGAGTGGCAAGGGTTTGTCGCGCTGATGACGTTTCTGTTCCTGTCAATTTTTGCGCCATTGCTGATTGCTTTGGTGATTCTCTGGCGTAACGCCTTGGACGAGGGATGGGCGGAACGTGACGCCCGGTTCCGTGAAGTGATTCTTCGTCGCGCAGGATCGGCGCCCCGCGCTCCGTCGAAAACTCAGCAACGCAAGGTGCGGTAGTCGCCTGCCGGCGGGTGCTGGCCGATCGTTATCTTGGTGTTAATCATTAAAAATTTCCGGACGTCGCTTTAACGAAGACAGTCTCATCAGCTACGTGGGTTCGGTGAGGCAGCGCGCGCCCGATCAGACGAATGCGAGAAGCAGGCTGGGGGTTCAGGCCACAGTTGGTGGCCCCGTCGATCGATTATCGACAATGGAGCCGCCGAGCCGTGGGACAATCAGTTCGCGTCCGTCAGTTTGATAAATGGGATGGTTCACGCCCGAGCGGGGGTCGCTGACGCTCGAACATGGTGACGGTGGCGCCGCGATATTCGGAGGCGCCAAAGGGACTGAACCCCAGTCGGGTGGCGAGTTGGATCGAACTGGCGTTGTCGGGGTCTATGATACAGACGGTTCGTAACTCGGAGCGCGTTTCATCGAACCAGCGAAGTACGGCCGACATTGCTTCAGACGCAAACCCTTTGCCGTGGAACGCCCCCCGGAGCAGCCATCCTGCCTCGGGTGAGGCGTCGAATGACGCGCCGAGCCCGCGGTGAAAATTCGCCAGCCCCAGTTCCCCCATGACAGTTCCGGTCGCGCGCTCGACGACGGCGAACATTCCGTAACCAAACAGACTCCAGTGCCCCGTGTGTTGAAGAAGTCTGCGCCACGCCTCTTCACGGGTCGTTGGCATGCCCCGGATGAATTGATTAACGGCGGCGTCAGTCGTTACCGCCAGTATGGCCTCGAGGTCTTCAGGGGTGTGCGGCCGAAGAAGCAGGCGGTCGGAGGTGATCATCGTCGGTTCGGCTCCAGTGGGCAGGGCGTGAAATGCGTCGCAAGTGATAAACTGAAAGAGCAGGGGCGAGAATGAACGGGCGGATCTGAATTCGCGATGCGGCGCGACATGGCATGGCGCGATTGGTCGCTTACCCCAGTTACGCCATGATCGGTTGCGTCAATACAGCAGATAAGGACGTCGGAGGCGGGCGAAGGACGCCGTTTCGGCGCTCCATTGACGCAGGGTCGCGGCAGGCGGCGTTCCGGCGTTCACGGATCGCCGCAAGGTGTCCGTTCCCGCCAGCCTGTCTATCGCGCGTCCCTCCTCGCGCCACGCAAAACCGGGCCAGACGGCCTTCGCCGCGAGCAGCAACGCGACGCCGAGGGCTACCGGATCGAAACGCCCGGAATCAGTCACCAGCATCTGCGCCCCCTGCACCTCGCGGTCCGAGAAAATGGAAGAAGAGGGCGTAAAGCTCGTCTCCCGAAATCCGACGCCGGGAAGCGAGAAATCGTTGAGCCGTTGGACGAATGCCGATGAATCGAGATCCGGCGCGCCTGCGAGTTCGAATGGCGTCGTGGTGCCGCGCCCAAGGGACAGGGGCGTTCCTTCCAACAGGCATACGCCGGGATAGACAGTTGCTGTCACCGGCGTCGGCATGTTCGGGCTTGGGGGCACCCACGCCAGCCCGGTTTCGCCAAACGTCATCCAGCGCCGCCAGCCTTGCATGCTGACGACGTCCAGACGCACCGACCGTCCCGGGTAATTTGTGTGCGGCAGGATCTCTGCGTTGAAGAAACGCGCCAGTTCGCAAACTGTCATGCCGTGCTGCAGCGCGACAGGCGCCCGGCCGAGGAAGGACGCATACTGTGGCGCAAGGACCGGACCGCGTACGGCCTCTCCACCCAGCGGGTTCGGTCGATCAAGCACGATTACCCGCAGGTCAAGCCGCGCGCAGGCCGCCATCGCGTCGAACAGCGTCCAGATATAGGTGTAAAATCTTGCGCCAACGTCCTGAATGTCGAAGATCACCGCCTCGATGTTCGCCTGGACGAAAACCTGCTCCAACGCGGGGCCTGACAGTCCGTAGAGCGGCATGACGGGTAAGCCGGTCCGCTTGTCCCGGCCTCCTTTTTCTGTCGCGCCGGGAGGGGCTGAGCCATGCAGCCCGTGCTCGGGGCTGAACAGCGCACGCAGATCGACGTCGGATCGTTCGTGGAGAATTTCTGATATGTGCCGAAAGTCGGGACCGATACTTGTCTGATTGGCGATTATGCCTAATCGCATGCCGCGTAGTGACGCGAATCCTTGCGCCATAGCGACTTCAAAGCCGGTTCGCACCCGCCCGCGCCCGTTTTCGCATCGGGGGGCGGTATGTCCGGGTCGGGGGAAAAGAGCCGCCCCTCCGGCGCCGAGAAGGGCGCGGCGCGGCAAGCCCGTTCCGCAAGGTTCATAAGCCGGGGTGGAAAACCCGGTCGCGAACGACCACATAGGGTTCGACCGGGGCGTGGCGCTTTCGTGTCGTAGCGCCTGCTGCCTGTCGGCAGAGCGTTGTCCATCAGAATCCGAGGCCGTACTTGCGCTCATCGATCCGAAAGCCCCTTCTTCTGCTCCCGCTTCTTATCCTGAGCGCATGTTATGGCGGCCATTATCACCACCACCATCACCGGCGCGGGGGTTACTCGTCTCCTCCGCCAGCAGCACCACCGCCGCGAGGGTGGTGAGTCCCCGTGTCAGGACGTCCGTACGTGACCTCGGTATCCGGGGTCACGTTGGACGTGCCGGGCTTGGGTAGAGACGTTCCTGCGTAAGGCGCGGGTTCGTAGCGACCGCCACGGGTGCGGGGCGCCGACGCATCGCTGTAATCTGCTTCGCGCTCTCGCCGTTCTTCGGCTTCAGCCGCCTCGGGAAAGTTTCGGCCGGGGCGCTCCGGCGGAACGTCGATGTCCTCGCCTGCGCCGGGATCCTGAGCGGTGGGGCGGCAGCCGGTCGCAAGTAGACCCGCCATAGCGAGCAGAAGGGGGCGCCGTCCCGTCAGCACGGGCCGCTCTCTTGGGTCGACGCCATAATGCGAACTGTCAGTCGGCCAGCGCACGCGCCTCTTCGGGCAGCATGATGGGGATGCCGTCCCGCACAGGGTAGGCGAGGCGCGCCTGCGCGCTGATCAGTTCGCCTGCGGCGCGGTCGTATGTGAGCGGTCCCTTCGTAACGGGACAGACCAGAATCGACAGGAGTCGAGGATCCAGCGGCGCTGCGTCGTGCGGGGTTGTGTCCGGGGATGATGGCGTCGGGGCAGACATTGGGTGACTCCGTGTGGCGATGCTGGACGGCGGCGTCTCTGACGGCCGTCTAGGATGGGGAGATATTACGCGGCGCTCCGTCGCCCGGATACGGTCCGGAAAGATCGAGCAGGGATTGCAGCACCTGGGCGCGCTCGGTCAGCGTCTCCGCTTCAAGCAGCGCCTGTTTCTCGGCGGAAGGGAACGGGCAGATCATGGGCAACGTGACGAGAAGGGCGTCGTCGCCCATCTGGTCGATCGCCTCCCAGCTCACGCTCAGGCCGCGCGCCTGGAAATATGTCCGCAGCGAAGAGAGGAGATGCTCCCGGTCGAACGGGGCCGACGGCATGTCGCTCAGGTCGCCGGAGTAGGCCGACGTATCGATACGCGCCCGCCGGTATCCCCGGCGTACTCCGCTTTCGCGAAGGAACCGGAAGCGCGACACGCCGGTCAGCGTGACGGCATAGGTCCCATCGGCGCGTTCTGAGAAGGATGTGATCCGACCGAGGCAGCCGACGTCGAAAAGCAACGGTGCGCGTCCGTCTTCATCAGCGTCGAAATCGTTGAACGGCTGGATGATCCCGATCAGACGACGATCCGCCAGCGCGTCCTCGACCAGCGCCACGTAACGAGGTTCGAAAACGTTAAGCGGCAGCTTGCCGCGTGGCAGCAGCAGAGCCCCGAAAAGCGGAAAAAGGCCGATCTCTGCGGGGAGATCGGCAAGGGTCATGTCCGGGATGCGAGGTATGAGGCGCGGTATCTCTTCGCTGAAGACCGAGTCGTCCAAACCCGGTCCTTTCAGGAGAACAGCAGGGAGGAGAGACGCCGACGCGCAAGCAGCGTGGCCGGGTCGTCGTGCCCCCAGGATTCAAAGAACTTGAACAGAAGCTGCTTTGCTGCGCCGTCGTTCCAGTCCCGGTCCGCGCGGAGGATCGCCAGCAGTTCGTCGGCGGCTTCCTGTTTCTGGCCAGCGGCGTTCAACGCGTTGGCGAGCCCGACCCGCGCCTCGAAATCCTTGGGGTCGGCTTCGATGCGGGCTCGGAGCGCCTGCGCCTCTCCTGCTACGCGCCGGCCTTCTTTCTTGAGTTCCAGAGCGGCGCGCGCGCCTTCGATGTCGGCGTGGGAGGCGATCGCGGCGGGGACATCGTTCAACGCCGCTTCGGCGGCTTCTTCGTCATCCAGTGCAAGCATGGCGCGGATTAGCCCGCCCCATGCGGCCGGATTTTCCGGCTCCATCTCAAGGACCGCGGAGTAGAGCTGCGCCGCCTGTTCGGGCTGCTCGCCGTCAAGGGCCGCGCGCGCCTCGACCAGCAAATCGGCCGCAGGCAAGGTCGCGCCGCCAGCGGCTTTCAGCACGCCCTCGATGAATTTCTTCACCTGGCTTTCCGGCAGGGCGCCCTGAAAGAGGTCGAGAATCTGGCCCTTCCAGAAAGCAGCCACCATTGGAATCGACTGCAAGGGTAGACCAAGCTGGCTCAACTGAGCGACAAGTGAACGGTTGGCTTCGATGTCAATCTTGACCAGCCGCACGCGTCCGCCAGCCGCGTTGACGACTTTTTCGATGACCGGCGTAAGCTGTTTGCAGGGGCCGCACCAATCGGCCCAGAAATCGACCAGCACAGGAACCGAGCGGCTGGCGTCGATCACCAGTTCCATGAAGTTGGCTTCAGTGCCGTCCATGACGGCCGGCGCGGCTGATCCGGAAACGGGAAGCCCGTCCTCCTGAAGCATTCCGGAGCCCTGCGTCGTCCCGGTCGCGTTCGGGCGGTTCTGGCCGATTATGTAGTCCATCGTCTCGAATCCTGCCTCAGCTATGCTACGCCGCGTTCGGGCCTTCTGCCCGGACATCCTTGATCGAACTTCCGTCTAGCGCAGCGACAGCGAAATACAAACCCGCGCTGATGCAGATCAAGAGAGGCCCAGTGACAGCCGCACGGCGCTCGACTTCGTTGCTCTATAACATTGGCGGCGGCGCTGGTTCGCGCAATATCCGTACACAGAATAACGGCGAACGGCTCATGCTTTTGCGCGCTTCGGCGCAATCAGTTCTTTGTCGGGGTAGAGGCAGTGCGCCGTGGCGACGCATCGCCAGCATTCCGGGCGCCGCGCCTTGCAGACATAACGCCCCTGCAGGATCAGCCAGTGGTGGGAATCACGCAGCATGGGGAGTGGAACGCGCCGTTCCAGCGCCCGCTCGACGTCCAGAACGTTTTTGCCACGCGCCAGTCCCGTGCGGTTTGCGAGGCGAAACGCATGCGTGTCCACTGGCACCGCCGGTTCTCCGAACGCGACGTTAAGCACAACCGCCGCAGTCTTGCGTCCAACGCCGGGCAGGGACTCCAGAGCGTCCCGGTCGGTCGGGACTTCGCCGTCGTAACGCTCCACCAGCATCTGCGAGAGGGCGACGATATTGCGGGCCTTGTTCCGCCACAGGCCGATCGTGCGGATGAACTCGCCAACCTCGTCCGAGGTTAACAACGCCATCTCAGCAGGTCCGGGGGCTTTCGCGAACAACGCGGGCGTGACCCGGTTGACCGAGGCGTCGGTAGCCTGCGCCGCAAGCGCTGTCGCGACAAGAAGCTGAAAAGGCGATGAGAATTTGAGTTCGGTTTCGGCGTCCGGCCATGCACGGGCCAAGTCGGAGAGAAAAGCCGTGACTTCCTTCTTTGTCATGTCCCTGGGCGCGAACGCAGCGCCCTTAGGCTCGGGATCGGCGGTCTTCGACGTGGAGGATCTGGTTGCGGGCTTCGTTTTGGCGGTCGGCATGGGGTGAATGTTTCACCGTTCCGGCTCCGTCGTCAAAAGACGGCCTACTGGGTGAACTTTAAGATCGGACGGCTCTATCGGTCTTTGCGGTGGAGAGGTGCGGCGCCGTGTGAGCGACGTGAGGGTTTCCGTCCGGTCAGTTTGATTCGACGCCGAAAGATATCGTGTGCGTTGGCCTTATCGTGTAACAATGGGACCGAAATTTAGCGATGCGGCGGAAGGGAGCGGGTGGGGGCATGGGCGCGGAATTGCGGGATAAACGTTCGGACAGCCGGCCCATGGCGCGATTTCGGGGGCGTGGCTTTCATGTGGTCGCCGATCTGGCTGTGAACTTCGCGCTGCCTCTCCTGATATATAACCGGGCAGCTCCGGTTTACGGCGATGTTACGGCATTGCTTGCGTCCGCAGTTCCGCCCATTCTCTGGTCACTCGCTGAATTCTCAATCCGGCGCACTGTAGACGCGATTTCGATGCTCGTTCTCGCGGGCATAGCGTTGTCTTTGCTCGCAATGATAGGCGGAGGGGGGCCGCGTTTCCTTCAATTGCGGGAAAATCTGGTTTCGGCGCTGATCGGGGTGCTGTTTTTGGGATCGGTCGCAGTAGGGAGGCCTCTGATCTATTATCTGGCGCGCGCAACGATGGTGCGGCAGGCGGACGATTCTCTGGAGAGGTTCGAGGCGCTGCGTCACAATGCAGGCTTCCGTCGCGTGATGACCATCATGACGCTGGTGTGGGGATGTGGGCTGCTGCTCTCCGCGAGCGTGGCCTGTGTCCTCACGTTTGTATTGAGTATTCAGGCGTACCTCGTTGTGCACAATTTTCTGGGTTACGGCACGATGGGGGCGCTGGGAGCGTGGACGTTCTGGTATCGGCGCCGCGTCGA
The DNA here is from genome assembly GCF_017377715.1 of Acetobacter sacchari. Taxonomy (GTDB): domain Bacteria; phylum Pseudomonadota; class Alphaproteobacteria; order Acetobacterales; family Acetobacteraceae; genus Acetobacter; species Acetobacter sacchari. The sequence goes on along the minus strand of NZ_JAFVMF010000029.1, from coordinate 25,280 downwards.
GCGTAGCGCCCGACTGAGGGACGAAGGCGTCGTTTCTGCAACCATGCGTGACGCCGCAACTGGATTGTAGGTAATTCGAAACGAAACTTTACAAAATTTCTTTTGTGCTGATCTGGCAAAAAATCGGTGGTGCCAATTTTCTGTATGAATATTTCGTGTCAGAGACGGCCAAGTTAGTCGTTGCCTGAAAGGGCGATGGAGCAGCGGTAGGGCTAAGCGTCGTGAGATAGGTGACGTTGGCGCTGAGTCGCGCAGGTGGCTGAAGTGTGAGTAACTGGCCCCCGAGAAGCTTCTTCGAGATTATTCGCGGGTTCATAAGCAAGACACAAAAAGGGCTGGGATACGGCGTTGCTCATGCTCAGTGGAGCGTTCGTATAACGACGATGTTCTGCGCCTTTTTCGTCGCCCATGGCTGTGGCGACGTGGTGTGTTTGAAGATGAGATGGTGATGTCGTGTCTGTGGAGGGGAGGCTCTTGCTGTGATTTTTGTTTTTTTGACGGCGAAAGTTTGATTGTTGGCGATTTATCGATCGTCGCAGTGTTCATCGCTCAAAATGATTTTCCAATAAATTAGAAAAATATAAAAATAACTCTCAAACAATATAAATATGCATCGTAAATATTTTTATATTTATTTCTATTAAAATATCGTTAAAATTTGCGCACTTTTCGCTTTGTCTTCGTTGTAAAATGTGATCTCTTTCACGCTCTGTTTGAAAACGGGAAGACGTTGAGCCCGGTTGGAGCGCAAGTTGCTCCGGTCGAAAGATGGCGCATGTGAAGGCATTTTTTGTGTCATCGGAGAAATGTCCTGTCGGAAGGCGCAATTTTGACGCGATTTCTGTTGGCGTCATGTAAGGGAGCGTCGCCATGAAAGAGCAGCTTGTTTTTGCGGACGTCGAGATCGATTTTCCAGTGGGCGATACGCGTAGGACGCTGTCGATAGTATCGCCGGGGCGGCAGCTTCTGCGGGAGCCTTATCCGTATTTGCATACAGTTTTGGCTTCGATCGTATTTTCTGTCGACGCCGGCGCGGTTTTTCTGGCCTCGTTCTTCGCCTCTCACTTTGTGCTTGATCTCCCGCTTGCGGGCGGTTTGATGCCCGCTACGGCGGCGGATTTCGTGGCGGCGCTGGCTTTCGTGCTGCTCCCAAAAAAACGCTCATTGCTCGCTTACCCGAAAATCAAAAAGCTCAATACGCAATTTCGATATCTGGCCCCCGGGTTTCTGATGGCCTGTGTCGTAAACGCAGGGATGCTGGTTGCGTTGCAGCGCCCGATTCTGGAGGCGTTTCGCGTTGCCGTATTGTGGGGCTTTGCCGCTGCGATAGCACTGCTGATTGGCCGTGCGGCGATCGCGATGGCGCTGGCGACGTCACTCGTCAAGGTTAAGCTTCAGAGGAAAATCGCCATTGTCGGCGGCGGTTCGATGGCGTTTGCGCTGGCCGGTCGTATTTCGGCTGATGGCGCTGGCGCAAATGGCGCCTATGGGCTCATGGGGATTTTCAATAATGTGCCGGGATCGGCCGGGTTGGATGGAGATCTGGACGATCTTGTCGAAAAATGCCGTGTAGAGGGGGCGCATGCGATTATTCTCGCTATGCCCGACAACGGTTCCGCCAGAGGCGGCGTGCGTGACGTAAGCTACAAACTTCGTAAAGTTCTTTCTGATATATACATCGTGCCGAACCTCGTGAGTGGCGTGGACTCGGCCTTGCCTGTTGAATATCTGGGACCGCATCCGTTGTTCATCCTGCAACGACGTCCTTTGTCCGACATGCAGAATTTTCAGAAAACAGCTTTCGATTTCGTATTTGCTCTTGTGGCGACGATACTGCTGTCCCCGCTGCTGCTCGCCATAGCCGCTATCGTAAAGCTGGACTCTCCTGGGCCGGTGTTCTTTCGTCAGCCCCGGCGCGGGTGCAACGAAAAACGTTTCATGGTGTTCAAGTTTCGCTCGATGCGGACGGAAATGTCTGACTTTGGAGCTGTGCGGCAGACCAGCCGGAACGACCCCCGGGTCACACGCGTCGGCAAGTGGTTGCGTAAACTCAGCCTGGACGAACTGCCGCAACTGTTCAACGTGCTGGCGGGCGACATGTCTCTTGTCGGCCCCCGCCCGCATGCTCCGCAGACGCGGGCGGGCGGCCATCTTCTGGATGATGCGCTTGCGGACTATGTGCTTCGCTATCACGTGAAGCCGGGAATAACCGGGTGGGCGCAGGTAAACGGCGCGCGCGGAGAGCTTGTGACGGTCGGTGACCTTGAGCGGCGCGTAAAATACGACCTCGACTATATCCGGCGCTGGTCCTTGTTTTTCGATGTGAAGATTATCTTCCTTACAGTCGTTCGGGAGATTTTCAGCCGCCATGCGTTCTAATCTGGCCACTGCCACTGCCACTGCCACTGCCACGGACCCGGCGTTCATGCCCCCTCCGTCCGACCTCACGCCGCCGCCGGTTATTGAAGTCATGGGGTTGGGGCTTCATATGATCACGCGTGAGGAGATCGTCGATCGCGTAGTGGAGGCTGTGCGCGCCGGTCGCGCCATGCGAGTGATTAACGCCAACGCCCATTGTGTCACCCTTGCACAACGCCGTCCGTGGCTGCGGCGAATGTTCCACGACGCAGAAATCAGATTTTGCGACGGCGCGGGCGTTCAGCTTGCCTCGATGTTTCTGTCAGGTCGCAAGCCGCCGCGCACTACGCCGCCTGAGTGGGTGGGGCCGGCCCTCGAACGTCTGGGCGGCGATGCGTCAGTGTATTGGCTCGGTGGAACGCAGGAGGCGGCAGAGATTGCCGCGCAGATATACAGCGCCCGGTATGGCTGCAAGACGGCGGGTGCGCATGGAGGTTTCTTTGACGCGACGCCAGGCTCTCCGGACTCGGAAAAAGTGCTGCAGGAGATTCAGCAGGCTCGGCCTTCCGTCCTGTTGTTGAATATGGGCATGCCGCGTCAGGAACGCTGGCTTTTTGATAACTGGAGCCGACTGCCGCCCATGGTCGCTATTACAGCCGGAGCGCTGGTCGATCACGCGGCTGGCCGGGTCTCCCGTCCTCCACGTTGGGTCGCTGATATGGGGCTGGAGTGGCTGGTGCGCCTCGTGCGCGAGCCGAGGCGTTTGTGGCGTCGCTACCTGCTCGGGCTGCCTGTGTTCGGCCTGTATGTGTTGCGCTGGAAACTGTTCGGGCGCCGATCGGCCCGGGCTGCGGAGGCTTTGTGATCTCTGACGACGAAACTCGAACCGACCTCACGCAGGAAAGGAACCGTCGCCATGGGCTTTGAACGAGAACTGGACCACCCCTTCGACAATGGCGCGGCGTATCATCGTCAACCGGTGGACGGGTATGCGGTCATGTGGCGCTATGTCGGTGTCATGTCGCGCCATCGCGCGCTGTTCGCCAGCGTCTTCGCCGTGGCGTTCCTGGCCGGTACCGGCGTCGTGTTTTCCCTGAAGCGATCGTTCGTGTCTACAGCGACGGTGGTTGTGACCGCCCCTGTCGACGACCCGTTCAGCCAGACCGCCCAAGGTGGCAAAACGCTGGAGGATGACGAACTTGCGACGCAGGCGGAACTGATTCAGTCGCGCGACGTCGCGGAACTCGTCCTCAGGCAGATTCCGGCGTCAGAAGGCGGGCATAAGGGCGGCCTGCGCGCCGCGCTATGTTCACACGGCCTGAAATTTGCGTGCGCCGCGCCGGCCCCTTCGGAACAGCAGGTGCAGCTTGAACATGACGCACGTATCGATGGGCTTCTGGCGACGATCACGGTGGAGCCGCAGCCGCATTCCCGCGTCATCGCCCTGAGCGCCAAAGCCGATACGGCGGATGCTGCGGCGTCGATCGCCAACGCGTTTATCAGCAGCTATCAGCAGGTGTCGCTGACCCAACAGCGCGGGGATCTGGCGCGAGACGCGGAGTGGCTGGATGAGCGGACCTCGGCGCTGCGGCGGCGCTGGGTGGAGGCGGAGAAGGCGGCGAGCGACTTCAACGCTCAGCATGGTCTGACAAATCTCGATGGCGACTCTCCTCTCGTCGGGCATGAAATCGCGACCATGGCGGCCAGCCTCAATCAGGCGCAGGCTCGATACGCCGCCGCGCAGGCGCGCATGGAAGTGCTGAACGAGGTGAAAGCGAACGGCGACCCGCGTTCCATCATCGCCCTTGGCGATCAGCCGCTGCTCGTGGCTTCGGCTAACGCCCTGATGCAGGCGGAAGCCGCAAGAGCGCAGAAGATCGGATCGTTCGGGCCGAACCACCCGGACGTCGTCGGATTGACGGGGCAGGTCGCCGCAGCGAAGGCCAGTCTCGCCGCGGAAACACGGCAGGCTCTGGGATCGGTCAACGCGGAACTGGTGGCGTCCCGCGCGGAGGTCGCGCAGCTTACCCGCTCGCTCGACGCGCTGCGTGGCAGCTACACCGGGCAGGGGGCGGCGCAGGCGGAATATCGCACGCTGCGTCAGGACGCTGACAGCGCGAAGAGCGTTTACGAAGCCTTCCTCGATCGCGCCAAGGAATTCGCCGACCGCGCGGCTTTGCTGCGGCCGCCGGTCGCGTTTGTTTCGCACGCGGCGGTCCCGGCCGCGCCGACATTCCCCAATCGTAAAAAGCTCGAACTTGGCGTCATCGTTCTGGGCCTTATTTCGGCGAGCGCCGCCGTTGCGCTACGCGCCATGCTGTCGTCCGGCTTCACGGATATCGAAGAATTGCGTCGCTTCGGGGGGCTGCGCCTTCTGGCTGTGTTGCCGAAGACGCGTGGCCTTGTGAGGGCCAGCGGCAAGCTTTCGGTCGGCCAGAGTTATTCGCCGATCGGCGATGCGGCGCGCGGCCTGTTGACCCAACTGTCCCTCATGCGCGCAAGCGGCGACGCCGACGACAGGATCGTCGCTGTGACGTCGCCAACGTCAGGGGACGGCAAAAGCACGCTGGTGTCCTGGCTCGCGGCGACGGTGCAGGCTGGTGGGCAGGATGTGCTGGTGATCGGCGACGCGGCTGGCCGCAGCACCGTTGGTCATGGGCTGTGGGACGTCGCATCTGGGCGCGCGACGGCTGACGAAGCGATAGAGCGTGACGCTACGACCGGCGTCGACGTGCTGTGGGGCGGGGATCTCAGCGCGTTCGACCCGTCGGGCGTCGACAAGCTTCGCGCCGTGCTGCGGGGGCTGTCGTCACGCTACCGCATGATCGTGATCGACGCGCCGTCGCTCATGGTCAACCCGGACGGCCTCGTGCTGGCGTCCATCGCTGATCAGGCGTTGTTCGTATGCCGCTGGAACGACACATCCCGCCGCGACGCCGCCCTGTGCATCGAGCGGCTGCGTCATTACGGCGTGCGCGTAAGCGGGCTGGTTTTGAACGCCGCTGAAGGTCGGGCCGCCGGAGTGTCTCCTGACGGGCAGGCGCCGCGCGCCTCTGTCGGCCTGCTTCAGCATTTCAGATAGAAACCAGGATAATTCGTGAAAATCGTTCATGTCGTCAGGCAGTTCAGTCCTTCGGTCGGCGGCCTAGAGGATTCCGTTCGTCAGCTCGCGGCTCTGCAACGTCGCGAACTGGGGCTCGACACTCGGGTCGTGACGCTCAACCGTGTTTTTAACAGGCCGGGCGTTCTCGCAGACGAGGATGAGGTGGACGGCGTGCCCGTGCGCCGGGTTCCGTGGCGCGGTTCTACGCGCTATCCGCTTGCGCCGTCGGCTTTGCAGGCGCTTGGCGACGCCGATCTGATTCATGTCCATGCGATCGATTTCTTTTTCGATTATTTCGCCGCGACGACGTGGTTGCACCGCAAACCGATGATCGTTTCGACGCATGGTGGTTTCTTTCATACCGGCGCGTTCTCCCGGTTGAAAAAATTGTGGTTTTCTACACTCACGCGAATGAGCATACGTGCTTACGATGCAGTGATTGCGTGCAGCGAAAACGACGCCGACATTTTCCGCCGTATTGCGCGGGAAAGGCTGATGACGATCGAAAACGGCGTCAATCAGCAGAAGTTTTTCGATGCCTCATCCCCGTCTCCGCGTCGAACCATCGTCTCTTTCGGTCGCTTCGCCAGCCATAAACGACCTGATCTTCTATTTCCTCTTCTTGTCGCGTTGAAGAGAAAGAATCCGGATTGGTCTCTGGTCGTCGCCGGACGCCCGGCTGACGTCTCCACGGAAGATTTGCGTCGCATGGCGCAGGATGCGCAGGTCGCCTCGTCTGTGCGATTTGTGATTGACCCCGACGACGTAACGCTGCGGGAGACGATCGGGGAAGCCAGTTATTTTGCCAGTCTTTCCGAACATGAAGGCTTCGGTCTGGCCGCAGTGGAGGCGATGTCTGCGGGACTGACGCCGCTTCTCAGCCCGATTCCGCCGTTTCGCCGTCTCGTCGCCCAGACCGGTGTGGGCGTATTGGTCGATCCAGCCGATCTGGACGAGGCGGCTATACGGATCGAGGCGGCGCATGTCGAAGACGAGGGCGCCGCTTCGGTGGTGCGACGTCTGGCGATGCAGGGGGCCGAGCCTTACGACTGGCGAAGCGTCGCACAGCGTTACGTCAACGTATATCAGGATATTCTGAGACCGTCAGGGCATGCGTCCTTTCGCGGCGCGAACGCGCAAGGGCGGTCCTAAAGTTGGGAATGGGAGCGTGGACCCGTATGCGCGTTCTTGCGGCGTTCGGCGGGATCATCGTGACTGTCGGGGCGTCGTCCGAAGCGAAAGCGCAGTTGATCGATCGCTACTTTCCGTCCGACCTTCCCGGATACGGCCCAGATACGACAGGATCGGTGGTGATGCGACAGATGATCGAGAACTCCCAGCCCGGTATCCCCGTTCACGATTTCATCGTTCGACCGAAGGTCAGCCAGTCCGTCGGCTACAACGCGAATGTACTCGCCACGCCGGGAACTGGCAGCGCGCAACTCGACACTTCCGCAAGCCTTCGGGTGAATTCCGACTGGCGACGCAACGCTGCGGGCGTATCGGTCGGCGTCGCCAACAAGGCGTATCCGTCTCTGTCGCAGGCGGGCTACACCAACTGGAACGTCGGCGCCGGAGGGGCGCTGGATATCGGTCGCGACCGGGTGTCTCTTGGATACTCCCATAGCGCACAACACCTTTCCGCGACCGATCTGGGCAATTTCGGCGTCGCCTATCCGGTGCCCTACGCCGTGGACGACCTTCGTATCGGCTATTCCAAAACATGGGGACGATTCTCGCTGATTCCCGGCGCTGCATGGGACGATTATTCGTTCGGGAGCGCCACCGGCCCGGTCGCCTATGACTCGCGAGATTTTCACTCCATCAGTCACCAGACGGAATCGCAAATGCTTCAGTCACGGTTCGCGATATCTCAGGGTGACGCCGTGGTGGCGATCCTGCGGGCGTCGGAAGCGCAGTTCGTCAAAGGGAGCGGAACGTCGTCGAATTACATAGATGGCGGCGGGTTCGTCGGCGTCGATCTGCGTTCCGACGCAGTCTTGCAATATCGCGCGCTCGTCGGGGGAGAGACGCGTCACTTCACCAATGCTTCGACCAAAGCGATCGTGACGCCGACCGCCGAGGTTGACGTCATCTGGACGCCCGGGCGCCGCAACACCATCACCCTGACAGGGTGGCGGGGCATTTTCGATCCGACGTCCCCGTTCTCGCGCAACCAGACGGCGTCCAGCATCAGGGTGCAGTTCGACCGCGAACTTCACCATGATCTTTACCTGCGCGGGTTTGCAAGCGCCGCGAAAACCGTGTCGCGTTCCAGCGACGCCGACGGGCCGGATCGACGCCAGACCCAATTCACCTTCGGTGTCGGCGTCAACTGGAAGATCAATCGCGACTTCACGGCGTCGCTGAACTACAGCCACATGAACAGCTATTCCCATTACGGAGTGGCGCAGACGACCAGCTATGGCGTCAGCCGCTCCACATACGCCGCGAACGCGGTCATTCTGTCTTTGAGCTTCGCGCGATGACGGTGCGGAGCGGAGAGCGGACGGCGCGGCGCGTCACTCGTCACACAGTTGAGAAGGGCATCGTTCGTCGCATGACCATCACTCCCGCTTTCCCGACGTCGAAGCGTGTAACGCCGGTCGGCTCCAGCCGCCGCAGATGCGATGGTCGTTTTGCCGCACGAGCGCTGATTTTGCTCAGCGCGCTGGGCGCCGCCGCCTGTTCGGCGCCGGGCAATCTCCAGCCGCTGCCGCCGCCGCCCGCGTCGTACCTTCTGGGAGCGGGAGATACGCTACGCATCCTGACGTATAACGATCCGCAATTAAGCAATTCGTTCACGGTCAGCGACGCCGGGACGATCGGGTTTCCGTTGGTCGGGCCGGTGAAAGCGGCAGGAAAGACGCCCGATCAGCTGGCAGCCGATCTGTCCGGCGTGCTGGGGCAGCGCGGCGTCCTCAATCATCCCAGCGTGTCCGTGGAAATCGCGCAGTACCGACCGATCTTCGTTCTCGGAGAGGTGGCGAAACCGGGTCAATATCCGTACAGCCCAGGCATGACTATGCAGTCGGCTGTCGCGCTCGCCGGAGGGTACACTTACCGGGCGGTCACCGATATGGCGGGCGCAGTGCGAACGGAAGGCATGCAGGGTGGTCGGCCGGTCACGGGCAGCGTCAAACCGGCAAGCCTGCTGGCGCCCGGAGATGTGGTGACCGTGTATGAGCGGTACTTCTGAGCAATAGGCGGACGCGCGTCAGAGAACCAGCCACGCCAGCAAGGCCCAGAACGGTGCGCAGATGAGCAGGCCTATCGCCAATCCCCGGAAAAGCGTTCGCTCCTGTCCACGCTTCCGTCTTGCGTGTTCGACCAGTTGGGTCGGTTGTCGGGCGAGCGCCTCTTCCGCCGCCTTGAAGGCGGACCAACTTGCTTGGTTCTGCTGATACGGCATTTTGAAGTCCAGGGGGCGTCGCTTTTATTCAATCGTAGAGCAGATTGATGGATGAAAATCATTAATTTTCCGTCCATGTGGTCTCGGGGCGCTATGGAAACAGCGCGCCTGAACTGCTCTTCAATTCCGTCATGCGAAAAAATGCTTTAGGAGCACGCTGCGGCCCCGGCCCGGGCCGCGATCAGTCTGAGGTTTAAGGGAGACCCGTTTCATGGTGCCGCGTTATTCGAGACCCGCGATGTCGGCCATATGGGCCCCCGAGAACCGCTATCGGATCTGGTTCGAGATCGAGGCGCTGGCTTGTGAGGCGATGGCGGAACTGGGCGAGATCCCGAAGGAATCCGCCCGCACGATCCGCGAGCGCGGAGACGCGGCGATGGCCGCCTTCTCTGGCGCCGATCTGGACCGCATCGATGCGATCGAGGCGGAGACCCGCCACGACGTCATCGCGTTTCTGACATGGCTCGCCGAGAAGATCGGGCCTGACAGCCGCTTCGTGCATCTGGGCATGACATCCTCCGATGTGCTGGACACCTGTCTCGCGGTGCAGCTGACGCAGGCGACGGACATCCTGATCGAAGGTCTGGACTCGGTTCTCGCCGCGCTTAAAAAGCAGGCGTTCGCACATAAATACACGCTGACCATCGGCCGCAGCCACGCCATTCACGCCGAACCCACCTCGTTCGGTCTGAAGATGGCGGGGCATTACGCGGAATTCGTCCGCAATCGGGAGCGCCTGCTGACGGCGCGCGCGGAAATCGCGACCTGCGCCATTTCCGGCGCAGTGGGCACGTTCGCCCATCTCGACCCGAAGATCGAGGAATTCGTCGCTGACAAGCTCGGCCTGAAGATCGAACCGGTTTCCACGCAGGTCATCCCGCGTGACCGCCATGCGGCTTATTTCTGCGCGCTCGCCGTCATCGCCAGCGGCATAGAGCGTCTGGCGACCGAAGTGCGCCACCTCCAGCGTTCGGAAGTGCGGGAGGCCGAGGAGTTCTTCCATCCGGGCCAGAAGGGCTCGTCGGCAATGCCGCACAAGCGCAACCCGGTGCTGTCGGAAAACCTGACGGGCTTGGCGCGCCTCATCCGCTCGCATGTCGTTCCTGCACTGGAGAACGTCGCCCTGTGGCATGAGCGCGACATCAGCCACTCCGCCGTCGAGCGCAATATCTGCCCGGACGGTACGATCGGACTCGATTTCGCGCTCGCGCGCCTCGCGGGGATGATGGACAAGCTGGTCGTTTATCCGGAGCAGATGGCGGCGAATCTGGAGAGCCTCGGAGGCGTCGTGCACTCGGGTGAGGTGCTTCTCGCGCTCGCCCGCGCCGGCGTGCTGCGCGAGGACGCATACAGGATCGTCCAACGCTGCGCGATGGCGACCTGGACAAAGCTCGGCAAGCCGGAAGGCCGCAGCTTCCGCGAGAATCTGGGCGACGACCCGGATATCGTGGGGAAGGTGGCGCCGGAAGTGCTCGATGCAGCGATGGACAGCCGCGCGCATCTGAAGGCGGTGGATGCGCGTTTCCGTCTCGTGTTCGGGGAACCTGGTCCGGCCGCCTGAACGGCGGTTGTGGGGGAGGGCGCGCGGTAGCTTTCTCCCGCGGCGCCGTGCATGGGCTGTATCATCCGACGCGGAAGGCTGCTAAGAGGCTGCCCCAACGGGGCCCCCAAGCAGGGGCGACAACAGCACGGATTCTGCGCCTTGAAGCAGGCCCGTGCGCAGCCAGCAAGGATGACGATGGCCCGCCGCCGCCAGCTTTACGAGGGAAAAGCCAAGATCCTGTTCGAGGGGCCGGAACCCGGCACACTCGTGCAGTATTTCAAGGATGACGCGACGGCAGGCAACGGCGCCAAAAAGGGCATCATCACCGGCAAGGGCGTGCTGAACAATCGTATCAGCGAGCATGTGATGCTGCGCTTGCAGGAGATCGGCATCCCGACGCATTTCATCCGCCGCATCAACATGCGCGAGCAGTTGATTCGCGAAGTTGAGATCATTCCGCTTGAGGTCGTGATCCGTAATGTGGCGGCCGGAAGCATCGCCAAGCGCCTCGGAATCCCTGAAGGCACGCGGCTCCCGCGCTCGATCGTCGAGTATTATTACAAGAACGACTCCCTCAACGACCCGATCGTGGCCGAAGAGCACATTACGGCGTTTGGCTGGGCGTCGACGCACGATATGGACGACATGGTCGCCATCGCGCTGCGCGTGAACGATTTCCTGTGCGGTCTTTTCGCCGGAGTGGGCATCACGCTGGTGGATTTCAAGCTGGAGTTCGGTCGCTTGTGGGAAGGCGAGGAGATGCGCATCGTCCTGGCCGATGAGATCTCGCCCGATAACTGCCGCCTGTGGGACGCCAAGACGAGTGAGAAGCTCGACAAGGACCGTTTCCGGCGCGACATGGGGCGCGTCGAGGAGGCGTATCAGGAGGTCGCACGTCGTCTGGGCATTCTGCCCGAGGCTGGCAATGGCGACCTTAAAGGCCCGGAGGCCATGCAATAAGGCCGGGCCAAAAGGTTGGGGCTTGGTCTGACGTCGGGAAAAGTTCGGAAAAGAGGGTGATATGAAAGTACGGGTGACGGTTTCGCTGAAGGAAGGCGTGCTGGATCCGCAGGGCAAGGCCATCGGGCACGCACTGCATGTTCTCGACTTTCCCGAAGTTCGTGAGGTTCGCGTGGGCAAGGTGATCGAGCTGGATCTCGACGAGGCCGACGCCGCGCGTGCGCAGGAGCGCGCCATTGAGATGGCGAAGGGGCTTCTGGCCAATCAGGTCATCGAAGATTTCAGAACGGAGATCGTGCAATGAACCGTGTCCGGACTCTTGCAACGGCTTTCTGCGCCGTCGCAGCGACTTCCCTGCTGGCGTCGGCCGCCGACGCGCAACGTGTCTCCCCCATGACGGCGGGCAATTTCGGACGCATCTGTTCGAAGCCCGCCGGCGGGCAGATCTGCGACGCGTACATCACCGGCATGGCTGACGCGGGCGCGCTCGCCAAGGTCAATGACCGCAACGAAGGCGACGCCAACGCGCCTGCGGGCTTCTGCATTCCGCAGGCCGAAACCGGCGTCGCCATGCGCGGCAAGGTCGTCGCGTGGCTGAAGGGGCATCAGGACTCGCTGTCCAAGCCGGTGGGCGAGGGCGTGTTCATGGCGCTGCATGATTCCTATCCCTGTGGCGGCGCGAAATGAAAACAGGGATCGTCGTCTTCCCGGGCACTAACCGGGAGCGCGACATGGCGATCGCGCTCCATGGCGTAACCGGGCGCAAGCCGGAAATGCTGTGGCACCGCGACACGACGTTGCCTGATCTCGATCTGATCGTGTTGCCAGGCGGCTTCAGCTATGGCGATTATCTGCGTTGCGGCGCGATGGCCGCGCATTCCCCGATCATGCGGGAAGTGAAGGCGTTCGCCGAGCGTGGCGGTCATATCCTTGGCGTCTGCAACGGCTTTCAGATTTTGACGGAAGCCGGTCTTCTGCCTGGCGCGCTGCTGCGTAACGGCGGCATGCGTTTTCTGTCGCAGGATTGCTATCTGCGCGTGGAAACCAGTGAAACGCCGTTCACCCGTCACTGGAAAAAGGGTGACGTGTTCCGTGCGCCGCTGGCGCATGGCGACGGCAACTACGCGTGCGATGCTGAAACGCTTGCGGAACTGGAAGGCGAGGGGCGCGTGGCGTTCCGTTACGCCTCGGCGGGTGGCGTCGTTGACGCCAGCGATCGCGCGTCCAATCTGAATGGCAGCGTTAACGCCATCGCGGGCGTGATCAGCGCCAACAACCGCATTTGCGGCATGATGCCGCACCCCGAAGATCTGGTCGATCCGCTGATGGGCGGCGTCGACGGCAAACCGCTATTCGATGGCTTGGTGGAGGCTCTGGTCCGGTGACTGCCGCACAGAAGACAGTGGACGCGGCTCTCGCGCGCGAATTCGGGTTGTCGGACGAAGAATACGGTCGCGTCCTGACGATCATGGGCCGCACGCCGTCTCTGACGGAACTCGGCGTGTTCTCGGTGATGTGGTCGGAGCACTGCTCCTACAAATCCTCCCGCAAATGGCTGCGCACGCTGCCGACGACGGCGCCGTGGGTGATCCACGGGCCGGGCGAAAACGCGGGCGTGGTCGATATCGGCGAGGGGCTGGCCGCCATCTTCAAGATGGAGAGCCACAATCACCCGTCCTTCATTGAGCCTTATCAGGGTGCTGCGACAGGCGTCGGCGGCATCCTGCGCGACGTGTTCACCATGGGCGCTCGCCCTGTCGCCAACCTGAACGCCCTGCGCTTCGGGTCTCCCGAGAACCCGCGCACGCGGCAGATCGTCGATGGCGTCGTGCGCGGCATCGGTGGTTACGGCAACTGCGTCGGCGTGCCGACCGTCGGCGGAGAGGTGAATTTCCACCCTGCATATGACGGCAATCCGCTGGTCAATGCGATGACCGTCGGCGTTGCGCGGCAGGACCGCATCTTCCTGTCCGCTGCCGCTGGCGTGGGCAACCCAGTGGTTTATGTCGGGTCGAAGACGGGGCGCGACGGCATCCACGGCGCGACCATGTCTTCCGCCGAGTTCGACGAGAACGCTCTGGCGAAGCGCCCGACGGTGCAGGTCGGCGATCCGTTCGTTGAAAAGCTGTTGATCGAAGCCTGCCTTGAGCTGATGGCCACTGACGCGATCGTGGCGATTCAGGACATGGGCGCTGCTGGCCTGACCTCGTCCTCGGTCGAGATGGCCGGGAAAGGCGGCGTCGGGATCGACCTCGATCTGGACGCGGTTCCCCAGCGTGAACCGGGCATGACGGCCTATGAGATGATGCTCTCCGAGAGCCAGGAGCGTATGCTCATGGTGCTCAAGCCGGAGCGGACCGAACTGGCCCGCGCCGTGTTCGAGAAGTGGGAGCTTGATTTCGCCGTCGTCGGTCATCTGACTGATACAGGTCGCATCGTCGTCCGGCATCGTGGCGCGGTGGAGGCGGATATTCCGCTCGACCCGCTGGCTGATCAGGCGCCGATCTATGATCGGCCGGTTGCGCCGCTGGCCGCGCCGGAAGAACTTGGCCCGATTCACGACCCGATCGGTCTGGAGCAGTCGCTGTTACGTCTGATCGGGTGCCCCGATCTGGCGTCGCGCGCGTGGATCTGGAACCAGTACGACAGCGCTGTCGGCGGACAGACCGTTCGCCGTCCCGGCGGCGCGGACGCCGCAGTCGTCAAGATAGAAGGCAGCGAGATCGGGCTCGCCCTAACCACGGACTGCACGCCGCGCTACTGCCGCGCCAATCCTCGCTCGGGTGGGGCTCAGGCGGTCGCCGAGGCATGGCGCAACATCACCGCGACGGGCGCGAAGCCTCTGGCGGTGACGGACAACCTCAACTTCGGCAACCCGGAAAAACCTGAAATCATGGCGCAGTTCGTCGCCGCGATCGAAGGCATGGGCGAAGCCTGCCGGGTTCTCGATTTCCCGGTCGTTAGCGGCAACGTGTCTCTCTACAATGAGACCCGCAATCCTGACGGTTCGACACAGGCTATTCTTCCGACACCCGCTATCGGCGCGCTCGGCGTTCTTTCGGATGTGCGGAAGACGGTCGGGTTGGCGTTGCCAAAGTCTGGCGTTCTCGTGCTGGTTGGGGAAACAGGCGGTCATCTCGGGCAGTCGCTCTGGCTGCGCGAGGTGCTTGGTCGCGAAACAGGCGATGCGCCAGTTGTCGATCTTGAGCGTGAGAAGCGTAACGGAGACTTCGTGCGTGAGCGTATCGCTGCGGGCGAGGTTACCGCGTGCCACGATCTTTCGGACGGCGGACTTCTGGTTGCGGTCGCCGAAATGGCGATGGCGGGTGGGGTCGGATGCGTCCTGCAATCGGCGGAAACGGGCATACGTCCGGAGGCGTTCTGGTTCGGCGAAGATCAGGCCCGCTATCTGGTCGCCATTGAAGGCGACGCCGACGCACTAATCGCGCGGGCGAAAGCGCAGAGCGTTTCCGCGCGTGTGATCGCGACAATCGGCGGAGACGGTTTGACTTTGCCCAATGGCGCTACAATATCCATTGCGCGCCTGCGTTCAGCGAACGAGGCATTTTTCCCCGGTCTGATGGAAGCGTGACGGCTCGGGCCGTCGTCCCCTTCCTGGCGGCCCGCAGAACACGTTCACGGAGACTACCCCGATGGCCATGCAGGCGTCCGAGATTGAAGCCTATATCCGCAAGGCGATCCCCGACGCCGTCGTGAGGATCGAAGATCTGGCGGGTGACGGCGACCACTACGCCTGCACGGTTATCAGTGAAGCATTTCGTGGGCTTTCGCGCGTAAAGCAGCATAAGCTCGTTTACAATTCGCTCGAAGGCCACATGGGCGGCACGCTGCACGCGCTTGCGCTGCAGACCGCCGCTCCCTGACGTTCTGCCTTGCTTTTCTGCCCTGCACGCTCGTCGGCGGGGTGTCTTGAATCGGACGCCGACTTTTGCGTCCGCAGCCATTGGCCACTGCCAGCAAAAGGAATCTGAACGATGTCCACCCCCGTAGCCGAGCGTATTCAGGCGCAGATCGACGCCAATCCGGTCATGCTGTTCATGAAGGGAACGGCGGACTTCCCGCAGTGCGGTTTCTCTGCGCGTGTCGTGCAGATTCTCAATCACCTGGGGGTTCCGTTCAAGGACGAAAATGTCCTCGCCGATCCGGAGTTGCGCGACGGGATCAAGACCTTCTCTGACTGGCCGACGATCCCGCAGCTTTATGTAAAGGGTGAGTTCGTTGGCGGGTGTGACATCGTCACCGAAATGGCGAAGTCTGGTGAGTTGCAGACCCTGTTCGTCGAAAACGGAATCGTTTCCGCTCCGGTCTGATTACAGAGAGTAGGGTCGGCTTGTTCTTCAACGAAGTCGACCCGATAAAAACTGGCTATTTCATGGCGGAGTCGGACCAGATTTCCAGATAAATCTGGTTGTTCCGGCTTGCTCGCCAATTCAGGTTCATTGTATCGTCTCTTTGAAATGTAATATGAGAGTTGCAATGACCGGGATGCTCCGCAAGCTGTCGATATTCGCCCTTGGCACAGTTGCTGTGGGCGCGTTTTACGGAGCGAAGCCCGCTCACGCCGAGCGGATCATCTCTGATTACGAGGCGAGCCGCCTCACTCTGGCGTCCTTGACCGCTGCTCCGCCGGTTTATCACGCCGTGCATCATTTGGCTGCGCGCTCTCATGCGGCGCCTGCGCACCAGTATGCGTCCTCGCGCAGCTATTCTCATGGTCTCGTGCATCTTGCAGCTTATCACAGCCCCCGGAAAGCCGCTTCTCATGCTCGTGCAGTACGCCACCGCACCTGACTTGAGAGCTAACGCTCTCCCTGAATAGCCCGCGAAGTAGGTTGTATTCCTCTACTGCAACCGAAAAGCGTCGTGGATGTGGGCGGCGCGCCCGTGTCCATCGATCACGATAACGTCGAACGAAATCTCCTCGTAACGCCAATGTGGATGGCTTGCGAGAAGCGCCTCGGCGGCTCCCATAATTCGAGCCTGCTGGCGTGACGTGACGGACATGGCGGCAACCGTTAATGAGGCGCGGGCTTTCACCTCGACGAACGCCAGCATTCCCTCACGGGAAATGACGAGGTCGATTTCTCCTCGCGCGGTTCTGGCTCGCCGCAATAATATTTCCCAGCCTTCCGACGTCAAAAGCGTTTCAGCGTGAGCCTCAGCACTCAAGCCGATGCGATAAGATCTTTCGCCACGTCGCGCGAGGCTCTGCTTCAACTGGGTTTTTGTTGGCTTTTGCATCATTGCCGCCCAGCATACGCTATGCAAATGAAGTAGTGATGAATGAGAGACGCTTCATCTAGAGCCATACCCGGTTGTGTCGTATTTACCTCGTTGTTTCGGCGAGTATTTCCTCCGACGAACTGACTCAATCCGATCGAATGATGTTCTGGATCAAGCGCGGAGGGGACAGTTCTGGAGTTTTCAGCACTCAACGTTCTGAATATGACGCTCTCCGCGCTTCGTGTGCTTCTCGCGCTGGCAGTGACCATTCACGTATTGCTTACAAAGCGCGATACAGCAGCGGCGATCGGTTGGATCGGGATGGCGGCGTTGATGCCGGTTCTTGGTTCAATTCTTTACCTGATGTTTGGCATCAACCGTGTGAAGCGTCTGGCTCGCAAGCTTGTCAGACAACGTGGCGCCCCGGGTTCGGCGCCAGCCACGCGATGGCAGAAGAGCGTTGAGGGACGGTTCGCGCCTTTGGCGAGCATGGTCGGGAAACTGACCAGCCGCTCGCTCGTAGGTGGGAACAATATCGAAATGCTGCATGATGGGGACGAGGCTTACCCGGCAATGCTGGATGCAATCCAGCGCGCGAACACCAGTGTCCTGTTGTGTTCTTATATCTTCCGGGCGGATCGGGTAGGTGGGCTGTTCATCGACGCGTTGATTGACGCCAACAACCGAGGCGTTGCCGTGCGGGTTCTGGTCGATGGCGTCGGCGCCGGCTATTTCTCTTGCCCCACCGCTCGGCGTCTCCGTCGGGCGGGCGTTCCCTGCGGGCGTTTTATGCATTCGCTGCTCCCGTGGAGCATGCCGTTTATAAATCTGCGCAATCACAGGAAAAGCCTGATTATTGATGGTGTTCTGGGGTTCATCGGCGGCTTGAACATCGGGGATGAGAATATGGTCGCTGACTGCCCCCGCGATCCTGTTTCGGACACGCACTTTCGGGTGCGCGGGCCGATCGTTCGGCAACTGGCGGCTGCCTTCGCATGGGACTGGACCTTCACCGAGGGGGAGGATCTGGCCGGACCGACATATTTTCCCGATATCGACGCCAGTGGGACGGATCTGATGCGGATCGTGACCGCCGGCCCCGACACGGATCTCGAAAAAATAGAGTTCGTCATGTTACAGGCCATGACGCTCGCCAGAAGCAGCATCCGCTTGATGACGCCGTATTTTCTACCCGGCACGCGGCTTTCGACCGAGCTTTGTCTGGCGGCGCTGAGGGGGGTGACTGTCGATATCGTCATCCCGCAGCGGAGTAACCATGTGGTCATGGACTGGGCCTGTCGAGCGGATATCCACCCGGTGCTGGACGCCGGCTGCAGGGTTTGGTCGGCGCCACCCCCGTTCAACCACTCCAAGCTACTGGTCGTGGATCGGGAATGGTCGTTCGTGGGAAGCTCAAATCTTGACATGCGCAGCCTGCGCCTGAATTTTGAAATCAACCTTGAAACCTATAATGCGGAATTTTCGCAAAGGGTCGATGACTTCATCGTCGGGCATTGTGACCGGCGGGTTACGCATCATGATCTTGATAAACGAAATTATCTGACGAAACTGCGAGACTCCGGGGCAAGACTTCTTTCGCCATATCTCTGAAGAAAACGCTCAGGTGTTGTTTGCGCAAGTTGGGTTGCTGGTTGACAATTGTTAGAGTTGTAAAAATGTGACACGACCTTGAGATGTTGCGGTGTTCAGCCAGGCACAGTCATGGAAACGGACGAAACCGTTAATATTTCGTTTTATGATACTGTTCTGTCGTAAAATATTCCATTTTTGGTAAAATTTTCTATAATATCTCATTTATGTACACGCGTATTATGTGCTTGTATTCCGAAGCTGAGGCCATCCTGAATCGCGACGTGGGTAGCCTGCGGAAGTGCAGCCAGCGGCGTTGCGCCGTCCGAAATGTGTGCCGCCGACGTTGAGGACGCTATGGGCCCGTTCAGGAGAAATCTCCGCGCAGTCGCGGTGGTGATGTATGCGGGTTTAGCCAAATCGTTTTCGCGCTCGCGGTATCTGATCCGTATGCCGCGTTTCGCGGCGTCCTGTATCATGTTCTTCTTTACCGTTTGCAGCGCCTTCGGGCAGGAGCCGGTCTACGGTAGCAACCTCGAGGGGTTTTCTTACCCTTTTCCGGTGTCTTACTTTTCCTTTGAATCCCAACGTTTGTCCCTGCACATGGCGTATATGGACGTTCGGCCAGCAACCCCGAACGGGCGGACGGTTGTGTTATTTCACGGGAAAAATTTCTGTGCAGCGACTTGGGAAAAGACGATCAAGGCTTTGGTCTCTGGCGGGTATCGGGTCATTGCGCCGGATCAGATCGGCTTTTGCAAGTCGGACAAGCCTGAAGGGTATCACTACAGCTTCCAGCAACTTGCCGAAAACACGCTTGGACTTTTGAAATACGTAGGCGTGTCTCAAGCAATATTTGTCGCGCATTCCACTGGTGGCATGGTCGCTGTAAGGGCGGCGTTGGCTTCTCCCGCGGATGTCCAGAAACTGGTGCTCGTAGATCCGATCGGGTTGGAGGACTGGAAGGCCAAAGGCGTTCCGTGGTTAAGCGTCGATGGTTGGTACAGAAAAGAGATCACGAATACTGCAGACAAGATAAGAACATACGAGAAAAATACCTACTACGCTGGGCAGTGGAAGCCCGAATATGAAGTCTGGGTTCAGATGTTGGCCGGTATGTATCGCGGGCCAGGACGGGAACGCGTCGCATGGGCCTCGGCGCTGCTTTATGATATGATCTACACCCAGCCGGTCATGTATGAATTCGGGTCTTTGACTATGCCGACAGTGGTGATGATCGGAGACAAGGATACGACCGCCATAGGCAAGGACCTTGCTCCTCCGGAATTACGCGGGGCATTGGGAAATTACCCGGTTATTGCACGACGAGCAGTGCAAGCTATGCCGGACGCGCAACTCGTCGAATTTCCTGAACTGGGGCATTCGCCCCAGATTCAGGATGCTGCGCAATTCAATGCAGCTTTACTTCAGGCTTTAGCCCCCCGTTCAGACATCCAGCCGACCATAAAGATGCACCAAGGGTAGTAGCTTCATTCGTTAGATTTTGCGGGTGTTTTTTAACACGGTGTAAAATGCTTTTTTACTTAATTGGCTCGTAGGAAGCCCAGATTCTGGCCACCCTCAGTTCGGCGATGAAACCGGCCGTGGGTCGTTGACCAATATTCCCATCTGCCACTCCAGTTCTTGAGCGGTAAGAGCGTAGGCGCCATTGGCGGCGGGCCGGATGGCGCGGTGCGGCGGAATCATCGCGATATGAATCTGAATGGCGGCGGCAATGCTGGCGGGCAATCCGGATTTCCATGCCAGGGCGCAGATCGCTCGTGCGTTGCTTTCGGAAATTGCCCTCTGGGCAGTCGCCAGTCTAATCCGGTCCGCAGCGGCGAGGGAATGCGCGACTTTTTGGATGTCGCCCGCTTCAAGCGCTTCATTTACTGCGTCGTCGCAACCACTCGCTGTGGATACTCGCGGGGACGGCGGAAGGTCTGTGGCGGTAATTTCTGAAGTTGCAGCGAATTCGAACGAGAGTTCTTTTTCGATTGCCAGCCTTACTGGTGCAATCAGTGATGCACACCGCTCGCGTACCAGCGATCGGACGGTGACGACGCAAGCGTGATCAAGGGAAGTGCGTCGACTATGATGCTTTTCCATCGCATCCAAGGTTGTCTCAATTACACGGCCTGTCTGGTCGGTGTGCAGGACCTGGGGTGCGGCTGAATCGGTATTACGAAGAATGACAGATGAGTCTTCATATCCTGTCAACTCGTCGTCGATCGTATTTTCGTCGAGCCCCGCCATGAGGCGATTGAGGGCGGCGGGAGATTCAGAGAGGGGGCCGATGATTGAAATAGCCAGGGTGTCGCCTGCGGCGTGGGCGATAATGCGTTGAGCAAGCTTCCAGTTTGAGGTGAGGGCCGCGGTGAGGGTCGCTTCAAGTCTGGAGACCAGCGTCGCGACGCGTTCCTGATCATAGTTTGGCCGTAACGCCTTCACTCTGCGCTGCAACTCTTCGCATGTTGTCGTTGAGTTCTCTACGATCGTCAGCGGAACGCGACCGCCTCTTCTGGACTTGTTCGATGCAGCTTCTGGCGACAAGGCTCGCGTCGGGAGAATCTGAAAGAACTTTGGATCGAGAGATGCGGTCATGGGGGAGATTCCTCCAAAGAGGCGTGCCAACGGGCGCCGCCAGCCAGTTTCACGCTGCGCATCGCCAAACTGGCGCGATCAATAAGGGATTCGATTGTTTCTCCCGTTTCCCAACTGCGGGTGGCGAGTCCGACGGAGAAAGTCAGGGTCGTGGGCACCGCGAGAAATACGACGACGCCGTTCTGGCAGAATGTTTCAGCACGTTCTGCAGCGACGAAATGGTCCGCCCCGTCGAGCCAGAGGCCGAAAATATCGCCTCCGAGACGGCCGGCGAGATCGGTGGGGCGTATGGCGTTTCGGAGGTAGGTGGCGACTTGCTGAAGAGCGCGGTCGCCTGCCTCAAATCCCTGCGCCGCGTTGATTTCGCCAAAGTGATCGAGGCCGATGATCAACAGCGCGCCACTAAGGCGCTCACGATCCAGGCGCGGGAGACGGCGGGATATTTCGGCGATGAGGCCGGCCCGGTTGAGCATTCCGGTGAGAGGGTCAAAGCGTGCGTTTTGAGCCAGTGCTTTGTTGAGTGCCTCCATCTCTACGGCGGAAGCGAAAGTCGCCAGAGCGGCGTCTGCCAGATTGGCGTCGTCTTGCGTCCAGACGCCCAGCCCCTCTCTCCATAACGCCATTGCTGCGGACGTCGTGTAGCGAATGCGGCTGTAGCAGAAAATGACGTCCCGCTCTTCGATCTGCGTGACTTTTGGTGCGGTTAATGCGCCTTCCTCATAATCGCGTAAAAGAGATTCGATCTGGGTGTCGAGCGCTGATCCTTGCGCTGGAAAGCGATGTACGACGTCGTCGCCGACGCAACTCCCTGCTTCGAGAATTTCCTGTTCGGCGCATTCTGCGTCGCAGCCCGCCTGCCGCGCGAGCAGGATTCCGCCGGTGGCGCCGAGCATGGCTCCAAGTTCTTCCAGGGCTGGTGGGACGCCAAGCCGGAACATCGGGCGAGAACGCATGGTCAGCGTGATGCGCCGGATACTCTCGCTATGGAGCCGTGCGATGGACAGGTCAGCATTGTTGTTCGCGTCGTCAGACACGTCGATGCCAAGCCCCCTTACCCCCGCGTGTCGTCCGGAAGGGGATTGCAGAGGCGTTGCGTAGATCAGCAGGCAGGCGAACGTACCGTCCGCCCGCCGGACCCAGCATCGTCTGCCACGTATGGCGGCGCGCGTCTGGAACGGGTTCGGGCCGGGGGCGCTGTCGACGAATGGGAGAAGCCGCGAGCATGCTTCTCCAATAAGGTCATGGTCCGCCCAGCCAAGCGTCGTCCCTGCGTCGAAGAATGTGAAACGTCCGTCTTCGTCGGTTTCGAAAATGACGTCGGCGACAAGCTGGGTGAGGCTCTTCCACCTGCGGCGGCTGGCCAGCAGAACGTCCATCATCTCGCCGCTGTTCGCGGGCGAATTTGATTCTGGAAAGAGAGGCCGAAGGGGGGTGTTCATACCTGAGCACTTCAACGCGAAAAGGTTGAGGGCGCGTTAACGTCTATGCGTTGACAGGAGGGAGCGCGATCCGCATGGTCCGGCGACGACCGTGCCTGACGCGAACTCCCGGCCCTGCAGGGAGAGTTGATGCGCAGCCTATCTGCTGGACCCGAGGACGATGACCGAACACGAACTGCAATCCCGTATCGACACGTTGTGGGAGGCGCGCGCGACGGTCTCTTCAGCCACCTCGGGAGAGGATCGCGCCGCGATCGAAACGGCTCTGGAGAAACTCGACTCCGGAGAGCTGCGTGTCGCAAGCCCCGGCGCATCTGGCTGGACCGTTCATGAGTGGCTGAAGAAAGCCGTTCTTCTGTCGTTCCGACTCTACGACAACGTGGTGATGGACGGCGGCTGCGCAGGCGCTCCGGCCTACGATAAAGTGCCGCTCAAGTTCACGGGTTGGGACGCGGCAAAGTTCGCCGCTGCAGGTTTCCGCGCCGTGCCGGGCGCTGTCGTGCGTCGCTCCGCCTTTATCTCTCCCGGCGCGGTGCTGATGCCCAGCTTCGTCAACGTCGGAGCGCATGTCGGCGCGGGCTCGATGATCGACACATGGGCGACGGTTGGAAGCTGCGCGCAGATCGGCGCGAACTGCCACATCAGCGGCGGCGCCGGAATCGGTGGCGTGCTGGAGCCGTTGCAGGCGGCGCCCGTGATTATCGAGGACAACTGCTTCATCGGCGCCCGGTCCGAGGTGGCGGAGGGCGTCATCGTGGAGCGCGGTTCGGTCCTCTCGATGGGCGTATTCCTCGGCGCGTCCACCAAGATTGTCGATCGCGCTACGGGCGAGATTTTTATTGGCCGCGTGCCAGCGTACTCCGTCGTTGTCCCGGGGACGCTCCCCGCCCGGAAGACCGTCGGCGACGACAACCAGCCCAATCCGAGCCTCGCCTGCGCGGTCATCGTCAAGCGGGTTGACGAGCGTACGCGTTCCAAGACGTCGATCAACGAACTGCTGCGGGACTGATCGGCCCTCATGGTCACGCCGCTCGACGTCGCCGGGTTGGCGGCCGCCCTGATCCGGATACCGTCTGTTACGCCTGATCCGGGTCACTCACAGGAGATGCTGGCGGGAGTGCTGACGGAGATGGGCTTCGATGTCGTCCATCTTCCGTTCGGCGAAGGCGCGGAGCGAACGCCGAACCTGTTCGCGCGGCTGGGTTCTGGTTCGCCTCATCTTTGTTTCGCTGGCCATACGGACGTTGTTCATCCTGGCGCTGCGACGTGGCGGCATGATCCATGCTCCGGAACGATCGAGGATGGCGTTCTGTTCGGGCGTGGCGCCTGCGACATGAAGGGCGGCGTCGCCGCGTTCGTCGCGGCGGCCTCATCGTTTCTCGCCAGCAATCCCGACTGGAGCGGGTCTGTCAGCTTCCTGCTGACCGGCGACGAGGAAGGTCCAGCCCGTTTTGGCACATGCAAGGTGCTGGAGTGGATGCAGGAGAACGGCCACACGCCGGATTTCTGCGTCGTTGGCGAACCGACCAACCCATCGGTCATGGGCGAGGTCATCAAGATCGGTCGGCGTGGCAGCATGAATGCGCGCATCGTGGTCGAGGGGCGGCAGGGTCACGTCGCCTATCCGCACCGGGCCGATAATCCGGTGCACAGACTCGTCCGGATTCTTGACACGCTGACTGCCGCTCCGCTGGATGCGGGCAGCCAATGGTTCGAGCCCTCGAGCCTGCAGATTACAAGTATCGACGTGGGCAACGTAGCCACCAACGTCATTCCTGCCTCGGCGACGGCCGCGCTGAACATAAGGTTCAACGACCTGCACACCAGCGCGTCGCTGGGGGGCTGGATCGAGACGATCTGTCGCCAGCATGCGGAACGTGTCGTTGTAACGACCGAATGCAGCGGGGAATCGTTTCTCACCGCTCCCGGCGGGGAGGTGGACGTGCTGCGGGACGCCGTCATGGACGTGACCGGGCGCGAACCGCGCCTCGACACCGGCGGCGGCACATCAGACGCCAGATTCATCGCCAAGTATTGCCCTGTCGCAGAGTTTGGACTGGTCGGCGCGAGCATGCATCAGGCGGACGAGTGCGTGGCGGTGGAGGACCTCCAGACACTGACCCGCGTCTACGTGCGGTTGCTGGAAAGGATGATGACGTGAACGCCGAACGCAGGAGCGACCCGCCGGACCCGAAATCCGTGGTCCAGGGCATGGCGATGCTCGCGTCCGGTCGCGCGGAGGGCCTGAATCGGTTCCGGGGCTCCGCCGATTCGTTTCTCGCCGCCATCGCGCCGGGAGTCGCCGTCAATCTGGTCAGCCTGCTTCTGGTGGCGATGCAGGACCATGCCGCGATCGGACTGACCAAGGTCGAACTGTCGTTTTGCGCCCTGCTGGCGCCGCCGGTGATCTCGAACTTCTTCGCGCGTCGCTGGGGGCGTGAAGATTTGTGGCTGCGCTACGCCACGGCGGCCGCTTGGTGCGAGTGGGTGTCGGTGTTCGTGTCGGTCGTTGCGCTCGCCGTCGCCAGTCTTTTCGCGCCCGCTCTGGTTCATACGCCTTCGTTCGTTCAGGCTGTTGTAGCGGCTGCGGAGTTGTACGGGGTCTGGCTAGGGTGGTTCGTTGCGAAAGTCGGCCTACGCCTTAGCTGGGGGAAAGCGCTTGTGGTGTACGGCGCTTCCGTAGTCTTCGCATTGATCTGCTACGGGCTGGCCTCCGTTTTCCCGCCGCATTATTCGTTCATCGCCGATCTTCTGAAACCCATGGTGGTGAGTCAGGCGAACTGACCTAAGGAACCGCTGCTGAACGAAGGCGATGAAGGCCATACATCGAAGCGTGTTCTTCGAAGGGATTTACCTGTCCAGAAAAAGAATTTTTGCGTCCGAGAATACTCGAGCATCCGGAAAAACGGCGTCGGCTGATAAAAAGTTTTTGGTTCTTTTGTCAAAAAGCAGAAGTCGGCTGGCTAACTGTAAGAGCCTGTTTGGAAAATCACGGGTGAGCATTTCTGCGCATGAGATTGGCGCCCA
>NZ_JAFVMF010000028.1 GCF_017377715.1 Acetobacter sacchari | reverse complement strand
CGTCCACATCCAGAGCTTGAATCACATCAGACCGATTTTCCAAACAGGCTCTTAGAAATATATTCTCTAAAACTATGTTGTCTCTCTTAGAGTAATATCCGGCACGAAATCCTCTGAATTTTTTATTTTAACGAATATATTTATAGGTTATGCAATATAATTTAATAACATATTCTGATAAATCTCGGGCATAACATGAAAATATATAACTTTATAAATTTTTTTGTTATGTATTTTACTTTATATTTACAAGACGAATACTCTTTATAAAGTTAAAATTTCATTATCGTTTTGCATATATGAGGTACCCAGACGCGAATCAACTACATTTGTATAGAATGAACGCTGCCCGCTAGAGTCCCAACAAGGAAGGGAAACTTCATGCGCCGATCGTATTTTGCTCTTGCCGCCTTCATCCTGGCACAAACAGGCCTGTCGGTGCCGCTGAAAGCAGCCACAAGCCCTGACGAAGCAGACTATCTAAGTGAAATAGAAGGGGTAAAGGCTCTCGAATGGGTGAACGCCCAGAACCGTCGAACATCCGATACACTTGAAAGCGATCCCCGCTACAAGGGATTTTACGACGACGCGCTCGCGGCTGGCGAAAGCCAGGACCGACTGCCTAAACCCCGCTTTCTTGACGGACAGATATGGAATTTCTGGCAAGACGCCAGACACCCTCGTGGCGTGTGGCGCCAAACAACGTTGGGCGCCTACCGGCAGAAACTCACCAGTTGGGTAACGCGTCTCGATATCGATGCTCTCGCAAAAAAAGAAAATAAAAATTGGGTGTTCCAGGGCGCCGACTGTCTCGCGCCCAATGATCGGTATTGTCTCGTCGCCCTGTCCAATGGAGGGGAAGACGCACAAACCTTGAGAGAATACGACACCCATATGGGGTTATTCGTTCAGAACGGTTTTAGCCTGCCACGCTCCAAACAATCGTCGGCATGGGTGGACCGCGATACAATTCTGGTAGGCCGCGATTGGGACGGAACTGGGGCGACCCTGACCACGTCGGGCTATCCGTTCGTTATCAAGCGTGTGGGGCATACGCAGTCTCTGGAGAATGCCGTAGAAGTCGCGCGAGGAGAAAAGAGCGACGTCGCTGTGGAGCCTGTATCTCTGACAGACGGCGACGGCCACAAACTCGTGCTTATCCGGCGCTCCCCGACTTTCTTTACCAACCGTTTCGCGATTCTCGACGGAATGGAAAGCGCGCTGGAGGGGAAAGAGCCAGGGCATCTCCGCTGGCTGACACTGCCTGATCACGTAGAACTGCAGGGCATGCTCCACGGACGGCTCATTTTTACCGTGAATGATGATTGGATGCTTCCCGACCGTCGACTCATTCCAGCAGGCAGCCTGGTCTCCGTCGCTCCTGCTGCAAGCGATCAAGACGTGGAGCTTCTTTTCACTCCCAACAGTTCCCAGGCGCTTGATGAAGTCGCTGTGACGCGAAATACTGTCGTCGTTACCTATTTCGAGAACGTCCGCGGCCGAGCAGTGACCCTGACTGCTCCGCAAAAGACCGGGGAGCCTTGGATCCGACACGTCCTGCCTTTGCCAGACATGTCGACAGTTCACATCGTCGATGCAGATCGGACATCGGACAGGGCGTTCCTGACGGTCGAGGGATATATCTCCCCACCTCAGTTGTGGCTGGCAGGGGATGCTTCCGAGGCGGCTGAAAAGATCCGTGAAACCCGAGCTATGTTCGACGCCACCAACCTGACTGTGGAACAGTTTTGGGCGCGATCAACGGACGGCGCCAGAGTCCCCTATTTTATCGTACATCCCAAAATGATGAAAAAAAATGGGACCAATCCGGCGCTACTGACTGCTTACGGCGGGTTTCAGGCATCTTATACGCCAACCTATGCACCCGAGATCGGTCGTCTCTGGCTCACCAGAGGGGGCGTTTATGTCGTGGCAAATATTCGCGGTGGCGGCGAGTTCGGGCCAGCGTGGCATGAAGCAGGACGAAAAACAAAACGTCAAAAAGTATATGACGACTTTTTCTCGGTAGGTCGCGACCTCGTTGCACAGGGAATTACGTCCGTCGCACATCTTGGCATTCGAGGTCGTTCCAATGGTGGTTTGCTTATGGGTGTAGAATTCACCCAGCATCCAGAGCTGTGGAACGCAGTTATAATTGGTGTTCCACTTCTCGATATGCTCCACTACGAGAATATGTCCGCCGGCGCATCATGGGTGGATGAATATGGTTCGATGAGCGTTCCAACGGAACGGCTTTTCCTGGAATCAATTTCACCGTTACAACACCTTCGGGACAAAATTCATTATCCTGAACCATTCATTTTCACTTCGACAAAAGACGATCGGGTTGGCCCAGTACATGCGCGGCGTTTCGCGGCGCGGTTGAAAGAACTTGGCGCGCCGTTTCTATATTATGAGGATACGGAAGGCGGGCATTCCGGAACGGTCAATGCAAAGGAAGTCGCCCATGAGCGCGCGTTGGAAGCTGTCTATCTTTCACAAAAACTGATGGATAAACAAGACGTCCGCTAGATATAGGTAGATCGTAACAGTCACATGCCTCACCAATGAAATTCGTAAAATTGCGACTGTCTTTTGTCCCAGTGGTAATAGACAGTCGATTTTTAAATCGTTATCTATCAGAAAATTCATAAATTGATGATCTAAATATCATTTGAGTCATATGTTCAATATGCATCGAGTTTCGTAAAACACTTCATTTAAATTATTTAATATCATTCTATTTCTAGTGTGCGTTGTATGTTAAAAATTTATATAAAAATTTCCACGACAAGGAAGAATAAATAAAATACGAAACATCAAAATGGTTTCACAACGACCATAATCACGATCACAATCATCAAAATCGTCGGCACTTCATTTGCGATTCTGTAAAATCGCTCTGATCGGGCATTTTTGTCGTCCGCAAAATCACGACGCCACTTCGCGCAAGCTCCATGAAAAGCAAACATACCTGCAAGGGCTAGAAGTTTGGTGTGCCACCATCCCGCTTTCCAATCTATCACCCCTGGAGTCAGAACAAGAAGCACGCCAAATGCTAATGACGCCATCATCGCCGGATTAATAATTGCGCGCAGAAGTCGACGTTCCATAATTTTAAAACGCTCGCTTTCCTGCGAACCGTTTATCACCTGACAATGATAAACGAACAGACGCGGCAGATAAAACAGACCGGCCATCCACGCGATCACCGCCATGATGTGCATCGCCTTCAACCACGGATACCAAGGCTGCAACACGCTTATCATGGTGTTTTCAGTTTTTGGGAAAATAGCGTATTTTCTAAAAGTGGCTGAAATTCCGACAGCGTTTCGATTCGAATCAGATTGTCGTCATGTGGAGCGGGCTCTTGCGCTGGACGAAGAAGGACACAGGTCATTCCGGCCGCCAGCGCTGCCCGCGCCCCTGTATCGCTATCTTCCAACACGACGCATTCTGCAGGCGCCACGCCTTCGAGGGCCGCAGCATAGAGGTACACATCCGGATCAGGTTTCGGTTTTTTCATATCCCTTGCTGAGTGAATGCGTCCTTCGAGTCGATCATAAAGACCGGTGACACGGAATTTCACATCCATCTCGGCCATTGAAGAGTTTGATCCCACTCGAACAGGCAAACCCAAATCGATGACGCCATCCAGCATCGCATGTGCGCCGTCGACAAGATCAACACCATGTCCAAAAGCCTGAACAAAGCGATCCTGAATTGTGAGACACCAGTTCTCACCCAAAGTTCTGCCGGTAGCCTCTTCAATGTCCGTCTGGATCGAAGAAAGCGCCCTTCCAGCGAACCGCGCGACGGCAGCTTCGTCGGGCACATCCAGTCCCGCCTCCCGCGCAGCTTCCGCGACAATCCGGCAACTCATAGCCTCGCTGTCGACCAAAACGCCGTCGCAATCGAAGATCACAAGCCGCAATCTGCCCTCAGGCGATAGCGCCGAACCGCACGCCAGTGTCATGTGTCGATGTTTCGGATAGTCGCGATCAGTTCGCCAACATGTTCAGGCGGCGTGGTTGGCAGAACGCCATGGCCTAGATTGAAGACATGGGCTCTGCCACGTCCTGCCTCCCGAACGGCCAGGGCCTCCTTACGCATCGCTTCGCCACCCGCAAGCACCGATATCGGATCAAGGTTTCCCTGCAGCACCAGTCCCGGCGGAGCCTGAGCCGCAATCGCCTTGATGTCCGCCCCGGTGTCGAGCGCGAGAACATCGACCCCGGTTTCGCGAGCGTATTCCAAAGCCATAATGCCCGCCAGTCGAGGGAAACCGATGATTTTGACGCCGGGATGGCGGGCCTTCAATGCGGAGACTATCTGGCGCGCAGGCGCAATCACATGACGACGAAATTCCGTAGGTGGCAAAAGCCCAGCCCAGGAATCGAACAACATCACCGCCTGCGCGCCTGCTTCGATCTGCGCCGAAAGCATATCCACCGTGCTTTCCGTCAGCAGCGCTATCAGCCGGTCAAACAGGGACGGTTCGGAAAACGCCATCAACCGAGTTTGCGCAAACTCTCGCGAACTACCACCGTCGACCATGTAGCAAGAGACCGTGAAGGGCGCCCCGGCAAATCCCAGCAACGTTACGCTGTTGGCGGGCGCCGCACCAACCGGTTCGCTCAGGGCGCGACGCAGCCGAGACAATGTCTCCATGACTGGCGCAGTAACCTCCGCGACGCGACGGGGATCCAGCCGCGCCAGATCGGCTTCATTGCGGATCGGTCCGAGAACCGGACCTTTATTTTCAACGAAATCAAGAGATTGTCCCATTGCCCACGGGAGAATCAGAATGTCCGAAAACAGAATGGCGCCGTCCATCGCAAAACGACGAATCGGCTGCAGCGTCAGTTCAGTCGCGATATCCGGCGTCATGCACCGGGTGAGAAAATTCGCCCTTTCGCGAAACGCCCGGAATTCGGGGAGGAAGCGCCCTGCCTGGCGCATGAGCCACACCGGAGGAGGCCATACGGCTTCACCGTTCAGCGTTCGTAAGAGCCGCCGACCTTGATCCGTCGTATTTTCCACCGTCACCGCCCGTTCACCTCGTATCTCGATCAGTGCCGCCATCTCTAAACAAGAAAAGAGAAGAAAGAAATATTGGGTTTGTTATGAGCCCTGTGGATTAAGGGGTACCCGTCTTTCCAAAAACGTACCCCATGTTTCCCCAGATGTGTACAGATTGTGACTCATTGAAAAATAGGCGTTTTTTGAAGTTATCCCGCTTTACCCGCAGAAAGGCTGTGTACAACTCACCGTGCCCGGGGGCGAAGGACTTGTCCCCGGTACTCGGTACGTCCGAATTACGCCTCCAGTACTATCCACATGTACCCCAGTACTAAACGGCCTGCCCACCGAAGTACTCACCTCCTGCATCACACCCAATGTTTCGAGTCGATTGTCGAGAGCTATGTAGAGATCGCAAAAACCGACTCGGAAACTGTCACTAAGGGACGTCATATGCAGTGTGAACTGATGGGAAAGCCTGAAATTTTTCTTGCGAGTGGTTCGAGTGCCCGACGCTCGATTCTGGCGGCGGCGGGTCTGGGCTTCAGATGGCGAGCGGCGGTGGTCGATGAGGCGTTCTACAAGACGAAGGCGCGCGCAATGGGTCAGGATGCCGATGCGGCGGCGCTGGCGTTGGCTGAAGCAAAAGCTGAGGCTGTCGGGACGAGCCCTGATGTCTCCAGACTGTCCCTGATCATAGGCGCGGACCAGATGCTGAGCTGCGAGGGGCGCTGGTTCGACAAACCCACAGACCTTGAGGACGCGCGAAACCAACTTCAATATCTGAGAGGGCGGACTCATCTACTGCACAGCGCCGTGACGCTTTGGCGCGATGGAGAAATTATATGGAGGCATATCCAACACGCTTCCATGACAATGCGGACATTCTCGGACGCGTTTCTCGAGGGGTATCTGGAGCAAGAGGCCGATGCATGCCTCTCCTGCGTCGGGGCGTATCGGGTGGAGGGGCCTGGGATCCAACTGTTCGAGGCGATCACTGGCGATCAGTCCACCATCCTCGGCCTGCCGATGCTCCCGCTTCTTGGGGCGTTGCGGCGCTGTGGCGCAATTGGAGCGTAGGGTTTCAGGTTTTATCTTACGATAGGGGGTTGCCAGAGGTTTCTAGCAAGGTTATACCGCGCCCACTCCGCACGACGCCAATAGGCGACCTTGCGAGGGGCCATAGCTCAGTTGGGAGAGCGCCTGAATGGCATTCAGGAGGTCGTCGGTTCGATTCCGATTGGCTCCACCAGTTCCCTTCTAGAAATTTTCAAAATTCAGCAGATGATCGAACTGTGGCAGTCGAGTTTCGGACTCAATCCGGACTCTTTTGAGTCACATCGACCCCGACTCTTTGAAAACTTGATTTCTTTCATATCCGGCAAAAAATCTGCGCGTGAGACTGGCGCGGTTGAGGCCCCAGATCGCCCCTCAAGATTTGACCCGCCCCCCCTGCCGGCGCAGGCTCCCGATACATGCGTTTCGAGAATAAATAACCTGTAAGCAGATGTGTGTCTGCATACCTCTTTCTCACTGTTGTTCGAAAAAAAGTGTAAGAGGTGTAAATGTGTAATTTTGTTGCTTAAGTATATGATTTTAAATTGAAATTCCAGTTACACATTTTGCCCTTACCGCTTACACTTTTATCAAATGCGTAACTCACGAACGTTGAAATTCGGCAGTTTTCTGCGGATCGTACAAATCTCGGGGAAGTCCGCCACGCGCTCCCGCACGATATCAGTCGCACCTGAAGCGTTATGAATTATATATCTTTTTTATAAATGCGCCGCATTTCCCGCCCGGAATGCTCCATTTTGCGGGAAGAAAATCACCGCACTGCCCGCGCGCACGGACCGTCCTCTTCGGTGTGTTGCGCTGCACCTTGCGGGTTGCTCGATGCGATGCGTAGGCGGGATGGAGCGCAGCGTCCTGCGTCGTCACATCGCCGCTCTTTGCGCAAGGACCGGGCCTAGAAATCCCGCCCGAGGCAGCGATAGACGGAACTGAGGCTGATCCCCAGGCGCCGACTGATTTCGGTAATGGCTACACCGTCTCGCGCCAGATTCTGAACCTGATTGCTTTTGGCGCGGGCCGTGGGCGCCCGGCCCTGATACTTGCCCTCTGCCCTGGCGCGCGCGATGCCTTCCCAAGCATCAGATCCCGTTCGAACTGAGCAATGGCGCCCAGCATGGTCAGCATAAGGGCGCTGGTGGGCGAACTAGTGTCGAGCTCTGCGCCACCCATGCTCAGGATACGAAGTTCTGCTCCGCGCTCGCAGACGCGCTTCACAAGCGCAAGCAGATCTCCGGTGGAGCGCGCAAGGCGGTCCGGCTTCGTGACCACGAGGGTGTCGCCCTTGCGCAGGAACGAGACGGCAGTGGTCAGCTACGGGCGACTGTCCTTCACGGCGCTGATTCAAAAGGATCGGGCAGCCAACTCACTAACTTGGGCTGAGTTTCTTACTTGTGTGTCCGCATTCCATGAAACGCCGTGACAACTACGTGGTTTGCAGAGGGCTTCTTCAACCGGCTTAAGCGTGAAAGGATCAAGCGCAAGACACACCGGACCTGTGGGGAGGCGAGGCAGGACGTGTTCGATTATATAGAGACGTTTGACACTCCGAAACGCAGGTAATCTAGGAACACGATGTCGTCGCCCGCTGAGTGCGAACGGCAGCAAGT
Organism: Acetobacter sacchari; assembly: GCF_017377715.1. GTDB lineage: Bacteria > Pseudomonadota > Alphaproteobacteria > Acetobacterales > Acetobacteraceae > Acetobacter > Acetobacter sacchari. The sequence continues at coordinate 34,355 of NZ_JAFVMF010000028.1, read as the reverse complement.
GGTGAAGCGCGCAGGCATATAGGAAGCTCAGGGCTATTCAGTTCGGAGCACGGACGCGCCCGCTCGATTGTCACCACCGAGAGAAACTCCACATACAAGCCGAAATCATCGTCCCTTACGTTCAAAATCAGGCGCGAGCGACCGCAATCAGCGATTCATCGATCTTTCCACATCGCCCGTTTCCCAACGCATGACGCGCCATGGAACGGGCCGGACTTGGGGGAGAAGCGTAACCTCCACGTGACGGAGCATCACGCCGCCGGCGAATGACGCCTTTGCGTCCACGACGACCAGCGTTTGGTCATTCTCCATATCTTCCTTCTGATGAGCCTGCTCCAGAATGGAGAGCCTCCTACTTACAAGCCCAGCTTTGAAGAGCGCCGTCCGGACAACGGGATCATTGGTAAGGGGCGATGTCCCCTGGATCTGCACAAACGAAATATGTGGGGCAAGCGCCTGAATTAACTCGCGTGTCATCCCCGGGACAACTCCAAGATCGTCGAAAGTGTGAAACGGCGCACCGAGCGATACGCAGCGACTTCTTTCCCCTCCTTGCGACAATGGGACCAGCTCATGCAAAGTTGGATTTTTCCAGATGAAAATTGCTTTCGCCAACGTCGTCGCCTCGTCCGGCGGTGGCCCGCTCGCAACCAGTAACGCCTGCATCAATCTTACATTGACAGCGTTGAAATTAATTTTGTTTCGCTCGATAATGGCACGGACCTGCACTAGGCCCTTTCCGTCACCAAATGTCTTCCAGACGCCGTTGGCGCCACTCGTGCCGGTTGCGACAGAAAACAACTCCGTCGTAATGGCCGCGTCCGCCATGGTCTCAAGTCTCGCTCGCTGAAGTGTAGTATTACTGAGACGGAGGGTAGTGCGACTGGTCGCAAGGGTCTGGCTTACCAGAAGGGCAAGAAAGCCGAGCATCCATAAGACCAGTAGCAGGGCGAACCCATCCTCTTCGTCGCGTTGTGAATGGCGACGATCAGTCATTCAGACCAGTAATGTACAGCACGCAGTGTTGCAGGTTATATGGCCCTGTCATCAGCACGATGTTCAGGTCGTGTTGCAACACGGCCGCGCGAGGGAGCTTTTCCCGCAAGTCGGCTGTCAGCGCGTAGGCGTCCGTCTGATTATGAATGACATGCGGCGTGATCAAGAGCCGACGCGCCTTTCGTTCGTAGATGGAGGGATTGAGGAATTATGGATGAAGGTAAGTTTTTGAAAATGATATGTATAAGTGATGTTTATTGATTGTCCTTCGTGTTGAGATTCGCTGTGCGTTGAGTGCTAAGTCGAAGTTGTGCAAGCGTGCGTCGTTATGCGGTTTCACAGGCACTGGGAAATTCCAAAAGGATTCGTGATATTTTCCTGATTAAGAAAAATCCATCAATTACGTTAATGATTTAAACGGGAAGAGGAGGGCTCCTCGAACCCTCCAGACTAGTAGGGTTTCAGTTCGCTAACGTTTTCTGCGGCACTTGCACATAGAAGAAAGCTGGCACCGGTCGAGCATTACCATCGGGTTGGGTTGGTTTCGAGCAGGTATAACCCGCAAGTGCACAACCGCTCTGAGGCGCTGTCGTTGTTGCTCCTGCCCAACGCGCCTGATTGCTATTAACTACAACGCTGGCTGATCCACCACCGTCCAGTTCCAGAGCCACGTCACTACCCAAGGCTTTAAAAAGAGAAGCCAAATTCGTTCTTGTTACGCCAGAAGTATACCCACCACCTTCAAAAATAAATAATTGGTCAGTCGATTTCTTGTACGCGATTGCAATTCTCGTGGTCGACTTTCCACCTGAATCGGGTCCGTCCCCAGCATCTGCACTCGAGGAACTGAGATTAGGCAACAACTCTGCGCCCGATATGGCTGTAAACCGTGCGTCATCATAGTTATAAGGCGCTTTTCCTATCCTCGCTTTAAAATTCAGATCGGTTAACGCGTTATTTTCAACAATATCGATCTGCCTATTATAAGAATCATAGCTAGAAGGGTTCGTATAATCGTTTCCCATAAAAAAAATCATGCTCTGCACTGGCGATTTTTCTGAGATTGTTTTTCCAATAAAATATGGAGGGCCAGCAAGATATTGGTCGTTTCCGTCGTAGCTACCGTAGTCATTGTTTACATGGCCCGGGTTGTTGTCGTAAAAAACCCCTAGCGGTCGGCTACATTTGTTTGTAGCCCATGTTATACCATTTCCTTGCGCTCGTACGTCGAAATAATTAGCATTTATGACGACTGTCGGAAAAATGTTTTTCCCCTTTAAAATCGATGTAGCCATACTCGCTGGGAGAAGCTCCCATGTCTGCGGTATACTGTCGATTTTTGCATTCGAATTATCTGTGCACTTGGCGGAGTTTGGGGAGCCATAGACGCGAAATGAGAGCGGCTCCAACGGGCCATTACTCGAAGATATCGTTTTTGTTGCTCGGTTTATCGTGACAAGCCACGCGCTTGTTTTTACGCTGCTCGACCCGGTTGTATCCAACGGAATTGGATGTGATGTATCAAACTGATAGACCACAACGCTCCTCTTTTCAACATCTGCCGGAGGAGATATAGCTTTAATTACATCCTCGACCGGTGTTGCTCGTGCAATTTCTGGGCACAACAGTAGTCCATAAATTAACGCCAATCTGAGACGCATTTTTCTCTCCATCATTACAAACTGTTATGGAATTTATTAGGTGTACGTAATTTTATCATCTTCTCGATCCAGCGGTCTTACCATTTTCAACACAAAGTTCCTGTTCGTGCTTCGTTTTAAGTAGACCGCCCGCGTCGATACTTGACAGTAAGATCGACGACGAGACTATTACTTTCAGAGAGATCGTAAGTGATTCAAGTGAAGCTTTTGTGGCGCGACGACACGGAGTGCTAAAAATTCGGGATAGTAGTTTTCGGTTCTCTTATATTCAATCCAACCGGTTCTGTTGCGTAATTCGTTGAATGGACGCATTAAGTGCTTTCCCCATGCATTTTTTGCCTGACGGCGTGGGAAAGCAAAGCGGTGGCTCGGAAAACCGAGCGAGTATAGCGCTATATATGTGTGAAATTCTATGGCTTTGCAATCGATCTTCCATGTGATCAGACGTTGTGAACAGCCTAATGTAATGCATTCATCGTCTCGATGAGGCCTCTCCGATGACAGCCGCTCTGCTATCGCCTGTCGGAGACAAAGAGGGCAGAAATACCGTTTGCACGGCAGAGCGTGAACGCGGCCGTAATTTCGGGGACGGCGAAGCAACGCTCCCTCTCCACATTCACCTCTAAATAAAAAAATCCCGACGAATTTCTTGAATTCGCGATTTACTGCTTCGAGTGTGTTGAGAGTCTCCTCGAGCCAATATCACGCTTTCCTTTACGTGCGGTAGCCTGGCGTGCCGAACGCTCGGCTGTTCCCCGCGTTTCTGCGTAACCGACAAATATGACGCCGTAGTCCGTTACAAGTCGCTGCTCGGTGAGTGCGAATATATCGACGGGAGAATCCACTGTTCTCGTAATAGCCGTATCGAAAACTTCGAGGGTGGCCGCATTTACGGTTGGTGAAATCGCCCGAAATCGTTCGATCCAAAATTGATTTATTATTCGAAACATTCTTCGGATACGTAGTGACTAAGCGGTTCCGCTTACGACTTGGCTGAGGCAAAAAGGGATCTCTGCGATCAAACGGCTGTTGCGATGGTGGCAAATCGCAACCCGATGCTCTCATCCCGATCACTGACTTTGCCCCATAGCCTTCTCATTTCAAACGGCGACGATCGAGGCGTAGACTGACGGCTTGAAGTTACAAATTATAACTTTTGTGAAGTTGAATGCAACAGATTGCTCGCAATGGCGACAAAAGTACCTTTCAAAACCTCTTGTACTTTGACTGGGGACATGCGCTGGGAAGTTATACGCGCCAGTCTCACGTGCAGAAATGCTTATTCTTGATTTTCCAAACAGACTCTCAAAGCCGTCCGGCTGATAAGCGTGAAGTCAGACCTGATCGTCGGAGAGCGCGACGATGGCGTCGCTGCTAGCCGTAATTTCCCTGCGCAACGCCTCCATTTGCGGCATCCAGTGCTGCGCAAAAAAATTCGCGGTCACGATCTTCGCTCGTAGGAATGTCTGATCACTGTCGGCCGCGGCAAGCGCCCCCTGTGCGGCGAGCGCGCCTCGCCCGAGCTGCCAGCCAATGGCCGCGATCCAGAACAGTTCGAGGATCGGCACCGAAACCAACAGAACATCGGGTTGGCTGTGGCCATAGCGATCCAGAAGGATATTCGTAACCGTGTCGATCGTATCCGCACCGGTCACCAATGCCGCGCCAAGAGCCACGAGATCCTCGTGTGTGCAAGCGGCTTCACCCACGTCACGCATTTGTGTCGCCAATTTCCGCGCCTGTGCGCCGCCATCGCGCGCGATTTTGCGTCCGACGAGGTCATTTGCCTGGATGGCGGTGGTTCCCTCGTAGATTGCAGAGATACGCACATCGCGCCAATGACGAGCGGCCGGGCAATCCTCCATATAGCCAAAGCCACCATGAATTTGGACGCCGAGTGATGTCAGCTCGTTTGCGGCCTCGGTATTGCCGCCCTTAAAAATCGGCGTCATGAAATCAACGAAGTGCTGCGCTTCATTGCGCTGCTGTGCATCGGAGCTGCGCAGGGCCTGATCGATGGCGGCGCCGATCACGACGCAGAGTGCGCGCATGCCTTCCGCGGCAGCCTTCATCCGCATCAACATGCGCCGCACATCCGGATGGCGGATGATTGGCACCTTTACATCGGATGCGCTGCCCGCTTCGCTACCTTGGATGCGTTCCCGCGCGTAGGAGCGCGCAGTTTGCAACGCATGTTCGGTCGCGGCCAATCCCTCGGTTCCAACTCCGAAGCGAGCTTCGTTCATCATGATGAACATGATCTCGAGGCCTTTGTGGAGGTCGCCCACAAGATAGCCGATCGCCCCCTCTTCACCGCTATCGGTCGGTTCCGATCCGTAGAGCATTGTCGTCGTCGGCGCGCTGTGCTGGCCGACCTTCACCTCGATCGAGGCGCAACGGACGTCGTTACCTGGTCCCGGATTGCCATCTTGATCAAGCAATTGCTGCGGAACGAGGAACATCGAAAGCCCTCGCACACCCGCAGGCGCGTTCGGCGTCCGAGCCAGGACCAGATGGATAATGTTGTCGGTCAGATCGTGTCGACCCCAACTGATGAAGATCTTTTGCCCTTTGACGCGGTAAGTGCCATCCGCGCTCGGGGCGGCCAGCGTGCGGATTGCGGAAAGATCAGATCCCGCCTGTGGCTCGGTCAGGTTCATCGTGCCTGACCAACGACCCTTCACTAGGGCTGGGAGAAAGCGCTCCTTCAGGCCGGCCGATGCCCTGGCCTCCAGCGCTGCAATCGCGCCATGCGTTAGTGTCATGCAGCCGGTGAAGGCCATGTTCGAAGAGCGCCACAACTCTTCGGCCATTGCTGCGATCGCTCTCGGGAAACCCTGGCCGCCGTAGTGCGGGTCACATGGCAGCGCATGCCAGCCCTGTTCAATGAATCGCGAATAGGCTTCACGGTAACCAGTGGGGGTCGTCACTTCGCCATCGCGATATTGCAAGCCTTCCCGGTCCCCCACTGCATCGAGTGGCGCAATTACCATTTCAGCGAAGCGTGCGGCTTCCGCCAGGGTGGCAATGGCCGTGTCCCGATCCAGATCCGTTTCCGGATAAAGCGCCAGCACCCTTTCGAGATCGATAAGGTGAGTGAGGGCGAACGTCATGTCCTTCAACGGAACCTTGTAAGACATATCTGCGGCGCCTTGCATGTGATGCGTGGATGTTGTGTATCTTGAGAAGTATAAAACTTGCTTGTCAACATACAATAATGTTTGCAGCGAATTTCTGTGCGAAAACGAAGCCCTTCGCACAGCCCGTCATCTGGTCCTGGCGACCGTCCACAGCGTTTATGGTCGACGCTGTCGCGTGCGCCAATTGTGGTGATTGCTGCTTTTCGTGCTCGCGAATACGACAAGGTGCAGGGGCGAATGTCGTGATTGGGGACTTGGAAGACGGCGTGGCGGCGGATGACAAGGTGGCGTGCCGCCGATCTCTGACCACAATGCTCCTCAATTGGCATTCCGCTTGACCGCTTGGGCGCAACACTTGTGGACGCTCAAATTTACGAAGATCAAACGGCGGGATGACGGAATGATCTCGTCAACAAATCGGGTCATCCTGCAATTTAGCTACAATTCGCATATGTCCATCGACCGGAAGTCCCGGTTGCTCCGCAGATGGAAGGCGAAAGATGCAGCAGGCAGCGACAGCGCGAGATTAAGAGAGGGACTGCTTCCGTTGCTTTTTCTGGCGATATGGTGTCCGACCACCATGGCGGGGGGTACACAGACGGCAGCGGCTGTAATCATAACCCTTGCCGGCGTAGAGCTTTCCAGGACGGCTGCGTGGGTGCCCTGTCTCTCTCCGAATAGAGTAGCGCATCCAAGATAGACTCCAGCATCCTGCTGTAATGGGGGCAAGTCCCATGGAATGCCGCTCTGAAGAACAAATCGTATCGCCGTCAACGCCGAACGACCGAAAGTGCGGGGGCGTCCACCTCTCGGGCCACAGGAATAACAGGACGAAGCAGTTCAATAGCTGCACATAGCCCGTCGGAGACAAGAGCGGAGAACATTCATCCTTACTCCGCATTCAAACCAAAGCACAACAGGTCTGGAAACGCGTTCTTAGCACATTGGGAGCTACGCGGACCGCGACAGTCGCATCCTCGTACATTCCGTGTGGAGGCTGCCCGCACCACCACTTTTGACTTCAATCAACCGTTCTTCGATCCCCCCAACTTCGGACGAAGGCTCAGGTTATCCCGTATAAGTAGGATGAATTCCTCTGCCACGCCCTCCGCATCGAAGGCGGTATCGCACAAGGCGAAGTTGGTTTGACCCCGCAGGAAGGAGTATATAATCGCCGCTTGGCGTTTGACATCAACGTCGGGCCGAATAGTATTGTCCGTGATTCCATCACGAATAATACTCTCGATTCTTTCAAGCCCTTTTGCATTCAGTCGTGTTATTGTCCGCCGCAGCACTGGCCGCACAATAGCCTCACCAATCAACATGCTCAAAGCCCGGACGCTACGACCTTTCGCGCGCGTGTAACTACGCACAAGCGTCTCAATTCGAAGCATCCCACCAAGCGCTCTGGATTCCTTTTCGAAATGTCGATTGTAATCTTCGATAAGAAACTCTACTACGGCAACTAACAAATCATCCTTTTTCCCGAAATAATGCGCAGGCAGACCCCGACTATATCCAGCTGCTTCGCCAACCTCCGCCAAGGTGAATCCGTCGTAGCCACGGCTGGCCATAAGTTCGATTGCCGTATCGATAAGCCGCTTCTCGGCCTCCTCACGCCTTTCCGCCTGAGACCGTCGTCGCTTGTTCGCTTCTGTCACGTTTTACTCGCGCCCCTCGCTACGCCCCCCAATTTATCGACTAGCTTGATATCTCTCCGGAGGCAACGCCACACTAATATTGGGCGTATTGCCAGTTGAAGGGTTCGAAGAAGCCCCGTCTGATTTTTTTCAGTAGAAATGTCAAACGGTTACGATTCTTATTTGAACGAACCGGGAGGGTTTTTCGACCTCTCCAAACCGTATGCTGGCGGCGGTCGCCGAGGGCGCCAGCGCCGCAGGCATCGCCGGCTCAGGATCGGCGCCAAGGGATGCGGCCCCTCGGGCCCTGGGCGGCGATTGCCAGCCCAGTAGGATCGCGACATAGCACGGTTTGATTTGTTGCATTCCGGCTCAGATACTAGACGCAACGCCCCCCTAACTGCGCATGGGCATCCCATTTGCTTACCGGCGTACGACGAGCGCCATCGCCAGTTTGGTCCATCACATGCCGAGATCACTTAGCGAAGGGTGGTCATCCGGCCGGCGCCCCAAAGGCCAATGAAACTTCCGGTCTGACTCGGCTATCGGCATCTCATTGATGCTGGCGTGACGGTTAGACATCAATCCGTCTTCAGCGAATAGCCAGTTCTCGTTTCCGTAAGCACGGTACCACTGACCGGCGTCATCGCGATACTCGTAGGCATAGCGAACCGCAATACGGTTATCGGTGAAAGCCCACAGCTCCTTGATGAGCCGGTATTCGTGTTCCTTGTTCCACTTGCGGGTAAGGAAGGCCTGCGCCTCGTCCCGATTTGTCGCGAACTCGACCCGGTTACGCCAACGCGTATCGGGCGCGTAAGCCAGAGCGACCTTGGCGGCATCGCGGGTGTTCCAACCATCCTCGGCAAGGCGAACCTTCTGAACCGCGGTATCGTGGGTGAATGGGGGTAGGGGTGGACGAGACATAGCTTTTCCCTTCGAGATTGAAATGGTCTTGACGAGAGTCGAGGCTGTAAACGCCCCAGGAGAGAGGCGGCAATGATAGGGCCGCGCCCTTGAGCGCCGACGTTAAAACGGTTTGGTCGGGAGATATTTCCCGTCGAGCGTTACGACGCAGCGATGCCCACCTTCCGGATCTTCCCGCTTCTCAACCTTGAGCTTGAAATTGATGGCGCTGATGATGCCGTCACCGAAATCCTCGTGGACGAGAGACTTCAGGGTCGTGGCGTAGACCTGAATCATTTCGTAGAAGCGGTAAATGGTGGGGTCAGTCGGCACGCCATCCGGGAAACTGCCACGGATCGGGATCGCTTGAAGCAGTTCCACATCCCCATCAGTGAGATCGAGCGTCTTACCGACTGCCTCAGCCGCGTTCGCCGGCAGCGGGTGTTGCCCAAGCAGCGCAGCGGTTACAAACTCGCGGGAGAGGCCGCTGGCTTCAGCGATCCCGGCCCAGCTGAGCTGCTTCTCAGCCTTCCGCTGAACGACGGCCTCGGCGAGCGCCTTGCGAGCCGCCTGGGTTACTTGCACTTGGGTCATTAGCTCACCTACCGACTAGATTGAAACTCAGGCGATGCCACCCGAATGGTGGGTACGAAAATCCGAAACCCTAACCTGAGGCTTTCCTGGAGGAGCGGGAAATGCCGCACTCGCCTCGGAATACTTCCCCTCTCTGAACTTTTTGAGCCCTCCGGTAAGTCTCTTCATCTGTCGACCTCCAAGTTTCGTGAGGTAGGTATCGACTTTCTGGCTATAACTGTCCAAGACTGATTGCATATCGGTTCTATAAGCAGGCGTTATACAGATGCTCCTCCGTCACCTTCGTTATCTTTCATCGGTTGTGGAGTATGGGAGCTTCACACGAGCGGCTCAGGCGCTGCACGTGTCCCAACCCGCGCTATCGCAGCAGATACGCCAGCTAGAGGAACAACTCGGCGTGCAACTGCTTGACCGTACAGGAAAATCAATTCGCGCGACGGACGCAGGCGCAACATATTTGGATCATGTGCGCCGCGCCTTTCGCGAAATTGACGCGGCGAGTCGTGCCGCGCGCGACGTTAACGATTTAAGTTCTGGCGTGCTCCGGCTCGGGTTTACGCCGAGTTTCAGCGCTTATCTGACTGCGCCACTTGCAAGACGCTTCCGCGAGAAATATCCGGGAATCACCCTTGATCTAAGCGCCTTGTCACAGGACGAAATCGAAGCAGACCTTGCGGACGACAAATTGGATTGCGCCCTCGCATTCGGGTCATCGAGGGCAAGCGGAATTGTTTCGCATCCTCTCCATACGGAACGGTTGTCATTGGTCGGTCGATACGACCACCCGGTAATGGTGAATGAAGTTATCGATATTGCGCACATCGAAAAAGAAGAATTGATCCTATTAACTGGCACGTTCGCCACGCGTCAGACCATTAATAAACATTTCAAGCAGCATGGCATAGAACCGAAGGTCGTTATCGAAACCAGCTCTATGACGACGATTATTGAGCTGGTTAAGTCCAGTGCGCTGGTCACAATTCTTCCTGATGCCGTCGCCATCGAACGCCAAGGATTGCTATCTCGGCCGCTCGTGCCGCCACCCCAAGAACGGCAGGTGGTATTGCTGCAAAGAGAGGGCGCCTACCGCTCCGCTGCTGCACGGGCATTTATCGCCACGCTCGACTTATTCGTGCAAGAATTAAAAGCCACTCCGCTTTCGTAGCGCCATCGCGCGAACGTAATAGCTCTCCCCGCCTGAAAGGCCCGTCAGCGGCCTCTGTCGAAAACACTACGTTAACGTGACTGCCCCCTCAACCTGTGTCGCTCGACGAAACGGCCGGGATGTGGCGCGGGGCGCCTTTGCTGGCGATGGTCGGGCGGTAAGCAGGTCGAGGCGGTTCCCCAACCGGAAATCTGACACACCCCGATTACGCATAGCACTCTTTACGCGATGCGCCTGGTGGAGACCTCAGCAGAGGATTCACCGCACAGCGAGTGACATTAAACTTGCTATCCAATAAACATGTTTAAATAGAGGGGAATACTGATGACTAATGAAATCAATTTGGAGAAGGGCGTTCCTGTGGCTGTGGAGCCAGTGCCTGGAAGCCTCGAGTTTTGGGCAGCCGAGCGGCGTGATGATATCGCGATCGTGGACGGCGATCGGCGGCTTTCCTACGGCGACTGGAATGACTTAGCCGACGCTTTGGCGGATGCGATGTCCGACGCTGGCCTGGGAAAGGGTAGTGTCGTCGTTGTGCGGTTGCAGATCCGTCATGAATGGGCGATCGTGGCTGCCGCATGCGCGAAACTCGGGTGCGAGATACTAGGCCTTAACTGGCGACTTACGCCCAGTGAGGTGGGCTATATTCTACGTAATAGCCATGCTCAGGCATTGATATGTGACGATGAGCGGCCAGATGCTTTGTTGTCGACGCCGGAGGAATTTCCGCTTCGCCTTCGCGTGTCGTTTGATTCGTCGGTGGGAGGTTTCCTGGCCTGGAACGATCTCGTCTCGAGGCACGCTCGGCCCCGTTTCTCCAAGGAGGAAGCCCCGCTCATCATTTACACTTCGGGGACGACTGGTTTCCCCAAAGGGGTGAAGGTCGGCAAGGTTGCTCCACGGTCATCGATTACTGAGCTGCGTGAATACATGCAATCGGTTACGCAGGTCCGCGCTAGGACGGCGGATGAGATCGTCTTGATTACGTTGCCAATGCATCATGGCGCAGGTCCCGCTACCGTGCGCGCAGCGCTCGCCACAGGGTCACTGATGGTGTTCTTGCGCAGGTTCGATCCGGAGGCAGTCCTCGCTTTGATCGATCGCGAACGTGTCACCAGCTGGACTGCGGTGCCGACGATGTACAAACGGCTTGCAAGCCTCCCTGACGATGTGATCGCCCGCTATGACGTTTCATCCTTGAAGATGCTTGGTATCGGTGCGGAACCAACGACGCCTGAATTGAAGCAGTGGATCGTCGATCATTTCGGCCCAATCTTGTGGGAATCTTATGGCTCGACCGAAACGGGGATGATTTGCGCCCTTATGCCTGCGCAGCAGGCGATCCGCCCTCAATCGAGCGGACTCCCGCATCGACATGTGACCATCGAGATCAGAGATCCCGATGGCCAGTCGCTGCCGGCGGGCACGGATGGTGAGGTTTGGGTCCGTACGCCCGTGACTATTACGAATTATGTGAACGCAGCAGCGCTTGGTCAGGATACACTCGATGACCGCGGGTTTTTCCGCACGGGCGACATCGGACGCCTGGATACCGAGGGTTATGTGTTCATTACAGGTCGCGCAAAAGATATGATCATATCTGGTGGTGTGAACATCTATCCTGCCGAAATCGAGGCTGCAATCTGCAAGCATCCCGCCGTACAGGACGCCGCGGTTGTCGGGATACCCGACATTGAGTTCGGCGAACAGGTGAAGGCAGTTGTTGAGCTCAAACCTGGTGCGTCGCTCGAGAAAGCGGCGCTGCTGTCATTTGTGTCACCGCTGCTGGCGTCTTATAAACGACCGAAGACGGTTGATATTGTCGACGCCCTACCGCGAAATACGATGGGAAAACTGCTTAAACGTGAGTTGCGCGATCCCTACTGGGTGGGGCGTGAGCGTCAAGTTTGAAAGGTGTGACCCGGGAGTCAAGTCATCTGCCTCCGCTTAGAGATTTCCGGGTCACGTTGTATGATGTGGAGTATTGGAAAAACTCTTCTTTCATTATATAATAAAAAAAGAAATCAATTGATTTTCCATCCATAAAAAGGTCAGAGCCTGGGTATCTCTAACTCTCCTCTTCCGAGATGTAGATAGATGTTGTATGCTATTTTCTATACTCGAGTATTGTCGATGCCGATTCTCAGGGCGGTCAGTGGCATCGCATCGGCTCGGGGTGGACTTGTAACGGATGTGTTCCGGTCAACAGAGCTACTAGAGCTTGCATCAGCCGCTTGGACACTTCCTATAGCGCCGCGCCATATTCGTGGAGGCTCGGATTTTGTCGACGAAGATTTACCGTGCAGGATCAAGATCGGGCTGGGCATCGAACCAGTCCTGTCGTCGTGTTACGATGTTCGGTCGGTCGGAACAAATCTTCCCGTCCAAAGCGTGAACCATACCGCAAGAATTTTACGAATCTCCTAGAGACACAATGAAAGGTTCGGATACGCGCCCAAATTAACTTGCTATATGAATAACAAATATATAGTAAATTGGGTCTGAGAGGTTCGGGATGACCGGCGCAGGAGCAGAGGGTGCACGGCGACCTCAGGGTCGTGCGCAGGGATTGCAGGTGGCTGTGACGCCTAAAGAAGCAAACCTTGGGTGCGCTCCTGCCGGGTCGTCTCTCATCGAAATGCGGCCCGCAAGTGCGACCGTATGGTCGCCATCACTGTTAGTGATCAACAAAAACAAAATGAGGAGTAGCGCGCATGAGTGATACGGTCATGCTGGAAAAACGGGAGGCGGTGGCGATCATCACGTTGAACCGCCCGGATCGTGCGAACACATTGAATCGGGAGTTGAAGGAGGCTCTTCAGGCCGCTGCGCTCGACGCTTCGAATGATACGGCGATTCGCGCGGTCATCGTGACGGGCGCCGGTCGGCATTTTTGCGGCGGCGCGGATCTGCGCGAGATCACGGCGGCAACGCCTCAGTTCGCGACGGCGGCCCCCTCGGCAGGTATTGCGCTCGATTGGGTGCCCAAGCCTGTCATAGCGGCAATCAACGGCGCGGCGATGGGCGGCGGCCTTGAGATTGCCCTGTCGTGTGACTTCCGCTTCATAGCTACGACCGCGAAAGTCGGTCTAACCGAGATTCGCTTTGGTGCGCTGCCAGCTGGCGGCGGCACCGCTCGAGCGCCGAGGCTGATCGGCCTGGCCAATTCCAAACGCCTGATCATGATTGGCGAACCGGTCGACGCTGCGGAAGCTCTTCGCATGGGTCTTGTCGACGAGGTCTGCGAGCCTGACCATCTGCTCGCCCAAGCTCTGGAAATGGCGAAAAAGCTTTCCGAGAGGGCGCCTTTTGCCATGCGCACCGCGAAGATGCTCCTTAATGCCAGTCTGGAGGTAGGCCTCGACACAGCGCTGGCCTTCGAGAAGGCGATGATCGCGAAGATGGCGACTCCTGAGGAAATGCAGGCGGCCCGTGATGAAGCTGCTGCTCGCAGCACGACCTATGCCAACATCTTTTCGAAGGAGGGGAGTTGACGGCAATCCAATGACGCGAGGTGCGAGCATGACGACAACGGTCGAGACGCGGGCTGTTTCTATGTCCGTCACATATCCGTTTGACGCGACGGCAGGTGGAAGTGATTTGTCTTCGTGCTCTACTGTGCGCCAAGGTTAGTCGAAAATCTGTTGCGTTAGCGGGAATGGATCGCGCTGATCTAGTCTTGGTTCTCTAGTGCAATGCTGAGCTGTCTTCGACCTCGCAGCCTTGGCGGCAACGCCATCTTCTGGCTGGGGCGGTTGCTGATTGGCGCCACCATGGGGTGGCGCCAATCAGGCCGGATACGCTCCACAGATCATCCCTTTATTCTTGGTGTCATAGGAAGAAGTTATGTCCGGGGCGGCGGAATGAAGGATTTGTTTCACGATACAGTGCGAAGAGGAGCAGTCACGTGACGGCATTGAGTAAAGCAGAAAAAGTGACGTCTATTGTATCGAGTCTCACAATTCCTCTGATTGCAGCGCCGATGTTGCGCGTGTCGGGGCCAGACCTCGTTATCGCGGCTTGTAGGTCGGGTGTGATCGGGGCCTTCCCGACGCTCAATCCCGGCTTGGCCACTCCGCCGGAACGGCTGGAGGATTGGCTGCAAAAGATCACCACTGCGCTGGCCGAGACGCCCGGCGCGGCGCCTTTCTGTCCCAATCTTGTAATGCGCAGTGACAAGGTTACCGAACAGGTCGATAAACTCGCCCGATATGGCACGCAGATCGTCATTACCAGCGTCGGTTCACCTGCGCCGATTATGCCGCAGCTCAAGGAAGCGGGGATTGTTGTTCTGGCGGACGTAGCGACGCTCGCACACGCGCGAAAAGCGATTGACTCCGGCGTCGACGGCCTCATCTTGCTCACAGCTGGCGCCGGCGGGCAGACGGGATGGCTCAATGCGTTTGCTTTTGTACGTGCTGTCCGCGCAATGTTTGACGGCCTCATCGTGCTTGCTGGCGGCATTACCGACGGCGCCTCGCTATTGGCGGCCCGTGTCCTTGGTTGTGATCTTGCCTATATGGGGACGAAATTTATCGCAACTAATGAAAGCATGGCTAGCGACGCCTATCGCCATGCGTTGGTCTCAGATTCGATGGATGACATCGTGCTGACCCGCGCATTCAACGGCTTGTGGGGCAGCTATATGAGGTCGTCCATCATCGCAAGCGGCCTGGACCCGGATCGGTTGGATGAGACGATTTCAGAACAGACCGCGCGTGAGGCCTACGGCGCCAGCGCGCGGGGGCCGCGCCGCTGGACCGACCTCACCAGCGCGGGGCATTCAATCTCCGGCGTGACCCGCATAGAAGGAGTAAAAGAACTGGTAGATAGAATAAGGGAAGAATACGAAGTGGCCTGTCGGACGAAATTTAATTTGCTTGACACATAGCAAATATATTGTCAGCTTTGAGGAAGCAATTTTGAAGTGATGAGAGATACAGCCAAGATGATGCAGACCGGGCTGGGCGACGAATTGTTTCAACCGACCGGGGCGTCTGGGGACTCGGCTCCTCCTGCGCTTTATGGTGGCCGTTGTAACTCTTGCGGTTATGTTTTCTTTCCCCCGCAAAGTTATGGCTGCGAGCGTTGTGGGTCGACAAAAATCGATCGCACGGAGTTGGATGGCCGCGGAACGCTAATCGCCAGCGCCGTTGTGCATAGGCATTTGGACCCGGCGCGACCTGCGCCATTCATCGTCGGCTCGATGGAGCTGGAGCGGAGAGTCGTCGTTCGCGGTTTAATCGAGGCAGGCCAGGACGCATTGGCGCCGGGATGTCCGATGGAAACGATGATCGTGGCCGAAACCCGACCTGATCGCGGTTCGACCGATATCCGTTTCAGGCCGGCCGTATAAAGGACAAGGCAATGGTGAAGATTTTGGGCGATCTTTCGCCAGTCTATGTCGTGGGCATAGGGTTTCACCCCTATCAGCACGCCAGCGACACTCCCTATGTCGCGCTGGGGTTGCAAGCGATCCGCGAAGCCCTGACCGATGCGGCGATCGCGTGGGAGGATGTTCAATCGAGCTATGTCGCGACAGCGTTGCTCGGCATGGCGGCGGGCCGTCCTATGCTGCGACACCTTGGGGCGCATGGCCAACCGCTTGTGCATATCGAAAACGCTTCCGCTTCAGGATCGACCGCGTTTCGTCATGCATGTCTGGAAGTGGGGGCCGGGATCAGCGACGTTGCGCTTGTGGTCGGCGTCGACAAACGGACCTCGCCAGTCTTCCGTGCGCCAACCGGAGTCCCCAGTCTGGCCGACGATGCTATTGTGCCTGCGACCCATTTCGCCTTGCTCGCGGATGAATATTGCAGCCGCCATAACGTCGCCCCGGAAGATGTGGCGCTCGTCGCGGTTAAAAACCACGCGAACGGTGCGCTCAATCCTAATGCCCAGCGGCGTAAGGTCAGGACGCTCGAAGAGGTGATGACCCGGCCCATCGCCGGGACGCTCACTGCTTTGCAATGTACGCCGATTGGGGAGGGCGCGGCTGCAGTCATCGTCGCGTCGGAAGAGGGAATTCGAAGGCTCGGCATTGATGCGGGCAGGGCGGTACGGGTTGTGTCATCGGCGGCCGGCAGCGAAAAGGCTGGCAATCAGACGAATCCCGATACTGCATTGTCGGCGGAGATCATGGCGCAGGCGATCCGTGAGGCGCAGATCGGGCCTCGAGATCTCGACGTGATCGAGGTCCACGATGCGTTCGCGATCGAAGAGCTTCTCTATGCGGAGGCGACCGGAATTTGCGAGCAGGGCGAGTTCATTCCTCTTCTCAAGGAGGGCGCCTTCGACATCGGGGGGCGGTGCGCCATCAGCGCGTCTGGGGGGTTGATCGCCATGGGCCACCCGATCGGGCCGACCGGCGTGGGACAGGTCGGTGAGATTGTTCGCCAGTTGCGGGGTGAGGCGACAGGACGACAACAGCCCGGAGCACGTACCGGGCTGGCCCACATGGTGGGTATTGGAGCGGTCTGCTACGTGCACGTTCTTCAGAAATAACACGTAAATAATACAATTTTTCCAAATATTTGATTCAAAAGGAAGTGCAATGGACGATATATTGAGCCTCGGCGGGCGAATCGCCTTCGTAACGGGGGCAGGTCAGGGCGTCGGGCGCCAAATCGCGCTGCATCTGGCCGCGCATGACTGTGCTGGCGTCGCAGTGAACGACTTTCATCTCGATCGAGCGGAGGAGGTTGCTGTCGAAGTGCGCGCGGCCGGCGGTAAGGCGATCGCGGTTCAGGCTGACGTGACTGATCTCGCCGCCGTCAAGGACGCCGTTGCCAGAACAACCCGGGATCTCGGCCCGATTGGCGTGCTTGTCAACAATGCCGGAAACATGGGCACCAACCCGTCAGAGGACGCGCGCAAACCGTTCTGGGAAACTGGTCCGGAGGCCTGGAATCATGCGATCGGCGTGAACTTCTACGGCGTGCTCAATTGTGTCAGCGCCGTCATTCCAGGAATGATCGAGCGTAAGGCGCCCGGCCGTATCATCACGATTATTTCTGACGCGGCTCGTTATGGCGACGTTGGGCTCGAGGTGTACGGGGGGGCGAAAGCTGGTGCTGCGGGCTTCAGCCGTGGTGTCGCAAGAACGCTGGGTCGTTACGGAATTACCGCGAATTGCGTCGCGATATCGGCTACGCGCACCCCTGCAATCGAAGCGAGTTTGCAGGATGCCGAGCGGGTCAAAAAGGTATTCGAGAAATATATCATCCGGCGCCCTGGGGAACCGACCGACGTCGCCAATATGGTGTTGTTCCTTGCATCGGACGCCAGCTCTTGGATTTCGGGTCAGACCTATCCCGTCAACGGCGGTTTTACGCTGGCGCTTTAATATGTCCCTACCGTGACAGGAGTTATGCATTCTTTTGTAAAACGGGCGCAAAAGCGTAGGAGAATTCCATGATTATCAGTGGAGTGGCCGCCATCGTCACGGGTGGCGCATCCGGCCTGGGTTCGGGCACGGCGGAGCGGCTCGCCCGTGCGGGTGCGAAGGTGACAATCTTCGACCTGAACGGGGAGCTGGGACCTGCCAAGGCAGCCGAAATCGGTGGACATTTCGTCAAGGTCGATGTGACCAATGAGGATGCCGTGCGCTCCGCAATCGGCGAAGCCGAGGGCCTGCATGGCAAAGCGCGTATCCTTGTCAATTGCGCGGGCATCGGGCCGCCTGCCAAGGTCATCAACCGTGACGGCTCTGCCGTTGCTCTGGCGGATTTCGCGAAGATCATTACGATCAACTTGATTGGCACCTTCAACACCATCTCCAAATTCGCCGAGCGTCTGCACGACGCCGATCCCCTGGGGGAAGAGAGAGGCGTGATCGTCAACACTGCCTCGGTCGCCGCTTATGACGGGCAGATCGGGCAGGCGGCCTACGCAGCGTCGAAGGGCGGAGTGGTCGGCATGACACTGCCGATAGCTCGCGAATTCGCCCGCTATGGCATCCGCACAATGACGATTGCGCCGGGGATTTTCTGGACGCCACTGCTCGCGAGCTTGCCACAGGAAGCACAAGACTCGCTTGGCAAACAGGTGCCGTTCCCTAGCCGCCTCGGCCAACCAGACGAATATGCCCAGTTGGTCGAAAGCATTATCACCAACCCGATGCTCAACGGGGAGACGATTCGCCTCGATGGCGCAATCCGTATGGCGCCGAAATGAGCATCGGGGCCGAGCGCATTGCGGAGATGGCGGCGAAGGGCGAGAATTTTGTTTGCACTGTCGTCTCGCCTGATGAGCAAGGCCCGCGTCGGGATTGTCATGACCGCCCGATCACTGGGCTGTTCGTCGAGCTGAAGGAAAAGGCTCATGTCGTTGGCGTCCTGATGCAGCATACCGATCTCGAGCTGGACGAGTTTTTCCATGCGTAGAACTGCGATTTTACTGAAGAAATCCGGGTTGGCGATTTTGCCATGCATCAGGGGGCGGGTGGTCTGTGGCGCCGCTACGTCCGCCCAAGCGGAAGAGCGGACCGCGTGTCTGCCTAGGTCGATCGATCTTGCCGCGTGCGCGATGGAGAGGGTGGGATGACGGAGCGCTCGCTGCTGGTCGAGGTCCGCGACGGGGTCGCATGGTTGACCCTCAACCGCCCTGATGCTGGCAATGCGATTGACATACCGATGGCCCGAGAACTGCTCGCCGCGGCGATCCGTTGCGACCACGATCGGGCGGTCCGTTGCGTCGTGTTGACCGGCGCGGGGCGCATGTTCTGTGTAGGCGGCGACATCGCAAGCTTCCAGGCGGCGGCGGATCGAGCCGATGACTATTTGAGCGAGCTTGCAGGAACCATGACGCTAGCGCTGTCGCGCTTCGCGCGCATGGGCAAGCCGCTGCTGACGCTGGTCAATGGGCCTGCAGCGGGAGCAGGCCTAAGCATGGCGATTGCGGGTGACATCGTACTGGCCGTTTCGTCCGCACACTTTACTTCTGCGTACACCGCGATTGGTCTTGTTCCGGATTGTGGGCTGACGTGGTGGCTACCCCGCGTCGTCGGCCTTCGCCGCGCGCAGGAATTGATCGCGACTAATCGCCGCGTCGCCTGCGAAGAGGCGGTGGCGATTGGTCTTGTCACCCGTCTTGTTGACGACCTCAATGGCGCGGGGGCGGAAACTGCCGCGGCACTCGCATCGTCGGCGACGGCCGCGCTCGCGGCAGCCCGTCGCCTTCTTCTCGAGAGTTATTCTGCATCGTTCGAAACCCAATCCGAACGCGAAGCGCGGGCGATAGCCGCCGCCGGTGTGGGCGATGAAGGGCGGGAAGGCGTTGGTGCCTTTCTGGGCAAGCGCAAGCCGGATTTCAAGGGAATCTGACATATGGCCGAAGCTTACATTGTCGATGCCGTTCGCACCGCGGGTGGGCGGGCGCGCAAGGGCGGATTGGTCGACGTACACCCCGCCGATCTTGGTGCAACGGTGCTAAACGCGCTTGTGGAACGCACCGGCATCGACCCCGCCGCGATCGACGATGTCATTGTCGGCTGCGTTAGCCAGGTCGGCGAGCAGGCGTTCGCATTCGGTCGCAATCTGGTGCTCGCCTCAAAGTTGCCCGACAGCGTTCCTGCCGTCACAATTGACCGCCAGTGTGGGTCATCGCAGCAGGCGCTGCATTTTGCGGCTCAGGCGGTGATGTCGGGCACACAGGACGTTGTTATCGCCGCTGGCGCCGAGAGCATGACCCGTGTGCCGATGGGCTCCAACTACACTCTCCATGCGCAAGCCGGGATCGGTGACGGGCCATGGCCGAAATCAATTCGGCAGCGCTACGGCGTCACGGAATTCAGTCAGTTCCACGGCGCACAGATGATCGCCGATAAGTATGGTTTCAGCCGTGCGGCAATGGACGAATATGCGCTGGGCAGTCATGCCAAGGCGGCTGCGGCGATCGACGGCGGCGCCTTCAAGGCCGAAATTGTGCCGATTATAACCCCGGACGGCCATGTTTTCGACGAAGACGATGGGGTGAGGCGCGGCGGCACGATGGAGGCAATGGCGTCGGTCAAAGTGTTGGCCGAAGGTGGCACGATCACTGCCGCAAATGCCAGCCAGATGACGGACGGCGCCTCTGGCGTCATGTTAGCGAGCGAAGCAGCTCTCAGGCGTTTCGGACTTTCGCCGATGGCCCGCATCGCTAACCTTACGGTTACCGCCGGCGATCCGGTCATCATGCTGGAAGAGCCGATCGCGGCGACACGCAGGGCTTTGGAGCGATCGGGGCTTTCTGTCGGCGACATCGACTTGTTTGAAGTCAACGAGGCGTTCGCTTCGATACCGATGGCGTGGCTGAAGGCGACGGGCGCAAATCCGGCGAAGCTCAATATCCATGGTGGTGCGATCGCGCTCGGCCATCCGCTCGGCGCCAGCGGCACAAAGTTGATGGCGACACTGCTCCACGCTCTCAAGGCGCGCGGCAAGCGCTACGGCCTACAAACAATGTGCGAGGGCGGCGGGATCGCCAATGCCACGATTATCGAGGCTGTTTGACCAAATTGTTTAGCATACACTAGCTCATGATTTGCTGCGACTTTCTTCAAGACATTGGACAGGATGTACAGAATTTAGCGATTCGAGATAGATTTGTGTTCAGCAAGTCGGACAAAATCTCGATGAAAGATCAGGAACGCATTTCCAGACCTGTTGTGCTTTGGTTTGAATGCGGAGTGAGGATGAATGTTCTCCGCTCTTGTCTCCAACGGGCTATGTGCGGCTATTGAACTGCTTCGTCCTGTTATTCCTGTGCGCCCGAGAGGTGGACGCCCCCGGCACTTTCGGCCGTTCGGCGTTGACGGCGATACGATTTGTTCTTCAGAGCGGCATTCCATGGGACTTTCCTCCATTACAGCAGGATGCTGGAGTCTCTCTTGGATGCGCTACTCTCTATTCGGAGAGAGACAGGGCACCCACGCAGTCGTCCGGGAAAGCTCCACGCCAGCAAGGGTTATGATTACAGCCGCTGCCATCGGGCGTAATCCAGCCACACCGTATCGCGAGAACCGGACCGATTATCGGACAGAGTATTCAGCGCTCAGGTAACCAGCGTTTTGAACATCGGCACGGGATCAAAGGACGAGCGGCCGCCTTTGCTCGCATCCGCACAGGTTAGAGTCTTACCCCGATCGGGGCGAAAGACCCAAAATTGACATTCGAAGAAACTCTTCAAGTCGGTTGCCAGGCCCACTCGGCCGGTCAGGTTGCTATTCAGCATCGACGAAGCCAGCCGTGATTCGTGCTCCATCTCGCCGTCATCGCAGAAGGGATTCAGTCACACAAAACCACGCGTAAATAAAGATTTTTTAGAATAATTCACACTCCGCTGTATGAAAAAATATAAAATTGTTGTAAAAAATTTGACAAAAAATCAAATACATAATTCTGATATCTCTAGGGATCTAACGGATCCCATGGGTCTGTTTTGTTGCACTCCTTGTTGGGAACAAAAATTGTCAAAAACGGTGAAAGCCGTTCACTGATCTTTCCCGGTTCACACTTTAATTCGTTCATATTGCGGTCAGAAAAAGTTGAGCTTGAAATATAATCACTTTGAGCACGATCCGTTACTATGACTGCGGGTCTATCCTCTGGGGCCCCAAGGATCTGTAGAGTCCGCGAGGCGTTGCGCAGGTTTGTTGTCGTGTGACGTGCGTAAGGTTCGGTGACAATTCGTCTTGCTGGAATATTAAAATGCTCAATGAGAAAACGCCTCATTTCAACAGCTTCTACGAAATTAGTATGAGCGGGGTGTACCGCGCCACCAGAGACAATGATAAAAGGGGCTAGCCCTTGATTGAAACTTTCGACAGCTAGCGTAAGGCGAAATTTCCCCAACGCTGAGAGTTGTGTGCGTACGTCTTCTGGCCCCTCGCCGGGAACAATGATAGCCGTATAAGGATACCTTTTCCAACTTATATGGTGTGCGAAATCTAACGCAGGAGCGTTCCAGTCGCTCCACAATTCAGAAAACCGAATGGCGTCCATTCTATCGTTGGCGTCGAGAAAAAAAAGAGCACTCATTATCACGTCCTTAAAAAAAGGTTGAGACGCGTCGCCCTGTTGGAATGATCCACTTAGGACTTTTGCTTGCATTCCAATAACCAGATCGAAAAAATCTTTTGCACTTACGTCCACAGAAGCTGCATCTATTTTAGGGTAATGAGGATCTTTCCCCTCACCATAAACAGACAAAATATAATTGATGGCGTCCACATCTAAATCCCATTGTTTTTCGTCATATTTCAATCGAGAGCCTCTTGGAATTTTCTGCAGAATTTTGCCAAAAACCGTTCGCTCATGCTCGCTAATCGCCCATGACCGGATGATGCAAAGTGGTTGTGGCGTACAGGTCGAACTATCGCCTAGTCTTTGACGACGCTCCTGAGATAAGGCGACCATACTTGGAGTAAAAAACACCTCCTTCTTCCATGCTGTGTCTGCCATGATTGCCGAAAGGCGGGGAAATATTGCCTCCTGCAATTTCTGAAGTCTGACGTCATGATAATAAGAAAATTTATTTTCACGGGTTTTGATCGTCATGTAGGCGCCCGCAAGAGCAAAAACCAGCAAAGCAAATGATATACCGACGAAAAATGACGCAGGTTTGCGTGTTTTAAGAGGGATTTTTTTCAACGTGGGCATTCCAGAAATGAGGGTTTGTTAATCCGTAACGATTGGAGGCGACTTACAATGCGACATGGCACATCAGAGGCCTCTCTCTGACACATACAATGAATTTCGACAAAACAGCACAAGAGCATCATAAAAGTTTCATGCACAGAGATTTAAGCCTCTCGTAAAGATCGCCAATGCATCACGAACGATGCCGCGGATACACGTGACGTTTTCTCCCCGAGGCAGTGACCTCTCTAGGATAACAATGACAGATAAATACTTAAAGACCTCCCGGAGCTTCTTCCGAAGGCGACTTCTTTTTTCTTGTATTATTGTGCCCTGTTGTCTTGCTGTTGTTGACGGAGATGCTTTTGCTGGAATCTCTACAAAAATTCGTCCCCATCATAAAGCGGAACTCCCAACAACAGCGGCGGCGCAACGCAGTCGACCGGCTCGCGTAAGCAAGTTTGTATCGCAGTCGAAGGCGGAAGAGTTCAGTGTGCGTGCGCCGCGACATAATGCTGGTGGGGGACTTTTGGTCAAGCAAAGCGCGCCTGTTTCTGTGAGTGAGGTGTCGCGAGCCTATATTTCCAAACAAATTCCCACTATCTCGCCCACGCAGCTGATTGCCAGCTTGCCAGGCGTTCAGGCAGGTAACGAAGGTCCTATCAACACCGAAACCGAGACCATGCACATTCGAGGCCTCGATCAGTCTCAGATCGGGTTTCTGTTTGAAGGCGTACCAGTTTCAGATGCGTTCAGCTATGCGCCATGGGCGACGTCCATGGTCGATAATGAAAATCTTGCTTCCATCAAGGTTACACAGGGCTCTGTTGATCTTACTGCTCCACTCTATAATGCAGACGGAGCAATGGTCTCGATGCAGGAGATACGCCCTACAGATGAGTTTGGCGGATATATTGATTTGTCAGGCGGAACGCACAGTCTACAAAAGCAGTTTCTCCGTTTGAATACGGGCGAAATTGGTCACAGTGATGTCCGTGCATTTGCCTCTTTTTCTCACTCAGGGGCTAATGTGTGGCGCGGACCGGGGAAAATTGAGCGCTATCATGTAGACGCCAATGTTGAAAAGCAATGGGCTCCAGGAAGCAGCACAGACATCATTTTTGGTTATACACGCTCGCATCAAAATATCTATAGGACCTCAAACTTGGCGCAGTGGAAGAATTATGGAACAAGTTTTAATTATAACGGAATATATACCGCGGGAGATACGAATTATTACAAATTAAACGAACGATTTACAAACGTCTTATTCAGCGCGATGCACAACGATTTCAAATTATCTGACGCCCTGACGCTTCATATAGAACCTTATACAACGTTCCAGAAAGGTCCAAATAATTATGGATCAACCATTCCTGTTGCGGGAGGTTATCTCGGTACCGAGAAGTATGGCGCTTTAGATGGTTACCAAGGTCAATCCGGCAAGGTCACTGTTGAGAGTGTGCATCCCTGGAGGCAAAACACCAGTGGCCTTACGACCAATCTTGACTGGAAGGCGGGGCACAACACGCTTTCACTATTTTATTGGTACTCTTACGGAAATCACACCGAGTATCAGCACCAATACGCTTTGTCTCCGTCTGGAGCCTGGAGTTACGGCGATAGATATTTGACGGTTAATGGGGTGCCCATTACGGGTTATCAGGAAAATACAGTTCAACAAGTCAATGCGATTGGTCTGGACGATAGCGTGAGTTTGTTGGGAGATAAGCTCCTGATCGACGTTGGATTCAAGGTTTCCATGGCGTCTGTCAGTGCGACAGAAAACCTTCCTGGCTCTGTCCCATACAAGGCCGGGAAGAGCTACTTCGAGCCCACCCCGCAACTGCTCGCCAGCTATTATATCACAAAAAAAGATCAAATTTACTTGAATGCGACGACATCCTACCGACTGCCATCCGGGTGGAGCCCTTATGTTCCGCAGTTTTCAATGACATCGGCGACGCCCTCCAGCACGCCCTCAAAAAATCTCGGAGCAGAATACTTTATTGGTCAGGAAGTCGGCTACCGCCACAACGGACCCATTAATGTTTCCGCTTCGTGGTTTCATTACAATCTCACCAACCACCAGATCAGCAGTTCATCCTACCTACCCGGAACTAGCGTACTTATCAGCACGCAGATTGCCGCAGGTGGTGAAGAGGCTTGGGGTTTCCAAGGAGAAGTGGGGACCCGGCCATGGCGTCACCTCAGCGCTTATGCGTCTGGCCAGTTTCTACATACTCGACTGGGAAATGATGTTGACGCTGGAACCGATTATCTTACGACAAAGGGAAAGAGGGATCCCGGGGCTCCAAAATGGAGTGGCGCCGTGGGTCTGACATATGATGACGGTATTTATTTCGGAAACTTTAACATTCGCTATCAAGGTTCCCAGTATTCTACATTAATGAACGACCAGAAAATTCCTGGATACGTCACGGCGGACCTGAACATCGGCCGCAGTTTGCCGTCGTTCAACACGCGGCTGCATCCAAAAATCATGGTTAACCTCGTCAATATGGGAGGTGTGAACTACTTGTCGTCCATCAGTGGATTCGGCCTCACCGCCGTAAAGCAGAAAGGCATTTTTGGAAACACAGTCAACGCATCTACCCCGAGCTACATAGTTGGCTCAGCATTTACAGCGGTACTGACAATTTCGTCCGATTTTTAAAAGTACCTTTAAGAGGAGGTGATAATACGCCATTTGATCTCTGCTTTAATCGCGGTGCTGGTGATTGTGACGAGACACTGCGCAATCTCGCCTATGCCCTCGCGACAGTCTGCCTTTTTGCATCGAGTCAGAACGAGCCCCCGAATTTGACCCACTTTTACCTAGGGTGTGTTCTGTAATTTCGTGGATAATGGATTCAGTAAAACTGAATGACGTAAGTTCGGAAGTCGTACCCCTCTTACGTATTAGGCGAAGAGTGCTCGTTGGGGGTCCCGTCCTGTCCCGGTACGGGAGGGCGTGGAATAGCGACGGCATGATTTGTGCGAACTGTTCAACGGATTGCGTTACGTGATCCGCTACGAGATCGCTTTGCATCATGCCGAACGATCTGCTGCCTTCACGGTTCGCTGTATCTGAATATCTTGCTCAGTACGCGTTACGGCCGTTGAGGCTGGCGTAGATTACGATCTTGACCTCGTTGAGACGCCAGAAGCCGCCCCGAATTTGTGGCTCCAGCGGTGGCTTGTCACACACAACATGACAATCCCGCGCCATTTGCAACGCACCGTAGACGTGCTCTTTCCACCCAACCTCCTCAACAAAGCTGACAGGACAGAGCCGCTTCCTCCTCCTCGCGTCGAATAAAGCATAGCGCAAAAATCAGATTCAAAATCATCAATCAACGCACTGTATCCCCGAAGTTGAGAGGTTGGAGCCCAAAGCAACGACGTTTCGCTCCGTCCAGATGAACGATTGAAACATAAAAATTAGATCAATATTATTCTATATTCTTATTATTTGAATAAATAATAAGAATATAGATTCATTAGCGATTCAAGTCTGTACGTCGGAAATAGCGTAAAGTTCGATTCTCACATAACTAATTTCAACGCCAATTCATATATTAACTTCGATCTGGCGGCTGCGACGGAGGACATAACGGGTGAATCTCCCGTATGGACTGAAAATTCTGATGGAAGTTATACATTTTCAGTAAACAAAAACGGAACAATTATAACGTTAGCTACGAATATATCTTTTGCTTCGGGCGTAACTCCAGACGATATAACGTGGGATAGTGAAAACGACACGTTTACATGCTTTCTTGGCGGGTCGATGTTTCGAACGCTATTCGGAGATGTCGCCGTTCAAGATCTGAAGCGTGGCGATAAAGTTGTCGTGCACGTCGATGGCGCGGAGAAATTTCGCCATGTGATTTCGGCAGGGCGGGCGCAATGCAACGTTCGACCAGACCTGCCCTTGGATCAGGCGGGATATCCTGTTCGTATTGTTAAGGACGCAATTTCTGACGGCGTAACCTTCAGGGATATGTTAATTACCTCCGAGCACTGCTTGTTTTTTCGGTGGTAAATTTGTCCCGGCTCGGATGCTCGCGAACGGCCGTTCCGTTTTCTACGACACCACGATCACATCCTACGAATACTACCATATCGAAATGTAAGAACACTCCGTCATTGTGGCCGACGGGATGCTCACGGAAAGCTACCTCGCCACAGGAAACCGTCGCGCTTTCACTCAAAGTAGGAATGTCGTGTCCATTACACTACCTCGCAATCCGCGTTGGGATGACGCTGCGCCCCCTCTGGCAGTTTCTCGCGAAGTCATGGAGCCGCTTTTCCGCCAACTCGAAACTCGCGCTGGTCTTCTGGCCTGTCAGGTCCGTAATGAGGCTCAGCCTACGACGGATGAACCCGGCCTGCATCTGATCGCAAATACAGGTGTCTCAATCCATTCGACCCGCGAGGATAATGGGCGGGTGATGTTCATGGTTCCGGCGTCTGTCCAATCTGTCCGGATTATGTCTCATGCCAGTCGGCCTTGTGACGTTATTGGACCGTTTGTCGACGACCGTCGACGGTTGGGTGTCTTAGTCGGCGAAATCACACTTTTTGAAGGTAAGACGGCCCGGACACTGACGCCTCATCTGCAAGAGGGTGACTTGGCGGGGTGGAGTAGTCTGGAAGGGGCAACGCCCGTTGGACGTCTGGTAATGCTCTACTTCCGTTTGGAGAACTACCGATTGGAAGAGGTGCCCTGGTGGTTTTGCAGATACGCGCTGCCGGTCCTTATCTGTTGATAGACACGCAGTCTGACGACGCTGTTCTCCAAGCTTAATATGCAGAGATACCTTGGCGATACCGGAACGTCAGGGCAAACTTTTTTGCGATGAATTTTCGTAGAGTGTTTCGTCAGTTATGAGGGGGTAGAGACAAGTTGTGCTGCTGCAGGGTGGGTTGGCTTCAGCTTGTTGTCGCGTGTCTCTACGCCTCTGCGTTGCATCAGCCAAGCGAAACGGAAATTGATAATGCTTTTACCTTGCAAGGTTATAAAACAGGTAATTGTAAAAGATTCTTGTTTTGAAGGTTTCCCTTCCTCGTGGTACTGCGGGGACCATGAAGCAACTCGTTTTCTTTGGTGTTAGGGAACGGTTGCTCGTTTTGCGAAGTGAGCGATTAGCTCGAAGTTCTTTTCTTACCATGAATTTTGAAATGCTCAGGCCCCATCTAAGCGAGGTTCCCACCGGTTCAAACGGATATTAAAAGCGGTGGCCTAAACGTTGACGCCGTAGCAATATTCAAAACTCCAGTTATCCAAACGTCGAATAATCTGTTCGTCGAACAACGTGATTGTCTGGACCATAATCGCTTGCCGTTCAAGAGTCTTTCGATCAAGACTCGTTTGATTTGTGATTTTTGTCCCTTTCTTGGAGTAGGGAGAGAGTGAATGCGTCGGCATTGTCTGAGCGATGGTCAGTAGGAGCGGACAAAAGATTTTTCCTAGATCGCGAAGGTCATGTCGGTAGGACGGCTGCAGATAGCCGTCTGTTGTGGAAACGGTCCGGTATCGTTACCGTGGCTTAGGGAAAGGCTGTGGCTCTTTCCGTGACACCCGGGTAAAGGGCGGACATCGTTGAAGCAGAGCCACTGCTCGATGGAGTCGACCTCCAAGCCTTCATCGCCGACAAGGCTTATGACTACGATCCGGTCATCGAAAAGCTCGAGCATCAGGGGGGTACGCCGGTTATCCCGTCAAAGAAGAACCGTATCTGCCCGCATGAAATCTGTTTTTCAATATATAAAAACGGAACTTCGTTGAACGCTTTCGCGCGCAGCATGAAGTCGTGCGAAGGTGCGACGACACGCTGAAGTCAACTTTTCTCGCAGCCGTGTAAACTAGCCTCCGCCATCATCGGAGTTTACTGGCAACACACCCTAGATAACGATGACATGACTTCAAGCGTCTAGACGGATAGATTCATAGCTGAAAAATCAACGATTCTCGTGCGTAGAGTTGATGACTAGTCTCGAATCATAATTTCAAACTTGTGCGATGCTATGATTAGAAATCATAAAAAATCTTTTGCATTCGCATGGTTGAGAAGACCCACTCAATCATGCGGATAGGATCGGCCCAAATTATCTATAATACCCGTTGGTTTACCCCCTTGCGCGCATTGGCGTCAAAGCAGGTTTATTCTGCGCAGTGTATTGCGCTCCACACATAAGTGTAAAACGAAGATTATCACTCATAATTACTGATCAGTGTTTTTTGGCCGAAGTATTGGAAATAACGGAATTTAACTTCCTATTAATCCAAGAAAAAAACTTGTTGGTTCTTTTCTGTTTTCCTCGTTGGATGTTTTTGTTCTATTGTCAATTTCCATTTGATAGGAAAATTGTGGGACATTTGTGTCTTTATCGATGCAGGCGTGCAAAGAAAAACTTTCCCAACTCATTTCGTTTTTCGAGGTGAAAATTATTTTTCTTCCTGGGTCGGACATAGCGTATCCATGAGTCGTCTTTATTCTGAACAAATCATTCATGAAATGATTATTATAAAATATATTTTCGTTTTGTTTTTTCTATAGGGGGTAATGTCAATAATTCGCAATTTGTGCACGAATTATTAAGCAAAACTTTTCCATTTTTAAAGTATAGATAGAAAATTTCACCGAAAACGTAAGTTATAATTACGATATTGTTTTTGATTTTTTTGCAAAAATTGGTACAGAAAAATTATTTGTTTCATAAAAATAATTTGACCAAGTCAAGTTGTTTTCAGGTAGAGAATAATCTAATATATATCCGTGAAAATCCATAATACGAAAAATATCTTTTCTGAAATATTCCTTGCTTATTTTATATTTTTTGTTAGACAAATGTATCCAGATATTACAAAAAAAACCTCTACTTCCCTGGATTTGGTATACATTTTCTTCCTTATCAAACGATTCATTAGAATTGAAAATAAAAACTTATGGGATGAAATATCTCTGTAACCAGAAGATTTAATGGTTATGAGTTTTTTTATCATTAGAAAACAATAATAGGAATGCCTTTCATGAAAAATATTGGAAAAGGATTTTATTCTATTTTAGTGCCCCCTTCTAATTTTTGATATTAAAAAGCACGCCTCCCGCATGTCGTCTTTAAGCATTGACGTAACAATGTTTTTTAAATTTTCAGATCCATGTAATTGATCGAAAACGACATGGCCACAGTGTGGAAATACTGATTCTCTAAAAGAGAATAGACTTCTTAATTTTATTACGTTGTATTTATCTAAGTTGTTGTATGGATCGTAACATATAATGATATTATTGTTGGAATATTTTCCGGTTATGCACTCATTTTTCATTGCTTCTGTGTAATTCTTTTCTATTATGTCATGCATATTTCCGCCAAGTAAGTGGCTTCTGAGTTCAGGTTCTTGCGTATCGATAAGGTTTGGATCTATCGTCCATTTGGGAGACAATGCTAAAACACTATGAATATTAAGAAATTTTGAATATTTAATCGCCGGGTATGCTCCCATGGAAGGGCCGGTGGCTATTATTTTTTCATATTTTTGAGACAATTCTCTTATTTTTAAAATAAGTGCGTCGATCTCATCATTTATAAATCAGTCGTCTTTTTTTTGTTGTCAAGTTAATTGCTGAGATTTTGTTTTTTGAATACGCTCTCTCCAAAAAATGTTTTTGTTGCGAGGTGTGTTTGTTCTCTAGCTGTGAAGGTTAGAACGCAATATGCTATCTCCCTCATGAAAATGAAGAACCAGCTCTCTACCTTCCATAACAATCATAATTTGGGTCCTGAAAACGATAGCGATTGTTAAAAAAAATAAAATTATTTTTAACATATGTCTTCCAGTTGTTCTGAGTGAAAGTTCAACTTGTCGGAAAAAAATTTCTGGTTGGAATTGTTCATGTCACTTTTTGATGTTACATTATGTAACCGATAATTTTATTCTTTGATCGTATAGAGTGTCGAAATAGACAGTGGTCCGTTTTGGGTGTGCGTGACCTGCTTCCGAGTACTTGCCAGATGAAAGTAGAGTATTCTCAGAAGTCGATCTGTCGGAGGGGGCAAAATATTTTTTATAAATATCAACAAAAGCACTTTGAATTAGGTTGGGAATATTGGTGTTCCCATTGTCTCTTTACATGTTTTGAGAATCTGTGCAGTAAAACGGATCCGGTAGATACGCCAAAACGCAGCGCATGTCGCTCGACGATGACATCATCCATGGTTCTGGATGCCATGGGAAATTTGCAGCGAAAATGCTTCTCGTCGCGGCGCCATCCGCCGAGGTAAAACGGCGGATGGTAAGTCTGATTAGTGAATTGCGCACGAATTAGCCGATCGGCGGTGAACCGAATCAACTTCCTTCGTTCCGTGCGTCATTGAGCAGCTTTTGGATGGTTTGTTACACTCAATTCCGGGGGCGATACTGAAGAGCGTGTTGCTCTGCGGCGGTTAGAAAATGTCCTTAATAAGATCGTCGCCGATACCAAATCCTGCACCAGCCGCGATAGATTGGCCGAAGCTCGAACTCAACAGGTTACCAAGAAAACTTCCGGATTGTTGCGGTGCGGGAGCTTGTGGCTGTGGCGCATATCCTGCAGGTGCTTGCTGCGTAACTTCTTGCGAGGCCGCGGTATGCAGCGATTGCAGAAGAGCGACCACCTGCTGCTGTTCGGCCTGAAAGGAAAGCGCGATTTCTTTCAAATCCAGCCCCCACTCACGGGCCTGACTGTCGCCTCTCGCTGCTGCGGCCTGCAGCTTCCCGGCAAGTGTTTGAAGCGCCTGCGCAGATTGTTGCGCCTGAGCCTGAAGTTGGCTGTAGGTTTGGTCTATGATCTGCATATCCATGAATTGACATCCTTTGACACATTTAAAATGAGACTTCTAACTGATTGGTAGGCATTTGTCAGCGGGGCCGGGCTGTTACGCGTCACCACGTTCCTGTGGCGTTTGCGGGAACGCTACCGCGTGATGCTTCGCTCATTGCGGTGATTCAGAGGGGCCGCGTCGCTAGTTCAGAACCGATGCTGCGGCGCTCTAGCCGGGTATCTGTGGCTAGAGCCGCTTCTCGCCGTTCTGATGCGAGGCACACCTACACGTTCGGAGGAGGGGGGCTGCCACCGTGCTCTCATGTTTTTCTAATGGTGTGTTAAGCCGAAGGTCGTCTGTGGTTACGTAATCTCTCCAAGACCCACAGCATAGGCGTCACGCCGAACGCATAAGGAGCTGCCACCATAGCAACGTGATCAACGGATACGTAAGCTGGATCCATTCCGTCGCTATCGAGAACGATATCTTGAAAAGGCGGAAAGGTTGCCAACTCGTTGCGGCTAAGTGCAAGTGTGGCGGGGTGCTTGAACACCAGAAACGTTTCGGTCGATTCGTGGCTTTAAATCACATCGGTCAGCAAGCGCGTCGCGAGCAGAATCGCTGACGTCGCTACGAGAAATGTGGCCGCGCGACGCATGATTACAGCTCCGCATAGGCTCAGTTACTTGCCCAGCGGAGTGCTTGCGAATGCTTGACACAACGATCAGCTATCGAAATCCAGTGGCACGAAGCTCTGAACGAGGCCAACCGGATCAAAGAACAGCATCTCCTGACTCTGTAAGAAGGAGTTTCTGAGACGTAGTTCGGGGAGATGAATCATGCCTGGCGGACGGCCCCAGAGCCTCTGATCGAGCATTGCCTGTCGGCGTAAGAATAGACGGTGTGGTGACGGGGAGGCTCTGGATAAGTTAGGCTCCTGCCTGATCGTGGGTGCACGGCAGGAGGACACGTTTCAGACACAGGGCCGCCCTGAGTGTATCGAGTTGCAACTTCTTATGCCTTGCTAGGCCTCAACGTAGTGTTAAGTCAGCGTATGTCGTTTTGAGGGAGTCACGTTACAGTTCTCCTGCCAGCATGTTCGTTGTAGCCCGCGACTTGGGCGGGTCACCCTGACCTCGGCTGAATCGCCCCGATAACGCCTGCTCGCCGAAGCTTGTGAAGTCGCAACTGACCCTGCAAGAAGAGCGTCCCGCCTGTCCGCGCTGTAATTTTGTGGCCATCGGCTCCGTCGGCTCTTTTCGTTTTAGAAAATCCCGTAGTCGTCGCCAGTTCGTCGAAGCGGGCCGCCGAGCGCCGAAAGGCGGACTTTTGCCGCGGCACGCAATATAGAGCTTTCCGTGCCTTCCAGTTTTTTCAACATTGGTTGGAAGATACCCGAAAATATTTCCTCCAGTGGCGAGCTCAGGTAATCTGAGCATGCTCACGGGAGGCGGATTCCGCTGCTTGAAGCGCGGTTCCTTCTAATTCGGGAGCGACGCCGTAATCCCGTTCGAAATCGCGCCAACACTCATCCATGAAAGACAGTTAAGAGCACGTTCACTTCAGATTAGATCGTTACATCGGTCAGCCGTCTACTTACATTTCGTATCAATGCTGGGTGGCGTCGTGACGCATACTTGGGTTGTGGTCATGTAAATCGGGCGAGTGACTTCGGATCCCGCCCCTCAGGATGGAAAACGATGAAGCGGACTTTGCTTGCAGTAATGCCTACGATGGCGATCGCTCTGGGCTCTTTTGGTCTGATCGGTTGCGCCGTCGCCCACGATCATCCCCCCATGGAGGCTGGCCCGGGCCCTCATGGTCCCGGCATGGGCGGACCTGGCTTTCCGATGCTCGAAGGGCTCGATCTTACATCGAAGCAGAAATCGGCGCTGCATGACATCTTCAAACAGGTTCATGAGGACAAAAAGGACGCTCGTGATCAGGGACGTGATATTCACGAGCAGATCACGAACATCCTGTTAACCCCTGGCGCTGTCGACAAGACGCAACTGGCGACGTTGCAGCAGCAGGAAGAGGCTCTGCACGCGAAGGAAGACGCCGCTCGCCTGGACGTCGCCGTGAAAATTCATGATCTCCTCACGCCGGAACAACTTGCTAAGGCGAAGGCGCGGCACGATCAGGTGTCCGCACTTCTCAAGCAACTGCACGACATTGAGCGCCCCGGACCGCAGCCGGAATAGTTTTCCAAACACGCTCATTTTGTAACAATTCTGGAGACCGCATGCCTCCAGAATCGGCGCCGCGATGACCTTATCGTCGCGATGACGAGAGCGGCGGCGCCACGGCTTCCAAGGATTGGCCCTCCGCGTCGACGCCCCATTTCAGGGTGACGGCCGCCGCCGCCAACATCAGAATCGCTGAAGCCAGATAGCCGCAAGCAAGCGGCACCGGCCCGGGCGCTTCGATCAGCCGGCCGAATAGCGTCGGCGCCGCGACGCCCCCGAACAGTGTGCCGACGGCATAAAACAACGCGATGGCCAGAGCGCGCATTTCCAGCGGAAATATCTCGCTAGCGGTGAGGTAGGCGGCGCTGGCTGCGGCGGACGCGAAAAAGAAAATGGTCGACCAGAAAACTGTCTGCGTAAACGCTGTCAGAACGTTTTCGCCAAACAGCCAGGACACGGCCAGCATGAGCAAACCGGAGACCCCGTAACTGATCGCGATCATACGCCTCCGGCCAACCGTGTCGAAAAATCGGCCCAGCAGGAGTGGTCCCAGCAGATTGCCGAGGGCGAGCGGAAATATGTAAGAGCCTGTTTGGAAAATCACGGGTGAGCATTTCTGCGCATGAGATTGGC
>NZ_JAFVMF010000027.1 GCF_017377715.1 Acetobacter sacchari | reverse complement strand
TGGGCGCCAATCTCATGCGCAGAAATGCTCACCCGTGATTTTCTAAACAGGCTCTAAGCCGTTAGCGCGATTAACACCCCCATAGTAACAATTGCCACGATCGTCGAAAAAAACACAGTCGACGCAGCTTCGCGTTCTCCCTTGTTTATTTGACTGGATAGAATTACAATAACTGACGCCGATGGCATGGCGAATGTCAGGACCGTCTCGCCTAAGTAGAAGGAGGGTAAGTGGGCCGCTATCGCCAAACCCCACGCGACAGCAGGGACAATAACATTACGAATCGCGACCGATGTTATCACCATCTTGTTCAAAATGGGCTTCATTAAGCACAGTAAAATTCCAGCGGCAAACATTGCTGCGCCGCCGGTCGTTTTTCCAAGCATAATAAATGAAGTGTCGATTAATTTCGGAATGGGAATACCCGACAAAACCCAAAAAAAGGCGGCCATAGGCGCCACTACAACGGGTTGCCTAAACGCCGAAATCAAATGAGAAATCCAATTTTCTGAATCACCCATGGTTTCCTTGTTATCGCCAGCGAGAAGGAAAAATACTACCGGAATCAATATTACGTTAATGGCAAGACTGGCGACAGAGACCGCAAGAGCGCTCTTTCCTCCAAAAAGGAACCCAAGGACAGCTGAGCCCACAAAAGGAACTGATGGATTACCCACCGCGAGCGCTTGTAGGGTTGCAAGAGAGATCGAGCGCTTGAATACGAAACGAGAAAATAAGTAAGTGAGAAAAAAGCTGCCTACCATCCACCCTATAATAATCGATGCGAAACCTCCCGAATTTAGAATTTGATTCCGATCAATTCTTGAAATACCCACAAATAGGTCCATAGGAAGAGCAAACTTAATTACCATCCGATTGATGGCGGTCGCGTGTTCTCTGTTGAACATCCCTAGCCGCGCGCCAAGGTACCCAAGCATCATCGATAGAACGACCGGAAAAATAGCTCCACATATCGTCTCTAGCATAATCTCTCTCTTTCCGGCGAAATTGCCTCGATGTGCGCAAGAAACAGCGTGACCGACAGCAAATCCGCACTACCGCCCGGGCTGATGCGCCTAGCGACGAACACATCGTCTAAATCGCGCAGCTCGCTCCGGAATTTAAGGAAATTTCCTGAATAGAATGTATTCAGGATATCAGACGCTTTCGCCTGAACAAATTTCAATCCAGAAAGACCAGATCTACAAATCACATTCGTGTCTTCGTTATGCGCCATCAAGCTCAACAAGGCGCCCAAGGCAGCGTCTTCTTTACAAGCGCCATTCAGAATAGCGTAATTATATGTTGGTAGAGAATGCTTCCGAACTGTAGCGAAACCGGATTCAGCCTCTCCACGCGCTCCCGCAAATCCGTAACGCAAATAAATTATTTCACCCGCAGTCTTGTTGATTTTGTGTCTTGCGTTCCCAAGATCCCGCGCAACAATTCCGGAACATAGAGTTGATACCTCGTTACAAATATCGAACCCGTGGCATTGCAACTTCGTGTTTGCAAGACGACCAACTGCACCACACAAAAGCGCCAATGAGAAAATTGCGCCTTTGTGAGTGTTAACGCCCCCGGTTGCCGAAAACATCGCTCGCTCACACGTCAGTCCACACGTTCTAAGCAGACTCAGTGTATCTGACGCGGACGCTCCACGGGTGCGTTCACCGCAAGAAAAAAAACTCCCGAAGAACGGCGAAATTGCCTCAATGCTGTCGATGAATAGACCATAATCCATATCTGTGTGAGCACCACAGTTTTCTCGATCAACGAGCCCAGGCTTCGGAGTCAGGTTAATCTCGCTCAGAAGGCAACTTCGCGCCAGATTCGATGTAAACTGGAGAACATTCATTGCCGACCGCACGATTTGAAGTCGGCGTAAATTGCATGCATGCGCTCATTCAACGCATGGAACGAATGCACACGTCCGCGGGAACATTCGTGTGCATTTTCGGCGCATAACAAGCACTTTCGTGGTGGCAAATCAAATTGCGCACGGGATACTACCGTCATACCAGGCCCTATGACATCGATATCCCACAAACGCCCGAGAGCATGACTGTCCTCAATCGCCACCGTTATTCGTTTAATTTGGGCTAAACTTCCGCCCTGGATCAAAAACTGACTATCGGGTCCCGCATCGGAATAAGTGACGTCACACTGCACGATTTCCATGTCCCGATCGCCGAAAAATTTATAAATCCAATTATTACATTCAGCGAAAAGATTGGAAATTAGTTCGCTGTTCTTATGAGGACCGGGCGATACGATTGTTGCGGATATGATAGGTAACCCGAATTGCTCAAGAAGAAGCGCCTGCCTTTCGGCCCTCTCCTCTCGAGCTTGCAAAATCAAATTCAACCTGCTCGGGCCCTTGATCATCCAGGGTATCTCCGAGAAACGTATTATTGCGCCACCTGACGGACTACGTCCACGACACTACCATCGCGATAGCGCACCACAGCCACAACCTTATCGGTGTACTCGATCGGCGACGGGGCTCCTGCCCGCTTGATCGCAAGATCACGCAGTTCCTCGATTTTCATGATAGGCAATTTCGCATCGTGCAGTCTTTTCTCAAGATCAGGATTATTCGGATTGACCGCAATGCCATGATCCGTGACGACGACGTCAACCGTCTCCCCCGGAGTTACTACCGTGTTGACCGTGTCCACCACGCACGGCATGCGGGCACGCAATAAAGGCGTGACTATCACCGTCAAATTTGCGGCCGCCGCGACATCGCAGTGCCCGCCAGACGCTCCCCGCAGGACCCCATCCGAGCCCGTCAGAACGTTCACGTTAAACGCCGTATCAACCTCGAGTGCGCTCAGTAACACTACATCAACCCGATCTACATATGCGCCTTTCGATGACGCGTTTGCATACTCGTTAGCTGAAATTTCAGTATGCGCCGTATTGTCTCTCAGTGATTGAGCTGCAACGACATCAAACGATTGTACGTCCGCGATCGCGCCGATCATGCCTTTATTGAGAAGATCAACGATCGGACCAGTTATCCCACCAAGCGCGAAGCTAGCCTTGATATTTTTCTCCACCATTTTTTCGCCTAGAAAAATGGTGGTGGCCGTAGCAGCGCCGCCCGATCCCGTTTGCAATGAAAAACCGTCTTTAAATGACGGAGAGTTCTCAATAACCGACGCCGCAATGCGTGCAAGAAGCAAGTCACGAGGATTTTTTGTAAGGCGCGCAGCCCCAACGCTAATGAGAGATGGGTCGCCAACCGCTTCAGTCGCTACAACCGCATCAACTTCGTCTTGGGAAAGGCTGGCAGGGTAATTTGGAAAATCGACCAGTTCCTGTGTTAACGCGATAACGTACTTTGCATATTGGGCGTCCACCTTTGCGTACCCCAGAGAGCCGCAACTCAATTCGCCGTGGCTGCCATTTGCGTTGCCAAATTCGTCTGCTGAAGCAACCCCAAGAAACGCAACATCGATCGAAATTTCCCTTGTTTGAATGAGATGGACTCGTCCTCCGTGTGAGTGCACCTGAACTGGGACGTCCATCAATCCATTCGAAATCGCCTCTCCCAACTCCCCACGCAAACCAGACGTAAATATCCGCGTGATCACGCCGGATCTTATGTATTCGACAAGACCGTCGTGACAGTTCAGGAGCGAACTGGACGCAATGGTCAAATTCTTGAACCCCATGTCAGACAGGACTTTTACTACCTGCATGACGACTTTGTCGCCTTCGCGAAAGGCATGATGGAAGGATATGGTTCCGCCGTCGCATAACCCAGACGCTTTGACAGCATCTTCAAGTGAAGGAAGTAATTTTCTGTGACGTTTGTCAGATTTCTTTTTCAATTGGGGAGAATTCTCAAAAACCCCCTCGAATTTTTGCAGTGAGTGTTCTTGCGCATAAACGTCAGCGCGTTGCTTATCATATGCCATGTCAATAAGCCTTAAGAGTTTTGTGCCAGTAGAAGAACACGCTCCGCTTCGTGTATGACAGGCGGATCAATCATTTTGCCATCCAGAGATACAACTCCTAATCCCTTCTCCCGTGCGTCTTTTGCAGCCTGAATAACTTTTTCTGCATGGTCGACGGCTTCTTTTGGGGGCGCGTAAGCCTTATGAAGAAGTTCAATCTGACGCGGATGAATCAGAGATTTCCCATTAAATCCTAAATTTTTTGCGATTTTCACTTCGCGCAAAAATCCTTCTTCGTCATTGACATCCCCGTAAGCAACATCGAATGCGTCTATCTTCGCAGCCCGAGCCGCATGTAAAACTGCCGCGCGAGCATAAAATAATTCAGGCTCACTGCCGGAACTACGCGACGTCTGCATATCGACCAGATAGTCAAATCCAGCCAATGCAATGGCAACCATTCTTGGTGTGCAGGCCGCTATGGCGACAGAATTTACGACTCCTATTGCCGATTCAATTGCCGCAATTATTTTTGTTTCCCCTACATTTCGCCCACAATTTTTTTCTATTATTTCTAATTTTTTTTCTATTTCTCTTACTTCTGAAACATTTTCAGTTTTAGGCAGGCGGATGACCTCGACGCCCCCTCTGACCGCCATATCGAGATCTTGCTCCCAAAAAGGTGTCTCCACCCCATTGATGCGTACAACGGTTTCGATCCCTGTGTATAAATTCGCTTTGAGCGTGTTAAATACTAACAGTCTCGCGGAATCCTTCTCTGTCAGGCTGACCGCATCTTCGAGGTCGAACATCACAGAATCAGGCTTATAGATATATGAATTCGACAACATTCCTGCATTATCACCGGGAATGAACATCATGCTGCGACGAAGTTTCATGACGGCACCTCAAACCTTGAGTTGGTTTCACCCGCTGCTCTATATGCTGCTGCTTCGACGCGGGCCTTGATTACACATTCCAAGGCGCCCTGGTCCCTTACTTCGATGACCGCGTCGCTCACCCCGCACATTGCTAAAGTATTTTTCACACACATTCTGATCGCCGACCCGAATTGCTTTTCAACCTTGCTTTGTAAAACAAGTTTCAATCCGATATCGTTATTTGGTGAAATAACGACAAGAACATCGCTGGATTCCAACGTCCCAGCCATCCCTTTTTTTATTATCTTCATGCAGCTCGATCCTCTCGCAGCGTATCGAAATTTCTTAAAAATGACAAAGTTGTTTCAGGGACTATTTTTTTAATTTCATCAAAGTTCCTTTTGCTTAGAAGCGCTCTGACTGCCGTTGCCGACACTATCGTGTCCCCGTATTCCAGCCTCTTTATTTCCTTTAACTTTATCGGGCGGCTATCGTAAGGATAAGTGTACAAATACTTCATCAACACACGATTATACATCGCCGTAGTCTTATCTATTGGCTCAGTGCCTACATATCGAACATCTATATCAAGAGTTGGCGCGATGTATTTCCGAAATAGAAGCGCGTCAACTGCTGATGCTTGTTCATTGATCTCTGCGGCATTTTTTAGAAAATACTGCGGAAAGGTTGCCCGCGATATTATGTAGTTTGAACCTGCGTGTACGATTACATTTGGAAGGTCAGATATACCTGCGCGAACCAACATCAGCCGATCATCGTACGGTATAAGCGACGCATTTTCTTTCACAAGAAACACGTGCACCCAATCACATTCCTTACTCGCCTGCTCAACCAGATAACGGTGACCGTTTGTGAACGGATTAGCATTCATCACCACACTGCCGATCCGAGATCCCGATTTTTTTTCTAAACTCAGCTTAGCGAGATAACTGGATAACCTGGCCGGGTTAAACTCCATAAACGAGACCTGTTCAGGAATTTCGATAATCGGAGAAAATCCCCACCCGCGAAATAGTCGCGAATTTTCGTATTTTGTGTACAGAAAGAAATCATCATACCCATCACCAAGACCAAATTTGACGACTTCAGTTCCTATCTTCAGACTCAAACCCGATCCGCGAAATGACTCATCTACGCCGACGCACTTGACTATATTTCGATCGAGGCCGGCGCAGCCCACAATGCGTCCGTCACCGTGATCGTACGCAACAACGAAAGTGTTTACGCCGCTATCTAATTTCAGGTGATTTGTGGACAGAAACGCTTCAAGCTGAGGCCGGACGGATTCCAGCCTTTCGCCATCCACCACATCTATTCGAGGATCGCCTCTTGTTATCATGAGCTAATTCGATGTCTTCACGTCGCTCGAGAAAATTTAATGATACTTCTGGACATCTGATCGGCCGCCCAGTTTGGCATCTTCCGCCACGGCGTGACTACCTCAGCGATATTTCCAGAAATTTTAACCGTCCGTCGTTGCTCCGTTCCCACCCATTCAGGCGCCCATGCAGTCTGGACAGTCGTCACCCACTGCTTTCCCTCAATCCGATACCGGCCGATGTATGCAACCAGCGTGTTCATGAGGTGCGCGCGGTCTTGATCTGACCTAGCTGGCTCGCGGCCAGTCCCCTCCAGGTTAAACGCCACCCACCCGTCAGCCGTAAAAATCACCCGACCTCGAGGCTCCTCGCCCATAGCGTCTATAAATTCGCCGGTGGCTTGCAGTTCAACCTGGTACGACACCAACTGCCACGTCCCAATTATCGCTCTTTCAAGCGACATCTCGTTGCTCGCAGATGTCTGAAGGGAGACGCTCATGCTCACCGCCTGTGCATTCTGTTCCGGTTGGCACGCACCTTACTCAGCCAGACATCTTTTGCCACAGTGCTGTGACGCAAATACATGTTGCGTTGGACGCAATTAAATTTTCACTCTCCTAGTGGTTAAAGAAGCTTCAAGTTTGTCAGGCGGGAGGGTGCATTTATGGCTTTGGACGACGTGACCGATTTGAGCTTCTTTGTGCAGTTGGTGGAAGCAGGCGGTGTGACTGTTTCAGCTGGTAGATTTGGCGTCTCGCCCGCAGCTGTTTCCCGCAGGTTAAGGCGGATTGAAGAACGCCTCGGCGTGACTCTGATAATCCGAAACACCAGGCACTTTCATTTGAGTGACGCCGGCCAGCTATACTACGACGGCGGCCTTAAACTAGTGACTGGAGCGGAGCGTCTCGAAGCTGAAATAATGACATCCGATCAGCTTCTAAGAGGCGCGCTTTCTATCGGGGCCCCTCTCGAACTCGGGAGGAATAAGTTAGCGCCCTTCATCGCTAAATTTGGCGAAAAACACCCGGAGCTTTTACTGAATTTGGCTGTCGCATCCGAAGGATCTTATAATTTCGACGATTACCTTGATATAATTATTCGCGTCGGACTACCTGAATCTCCAAGTGCAATAGTTACAAAAATCGCATCCACTTTTAGAGTTCTTTGCGCGTCACCTGACTATATTCAAAAATTTGGAGCACCGGTCACGCCACAAGACTTGGAATTGCATACGTGCCTCTGTCTGCGTCGGTATAAGACGATGGAACCCATCAGCCAATGGGCGTTAGAAAGTGATACCCATTCGCAGGTAGTAAATGTTACTCCAAAATTGAGTAGTACTAGCGCGGAAATAATTCACGATTGGGCAATTTCCGGCAAAGGAATTGCCTACAAATTACTTTGGGATGCACAAGACAGCCTTAAATCCGGAAGCCTTGTACATGTTCTTCCTGCCTATACAGGGGAAGCTGTTTCTTTGTATGCCGTTCTTCCGTCCCGCGACTATGTAAAATTGAGCGTAAGATTACTTCTTGACGAATTACGTGTCTATATAAGAGATGCAATTCAAAGTGGTGACACTTAGAAACAACTTTCTCCAAGCTCGGATGATAATTGGAATGAGGCAAATGCATGAGAAGCAGTTGCCTCGGTATCTTTCGTGTCGCGTTCGACGATGCATTAGAAGGATATCGTCGGAGCGACTGAGCACGACCTTGCTACGAGCGTGACGTCTTTACTTCACACTTCTCTGGTAATTTACTCGCAAATTTTCAGTTTTGTATCGAAGGCTCTATTCCGTTTAACTCATCAAGTTCCTTGCGCCAGTCGATGCCATTGCCTTGATCCACAAAACTACATGGAGCGTCGTAATTGCAATCCGCGAGCCCCACCCCGGCGTATAACTTTGTCCGTGAAGAATGCCATTAGGCGTTGGATTTCATCGTATCCGCGCGCGACATAGTATTCGCGCCGCTCTACATTACAGCAGCGCAGACAGTCGGTGTCGACACTACCCCATTGGGCCTACTTTAGATCTCCTCCGCTACACGGACCTAAAACTACCCGCTTCACCCTTCAAATCGAAAGCTTGTTGGCTAGCGCCAACCAACCTTCAGGTTCGTCGATCAAAGCCAGCCAATCATATTGATGTCCCTGACTGCCATAGGTGGAACTGAACACCGTCTTGATAATGCGGGTGGCTGGCCCGGCATCGGCCCGCCCGGCCTCTTCTTTGGCGTAACTCGCCCCCGCCTGCTCCACGACATCACGTCGCTGCGCCTGATAGGCTGTTTTCGCGAAATGCCGCGTCAGAAGCCCTCCAGCACCCTTGTTGCGAGCCAGGTATTGCGCCTCCTGCTGGGATTGCTGAGGAATATGCCGACGCGCAGCCCCGGTCGTGTTCTGGTCCAGATCGTGATTGAACCCAGCCTGTTCGATCGTCGCACGAAAATGAATGTAAGCCGCAGCCACGTAGATATTCGTCGATTCATCCGACGGAACCGGGCTGTTGTGATTTTCCTGATCGAAGATTTTTTTGAAGAATTTCAGCCAATCCGGGGAGAGTTTATCGAGAGATTTATATGTGCTGGCCGCAATCTGCACACCTCCGCCGACCTGTTTGGCGACGGTGCTGATATCCACCCCCTGCCCGTAGACGAGGCCAGCGCCATGCGGGGAAGCTCCGGCGAAGAAATCAGCCGTCTTTTTGAAGATTTTTTTTGTCTTTGATTCCTTTACGTTATTCAAGGAGTCTTTCAGTTTTTTATCTTCACCCGCATCTAACTGGATATTGTGAAGTTTATAGCGTTTTACGGAAGTACTCGTGAGCGACAGTATCGCCTTGGTCAACTGCGCGACGTCGACGACAGTTTTTGGGCGCAGAAAAATACTTAACAGCGACGCCAGAGAACTTGCCGTCTGTCGCTTCGAACGACGCTTGAAATACGAAATGGTGTTGTATGGCGTTGAAGACTGCGCTCCCTTGTACGGCTCCATGCTGAGATAAGGGTTGGGAATATATATTTTGGCGTCGCCATAGATCGTGGCGTGAGCCCATCCGCCTTTGCAGTACCCACGAACGCGAGTGTATGCATCTTCGAATGCTGTAAAGACTCCTAGGCCGGATGAGGACATATTGAATGCCGTGGCCACCTGATCCGGGGTCTTGCCGAAAAAGCTCGCGAACCCGATAATGCTAAATACCTGCGAAGAATAATCACAATAGTCGATGATGCGTTGATTAATGTCGCCACGCTCCGCCATCACGCTCTTATGTTTGATGATGCGCTCGACAATGGCCTTACAGTCCGGTGCGGTCGTCAACGTCATTCCAGGCGTGAAGGCCGCTTCCAGAGCCCCTACCTTTCGCGGCCCTGCATTGATGGTTCCCCACGCGGAACTGCCGCCGATCGTGCTGACCATCCTGTCTCTCCCGCTGTCTGTCGGACCGTTTTCACAACTCGGTGCGCATTTTAACGACACATTATCGTAAGCTGCTATTGTAATTGCGTTACAATCGTCAGATTCAGAAGATTAATGATCTCAACGGGAGACTGGAGCGCCCACTGCCGAAGGGCCGGTGAACCGCGACGGTCCATAAACCTCTCGCGCACGACGAATGAATGCCGAGACCATCAAGCGTACAGCCTCGTTGAACACCACGCCGATCGCCGCCTGCAACAATCTCGAACGAAATTCGAAGTCGACAAAGAAATCGACCAAACAACCGTTCGGATCGGGCGAAAATGTCCAGACGTTGTTCAAATACCGAAATGGCCCCTTCTCATAGGTCACTCGGATACATTTTGGCCGGTCAAGCGACACACGCGACGTGAACGTCTCACGAAACGGCCCGAAACCAACGGTCAGATCCGCGACAAGCTCGCTCGTCGTGCGTGTACGCACGCGCACATTGACGCACCATGGAAGAAACTGCGGATAGCGCCCAACATCCGCAACAAGGTCGAAAACTTCTTCAGGGGTGTAATTAAGAACCCGCCGCTCGGCATGCGTAGGCATCAGACAGCGTCCACCCCCGGCGCTGTCTTCCTGTC
Organism: Acetobacter sacchari; assembly: GCF_017377715.1. Lineage (GTDB taxonomy): Bacteria > Pseudomonadota > Alphaproteobacteria > Acetobacterales > Acetobacteraceae > Acetobacter > Acetobacter sacchari. The sequence goes on along the minus strand of NZ_JAFVMF010000027.1, from coordinate 34,699 downwards.
ACGGAGCAGCGCCTCGCGTGCAGAGCGCAGGGCGGCGAAATCCGCGTCGGCGTGATAGGAAGAGCGCGTTAACGGGGTCGCGCTGACCTGCAGGAAGCCTTTTACCCGCGCCATCGTCGCGTACTCGCCAAACTCATCGGGCGTCACGAACCGGGCGACGGCCGCATGCTTCACTGTGGGCTGCAGATACTGACCCATCGTGATGAAATCGACGTCCGCGATGCGGAAATCGTCCATCACCTGCGCCAGTTCCATCTTCTCTTCGCCAAGCCCGAGCATCAGGCCGGACTTCGTGAAAATCGACGGATCGATCTGCTTGACGCGATCGAGCAGGCGCAGCGACTGATAATAGCGGGCGCCTGGGCGGATGGTCGGATACAGACGCGGCACCGTCTCGATGTTGTGGTTGAACACGTCCGGCTTCGCCGCGACGACCACTTCCAGCGCGCCGGGCTTGCGCAGGAAGTCAGGGGTCAGAATCTCGATCGTCGTTTCCGGCGACGCAAGGCGTATTGCCGCGATCACCTGGGCGAAATGCTCTGCTCCACCATCGCGCAGATCGTCGCGGTCGACAGAGGTGATGACGACATGGCGCAGACCGAGCTTGGCGACCGCATCGGCCACCCGCTGCGGCTCGTCATGATCCAGCGCGTTCGGCAGGCCGGTCGTGACGTTGCAAAAAGCGCAGGCGCGCGTGCAGATCTCGCCCATGATCATCATGGTCGCGTGACGTTGCGTCCAGCATTCGCCGATGTTCGGGCACGCAGCCTCTTCACAGACCGTCACGAGCTTGTTGTCACGCATCAGCTTGCGTGTCTCGTGGTAGGTCGGATGATTCGGCGCCTTGACCCGTATCCAGTCCGGCTTACGCGCAATCGGATTGTCGGGCCGATGCGCCTTCTCGGGATGCCGCGCGCCAGCGCCGCTCTTACGATGATCGATCAGAACGCGAGTGCTCATGAGACCCCAGTTGCCGCAACGCCAGTCCAGACTGAGAAGTGCGGCGGCGGGCGTCGATCGTCAAGCGCCGACTGGACCGCAAGACCGCGCCGCCGCGCGCCAGACGCTCACAAACCGCGGAATTCCGCCGTCCGACAGCGCTCGGACGCAAGGCCGCGCACGCAAGCTTGAGCGCTTGGCCGAGCGCGCTCACGTCGTTTGGCTCCCGCCTTCGGCCATTCTATAGTGTCTGGGTGACTACGCCATCCCATCTCGATCGCCTGAACCCGGAACAACGCGCCGCCATTGAAACGACGGAAGGGCCGCTGCTCGTCCTCGCAGGCGCGGGAACCGGCAAGACGCGCGTCCTGACCACCCGCTTCGCCCATATCCTCCTGTCGGGACGAGCGAAGCCGTGGCAGATTCTCGCCGTCACCTTCACCAACAAGGCGTCGCGCGAAATGCGCGAACGCATCGCGACGTTGCTGGGGGAGCCGGTCGAAGGGCTCTGGCTCGGCACGTTCCACGCGTTGTGCGCGCGTATGTTGAGGCGTCACGCCGATTATGTCGGACTGACAAGTTCATTCACGATCCTCGACACCGACGACCAGCTCCGCCTGCTGAAGCAGGTCGTCGAGCCATGGCGCGTCGACGTGAAAAGATGGCCCCTGCCAGGCCTCCTTGGCGTCATCCATCGCTGGAAGGACCGCGGCCTGACGCCCGAGCGGGTTACGCCCTCCGAAGATACGGAATACGCCGACGGCAACGCGCGGGCGATCTACGCCGCCTACCAGACGCGGCTGCGGGAACTCAACGCCTGCGATTTCGGCGACCTGATGCTCCATATGACGGAGATCCTTCGCTCGCGCCCCGACGTGCTGGAACAATATCAACGCTCTTTCCGCTATATTCTGGTGGACGAGTATCAGGACACCAATACGATCCAGTATCTCTGGCTCCGTCTGCTCGCCAAGCGCCCGGACGGATCGTCCAACATCTGTTGCGTCGGAGACGACGATCAGTCGATCTATTCCTGGCGCGGCGCCGAGGTCGAAAACATCCTGCGCTTCGAGACCGACTTTCCCGGCGCGAAGATCGTGCGCCTCGAACGCAACTACCGCTCCACAGCCCAGATTCTTGGCGCCGCGTCCGGGCTGATCGCCCATAACGACGGACGTCTGGGCAAGACCCTTCGTCCCGGACGCGACGACGCCGAAGGCGAACCGGTTCGCATTGTCGGCGTATGGGATTCCGACGCCGAAGCGCGAACCGTATGTGAACGTATCGAAGCCTGGCGACGCGACGGGCACGCGCTCGGCGAATTCGCCATTCTCGTTCGCGCAGGGTTCCAGACCCGCGCCTTCGAGGAACGGCTGGTCCAGACCGGCATCCCCTATCGTATCGTCGGCGGCCTGCGTTTCTACGAACGCGCCGAAATTCGCGACGCAATGGCCTATATGCGCGTCATGCACCACCCGGCGGACGATCTGGCGTTCGAGCGCATCGTCAACACGCCGAAACGTGGCGTCGGACCAGCGGCGTTACAGAAGCTGCACGCCGCCGCCCGCCCTGCCCGCATGGGGTTGACGCAGGCGGCGCGCGACCTGATCGGCGGCGGTGCGATGCGCGGCAAGACGGCCGAAAACATCGCAGCCCTGCTCGACAGGCTCGACGAGGCGCGGACACTGGTGGAGCGCGAGGGCCACGTGGTCGCGGTCGGCGCGCTGCTTGAAGAAAGCGGCTATCTCGACATGTGGCGCAACGACACGTCTCCTGAAGCGCCCGGCCGTCTGGAAAACCTCAAGGAACTTGTACGTGCGCTGGCGGATTTCGGATCGCTGGGTGAATTTCTGGAGCATGTTGCGCTCGTCATGGACGCGGAAGGCGCGGCGGAAGAAGCCCGCGTCTCCGTGATGACCCTGCACGGCGCGAAAGGCCTCGAATTCGACACGGTGTTTCTCCCCGGCTGGGAGGAAGGCGTCTTTCCCTCCCAGCGCACGCTCGATGAGGGCGGCGAAAAGGGGCTGGAGGAAGAGCGCCGCCTCGCCTACGTGGGCGTCACTCGCGCCCGCCATCGGGCGATCATCTTGCACGCGGCCAACCGGCGTATCTACGCGAACTGGCAGGAATCAACGCCAAGCCGCTTCCTCGACGAATTGCCTGACGAGTATGTCGAGCGCGAAGGCGAGGTCGCCTCCCGGCAGGCCCGACGCGATTACAGCGGCTATTTCAGCACCAGCGTTTTTTCGGACGGCGGATCCACATCCCTGTCCCCGCTTGTCGCCAAACGCCGCAAGCTGGCGGAGGCGCTGGCCGCCGAAGCACCGACGCTTGAAATAGGCTCACGCGTGTTTCACCAGAAATTCGGCTATGGCGTCGTGATAGACGCCGATCGCGGCGCAGCCGAGGTTGCGTTCGAAAAATCCGGGTCCCGCCGCGTCATGGCGTCGTACCTCGAACTCGCGCCCGACTAAACGCTGTTTTTCGTGTAATTCGCCTGATCATTGTCCCGTTCACCAGCAAGGAGCCTTCCATGACTGTCACGCGCCGGCGGCACGCGACCGAGCTTGAGACCATCGCCGTGACTGTCCACGAGGCGTCTGTCGAGGCGTATGAGAGCGCCATCGGCATGATCTGCACGACTGTCGGCATCTTCGAAGTCGACGAGGCTGAACGCTTCTGGCGCGTCGAGGGCGTGAAGGACGTGGGGTATGGCGAAGAGGAACTCGCGTCGGCTCTGGCGATCGCGGCGCTGACCAGCGGTGAAGACGCCACGCTGGAGCGGACGCGCACCGAGACTGAAGGGTGGCTGGCGCGCACCTATGAATCCTTTCCAGCCCAACCGGTGGGAGAGCGTTTCCTCGTGCAGGGATCGCACCTTGATACCGCCCCAGAGGCCGGGCGCATCACCATCACGCTCGACGCGGGCGTCGCCTTCGGGTCGGGGGAGCACGGCTCCACGCGCGGGTGCCTTCGCGCACTGGAGCTGATCGCATATCGCAAACCCCGCCGCATTCTCGATCTCGGCTGCGGCTCCGGCATTCTCGCCATGGGCGCCGCCGCGCTGCTGAAGCGACCGGTTCTGGCGACCGACATCGATCCATGGTCGGTGCGCGTCTCGGCGGAAAACGCCGCGCGCAACCAGTTGTCACGCCGCGTCACCTGCCGCCTCGGCAACGGGTGGTCCACGCCAGCGATCCGCCACGCGGCGCCATACGATCTGGTGTTCGCCAACATCCTCGCCCGCCCGCTCTGCCTGATGGCCCATAGCCTGGCGGCCAATCTGGCGCCCGGCGGCATCGCCATTCTCGCCGGGTTGCTGAACAAGCAGGTCCGCATGGTGCTCGCTGCTCACCGGCGACAGGGGCTGGTTCTTGAGAAGCACCTGCGCGAGGGCGACTGGGGCACGCTGATCCTCCGCAAACCCTACGACAGGAAACCCTGATGACCGTCACGACGCGACCAGCGACGACCGAGGATGTCGCCGACATCCTGTGGCTGACCAATCAGGCGATCAACGAGACAACCGCCATTTGGGTCTCCACGCCGATGACGCTGGAACAGCGCCTCTCCTGGTTCGAACAGCGACAGCGTGACGGATTTCCCGTAATTATTGCAGAAGAAAACGGAAAGACCCTTGGCTTCGCGTCATACGGAGCGTTCCGCCCTTACGAAGGTTACGTCCATACGGTCGAACATTCCGTCTACGTCCACCCGGAATCACAGGGCAAAGGCGTGGGGCGCGCACTGCTGGACACGCTGATCGCCGAAGCGCAACGAGCCGGACTTCACGTGATGGTGGCCGCGATTACTGCGGACAATGCGGCGTCAATCGCGCTCCATGAACGCTGCGGCTTCGAGCACGCCGGGGTAATGCCCGAGGTCGGAACGAAGTTCGGTGGCTGGCTGGATCTTCTGTTCATGTATCGCCGCCTGTCGACGCCATGACCGCTCCCGCCCCTTTTCGTTGCCGGTGGGCGGAAACGAACGACCTTCTGCGCGTCTATCACGACGAGGAGTGGGGCGAGCCGGTGCGGGACAGCCGGGCGCTATGGGAAACCCTCATGCTCGAAGGGTTTCAGGCTGGGCTGTCATGGCTCATCGTGCTTCGCCGCCGGGAAACCCTGCGCGCGGCCTTTCGTGGTTTCGATCCAGAGATCGTAGCGCGCTTCGGGCCTGAGGATGTCGAACGCCTGATGGGCGATCCCGGCGTCATCCGCGCGCGGGCGAAGATAGAGGCCGCGATCGGCAACGCGCAGGCCTATCTCGCCATGCGCGAGAAAGGCGAGGATTTCGCCGCTTTCACATGGGGCATGGTTCCCGACGCGCCAATTGTAAACAGGACGGGCGTCGTCCTTGCCCAGTCGCCCGCATCCGTTGCTATGTCGAAGGCGTTGAAAGCGCGCGGGTTCCGCTTCGTCGGACCGGTGGTCGTCTATGCGTGGATGCAGGCCGTGGGCATGGTGGACGACCATGACCCGAACTGCTTTCGCTGCGAAGCAAACCGCGTGAAGCACGCCTAGGCGCATTTTTTTTGAAACTATCGCGACCCGACTTGAGTTGTCAGTTCGATAATCCGCCTCAAAACAACGCTCCCCGGAACAGCTTGAACTACACTCCAGACTGCGTGCTAACTGGGCACACAGGAAAACATAGCTTACGTCAGCCAAATCCCAAACGAGGCCGCGTCATCCATACTGCATGACGACCATCCACCCGCTCCCTCCATCACCGCCATTCTGATAAGTTGTGCCCGGAGACACGCAAGCGCCGGAGCCGCCCGAACCCAATTCGCCCGCATTACCGGTCTGGCCCGCTCCAGCTTCCTCTCCGCCACTATAGGGAGAACGATTGCCTCCCATACCGCCATATCCGAAGAAATAATTTTCGGAAATGCCAACAGCAAGCCCTGACTGCCCGCCCTGTCCCTTGGACGATACGATAACGGTGACGCCTGATGTCGTAACAACCTGCGGGTTTCCGCCCACGCCCGCACCGCCGATCACAGCCTCTCCGGATCCTGTGCCAATCACGCCCCCGAAACCGCCGCCGAGCGTTACGAAGCTGCCTATGGACGAAGGACCACCACTGTTACCGCTCATCGCGCCTGCGGAAGACTGCCCGCCCCGACCACCGCAACCAAGCGATACGGTCAGGGGGAACGAGACAAGCGACGGGTCGATCGCCAGCAAAGCATAAGCGCCGGCGCCGCCGCCGCCGCCGATTCCCGCCTGCGTAGCAGTACAGGTCGGACAACCGCCGCCCCCGCCGCCGCCTGCCGACATAGCAATGATGACCCTCTTGCAGCGCGACTGAACGCTGAGCGAAAATGTATTCGCACCGCCCGCCGTCGCAGACGGACCGACATAAGACTGAATGCTCAAAAGATTTCCGGAAGCCCAGGACCCAACGAAAGCGGTCGTGGCCAGTAAAGTGGACTGATCGCCTGCAGTCGGCGTCGGCGCACGCGGCGAACCAGTGAACAGCGGCGAATCTTTTGGCGCCAATTGCGGAATGGTGGGATAAAACAGCGCACTATTGGCCAGAGAAATCATGGACTGCGTCACCGCAGTCGCATTCGCAGGCAGCACAACGCTCCAGATCAGAATGCCGCCATCAACCGGGGGCGCTGTCGTAACCTCCAGAGTAGCGACCGCCGCCCTGATCGTCGCCTGTGAAGCGCCGTCTCCATTCTGTCCCGCAAGCGTCAGACTGTCGTCCGACGCATCGACATAACGCAACAACGTTGCGTTCGTATCTGCTGATGACAACGTTGCAGAAATATAAAACGTCTGGGCTGCGCTCGTAGCGCTGAGCGTGAAGGAGGCTCCGGAGCTCACATATTGCCGGACAACCTGCGCGCTGTCCGCCGCCAGAGATCCATATGCATCAGCGTCAATAACGGTGACTTCGTTGATGTGCCCACTCGCAACAGTAACGACAAGATCCTGCCCGCTGCACGTCGCAGCGAACCCGACGGCAAAAGGCCCCGCCGTTCCGATTGTTGCGCTAAGTGCGTTTCCTATAGCAATTTCAGTGTTGCGTTGAGCGATAAGCGTGTCAGTATCGGATATCACCTGACCTGGATAAACGATTACGCGATCCATGGTGTCTTTAAATCCACTATAAAAGGAAAATTTTATGGAAATCGTGATTAAGGCCAGCATAACCGGCACCGCAGAAATTCTTGGAAATATTTATTAGCAGTACAGAGGGAGGTTCTTGAAATATTTCTCGGCCTGAGCAATCTCAATCAGCGTTCTGTCTCCGAACTTGACCGCCGAAATTTTTCCCTCTGCGAGCAACTTGTAGCAAGACGTTCTACCAATACCAAATATTTCACAAAATTGCTTAACAGAACAGTATTTTTTAAAAATATCATTGGAAGAAACTTCAATCATCTGAATCTTTCCGGCGAAATGAAATGACCGCAACCTTCGGGTCGCCCCAAATTCCGCGCACATGCTGCTGACGTCCAGGCAGCGATTATTCCCGATAAAATCAGCTATGCCCGGAGCGGCCAAACGCGACCGCACCTGCATATTGAACGTCCCTAACGAGCAGTGATGAAAAAACGTTCGATAGCGGACAATGCCGGAAACATCCGATCACGTAACCACAGGCGAACGACGCCTTGCTGCCCTTGAAAGAAGGCAGCGTCCCCTCAACCGGCCATCAGCAAAGCCGCGCCAGCTTTACGCTGCTTCCAACCCAGTTTCGTCGGATGATCCGACGAAACTCACAACACACCGTGAAGTCAAGAAATCCCTTTATTAAGATTTATGATTACTCATACGGCGATAAACCAGCGGCGCATCGGCGCTCTCGGCGATCGCGGCGTCGATCAGACCTCTGTCTGGTGAGCGGCGACAAACCGGGTCGGTGGCGGTCGCGTCTCCCAGCAAGGCAAGAGCCTGACACCGGCAACCACCCCAGTCTTCCTCTCGCCTGTCGCACGTGCGGCACGGCGCAGGCATCCAGTCTACGCCGCGAAAGCGGTTGAACAAATCTGACTTTGTCCAGATGGATTCAAGACTATCCTCAAGAACCGTTGGGAAGCTGACACCCGGAATCGTTTCCGCGGCGTGACAGGGCAGCACACGACCGGTTGGGCTGATGTTGATGAAGCGCTGGCCCCAGCCACCCATGCACGGCTTGGGCTCGTCCGCATAATAATCCGGCGTGACGAAGTCTATCGCCATCTCCCCGCCGAAGCGCGCTCGCGCGGAAGCGACGTCCCTTTCGCTCTGCTCAAGTTGCGCCCGCGTTGGCAGGAGCGTCGCGCGATTCTTCAAACCCCAGCCGTAATACTGCGTGTGAGCGATTTCCACCCGGCGCGCACCCAATTCCTCCGCCAGATCGAACATCTGCGGAATACGTTCCACATTCAGACGATGAACAACAAAATTCAACGTCAGCGGCACGCCCTGAGCGACAATCACCCGCGCCGCCTCCAGCTTCCGCGCCTGTGCGTTTTTCATGCCCCCTATCAGATCTGCGCCTTCCGGCGTGACGTCCTGAAATGAAAGCTGAACATGATCCACGCCCGCATCGACCAGCGGTATGAAAGACGCCTCATCCAGAAGAATACCTGACGTGATCAGGTTCACATACAGACCTGCTTTCGCCGCCCTTCGCACCAGTTCTGGAAGATCCTTGCGCGCCATTGGCTCGCCACCGGAAAAATGCGCCTGAAGAACACCTAGATCCGCCGCTTCGTCCAGGACACGCATCCACACGTCCGTCGGAAGCTCGTTCCTGACGTTTTCAAGCGCGAGCGGATTGGAGCAATACGGACACTGAAGCGGGCAGCGATGCGTCAGCTCCGCCAGAAGACTCATAGGAAACGGAATTGTCATGATTTGCACACGAGAACCTGACGCGCCGTCAGCTCCTCAACCATGTCGATTACATCACGCGCAATCACGTCTCGAGGCGCATCGTAAGCCGTCGCCAGAGCGTCAATGATCATCGCCAGCGTTGCGTCTCCGTCAACGCGCTGAAGAATAGAAGCCGCGATAGAATCTACAATGAAAGCGCGCTCCGGCGCCTGCACGATCCACTGGTCGCGAACCCTGTCGCGCTGCAAACGAACGCCCCGCAGAAAACTGGGAATTCTGGCCTCCAGGTCAGCGCTCATCGTGTGGACCTACCCTGCGTGCGGCGCGAATGCGCCGGGCGGGACAAAGCCGGGCGTCACATATGCATAATCCAGAGCGTCCAGCATCGACCACAGCACGCCGCACTTGAAGCGCAACGCGTCCATTACCGCCTGCTGCTGTTCCACCGTCCGGGCATGCTCCTTCACATAAAAAAGCGCGAAGTCAGAATCACGTGGCGCCTGCGTGAGACGCGGCGTGAAATAGGCGAGTGTTTCCTCAGTGATGAAGCTGTAATTTCGCAGCATTCCCGACACACGTTCGCTGATGATGTTCGGCGAGAAGAGTTCGGTAAGAGACGACGCAATCGCCTCAAGTATCGAACGCTCTCCGACGAAATGGACGTAGGCGTCGACGGCGAAGCGCGTGCCGGGCAAAAGACCGTCCAGCGATTCAACATAGTTCCTGTCCAACCCCAACCCGTCGGTCAGACGCAGCCAGCGCGCGACGCCGCCCGTTCCGGGCTCCGTGCCGTCGTGATCCTCGATGCGGCGGCGCCACTCCCGCCGCAGTTCCGCAGTCGGCAACCGGGCAAGCAACGTGGCGTCCTTGGCCGGAATACGGGCCTGATAATAATACCGGTTAAGCGCCCAGGCCTGCACCTGCGCCTTGCTCAGCCTGCCGTCATGCAACGCGCGGTGAAACGGATGCAGGTTGTGATAGCGCTCGGCGCCGATGGCGCGAAGAGCCGCCTCGAGTTCGTCCGGGGTCAGAAGCCTGTCGCTCACAACTCGATCCTCATGCCATCAAAAGCCACGTCCCAACCATTGCTTTCCACTTGCGTCCGTTCAGGCGAGTCCGCCAGCAGGATGGGATTCGAATTGTTGATGTGGATAAAAACCTTGCGTTTCACATCGAGATCGCTGAAGGCGTCGATCACGCCATCCTGTCCACTCACCGACATATGCCCCATACGGCGCCCCGTCTTCCGCCCCAGACCAGCACGGATCATTTCGTCATCCTGCCAAAGCGTGCCATCGAACATCACAAGGTCCGCGCCCCTGACCCTCTCGCAAAGCGCATCGGTCATACGCGCGCAGCCCGGTATGTAAAACACCCGAACATCTCCATCGGTGATTTCCAGCCCGGTCGTCTCGCCATTTTCAACCACGGCCGCCGGATTTTCGCCCTTCTCAGCATAGAGCGGCACTTTCCCCGGAGCCGCGAACAGGCGAGCCTCAAGAGTCTGCAACGTCAAAGGCTCGTCGAGCGCCATGGCGTGGCGGCCAACGATCCCCCGGTTCAAAGCTTCAAAAATGGGATTTGCGTCGATTTGTTCAAGAACCTGAGCCGTCGCAAACAGATCAAACGGTTCGCGCTCACGGAGCGTCAACAACCCCGCAATGGTGTCGACCTCCGCGCCAGTCAGAACCACGCTGGCGATGGGGGTAGACCGCAGCCCATGCTTCGGCTGCAACTCCAGCGTTGAGTTGATCTGTTGCCGGATATCGGGAGAAGCGTTCACCACATGCCACCGCTCTCCATCGCCAGAAAAAGCGATTGACGCCTGTGTTCTGGCTGGCGCGGCGGGATCGCCCGACCGCGCGCGATTGCAGGAGGAAGCATTGGAGTTCCACTGAGGGAAACCGCCTCCGGCGGCAGCCCCTAGCACAATCACTTTAAGCATGCCGGTGGCTATAAACGTAAAACGCCGCCAGCGCGAGGCGCCGACGGCGTTTCAAACCTTAAACGCTGTGCTCGGGTCTTACTTCTTCTGACCGCAAACATAGCTGTTGATCTCCGCGCCCAGGGGCACTTCGGTGATCTTCGGTGTGTTCCATGCCATAGCTGTGATCCTCCTTCGAAGTTAGACTCCGGCGAACTATAATCCGCCGCCTGTCGGCATGGCGTCACGAAGTCGTGAACTCTGTCGAATACTCCTTAATCCCACGCTCAACAGCTCACAGCACCCTCAACGAAAAGACGGTCAGACCCGACACATCGCCACGCCTCTCCCCTTTGCTCTAGGGTCTTGTCACGGGGCGCTTTCCCGCCCGACCTCGTTTTGTTGCCGCACCAGGAGTTGACCCACCGCCATGCCCGACGCTTCACCGGCCCGAACCACCGAACTCGCCCGTCGGCTCACCGCCTTGCGAGCCATTATCGCTGAAGAGGGGCTCGACGGGCTGATCGTCCCAAGGAGCGACGAGTATCTGGGAGAATACGTACCGGCCAGCGCCGAGCGACTGGCGTGGATCAGCGGCTTCACCGGCAGCGCCGGCGTTGCCGCGATTTTGAAGGAGCACGCCGCCGTTTTTTCCGATGGTCGCTACATCACCCAGATGGATGACGAGGTCGACGCCTCCGTTTGGGAAAAGCAGCATATCACGGAGACCCCGCCCCGTGACTGGCTGTCCTCCCAGACTCAATCGGGCGAGTTGGCCCGAATAGGGTACGACCCGCGCGTGATGAGCCGCGCCGCGCGCGATGCCTTGCAAAGCAGCTGCATCGAACTCGTCCCCACGTCCCGCAATCTGATCGACGCTATCTGGTCCGATCGCCCGGCGGAACCGCTCTCCCCGGCCATTATCCAGCCACTGGAATTCTCCGGAGTCAGCAGCACCGAAAAGCGGGCGGAACTGGCGGAGGCGCTTGCCGCCTCAGGGCACGATGTCACAGTCATCAGCGACACGACGTCCATTGCGTGGCTGCTCAACATCCGTGGCACTGACGTGCCCAGTACGCCCGTAACCCTCAGCACCGCGTTGCTTCACCGCGACGGGCGGGTCGACCTGTTCATCGACGAGCGGAAGTTCAGCCCGGAAATTCGCCAATGGCTTGGTAATGAGGTCGGCATCCGTGCACCGAAAGAGTTGACCGAAGCGTTGTCCGCACTATCCGGCAAGACGGTCGCTCTCGATCCAGCCGGAACGCCCGTCTGGTTCGAGCAAACCCTTACCGCCGCCGGAGCCAAGACTGTCGACGTTCCCGACCCGTGCGCATTGCCGCGTGCGCGTAAAAATCGCGTCGAGCAGGAGGGCGCGCGGACGGCTCACGTCCGCGACGCGGTGGCGGTCTGCCGTTTTCTGCACTGGCTCGAAAGCTCCGCCGTTGGCTCCACGGAGTTGGACGCCGCGGCCCGCCTACAGGCTTTTCGCGCAGAGGCGCCGGAATATCGCGACGATTCTTTCACTGCGATCTCCGGCGTAGGGCCGAACGGCGCGATCATGCATTATCGGGTGACGCCGGAGTCCAGCCGACCGATCGGCGCAGACATGGTCTACCTGATCGATAGCGGCGGGCAGTATCCGGACGGCACGACCGACATCACGCGCACGGTCTGGACCGGCCCGAACGAGCCGCCAGCGGAGATCAAATCCTGCTTTACCCGCGTTCTCAAGGGTAACCTGCTGCTGGCGCGCGCCGTATTCCCAGTCGGAACCACGGGACATGCGCTCGATTCGCTTGCGCGTTACGCATTGTGGCAGGCCAGACTCGACTTTGACCATGGAACCGGTCATGGCGTCGGCAGCTACCTTTCGGTTCACGAAGGGCCACAGAGAATCGCAAAGGCGCCTAACGCTATCGCGCTGGCCCCGGGCATGATCGTCTCCAACGAGCCCGGGTACTACCGGCCCGGCGCCTTCGGGATCAGACTCGAGACCCTGCTTCTGGTCTGCGAACCGGAGATCGGTCCGGACGGCAAAGCCTTCCTTTCATTCGAAACGCTGACTCTCGCGCCCTTTGATCAGCGTCTGATCGACATCGACGTTCTTGGTGAGGAAGACGCCCGGATTCTCGACGCGTATCACGCTCACGTCCTCGCGAGCGTTGGGCCGCTTCTGCCATCCGACGAACGGTCGTGGCTCGCGCATGCCTGCTCTCCCATCAAGAGGAAGTGAAAACACGCGATTGCGCATCGCGCTCCGACGCGATGCAAGGCAGAACAGGCGGCGGATGCAAGGGAGCTTATAGATGACGAACACCAAGACTATCCCCGCCACGCTGATCGCCGGCGATGGCATCGGCCCCGAGATTATGGATTCGGTGGTCGAAATCCTCGACGCGGTCGACGCGCCGTTCGCTTGGGAAGCCCACCTGGCGGGCATGGCCGGCGTTGACGCCGTCAACGACCCCCTGCCGAAGCAGACGATCGAAAGCATCCGCAAGACAGGCCTGGCCATCAAAGGCCCGCTCACCACCCCGGTAGGCGGCGGCTTCAAGTCCATTAACGTCACGCTGCGTCAGGAGTTCGGCCTTTATTCGAACCTGCGTCCGACGAAGTCGATCATTCCGGGCAGCCGCTTCGAGAACATCGACCTTGTGATCGTCCGCGAGAACCTCGAAGGCTACTATGCGGCGATCGAGCATGTGATCCCTCTGGACGGCGATCCGCGCGCCATCGCGATGAGCGGCGGCTTCCTCTCCCGCAAAGAGTGCAACCGCATCGTCCGTTTCGCCTTCGACTACGCCCTGAAAAACGGCCGCAAGAAGGTGACGCTGGTCCACAAGGCCAACATCATCAAGCAGATGTGCGGCCTGTTCCTCGAAGAGGGCCGGAAGGTCGCCGAAGAGTACAAGGGCCGCGTTGAGGTTGACGAGCGTATCGTCGACGCCTGCGCGATGCAGCTCGTCACAAACCCGTGGCAGTTCGACGTTATCGTGACGACGAACCTGTTCGGCGACATCCTCTCCGACCTGACGGCGGGCCTCGTCGGCGGTCTGGGCATGGCCCCGGGCGCAAACATCAGCGAGAAGGCCGCGATCTTCGAGGCCGTCCACGGCTCCGCGCCTGACATCGCGGGCAAGGGCGTTGCGAATCCTCTGGCGCTCCTGCTTGCCGCCGTCATGATGCTGCGCCACGTCGGTCGGCAGGATCTGGCTGATCGCATCGACGCCGCGATCGCCAAGGTCATCACCGCCGGTGAAGTTCGCACCCGCGATCTGGGCGGCACCGCCGGAACGAAGGATCTGACCGCAGCGCTGAAGCAGGCGGTGTCCTAAGCTTCTTCGCCACGGCCAAGCCACTTTGAAGCCGCGTCGACATCTGTCGGCGCGGCTTCGTCGTATACGGAGCCTGATTGCCCCATCATCAGCCCTGGTCGGCCAAATAGATGAAAATAAGCCATATTTACCTGACGGTTACGCTTCCGTGACAGGCTTTCGCCACATAAGCGACACGGAGCCTAAAGTCAGTGAAGACCGCCCACGGGCTCACCGGATCATCGCGTAGACGCCTCACCCGCATGACCTCCACCGGTTCCGAAGATCGTTTTCTTTCACCGATGCTGGCCCCACGATTTGCCCTGGATACAAAGACGCTTAGCGGCGCCGACCTTCACCTCGATATCGCCGGACTGACGGCGCGTAGCGCACGGCGAAAACGGAGCGATGCGCTGTGGGCGTCCATAGTTGAAAGTGGCTGCTCCATCGCAGCGCGGCTACCGGCTCACTGCCGTCTTGCGTTACCACTCGACTCCGTTGAGACGCCACCTGACGACTTGATCCTTCATCTGGCGACGTCACTCGCCGCCACGAAGCTGGACGCCTCACGGCTTGAACTCGAATTTGGTGAGAACACGCTCGCGTCTGAAAACGACGACCTGTTCTACGCTTTGGCGGCCCTGCACGACCTCGGTGTGGGGTTGGTGTTCGCCGGACTGGGCGCAGGCGTGACCAGCCTCACTCTCTTACGAGACCGTGCTTTCACCGGTCTGCTGAGCGCTCTGAAACTCGACCGGCAGATTCTCCTGCGGCCTCATACCGTCGCGAAAGCCGAGCCGCCGCTCATCCGCGCCATCGTCCGATTCGGCGCCGACTTCGGACTTGCTACCCGCGCAGACGGCGTCGATTGCCCCGAGACACTCGCCTTCCTGACGGACATCGGTTGCGCCGAAGGGCGGGGCACGGCGCTAGGGCATGCCGAAACTGTGCCCTGCTTCCTCTCCACCCACGGGTTCCGCGGCAAAGCGCACGACGAAGATTAAAGCCACCAGGCCGACACTGGACAGGGCGAATGACGCTCTCTATCCCCGCCGCCCATGAACGACATCGCATTCTCTGAAAAGACGCGGATCGGGATCGACTTCGGCACGACGAACAGCGTCGTCGTCATACGTCAGCCCGACGGCACAACACGCACCGCAAGCTTCAAAAGACCGGACGCAACGTCCGCAGAGACATGCCGCACTCTGCTATGCTTTTGGCATGAGGAAGGCCGAGGCCGCTCGACCCTCGAGCGCGCGATAGGCGCTGAAGCCATCGAGGCCTATCTCGACGATCCCGCCGAGAGTCGGCTGATCATGTCGATGAAGTCCTATCTCGCGCAGGCGAGCTTTCGCGAGACGCAGATATTCGGGCAGCGGATGACCCTTGAAAGTCTGATCGCCTCGTTTCTGCGTGAGTTGATGGCCCAGGCTGGCGTCTCCCCCGATTCTTGCGCCGTGACGGTTGGTCGACCGATTCGCTTCGTCGGAGACGGCGCGGATGACGCGCTGGGTGAACGCAGATTGCGCGAGAGTTTCTCGCAGGCCGGCTTCACCGACGTCTCCACTCTTCTGGAGCCTGAAGCCGCCGGGTGGAAATTCGCCCAACGTCTCACCAGCCCCGCAACCGTGCTGGTCGCCGACTTCGGCGGCGGCACAAGCGATTTCTCCGTCATGCGTTTCGACCCGGCGTCCGGGAAGCCTCCCGAAGCTCTGGGCCACGCTGGCGTGGGACTTGCCGGAGACCAGTTCGACTATCGGATCATCGACAACATGGTCTCGCCTCTGCTCGGTCGCGACAGCGTCTATCGCGTCATGGGCGGCTCTCCGTTGCCTGTCCCCATCGAATGGTACACCGCGCTGGCGCGCTGGCACCGGCTGTCGCTGATGCGCACCCCCAAAACTCTCAACGACATGGCGGAGGTGGCGCGCGGCGCCGCCGAACCGGAGCTGATTGCGCGACTGATCGAACTGGTTCGCGAGCAGAATGGACAGACCCTTTACCGCGCCGTGTCCGACGTCAAAAGCGCACTATCCTCTTCCGACCGCGCGACTCTCCGTTTCAGTCAGAAAAATTTCTCCATCGAGCAGGAAGTGACGCGCGAGGCGTTCGAGCAATGGATCGCCCCCGATCTTGCCCAATTTGAAGACAGCGTCTCCCGGGCTCTGGCCCGCGCCCAGATCGATTCGGATGGTATAGACAGAGTGTTCATGACAGGCGGAACGTCCTTCGTTCCCGCCGTCCGGGCTATGTTCACGCGTCGTTTCGGGGAAGAGAAGGTCGAACTGGGCGGAGAGTTCGTCTCGGTTGCGGAAGGGCTGGCTCTGGCGAACCACGCGTAACCATTCCGAAAGCCCGACTTATGCACAACGGTGACTGGCGCCGGACGACGGTTGCCAAGGCCGAACGGCGCGGGCGAAATTGCCCGCCATGAGACTCGCCGCCCGACTTCGCTCCCCCCTCCTCCGCTACCGCCTTATGGCGCGGGGCCCCTCGAACCAGCGTCCTTCAGACCTGAGATTTTTCAGCCGTAACGGTGCGAGGCTCGCCGATCTGGATCAGAGCGCCTTGGCGCGAATCTCGCCACCTCAACATGATCAATGCGGAAGCATCCCGGCTAAAGCCGCTATGCTCACGAACAGCCGGTCTCCGATCAGGCGGCTTTCGAGCCTGTGGCTGCCCGACACACGCCCACGAGCCTTCCGCTCTCCGGGCGCTCTGGCGCTCGTGGCTAGCGCCGCAGTAGCCATACTACTCCCAACGGACGTCCATGCCGTGCCTATGCCAATTGCGCCTGAGGCCGCGGCAGCAGACCTCACGCCTATTTTTACCTCCAGCTCCCAGCTTTGGGACGTGGTTGTGGCCCTGCCAGATGGACGCGTGGCGTTGCAGGCTCCACGCTGGCTCGGCGGCAATGGCCCACAGCTCAGCATCGCGCGCGAGAACGAAATGCCTGCGGCGTACCCAAATGCTGCATGGAACGCCGCAGACGGCCCGGTCGACGAACATTTCGTGGCTTTGGCCGGAATAACTCTCGCGCCGGACGGACAACTCTGGGCCGTGGACAGTGGCGTCCCTGACCGCGAAAAGCCGCCGACCGCGGACGCCCGGCTGGTCGAGATCGACACGCACAGCGACAGCGTCACGCGCGTATTGTCCATCGATCCGGCTGCACTGCGCCCGGGCAGCGTGCTTGGCGGCATAGCTATCCATGGACGGACAGCATACGTACTCGATTCCGGCGTCGCAGGTCTTCTCGTCATCGATCTGGGAAGCGGCGTCGCACAACGCTTCATGGACCATCATCCTGCGCTGACCGCAGGACGGCCGATTCAGGCCAGGGACGGCGTCGTTGCGGCGCCGGATGGACGCCCCATCGCCATCGACGCCAACCTTATCGCCGTCAGCCCCGATGGAAAATGGCTGTATGTTCAAGCCTATTGCGGACCGCTCTATCGCGTGAACACCGCTTTCCTCGACGATCCCGCGTCCACCGGAGCGGCGTTTCAGGAAGCGGCGACCCTTTGGTACAAAACCGGCGCCCTCGGAGGGTTGGCGGTTGGTCACGACGGAACGCTCTACTGGTCAGATGTCGCTACAGGCAGCGTCGACAGTTACACGCCCGGTCGTATCCCTCATCATCTGATCACCGACCCCCGTCTGACATGGCCGGGCGGCCTTGCGCTCGCGCCTGACGGGCGGCTCATCATTCCGGCGGCGCAACTCGATCGCGCCCCGCGTTTCCATCAGGGACACTCGGCGGTCGTGTGGCCAGAAACAGTATACGCTCTTCACACCCCGGCGGACGCGACCTCCGACGTCCTGCGTAAATAGGACGTCGCCGCCTATTCGCGGGCGAGGCCAGACGGGTTATATTGGAGCCATGCGTTATCTCTCCACCCGCGGACGCGCGCCAGTTCGCTCCTTCTCCGACGTTCTCCTCGCTGGCCTCGCCGATGACGGAGGGCTCTACATGCCCGAAAGCTGGCCACAGTTTTCCGCCGAGGAATGGCGGGACATGCGCGGCCTGCCCTACCCGGAACTGGCGGCCCGCGTCATTGCGCCTTTCGCTGAAGGCTCCATCTCGCATGAGACCCTTCTGGAGCTGTGCCGCGACGCCTACGCGCGGTTCGACCATGCCGCCATCGTGCCGCTGGTGCAGGTCGAGGACGGCCTGTTCGTGCAGGAACTGTTTCACGGACCGACGCTCGCTTTCAAAGATATGGCGATGCAGTTGCTCGGGCGGCTGTTCGACCATGTGCTGACGGAGCGTGACGAACGCGTAACCATCGTCGGCGCGACTTCTGGCGACACGGGGTCGGCGGCGATCGAAGCTTGCCGTGGTCGCGACCGCCTCACCGTCGTGATCCTGCATCCGGAGGGAAGGACGTCCGAAGTTCAACGGCGGCAGATGACGACCGTGCTCGACGCCAACATCGCGAATATCGCCGTGGAAGGCACGTTCGACGACTGTCAGGATCTGGTGAAGGCCATGTTCGCGGACGCTCCGTTCCGCACGGAGATGCGCCTTTCCGCAGTCAACTCCATTAACTGGGCGAGAATCGCAGCCCAGATTCCCTATTACGTATACTCCGCCCTCGCGCTCGGTGCGCCGGACCGGGAGGTGTCGTTCGCCGTGCCGACCGGCAATTTCGGGAACGTCCTCGCCGCATGGGCAGCGCGTCAGATGGGGCTGCCGATACGGCGCCTATGCGTCGGTTCAAACCGGAACGACATCCTGACCCGCTTTCTCAATGCGAACGACATGTCCACGCGAGAAGTCGCGCCCAGCCTGTCTCCGTCAATGGACATTCAGGTCTCTTCGAACTTCGAGCGCCTGTTGTTCGAACTCCTGAACCGCGACGCCGCAGCATGCGAACGTCTGATGTCCGGTTTCAGGACGACAGGAAAGATGGACGTGCCTGACGGAGTGTGGGCCTCCGCGCGGGAGCTGTTTTCAGGCCTCGCCCTTGACGATCAGGCGACCGGAGCCGAGATTCAGCGTCTCTACAAAGACAGCCTCTACCTTGCCGACCCGCACAGTGCGATCGGCGTCGCTGCGGGCCGCAAATATCGGGAGGCAGGCTGCCCCATGGTCGCCATGGCGACCGCGCACCCGGCGAAATTTCCCGACGCGATGCGTTCGGCTGTCGGCGTCACCCCGGCGCTTCCTCCAGCGCTCGCCGATCTCTACGAACGGGAGGAGCGTTATCGCGTCGTCCCCAATCGCCTTGACGTCGTGGAAGACGCCGTGCGGATCGGCGCCCTGCACAACGCCCGTTGATTTCCCCGAGGCGGCGCGCCGCTTCTTTCAGGATCACCATGACCGACCCTATTCAACAGACCCGCCTGCCTTCCGGACTGACCGTCGTCACCGAGCGCATGGAGCGCGTCGAGACGGTGTCATTCGGAGCTTACGTCGCCACCGGAACCCGTAACGAACGTCAGGAAGAAAACGGCGTCTCGCACTTTCTGGAACATATGGCGTTCAAGGGCACAGCCTCCCGTTCGGCGGTGCAGATCGCCGAAGAGATCGAGAATGTCGGCGGGCACATCAACGCATACACGGCGCGGGAGCAGACGGCTTATTACGTCAAGCTGTTGAAGGGCGACCTTGCTCTGGGCGTCGACATCATCGGCGACATCCTGACGCACTCCTCGTTCGAGGCCGAGGAGGTGGAGCGTGAGCGCGGCGTCATTCTGCAGGAAATCGGACAGGCCAACGACACGCCCGACGACATCATCTTCGATCATTTTCAGGAAACGGCGTTTACCGCGCAGCCCATGGGCCTGCCGACGCTCGGCACCGAGGATCTCATCCGCGAGATGAGCCGCGAGACGCTGATGTCCTACATGCGTACGCATTACACGCCAGAAAATATCGTGGTCGCCGCCGCCGGCAATCTTGAGCACGAGCGCGTCGTCGATCTCGTCGCGCAGCATTTCGCGGATCTGCCTACCTCAAGCCTGCCTACGCGCCTGCCCGGCCTTTATACCGGCGGCGAGTTCCGCCGCGAAAAGGATCTCGATCAGGCCCATATCGTGCTGGGTTTTCCGTCAGTTGGCTACGGCGACGACGACTATTATCCGGCGCTCCTGCTCTCGACCCTGCTCGGCGGCGGCATGTCGTCGCGGCTGTTTCAGGAAATACGCGAGAAGCGCGGGCTGGTGTATTCGGTGTATTCCTTTAACGCACCTTTCCTCGACAGCGGCCTGTTCGGCATCTACGCCGGAACGGGAGAGAAGGAGGCGAGCGAACTTCTTCCCGTCACCATGGCTGAACTCCGCAAGGTCCAGCGTGAGGTCGGCGAAGGCGAACTGGCCCGCGCGCGCGCGCAGCTCAAATCCTCCCTGCTTATGTCGCTGGAAAGCACCGGTAGCCGCTGCGAGCAAATCGCTCGACAACTCCAGATTTTCGGCCGCCTCATCCCAATCGACGAAACAGTACGCAAGATCGACGCCGTGACGGCGGCGGACGTCTGCCGTGTTGCGACACGAATATTCGGCGGCTACCCAACCCTGGCCTCCATCGGCCCCGTAAGCGGCGTGCTTTCGCTCGGCGCGCTTCAGGAGCAACTCGCCGCATGACCGATGCGCCTCTTGACCTCGCCTGTGACCTTGTCGCGCGCGCGAAGAAAGGCGGCGCCGACGCGGCTGACGCCGTATTTATCGGCGGAACGTCGCTGGGCGTAGGCGTCCGCAACGGCGCTACTGAGGAACTGGAGCGGTCGGAGACCACTGACCTTGGGCTGCGCGTATTCCTTGGGCGTCGCGCAGCCATCGTCTCGACCTCGAACCTCGATCCTGCCGGCTTCGATGCTCTTGTCGAGCAGGCTCTGGCGATGGCGCGTGTCCTCCCCGAGGACGCCCATGCCGGTTTGCCGGACAGTTCAGCGCTGATTGGGCGTATCGACCAGAACGACCTCGATCTTGTCGACGCAACTGAGCCAACGGTCGATGCGCTTCTTGACCGCGCGCGCGCAGTCGAAGACGCAGCGCGCGCCATTGACGGCGTAACCAATACGTCAGGCGCCAGCGCAAGCTGGGGCCGTAGTGAAGTGGCGCTGGCGAGCACTCTTGGCGTCGCCGGTCACTACGCCCGCACGAGCCATTCCATGTCCATCAGCGTTCTGGCGGGCGAAGGTACGGGCATGCAGCGGGATTACGATTACGATTCCGCCGTACATCTCAGCGATCTTGGCGACCCAATCGCCGTCGGCACGAGCGCGGGCCGCAAGGCAGTGGCCCGTTTGAATCCTTCGCGACCGCGCACTGGCGCATTTCCCGTCGTCTTCGACCCACGTGTCGCAAACAGTTTCCTGGGGCATCTGAGCGGCGCGATCAACGGGGCTTCGATCGCACGCGGCACGTCCTTTCTCAAGACGAAGCTGGGAGAGCGTATCTTCGCAGAAGGCGTCTCCGTCATCGACGATCCGACGCGCAGGCGCGGCGCGCGTTCTCGCCCGTTCGACGGCGAAGGCCTTCGCTGCGAGAAGCTGTCGCTTGTCGAAGATGGCGTCCTGCAAACCTGGGTGCTGGACAGCCGCAGCGGCAGGCAACTGGGATTGCGTAGCAATGGCCGTGCTACGCGAGGGGCTTCCTCGGCTCCCTCGCCGGGATTGACGAACCTGTTCTTTGCGCCCGGTCAGGAGACGCCCGAAGCATTGATGTCTGATATCCAGGAGGGCCTTTACATCACCGAGATGATGGGCTCCGCCATCAACGGCATTACCGGCGACTACAGCCGTGGCGGCACAGGTTTCATGATCCGCGATGGGCAACTGGCGGAACCGATTGCCGAATTCACAATCGCCGGCAATCTTTTGGACATGTTCGCCCGTATAAGATTGGCCAACGATCTTCGTTTCCGCTTTGGCTCGGACGCTCCTACCCTGCGGATCGACGCGCTGAGCGTGGCCGGAGCCTGAGCTTCGAGGAGCAAACGTCCTGTTCGCATTACATGCGAACAGGACGTAACGTTGTATCGGACGCTTGCGCCCCTGCGATCGCGAAGTTCCCTGTTTAATTCCTGAGGAGACCTCCACTGTTCGCCTTTTCCCGCCGCAATTCCGCCCTCGCGGCAGCGCTTCTCGTTCTGGTGTCCATCTCACCGTCAATGGCGCGTCCGGGCGGCGGCGGATCAATGGGAAGTCGAGGCGGCAGAACTTGGTCCGCGCCCGCGCCGACTCGCACAGCGCCTTCCGGGGCTATGCCTATGGACCGCACCATTGCGCCTCCTGCCTCCACCGGCTCCGCCATTCCGGGCTACGGCGCGCCCTACAGGAGCGGCGCAGCCCCGATGATGGGCGCGCGACATCCGTTTCTCCGCGCGTTTGTTGGCGGGATGCTGGGCGCAGGACTGTTCGGCCTCATCACAGGACACGGCTTCTTCGGAGGAATCCACGGTCTTTTCAGCTTTATCTGGTTTCTGTTCCAGATCGCCGTACTCGTGATCATTGCGCGTTGGTTGTTTGGAAAGTTTGTCGGCCGTCGTGCTTCGGCGCCATCCCCTTTTGGCGCCTCCCCCTTCTCAACAACCAGAAACGGCGGCGGCGGCGCGCTCCAGATAAGCTCCGAGGACTATCAGGCCTTCCAAAGGCTGTTGCTCAACATTCAATCTGCGTGGAGCCAGCAGAATATTCGTGCGCTGCAAGGCATGGCGACGCCCGAAATGGTTGGCTACTTCAACGAACAACTCAGCGGACTGACCAGCCGTGGCGAGCGCAATATCGTCTCTGACGTTCAGTTCATCCAAGGCGACCTTGCCGAAGCATGGTCGGAAAATGGATACGATTACGCCACCGTAGCGATGCGTTACAGCCTGATCGATCTTACGACGGATATGACCGGACGCGTGGTCGAGGGCAGTTCGACCGAACCGGTGACGTTGACCGAACTTTGGACATTCATTCGACCGTCACGCGGCGGTGCATGGCTTCTGTCGGCGATTCAGCAAACACGGTGATTTTTTGCAACTATCCTGCAGCCTACGGGAGGCAAGATAGTTGTTAAATCTTTTATGCGTTTGCCACGCCTTATTTCGTCAGGCTCTAGCGTGCCTTATCCAGATCTGCGACGAAACTTAAAACGTAAAGCTCCCAATCCAGAGGCTCAGGCGATCGCTGCAAAACTGTCCTAACTCACCGCTTCAACAGTTTTCGTTTTGAGTATTTGAAGAACGGCAGCACATCCGAAGACAAAGCTATCGGGGGCGGGCTCGGGACATGGGCAAGCACAGGTTTTATCTTCCTGGACGTCCTATCTCTGATACGAGATTTTTACTCAGAAAAACTCATGCGTTCAGTTCGCTGCGTCATGTCACTCCAACACGCACTCCGCCTTCCGCGCGATCATAGCCAGATCCCTGCCTTGAAGGTTATCTGCGTCCAGCTTCCGGCTTGACCTTCCCGCCTTCAAAAGACAGGGGGGGGTCATGATCCCACTCGTCAGAAATTTCATTGAGACGGCGGGTAATTTTATTTTTTTCTTTGCTGGACTTGTATTGCTTCGAAAGCTTGGCGAAGAGCAGAGCCGCTTCCAGAACGAACCACCCCAGTCCTGCAGACAACCATGCCGTAATTAGTACAACGGGGTCCATCAGAAGACGAAGCGCTGTGTCGACCGTCCCTTCTGAAAGCCATAATTGGTGCATAGGGCTGATTGTCGCCGCAAACTCATACGGCAACATCATTCTAACCAAGGCATGATCCTGCGATCGATCAAAAAAATATGCTATAATCAAAGGAAGAAAAAGAATTACCACCAAAAGCGAATAACCCGGCAGCCATGCGAGGGCCGCGCCACAGGCCAACCCATGGATCCATTTCATGGAGTGCCCTACCCGCGCCGCCACGGTCACGATATGACTTCCAGACACAGCGAGCCAATGGCTGCAAGGGCGCCCAGGGCCGTCGCCACCTGCAGCATTTCCGCGCGAAGCATCGGAGGCACGTCAGGCAATTTTTTTCCCAAATCGGTCTGCTCCTGCGTCAAGCGACGCATTTCGTTTTGGGCGACGAGCCAGTCCGAGCGATCTTTTGCGACCGAACGCGGATCAGCGATAATCTCCGCCATGCGCGCAAGGTCTCCGCTTTCTGCGGCAGCTGCCAGCTCCTCTCCACGACGGGTTCGCGTGGTCCGATTTCGCCACAACTTCAGGGTCGGCGTCAGATGCGGTAGAATTTTTCGCGCAATTCCCAAAAGGGGGCCGGCCTGGTATCTTGATTGCATCTGCGCGAGAAGAGCCAAATCTTTCAACCACGGCGAATGACCGTCGCCGCTTTCGTTCCCAAGCTGCTCAATCAAGCCGCTACGATGTCCTCGGGCCAGAAAAAAGGCCATCATCTGGCGATCGAGAAGCCCTCTCGTCGCAGAGTTCGTCGGTGTGAATTCACCATTTAACCATTGCAAGAGCGCCCACGCGGCCGACAGCCGTTTCCCTGCGCAATCCGGCGATAAACAGGCCTGACCCGGATTGAGCAAGTAAGCCAGCCTGCCGATATCCGCTACTCGTTCCACCCGCCCGTTGTGCAGGGCTGCATGAACAGTTTGCGCGGCGACATTTTGGCTCGCAATCGACGTCGCTTGAGCAAAGCGCAATAGCGCGCCCCCTTGCGCCGCCTCCAATATCAATCTTGGAAATTCCGGCGCAACCTGCCCACCACCGGGCACGAGTGAAGAAGTCGCAATCATGCCGATGGCGTCTGCCCAGAACCATTCGCCCTGCCAGTGCAACGGCAAACCTGGATCAAGAGCCGCGATGATCTCCATCAAGACGGACGGCGACGGGGCGGCATCCTCCGTGATCGTCAGTTTCTTGCCGATCGCGGTCATCCGAGCGGCGACCGCCGTCAACCCGAGTTCATGCGTCAACCAGCGCTCGATTACGCCACGCCGCACGAGATTGGCCAGCGCGACAGGATTCCGAGCGCCGAGCCACGCCAGCGCTCGGGTCGTCCGCACCTGTGCCGACCCTATATGAATTGGAGCGCCTGCTGAAACCTGTTTTCTTGCTGTAAAAGCTTTGCGTTCCGAGACATTCAATAAATCTGCTGGCGACGGGCGGGCGTCCGGGTCATCCGCCAGCATCGCGGCCAGCATCGCGGCGACCTCGGGTGAAAGAGAAAGATGACCGGCAAGGACGTCGAAACTTCCTCGAACAATACGCTCTTCTATATCAGCATCTGAATATATCGGAGACTGGAGCCCGCCACCTCCACCGAGCAACCAGGCTGCAAGAGCGCCCAGTGAAAATACGTCATCCGCGATCATGCCCGCCCCACGTGCCGCCGGCGAACATAGCAAAGACGACAGCGGCTCGAATTGCCCTGGCTGAAGGAATGCAGGGGGAGCGGCAAGGCCAGGTCCGAGCTTTACGGGCGCCCGCCCCCCTGGATCGAAGACGTTGTCAGGCCGAATTGCCCGGTGCGTTATTCCCGTGGCGTTATATGCATGCAGAACCGTGGCGATGGGCTGTATCACCCGTTCGAGAAGCGCACTTTCCGACCAGCCCGTGTTCTGCGAGAGCGGCGCCCCGTTTGGCGCGTCGCAAATTATCCAGATCGAACCGCTGGTTTCATCCACTGCATGGGCCGCGAGAAGATGGGGCGAGCGGACGCGCGCCATCTGTGACGCTTCGGCGCGGGCTGGCTGAAAGGCCGGTGGAGCGAGCGCGACAAGAGACGCCTGTGCGGAAAGCGCATCTTTGACCGCATAAGCCGGACACCCGGCCAGATCGGGCAGGCGCCGAGTGGCGTCGATCACATAGCGATCTTCAACTGTGATGCGATCGGAATCGGTGCCGCGGCCGTCGCCTGCATCCGGGCTAAAATCGTCCTCCGCCATACCGCCCTTCGCGTCTTTAACAACGCGACGAACTGTACGGCGGCGATCTTAACAGAGTGCTTATGCTACGGAGCGAACACCGCAGCGTTCACCCGCGCATTACTTCATGCGTCAAACGGGTCGCGCACCAGAATCGTGTCGTCGCGCTCAGGACTGGTTGAAAGCAACGTCACCGGAGCCTCGACCAACTCCTCAATGCGACGAACATATTTCACGGCCTGCGCCGGAAGATCCACCCAGCTCCGCGCGCCCTTCGTCGAATCAGCCCACCCTTCGATTGTCTCATAGACAGGCTTTATGCGCGTCTGCGCTGCTGAGCCGGGCGGAAAGCGGTTAATGACTTCGCCGTCCAGTTCATAGCCGACGCAAACACGAATTTCTTCCAGCCCGTCTAGGACGTCCAGCTTTGTCAGGGCAAGGCCGCCGACCCCGCCAACGCGAACCGCATGACGAACAAGCACGGCGTCGAACCAGCCGCAGCGACGCGGACGGCCTGTCACGGTGCCGAATTCATGTCCGCGCTCTCCGAGCCGACGACCGACATCGTCATGCAGTTCACTCGGGAACGGCCCCTCGCCTACGCGCGTCGTATAGGCCTTGGCGATGCCAAGCACGAAACCTGCCGCAGACGGTCCCATTCCCGAGCCTGTGCCGGCGTTCGAGGCGACCGTGTTCGAACTAGTGACGAACGGGTACGTGCCGTGATCGACGTCGAGCATGACCGCCTGCGCGCCCTCGAACAGGATCCGACGGCCGGCCTTCCGTTCGCTCTCAAGAAAATCCGCGACCGGGGCCATGAAAGGCAGAACCCGAGGCGTGAGGCGTTCAAGATGTGCGATCAAATCGGCCTTTTCAAAGGTCGGGGCGCCCAGCCCTGCGAGAAGCGTGTTGTGATGCAGCAAAAGCTCGTCGAGCTTCCAGTCCAGCGTCTCAGGTTCAGCCAGGTCGCAAAGCCTGATCGCGCGGCGCGCAACCTTGTCTTCGTACGCAGGGCCGATCCCGCGCCCGGTGGTGCCGATCTTGCGATCACCACGAGCCGCCTCTCGCGCACGATCGAGAGCACCGTGTACGGGCAGGATCAGCGGCGCGCTCTCTGCGATCTTCAGGGTTTCCGGGGTGACGTTCAGCCCCTGCGCCGTCACGCGGTCGATTTCAGTCAGCAGCGCTTCAGGATCGACGACGACGCCGTTGCCGATGACGCCCATCTTGCCCCGCACCAACCCCGACGGCAGCAGCGACAGCTTGTAGACCTGATCCCCGACGACCAGCGTATGGCCAGCGTTGTGACCGCCCTGGAAGCGCACGACGACATCGGCGCGGCTGGCCAGCCAATCGACGATCTTGCCTTTTCCTTCGTCACCCCACTGGGCGCCGATGACGGTGACATTGGACATGACGCAGTTTCTCCGAGATGTGCTCCCGCCCCTTCAGGGCCGGGTGGATACCGGCGCCGCCAGCGTCTGGAGAAACGCCGACGATCAGCCGCAACAGGGTTGAATGAAAGGGATCAGGCGATCGGAAGCAGGTTACCGTCTCGCGCGACATAAGAACAGGATAGACGCCGAGCCTCTTCTTCCGGACGGTCGTGCGGCTCAAGAGCTGCTACAGTCACGCGTCCGCCTTTTCGCACAGCCTGCGCGAAGGCGGAATCCGTCCCGAAGGGAAGATAGACACGGTCTGGCCTCGCTCTGCGCGGCGCAGCGCGAAACAGCGCCCCAGGGCGAAAAGTCAGACCGCAAGCCGGCTCATTATCGTTGCACAGGTAGCGCCCGCCGCGCCCCAATTCCTCGCGCGAACCGGCTGCATACACCGTGACGCAAACGCCGGTGTGGTATTTCCACCCGCGAAACTCCACGGGATCCACCGTCAGGCGCAGTTCCGGCGATCGCACGCGAACGGCTTCAACAGACGCTTTCAGACGCTCGCTGTAAGCCCGCGCCGCCGCAGGCAACGACGCTGCGTCCAGAGCGGCAAGCGCCTGATCGGCTTCCCCTGCTGCGCTAAGCAGAGCGATGAGCGTGTTCGCGGCCGATCCCGCGTAACGCGCCACGGCGGCCGCATCCTTGCGATCAAGCGCATGCATCAGCGTCGTTCTCGCCGCTGCGCTCAACCCAAGTCCGTCGATCAGCGACGGCACGAGAAGCGGCATCGTGAGGTCGAAAGAGACCCCCGGCACACCAAGTCGAGAAAGCGCCTCAGCCGCCACGCAGACGACCTCTGCATCGGCCACCGGGCTGTCCGGACCGATCAACTCGATCCCGGCCTGCCCGATCTGGCGCTCGCTCTGTCCCGCCACGCCGCCACCGACAACCACCGTCTGCCCAGCGTAAGAAAGACGAAGCGGGCGCGGAGCGCCATCGAGGCGCGTGGCCGCGATGCGGGCGATCTGCGGGGTAATGTCGGGTCGGAGCGCCATCATGCGCCGCGTATCCGGGTCCATCAGACGAAACGCCTGATCGGCCACGGCCGCGCCTGAGGCCGTCAGAAGAGAGTCTTCGAACTCCAGCAAGGGCGGCGCGACCCGCTCGTATCCATGCCCGCCGAACACGGCGAGCAGAATCTCCGTGCCCTCCGCTTCCGCCTCGGCGTCAGGGGGCAGGAGATCGACGAACCCGGCGGGGAGCAGCGCCGGGGATAGGGGCGGATCGAACGTCATGCCGGGGTCATATCACCGCATCAGGAAAACGTCATGCCCGAGGCACGCCCGACCATGTAATATGGCGGGCGGGAGCGGACAGTTGGGCTCAGGAGCGAAGCGTCGCGCCCGTCGCCTTGGCGACCGCCGCAACGATCCGGGCCGCAACAGCCTCGATATCCGCATCGGTCAGGCTCGCGTCACGCGGCTGAAGCGTCACTTCGACGCCAACCGATTTCGATCCTTCCTGCACTTTCGGCCCTTCATAGACGTCGAAAAGCGACACGCCCACGATCAGGTTCCGCTCTGCACCGCGTACGGCGCGCAGAACGCTCTCCACGGCTGTCTCCTTGTCGGCAAGGAAAGCGAAGTCACGGCGAACGGGCTGGAGCGGCGACAGCGAAGGTGCGTTTTTGCGGCGACGCTTCGGATCAGCGATGCGATCGAGGAAAACCTCGCAGGCCGTGACGGGGAGGTCGACACCCGCCTCCTTCAGCACCGACGGATGCAACTCGCCGAACCAGGCGAGCACAGCCTTCGGACCAAGGCGAAGCGCGCCGGAACGACCCGGATGGTAATAGGACGGCGCATCGGCCGTCGTCGTCAGCGCTTCCGCCGCGACGCCGAGCGAGAGAGCGAGATCGATCGCGTCCGCCTTGGCCTCCGCGAAAGTCATCGGCGCGCCGCCGCCGCCGGGCGTCCGAGAGGTACGACCGGCCCGAAGCGCCGCCGCAACCGTCGCCTGTCCGTTCTCGTCGAACGCTCCGCCGATCTCGAACAAAGCCACGTCCTGCCACCCTCGCGCCGCGTTGCGCTTCGCCGCCGAAAGAAGTCCGGGCAGCGGAGACGGCCGCATCTGGTCCAGATCCGCTGCAATCGGGTTAAGCAGACGCAGGCTTTCAGGCGCACCGCCAAAACGTAGCGCCTCTTCGTGCGAGATGAAGGAAAACCCGATGGTCTCCATCAACCCGCGTGACGCAAGAACGCGGCGGGCGCGCGCCACGCGGCCCAGAGCAGGGCTTATCGCTGCAGCAGGCACTGGCGATAGCGCTGGCAACGCGACCGGTGCGACGTTTTCCAGCCCTTTAATACGCAGGATTTCCTCGATCAGGTCGCATTCCGGCTCAATCGCTGCCACTTTGGCGACAAGCTCCGCCTGTCGTTCCGCTGAAAGGCCCGGATCGGGATCCAGCAGAACCGGCTGCGCCACGTCGTTGCGCCAAGAGGGAACAGCGACCGTCACGCTGTCCTCATCGCGCCGCAACGTCTCGAACCCCAGATGCCCAAGGATCGTCACGCACTCATCAGGCGGCACGGCGAGGCCGCCGAGTTCGGCGACGCGCCTGAACCGCAAGCTGGCCTCTCGCCGCCACTCGGGCTGAGTACCCGCCGATACGACCTCGCTCGCCTCGCCGCCACACAGGTCAATGACAAGGCGCGTCGCCGCTTCCAGCGCCGCGACCGGCAGCGCCTGATCGACGCCACGTTCGAAACGGTGACGGGCGTCGGAGTGGATTCCTAGCCGCCGTCCGCTCAGTGCAATTTTCACAGGATCGAAGATAGCGCATTCGATGAAGACGTCGGTGGTGGCGTCGGTCACTTCCGTCGCCTCTCCGCCCATGATGCCCGCGATGGACTGAACGCCAGCGCCATCGGCGATCACGCAGTCATCGGAGTTCACGATATAGTCGCGTCCATCAAGCGCGCGGATCGTTTCTCCACCGCCCCGGCAAACCGTCAGCACGCCGCCCTTGATGCGGTTCACGTCGAAGACATGCAACGGCCGACCGAGGTCGATCGACAGCAAATTCGTGACGTCCACCAGACGCGAAATGGATCGCAGGCCGATCGCCTCAAGCTTCTCGCGCAGCCAATCCGGGCTGGGGCCATTTTTGACGCCACGAACGGTCCGCCCCAGCACCCACGGGCATGCTTCGGGATAGCTGATCGCCCATTCGACGGGAGATGCGAAAACGCCCTCAACCGTCTCCGCGAGAAACGTCTTGAGCGTCCCGACGCCAGCCGCGGCGAGATCCCGGGCGACGCCATGGACGGAGAGCGCGTCGCCACGGTTTGGCGTCACGGCGATCTCAATCACTGTGTCGTCCAGGTTGGCGAAATCCGCATAGGACTGGCCCGGCAGCGTATCCGCAGGCAGCTCCGCGATGCCGTCCGTGTCCTCGCCCAGACCAAGCTCCCGCAGCGAACACAGCATGCCGTTGCTGGTCTCGCCGCGAATCTTGCCAGCCTTGATGGTGATGTCGAGGCCCGGGACGTAAGCGCCAGGAGGCGCGAAGATGACAGATATCCCCTCGCGCGCATTCGGCGCGCCGCAAACGACCTGCACCTCCCCGATGCCGGGACCAGCGTCGACCTGACACACGCGAAGACGATCCGCATTGGGATGCTGAACGGCCTGAAGGATGCGGGCCGTGCGGAACGGCGCCAAAGCCGCGCCAAGTTGCTCGACTGACTCGACCTCAAGGCCAATCCGGTTAAGCGCCAAACAGAGCTCGTCGACAGAGGCGCGCGTGTCCAGGTGGTCGCGCAGCCATGAGAGCGTGAATTTCATCGATCAGAACCCCTCATGCAGCATCGCCGGCGCCAGCGGATCGACGCCGTAATGGCGCAGCCACCGCACATCGCTTTCATAGAACGATCGAAGATCCGGGATGCCGTTCTTCAACATGGCAAGACGCTCGACCCCCATGCCAAAGGCGAACCCCTGCCACTCGCTGGGGTCGAGACCGCAATTTGCGAGGACGCGCGGATGGACCATCCCGGAACCGAGAACTTCCAGCCAGTCCTCTCCCTCGCCGATCTCGCCGGTTGCGCGCGACCAGCCGATATCGACCTCCATCGAAGGCTCGGTGAACGGGAAATAGGACGCCCTGAAACGGACCGGCAAATTGGGCTTGCCGAAGAAGACGCGCAGAAACTCGATCAGGCATCCCTTCAGGTGCCCCAGCGTAATCTCGCGATCGATAACGAGCCCCTCGCACTGATGGAACATCGGCGAATGGGTAGCGTCGTGATCCGCGCGATAGGTGCGGCCGGGCGCGATGATGCGTATCGGCGGTTTCTGTCCGAGCATCGTGCGTATCTGCACGCCCGAAGTCTGGGTGCGCAGAACCCGCTCGACGTTCGGGCCGCCCGGAGACGGCGGCAGGTAGAACGTGTCCTGATCGGTGCGCGCGGCGTGATGCGCCGGGGTGTTGAGCGCCGAGAAATTATGCCAGTCGGTCTCGATTTCCGGCCCTTCGGCGACGGAAAACCCCATCGCGCCAAAAATCGCGGTGATTTCTTCAATGGCGCGGCTGACGGGGTGGACACCGCCGCGTTCGGTCAACCCAACAGGCAGGGAGACGTCAACGCGCTCCTCTGCCAGACGCGCATTCAGCGCCTCGGTCTCGATTTCCCGCCCACGGGCCTCGATTGCCTTGCCCAGTTCGTCGCGCAATTTGTTCAGCCGCACGCCAGCCGCTTTGCGCGCCTCCGGATCCATACGGCCGAGTTGTTTGAGCAGTTCGGTCAACCTGCCCGACTTGCCCAGAACGCCAACGCGCACCGCGTCCCAGTCCCGGACGTTCGAAGCAGCGGAAAGCGCAGCCAGACATTCCTGACGAAGTGTGTCTACGTCGTCGCTCATTATGACCTCGCTTGCCTGTGGACCCGCGCGGGCCTCGTTCTGTGTCTAGGGGCGGATAGCCTCTCCGCGCCGCCGAGAAAAGCCCTGAGGCCAAAAGCCGCGTTGCGTCGGCCCGGGGCGCGCGACAGGCATAGCCGACCTAAGCGCTCTGCCGCCCCGCCCTGTGGTCCACCGTCGTTCCCCGGGCCTGATGACGGGACGCGTATGATTTTGCCGTTTCGCGATCTCCTTCCGCACGTCCCGGAGGTGATGCCGAAATGCACATCATGGACGACGAGATGCCCCCTTTCAGATACCGATACATTGTGAAGCTCACGACATCCACGGCGCTATCAATGCGGGTCGCGCCCGCATTGATAGGACTGCCGCTTCTTCTTTCCCCTGCAGACGCCGCCCGCGCGGCCTCGACATTACAAGTCACGTCCATCAACGCCAGCGCACTTATCGCCGGAACGGGCCAGACGCTCGGTGGTCTGGTTACGGCCGAATCTCAAGCAGCCGCTGCCGTCGCCACGGCCCAGAGTACGGCGACGCAGGCAAACGCCAGCGCCAACGCGGCCATACCGTTGTCCCAAAAGGGTTCCACAGGCGGCGTCGCCACTCTCGACGCCTCTGGCAACGTGACAGCGCCACTCTCGACGACCTCAACCGCTGCATCCGTCAGTTCGACTATCGGATGGAATTCGGCTCTGACATGGGCGATAAACTCCGGAACAGGCACACAGTACGCCAACCCGAAAATAGCGGCCAACCAACGGTGGCAAATGGGGACGGACTCGTCAGGAACAGCAATCTATGACGATTACCTCCCTCCCACACATCTGCGTCTCGGCGGGTCGCAGGAATTCGACGGCGTTCCGCTCTTTGTACACAACGTTCCCTATGGCCCAGACGACATGGGCGTAGTTGATGGCGTGTTCATGCAATCTGAGAACATGCGCGGTTCAGAAGCTGGCGTAGGACCTGATGGAGCGAACGGCATTGCGTCATACGACAATTTCGACGCCGTGGCGCGCTACACGTTCGCCGGGACCAATTCTCCGGTTTTCGTCACCACCGGCAGTACGGTCACAGCTCCGGATGGGCTGACACATACACCAACATTTACCGCAACCGGCGCCACCTTCGCAAATCCGCTTCCCTCGTCTTGGTCCACCTGGATTATCAGCCATCCGCATGTGAGGATGATGACCAACGAACTGGGCTCGTCAAGCGGATATATCAAAACCTATGCAGGCCAACTCACGGGCTACACGACGAACTCCGCAGGGCTCGTAACCGCAATCAGCACCGACGGCTGGCGTATTTTCAACGCATCCGCCTCGACAACCAATCAAATTCCCGGAACAAGCACTATAGACGGTTCTACTCCCGCGCTGGATACCGTGTGGTCTAACTTTCAAGCACCAGCGATCATGTTTGGAGTCTACACAAAAGCATTTGGCGAAAACGTCATATGCTCGCTTCCCGGTCCTACTCCGAGCGCATCCCCTGGGGATATCAATTATCCCACAGGCAACGCCAACAACCAGGTGCGTAGCTGCGAAGGTATCGAGTACGATCTCTGGAATAATGACACCACAGGCAACACCGCATATATGCACGGCATAACCGTCGCGTACAGCGGAAGCACCTCGCCCACAGCGGACAGCTACGACATGGATCTCGCCGGCGGCAACGCAACTATGCTCAACATCGCAGGTGAGTGGTACTCGGCAAATATTTCCTCGCGCCCCTTTTCGTCCGCTGGCTATGGTGGGCCTGCCTACGCAGCAGGCTCACAGTCGGTCATTGCCGAATTCGACCAGTCCAATCGCCCAGGATGGGATGCTGACTCCGCGTTTCCCACGTATTCACACAATATGAGAGTGACTTTGTGGAACACACGCAACACAAATGACGCCTCCAATACTAATGATTACAGCGATATCACAACAAACCTCGGCGTACAGGTCGATGGCCATGCCAGTTCGACATTATCCATGGATGGAACCATACAAGAACATATGGAATTCAATCCCGGCAATTTCCCGAACGGTATCGCATTATGCGGGTACCAGATTTGCGGCTTCGCTATAAATGGCGCCGGCAGCGCTCAGTTTAGCGCCGACGCGAATATACTATCCGGAAAGTCACTTCTGTTCACGAATACCGCAGGAACACAGACAGGCTCACTTTACGGCGGCACGGACGGCGCAATACATATTAATTCCACAACTGGAAGCTCCGGGATTTTCGCGGTAACCGCGACAATACGAGCAAGCGGATCTATTAATGCTGGAAATGCGACCTACTCTACTTTACCTGTATCCAGCTTAGCCGTGGGCGACCAGGAATACTGCACCGATTGTTACTCCACCTCAAATTCATCTGCCACTAAAGGCATTCCCGTATGGTGGAACGGATCCAATTGGACTGACGCCCTCGGCGACACAGTAAAGCATTAAATTTGTAACTATTAAACAACCAGTGAGGGCGTATTACCGTACGTCCTCAGAGCCTGTTTGGAAAATCGGTCTGATGTGATTCAAGCTCTGGATGTGGACG
>NZ_JAFVMF010000026.1 GCF_017377715.1 Acetobacter sacchari | reverse complement strand
CGCCAATCTCATGCGCAGAAATGCTCACCCGTGATTTTCCAAACAGGCTCTTAGAAAGCAAAGAAGATATCGTCTTATTGTGATCCGACTTACATCCGCGCCAATATTATCTGGCGCGTTTTTGACTCCCGCAAAAGCGCCTACCGCGACCTGAATCGATTGAAAAATTCGGCGGATATTTCTCTGTCCGACAATAGCGTGACATGCAATAAATATCTATCCGTCACGAGAGTGACCGAACGAACCACAGAATTTAATGTTATTTGCGCGACACTTGCTTCCCCGAAGCACACTATATCGATGTGCGGCGACTACACTCCTTCACCGAAGCTGAACTATCGTTCAAGAACTTTGAATATGATGTTTTTGCGCCGACGCGGTGGATGACGGGAGCAACGTCAGGTTACACTCACCATCCCGCAGACAACCCAACGAAAGTTGCCCAGCGTATACCCTTCCGAGAGCGCCCGCCCTGCCCGAAGTCTCAATTCTTTCTTTTTCAGCAAATACACACAGCGCAGAAAACCGAAATCAGCTTTCTCCACGATCGTCCAGTGACCACTCGTCATCGCCATTGATCTTTGATGCGTTGGTAATCGCGAAACAAAACCATAATAAATAAAACAATATTCAGATCGCAACATGGAAATATATAAATTACATGTCTTTCAAATTATATATTTTACATTAAAATTACAATTTTTATGTAGATAATACGAATTAAAATACAAAACAGTATCGTTTATATTTGTGATAATTATAAAATTTCGAATAAATTCGATACTTCAAAAATAAGACAAAAAAAATGTAATTAATTCAAATTTTAGACACATTTTCCAATCTATACCCTTTTTGACTTTGCGCACGAGGTTCATCGTATGTTCCAAATATTTATCAAATTTTGACACACGACTGCGGTTCATGTCGTTGAGTCTCAAAAATATGAATGTTACAATATCACAGCGTCCCGGGCCGCTATATCTTTGAGCGTGAATCCGTCCGCTATACGGTTTCTCCCGCAACGGGTAAGTCGCCTGCAGTTTCTTACGTTGTGCGCCACGATGGCGGCTGCCTGCCTTTCATGCATTGCCACGTCCGCCGTTACGAAGGGGGTATGTTTTGAGCTGTGACAAAGACCGTGCGATTTTTTTTACGACCGATCGTGGGTTTCTTGTCCCTACCCTCGTCGCAGCAACACAGATTCTCGATCAGCCAGATGTTCGTGCGATTGCCGACATTTTCGTGTTTCTGATTGGGTTTTCTGAGCTGGAAGCAGACAAAATACGGCGAGAGTTCCGTGACCGGCCGATAATCTTCCAGACAAGTTCCCCATCGCGTTACTCAATGCCGGACGACGCTGTGTTCCGCAAAACGCACGTACCGCCGAGCGCCCTTGCCCGCCTCACGGTAGGTCAAAATATCCCGGAACGTTACAAGCATCTGACCTATTTTGACGGCGATATCCAGATCGTCGGCCCGATCCTTGACCTTATAAGCTTCGACGTCCCCGAGGGCTTGATCCTCGGCGCAACGGACCGTCCCTATGTCAAAATTCCCGAAAACGACACCAGCGCCAGAACAACCCGCGAGTATCTCCAAAGCATCGGGATCAAGGATCCTCGAGACTATTTTAATTCAGGCGTGCTCTCCGCAACCAGAGACACCTGGATCTCAATGAGCGACAGGGCGCTGAGATATTTCCTGCAACATTCGGACCGCTGCCGCTTTCATGACCAGAGCGCACTGAACGCAATCTCAGTTGGCCACCGCCTCGCCCTCTCCCCCCGCTATAACTACGTTTCAACCTATGCCGAGTGCGAGGCCGAAGACATGATCTCGCCTGCGGTGATCCATTTCACGGGGGCGCAAAAACCATGGTTCGCGGACTCGCGCCCATGGCGGGGACGCTTCAAAGAATCTTACGCAGCCATATTACGAGCCCATCCCATGCTGAAAGATTTCCCCTTCATGCCGGACGCAGAGCATATGGAACGTACTGATCGGGATGGAGAGCGAGCGTGGAGGCTTCTGCGCCTCATCACACCTTGGCGCGTGCCGCTAAGGCGCAGACGAATCCGCCGCTATCTGCACGACACCCAATTCGCAGTCTGACGCAAAACTCCCAGAAGAGAATTCCGCCTTCAATCAGCCACCACCTACGCCTGTCGCCAACCGCTTAAGGCGCATCATCCTCACGCGCATATCGAACAGACGCCGCGCTTTGACGTAAAGCGCCCTGTCAACCGCCGTCAGCGCGTCCAGCCGCGCCATAAGCCCTGCGGTCACAGGTTCCTCCTCACGAACGACGAAACTTTCCCTATTAGTGACCAAGTCGGTCAAAACCTGTTTCGGCGCGACCCGAGGCATTTGCAGACCAAGCGCGTCGTTCAACACGTGGCGCGTATCCTCCATGCGCTCGACGAGCCCGAACGCAGCCATGCCTTTAAGCGTTTTCCAAGCTTTTTTCAGCGCCTGGCCGGGGTCCGTGCGAAGAATATGGCCCGCCCCGATCTCACCTTTCTCGCCTTCACGAATCAATTGCCCCACGATAGCGTCCCGTATGCCTGCACATCGATCAACCAGAGGGTCGTTGAAGAACTCCTCCGCAGACATTTTACGGGTCAGCGAAATCAGTGGATGAGAATCAACCTCGGGTGACGGCTTGTGTGCGCGCCAGAATCTGTAAACCGACAGCAATCTTTCACGCGGATCACGCAGCACAGTGATGAGCCGAACGGTTCCCGGAATCGAGCGACAATATGCCGCATCAAAATGACCAGAAAACAAGTCAAAACGCGATAATTCGTTAATCGTCCAGCTTCCCAGGCCATCAAATCGCTCCGGGCAGATACGGTTTGCAGGAAACTGAGTCGTCAACATTTCATGCAGCGTCGTGCCGCCGCATTTTTCTATATGCACGAACGCGAGTCTGTTTCCGCTTAGAACCGTGTCATAGACTTCGCCATTCAAAAAACGAAAATGCCTTACGCGAGCCAGCCCTTCCTCCGATAACGCCAGGCGCTGACACCTGGTCGTTACGCCTGCAGAGCCAAGCCTCAGTTCCGAAGCTATCTCGCTCTCCGAAGGTTGGCGTCCAAGCAAGTGCAGCCACGCTTCACGAATGGCGCTTTCCTCTGTCGTTCGACGAGAAGAAATTACGTCGCCGCCCAAGCTGTCGTTATCGAGACCTGAATCATTCATCATATTCACGCTAATGCACGCATTTTTCCGCCGCAACGTGGATGACGACGCTTAACCCGACAAAAAACGAGATAGCACCATCAGCAGCGATTTCCTTCGGGGCTAGTCTTGCTGCCTAGGCGGGCGATGACGGCTCCTGTCAAGTCCAAAAATTCCGGTCGAAAACGGCCGTCGAGCCTCTACGGAATGACCGCAGTCACTCTAACCACTGGAAGCAAAGCACGTAATCCACATAAAAAAAGCCGACCCCTGAGGGTCGGCTTTTCAACGTCATCGCACCTGTTGGATCAGGCCGACTTCGCCACGATCTCTTCCGCAACGTTACGCGGCACCGGATCATAGTGATGGAACTGCATCGTGAAGGATGCGCGGCCCTTCGTCATCGAACGCAGGTGCGAAATGTAGCCGAACATTTCCTTCAACGGCACCTGAGCACGGACCATAACGGTCGAACCGGCCGTTTCCTGATTCTGGATCATACCGCGACGACGGTTGAGGTCGCCCACCACGTCACCGACGTGATCATTCGGGGTCGTGATTTCGACGTCCATGATCGGCTCGAGGATCACCGGACCGGCGTTCTTCATGCCCTCGCGGAAGCAGGCCTTGGCGGCGATTTCGAAGGCCAGAGCCGACGAGTCGACGTCATGGTACTTGCCGTCAAGCAGTGTGAACTTGAAGTCCACGGTCGGGAAGCCGGCGAGAACGCCGCTGCTCGACTGCATGCGGATGCCTTTTTCGACCGCCGGGATGTATTCCTTCGGAACCGTTCCACCGACGACCTTGTTCTCGAAGGCGATGCCTTCGTTCCGGTCCTGCGGAGCGAACTCGATCTTCACTTCGGCGAACTGACCAGAACCACCCGACTGCTTCTTGTGCGTGTAGGTCTCGATATGCGGGCGCGAGATCGTCTCGCGATAGGCGACCTGCGGCGCGCCGACATTGGCGTCCACGCCGTATTCGCGACGCAGACGATCAATGATGATGTCGAGATGCAGCTCGCCCATGCCGGAAAGAATGGTCTGGCCGGTTTCCTGATCCGTCTTCAGACGTAGCGAAGGATCCTCGCCAGCCAGCTTCTGCAGGGCCAGTGTCATCTTCTCGACGCCGTCCTTCGTCTTCGGCTCGACGGAAAGGTCGATAACCGGGATCGGGAAGGACATACGCTCCAGAACCACCGGATCAGCAGCGTCAGCGAGCGTATCACCCGTCTGCGAGTCTTTCAGGCCGACGAAGGCCGCGATGTCGCCTGCGTGCACTTCAGAGAGCTCTTCGCGCTTGTCAGCATGCATCTGATAGATGCGGCCGATACGCTCCTTGTGGCCCTTCGTCGTGTTCAGAACGGTGTCGCCGGTCTTCAGCACGCCGCGATACACGCGGACGAACGTCAGTGTGCCGTATTTGTCGTTGATGATCTTGAACGCGAGGCCCGCAAACTTGCCGTTCGGGTCGACCGGAATGATCGGCAGCTTCTTTTCGTCGAGATCGTCGTCCGCGTCTTCCGGCGGCGCGCAGCGAATGCCTTCGACGTCGTCAGGCGCCGGCAGGTAATCGATAACCGCGTCGAGCAGGGGCTGAACGCCCTTGTTCTTGAACGCCGTGCCGCAGAGGACCGGGCGGAATTCACCGGAGATCGCACCCTTCTTGATGCACTTCTTCAGTGTTTCGACCGAGACTTCACCCTTTTCGAAGTACTCTTCCATCGCTTCGGTATCGACCGCCAGAGCGGTGTCGAGCAGGTTCTGCCGAGCCTCCTCAGCCTTCTCCTTCAGGTCGGCCGGGATTTCTTCGTCATGGAATTTCGCGCCGAGCTCGCCGCCTTCCCAGATGATCGCCTTCATCTCGACCAGATCGACGACGCCGAGGAAGTTCTCTTCCGCGCCGATCGGCAGCTGAAGCGGGATAGCAACGATGTCCAGCTTCTCTTTCAACGTGTCGAACGCGCGGTAGAAGTCAGCGCCTGTGCGGTCGAGCTTGTTGATGAAGATGATGCGGGGGACGTTATAGCGATCAGCCAGACGCCAGTTGGTCTCGGACTGCGGCTGAACGCCGGCGACGCCTTCAATGATGAAGATCGCGCCGTCGAGCACGCGCAGCGAGCGATTCACTTCGATGTTGAAGTCAATGTGGCCCGGGGTGTCGATGATGTTGATGCGGTGATCTTTCCACTCGCACGTCACGGCGGCGGACGTGATCGTGATGCCGCGCTCACGCTCCTGCGCCATGTAGTCGGTGGTGGTGTTGCCCTCGTGGACCTCACCGATCTTGTGCGAGACGCCCGTGTAATACAGGATTCGTTCGGTCGTGGTGGTCTTGCCCGCGTCGATGTGCGCGGTGATCCCGATGTTGCGGATCTTCGAGAGTTCGGACTTGGCGGACAAGGCACTTCTCCGGGAAACGGGCTGAGCCGATAGACTGGGCCGATAATACAGATGGGGCGCGACAGGAGACCTGCTCCGCGCGCCCCCGCCCGCCGCCTCCGCATCCCCGCAGCGTTAGCCGTCATGGAGAAGCGGCCTCAGTCGGGCCACAAGAGTAAGACGTCCCGTCAATGCAGGACGTTCAAGCAGGTCTGGCGCGACCGAAGTCGCGCCTCCTGCCTCAGGCGCTGGCCTGCTTCTTGATCTGCGCGCGCTGAATGCGGCGCTTGATCACCTGCGCTTCCGTGGTCAGGTCACGATTCGGCGTGCCGAGCAGGAAGGCGTCGAGGCCGCCATTGTGCTCGATGGTGCGCAGGCCGCGCGTGGTCACGCGCATCGAAACCGGCGCGCCGAGCACGTCGGACAGGACGGACACGTCCTGCAGGTTCGGCAGGAAGCGGCGACGGCTTTTGTTGTTGGCGTGGCTGACATTGTTGCCGGTCAGCACGCCCTTGCCGGTAATCTCACAACGGCGGGACATAGAAATCATCCTCGGTCAAGAATTCAGGCCGAGGCGACGCCCGGCTTATCGTCATCAGGATCAGGCGCGGCTTATGACGGAGGTACCCCGCACAGTCAAGCGAAGTGTGGCCTTCAACGTCCGCAGCGTGACGAAAATCACCCGTGTGGCGACACTGGACCACACGAGTGAACTCAAACTCAGGAGTCGTGGCCTCGACGGGCGTGCTCGGCGTCCTGCAATTCGCCCGACCGGACGCTCTGCACCGCGCTGTCGAGAATCTTCAGGATCGTGTCCTTGTCCATCGTACGGGCGAGCAGGCCGAGCGAGCCGCCAAGCAGCGCCGACGCGACGGCCAGCGGCGCATGATTTTCTTCCAGCAGATGCTCGATCGCATGTTCGATCACCATCGCGCACTTGGTCAGTTCTTCCGAAACCTCGACCTGCTGCGCGCCGCCTTCGGGCGCCTGAGCGTTGTCCGTCATATCGTCTCCTGTCGCCCGGCCGGGCTTACTCCGCCGGGAGTTACACTGTCAGGCCCCGTCAGGACAACACGACCGAGGGTTCGCCCGGCATGACGCTGCCGCCCGCCGCATCCGCCTCGTCCTGCGTTTCTTCCTGAGCGCCGTCCTGCGCCGCCCACATAGCGGCGTAGAGGCCATTATGGCTCATCAGTTCCGCGTGACGGCCCCTCTCCTGCACCCGACCGTCGCCAAGAACCAGAATTTCGTCCGCATCGACGATTGTGGATAGACGGTGAGCGATCACAACCGTCGTGCGCTCGGCCGCGACTGCGCGCAGGGCCGCCTGGATTTCGCGTTCCGTATGAGTATCCAGCGCGCTGGTCGCTTCATCGAGAATCAGCAGACGCGGATCCTTAAGAATCGTGCGTGCGATAGCCACGCGCTGCTTCTCGCCGCCGGACAGCTTCAACCCGCGCTCTCCGACACGCGTCTCGTAGCCATCGGGAAGCGAAACAATGAAATCATGAATCTGCGCCAGACGGGCCGCATGTTCGATCTCATCGCTGGTGGCGCCAAGACGCCCGTAAGCGATGTTGTAGCCAATTGTGTCGTTGAACAGGACCGTATCCTGCGGCACGACGCCAATGGCCGCGCGTAGATCGCTCTGGTTATAGTCCCGCACGTCCCGCCCATCGACGCGCACGTGCCCCGACGACACGTCGTAAAAACGGAACAGCAGGCGGCTGATGGTCGATTTCCCCGCCCCCGTCGGCCCTACAATAGCGATGAATGATCCCGGCGGGGCCGAAAAGCTGACGCCATGCAGGATTTCCCGATCAGGCCGATATCCGAACCGCACGTCCTCGAACGTCACGGAGGCCGGCGGAGCATCCCGCAGGCGCGCCGCGATCGGGGACGGATTCGGCGGATCGTCAACCTCCACCGTCTCTTCCAGAAGACCGAACATATGTTCCAGATCCACGAGCGACGTACGGATCGAAGAATAGATCGAGCCCAGAAAATTCAGCGGTGCATAGAGCTGAAGCAGATACGTGTTGACCAGCACGAACTGCCCCACAGTGATGCGCCCCTGCGAGACGTCCGCCCCGGCCAGCAGCATCGCGAGGGTCATGGCGACGCCGATGATCGCCGCCTGTCCGAAATTGAGCATTCCAAGAGAATACTGGGTGTGCAGCGCCGCGCGCGCGTAGCGGGT
The DNA here is from genome assembly GCF_017377715.1 of Acetobacter sacchari. Classification (GTDB taxonomy): domain Bacteria; phylum Pseudomonadota; class Alphaproteobacteria; order Acetobacterales; family Acetobacteraceae; genus Acetobacter; species Acetobacter sacchari. The sequence continues at coordinate 37,868 of NZ_JAFVMF010000026.1, read as the reverse complement.
CTGGGCGTCGCCGTAACGCGTCGCCTCGTGCGTTTCGTTGCCGAAATACTTCACGGTCTCGTAGTTCAGCAGACTGTCCAGCGCCTTGCCCGTGGCCTCGCTGTTGATGTCGTTCATCCGTCGGCGAATGCCGATGCGCCAGCCGGTGAAGCCGAAGGTGAACGCCACGTAGGCGACGACGGCGAGAAAGATCAGCGCCGCGTAGCGCCAGTCGAACATCCCCCAGATCAGCCCGATCACCATCAACGCCTCAAGAAGCGTCGGAGCGATCACCAGCGCCGTCCGCAAAAGCGTCTCTACGGCCTCCGTCCCGCGTTCGATGGCGCGGGTGACGCCGCCGGTTCGCCGATCCAGATGGAAGCGCAACGAAAGCCGGTGCATGTGCTCGAAGCTCCGCAACGCCGCATCACGCGCGACGCGAAAGCGCACTGGCGCGAACAGGGCGTCACGCAGTTCGTTGAACGCCGACGACGCCAGACGAACGAGGCCATAGCCGACGATCACGGCTATCGGCGTCGCCGCGACCGACCCGGGATGCGACAGCCGGTCGACGACGGCGCTGTATACGTACGGAACGAAAACGGCCGCCACCTTGGCCAGAACGAGAAGCGCCAGCACGCCGACCACGCGCAGCTTCAACGAAGGGTCGTTACGCGGCCAGAGATAGGGGAGAAGGCGGGCGAGGGTTACGCCGGTGGGGCTCACGGGGCGGGCGGGCGTCGGGGCGGCAGGCGCCGCCGACATGCGTAAAGAGGGGCTCATCGGGTCTGGATGTGGCCCGTTCCTCCTGTTTTACAAGGCCCGGCGCCCCAGGAATCGGCACGCAATCGTATCATCTCGCACCGGCTTGACTGACACGCGCCGCCGGGTTGTATCGGAGCGTAAAGGCCTGAGCATCGGTCATGCGCGGATCAGGATACAGCGCATGACCGATGCTCAGGGCCGCCATGGAAGGCTGACGCCGCCGCCTCCCATCTCTCCGTAAACGCCCGGCGCAGGCGCGGAACAGTCCTCATGACGCCCTTTCCCCTCACCTCCCCCTTAAGTGACGCTACAGCCGACCCGGACGATGGCTTCATGCGCCATATTCGCGCGTGCAACGCGCGGCGACCTGACGTCGAGAGGCATCCTTTTCGTCTCGGAGGACACGTGGCGGGGTGGGTTGAGCCGACGGTCGCCGCAGCGTTGCGTAAAGAGGGGCTGAACACCGGCGACGGATTCGCCCTCCCCGACGCCTCCGGGCTTGAGGCGCTCGGGCGACGCCTCGCTGCACTGGAGTTGTACCGGCCACATGATGAACTGTTCGACGTGCGGGCGACGCCCGGCGGCCCGGCGCTGGGGCGAATCGATCGGGGCGCCCTCCCCCTGTTCGGGTTCTTTGCGACCGGCGTGCATATGAACGGCCTCGTGCAGCGTTCGGACGGCTTGCACCTCTGGGTGGGACGGCGCGCCCGCGACAAGCGCCTCGACCCCGCAAAGCTCGACCACCTCGTGGCCGGTGGCGTGCCCGCCGGATACACGCCGGACGAGGCGCTTCTCAAGGAGGCCGAGGAAGAGGCGAGCCTGCCGCCGGATGTGACGCGGCAGGCCCGGGGCGTGGGCGTGATCCGCTACGCGATGGATCGTCCCGAGGGGCTGCGGCGCGACGCGCTGCATTGTTACGATCTTCTTTTGCCGGAGACGTTCGTGCCGCGCCCGGCCGACGGAGAGGTCGAGGAATTTCTCCTTCTGCCTCTTTCGGAGGTATTCGTGCTTGTCCGCGATACGGACGAGTTCAAGTTCAACGTCAATCTGGTGCTGATCGATCTGTTTTTGCGCTTCGGGATGATCGACCCTGAATCGACGGAAGGACGGGTCCTGCGCGCCGGGTTGAACGGCCCTGTGTTCGACGACGAAGGCGCCGCAACATGATCGCCCCGCACCGGATCGCTGTCATAACCGTGCTTTTGGCGTTCGCAGGGTGCAAAAACGCTCCACCACAAGGCGCCCAGCCCCCGGCGACAGATATCACGACGCCAACCCCGGCGACGGCGACGTCCAACGTCGACGCACAGGCGTCTCTTTCCGGCGTCTGCGCACGACTTGGCGCCGAACCGGGTCTGCAGATCACGCTCATGTTCGGCATGACCCGCCCGCGGGGCGGCGTCATCACGGACGCGCAATGGCGCGACTTTCTCGCAGCCGAAATCACGCCGCGCTTCCCGGACGGGCTGACCGTTCAGAGCGGCTACGGGCAGTGGCGCGATCGCGAAACCAACCACATCGGCTCCGAACCGTCTCGACTTGTCTGGATCGTTTCTCCAGACGCACCGGACCTACGCGCACGGCTGGACGCGATCCGGACTCGTTACCGGGCGCTATTTCAGCAGCAATCCGTCGGCATGACCGTGGTCAGGAACTGCTCGTCGTTCTGACGCGCAGGTCCCGTCTTGGATCTCCCGTCCGGCGTTAGCGCGCCGGGTAGTGGAGAACTATGAAACGCCCGATCCGGTAGCGCGTCTCGGGCTGACCAAAGCTGCGCACCACATCCGCTTCGTCATATGTCTCGGCGGGAAGCGGAACGAGCACGAAGAACGCCTCCCCGCGCAGCGCGTCGAATGAAAACGTCCGATGAATATGCTGAAAAGGCTGGATTCGCCCTTCAGGATCCCGAATTCCCGGCAACACGACGACACGTCCCAGAGACGCGACCTCCAGATTGAGGGACGACCACCAAGTGCCGACGCCCAGCGGCGGTTCACGTCGCAGCAGCGTCGCCAGCAATGCGTTGTCCTCGCTGGACAGGACGCCCGTCGAACGCCGCGATAGCGCGCCAATGTCGGATGCCGCCGTCGCCACGAAGGCCAGCGCGGCCAAAAGAACCGGCAGTCTGGCGCGGGCGCACAGCAGGGCCGCCACCACGCTCATGTTCAGCCAGAGAGGAAAGAGATACCGGACGGCGGCTATGGAGCGTTGTTCGACCGCCAGCCGGTCGCTGAAGACCAGACTCAAAAGATCCAGCGCGCTGGCGAGCAGGAGCAGTGGCAGGAAAGGCCCCGCGGCTTCGGACTCGTCCGTCCGACCAGAAACGACGCTGGCGGCGCCACGACCGATTGGTTCGACCCGAAGACGGCCCACGCACACCCACCACACGCATCCGGCCAGCAGCAGTAATCTGGTCAATTCCGGAGCCACGTTCGTAACCACCCGCCCGAACGGATCAGCCCCGAAAGCGAGAAGCACGCAGTGCGCGGTTACGCCTATATTGGCTGCAATGTCGTTCCAGTCTGCGAAACGAGGCGCCAGGCGATCCGCCATGAAGCCGCCGGTCTCGGCATTGAGCGCGAGGATCGCCGGGGCCAACACCGCCGCCGTAACAGTCACGACCGCGACGCGCGTCCTGCTCTTTTGTGACCCGGCTCCGAGCCAGGACCAGAGCAAAGCGGGCGCGACCCCCACGACCTGCATCAGCGGATCGCCAAGGACACCCAGAAAGAGCAGTCCCCCGATCGCCGCGAGACGCTTGCCTGACGGGCGCGCCATGAAGACGTCGATGCAGTGAAACGCCCATATCGCGTAGAGAATTGTGCCGATATGGATAGCGGAAAGCGTGATAAAGTAAGCCGTTTCGCTCCGCATCAGCGGCACGGCCAGCAACGCTGCGAGCAGCAGCCCACCGCCGAATCGCGCCCGCCCCTGCGGTAGGCGGCGGAGAGCGAGCCACAACGCCGAAGCGACCACAGCCGTCCACAGTATGGCGGGCTGCAACATCAGGAGCAGAGGGCTTGCGGCAGGGCGCCCGACGCAACGCCAGATACCCGATAGAACTGCCGTCAGGGCGATGTCCGACGTCCAGAAATCAGGCGCTGTCAGACGCCACCCGTGCAGACGCCAATCGCCAGAAGCGGCCTCGACGCCCGCAAGAAAATAGCCAGTCTGATCCGAGGTCTTGGGCCACAGCGACGACGCGTGAAGAGCGATCGCAGCATAAACGAGAGCTGCTGCAGCCCAGAGCGCTGGCGTGAAACAGCGGCGGACGATGGAGCGTTCGGCCGTCACCACGCGCATTGAGACGTGGTTCCGCCGACGCTCATCCCTATCAGGGAACCAGAACGGTGGCGCTCGCGGCGCAGGCGATGCCTTCCTCGCGGCCTGTGAAGCCAAGGCGTTCGGACGTGGTCGCTTTCACGGAAATCCGGTCGATATCGACCTGCAACAGCGAGGCCAGACGCTCGCGCATCGCAGTGGCGTGCGGGCCGATCTTCGGGCGTTCGCAGATCAGCGTGACGTCCGCGTTGATCAGCATGCCGCCCTTTTTACGAATCAGTTCGCCCGCATGGACGAGGAAGCGCGCGCTGTCAGCGTCCTTCCATTCGTTGTCGCTCGGCGGAAAGTGCCGCCCGATATCGCCTTCAGCCAGTGCCCCGTAAATGGCGTCGCACAAAGCGTGGATGCCGACATCGGCGTCAGAGTGCCCGGCGAGGCCGCGCGTATGCGGCACGTCAATGCCACAGATGATCAGGGGACGGTTCTCCGCGAATGCGTGAACGTCGTAGCCGAAGCCGGTGCGCGGCAGCAGGGCCGGGCCGATCAGGCGTTCCAGGCGCACCAGATCCTCCTCATAAGTCAGCTTGATATTGTCTTCGGAACCGGGCGTCAGCGCCACGCTGAACCCCGCGCCCTCCAGCAGCAGCGCGTCGTCCGTCGCCGTCGCCGCCTGCGCCGAACGGTGCAGGTCGCGCAGCAGGGGAAAACGGAATCCCTGCGGCGTCTGGGCGCGGAACAGATTATCGCGCGACACGGTGGCGTCGATAACGCCACCTTTCCCACGCTTCAGCGTATCGGCGACGGGCACCGCCGGAATGGCGCCGGGGTGTTCGCCGAGGGCCGCGATGACCGCCTCGACAAGCCGCGCCGGGACGTAGGGACGCGCGCCGTCGTGCACCAGCACGAGGTCCGGGCGTTCGCCTTCGGGCAAAGCGTCCAGCGCCTCCAATCCTGCACGGACACTGTCCTGACGCTCCTGCCCGCCGACGACGGGCGGCAACGCGTCCAACCCTTTCAGCGCTTCCGCCAGCATGAGCGGATCGCCTACCGGCTGAAGCAACGACACATGGGGCGCCAGCGCCTCTGCGGCATGGCGAATGACAGGGCGACCGGCAAGCGTCACAAACTGCTTGGCGGTGGTGGATCCTGTGGCCGCCGCATAGCGGCTTCCGGACCCGGCGGCGAGGAGTATGGCGGCGACACGCATGATGGCGGAGCAATGCGGCGGGATGAGCTTTCCGTCAAGCATTGCGCGATCCGGGCGGGCGTTCCCACAGTATAATAGGGTTCGCGGTTGTTCCGGCGAGAACGAGAGCGACCAAGCTGATCGCGGAAGTTCGAGCATACGGCCATCACCGCCGCATGGACGTCAGGTTTGTCTACGCCAGGCTGAGAAATCGGCAATTGAGGCGACCAACCGATCCGTCGAGATTAAAGTTCAGGCGTAGTTTTCGCGGGGCGACGCCTCGCTCCGAAATAACCTCACCCAACCGGAGTGTCCTAAGCACCTCACCTTCTTCGTCACCAGCGCCTTGCCCAACACCGTAGCGACGGTCCGACCGGCAACCTGAGCGATCGTTTACTACCGCACTGACGCTGCGAGCGCACTCTCACGGCACGCCTTCCATTCTCGCTAAATCATTCGAACTTCGTTCGCGACGATAATTAATTAAACATATAGATTATTGCAGAATAAATATCATATAAAATAAACGCATTACTATAACACCGAGCGCGAAACAATTGAACTGACTGCATCCACTACATTTCGCAATCTCTTTAAATTCTTCAAATCCCTATGATAGCCAATCCACAATTTTTGATTTGGTATCAATATTCCATCAACATGCAGAAGATTCATTCTTTCGGCCACGATTTTTGGCAAAATGCACAAACCCAGTCCTCTACCGCATGCAAGCGCCTGCATTTCCGTTGTATCGAATCGCAGAGAAATAGGATTTTCCGGAAGAAATTCACGAGCCAAACCGAAACAAGTTGGAGCAGCGTGTTCAAAAGTCATGCCGATCACGGGCATGTCTCCAGACTCAAATATGGAGTTTTTGCCCTCGACTGCAAAACTCTGTGACGCATATACGCCGTATCGAACGGAAACCAATCCCTTCTGTAGAACATGGACCTCTTCGAATGGCTCATGCCTAATCAATATTGTCGTCTGGCAACTATCTATCTCACCTTGAGATATATCACTGGATAGTTCGAGGTCGTTAAATTCTTGCGGAGATTTTTTATTGAACAGCCGATCTATCACTACGTGAGAGATAAACCAGTCCGGCGCAACAATCCGGACGGAACCCACTACGGCCTGAGGCCCACAGCCATATGACTTCTCGAGTATACGCGCCTGTTTGGACATTTCGTCTACGTATCTCAGGACGTTCCTTCCATCCTCAGTCAACGCATAACCGCGGCCGACGCGCTGCACGAGCGGAACGCCCATTTTCTTTTGCAGGACCGCCAGTCGCCGACCCGCCGTCGGTTGACTGATGCCCAGACTGGCTGCCGCCGCGCCTAGCGTTCGGTCCTGGGCAATTGTGGAAAACAGCTTCAGGTCATCCCAACACAGGTCATGTACGCTCATCAAAATCCCCCTCAAACGGCCGGACAGACGCAGCCAATCCTAATTCCATTCCATGCACCAGTGAATGATTTGTATGCATTTCGCTACTGGATTGAAGACGACATCGTCGCGTAAGAATATTGCATACCGATAGCGTATCAACTCACACCACGCACAACACAAAGCAGAGGAGCAAACGCAGGAAAACATACAAATTATATTAAATTATATTATATTATATTATATTATATTATATTATAATATAATATACTTACACATCATCGCACGCATAGTGGTTTATTTGATTATTTGTATTTATGAATACAATCCACATCGGAACGCTGCGTGTGTGGGTTTTCACGCCTTTACTTTCCTTAACGCGAATATGTAGCGAATGAATGATTCCAGACTAAATGGGTTGTACGGTTAAAAATTCGTCGTTCACCTCTGCGTCGACAAAATTTCACCGTTGTTAAGAAGTCTCAGGACTAAAGACGTCAAAGTTAATGTTCACCGTTATCTTTATACATATACGCACTGACGCGGATCAACCAACTGCGAGAAAATCGTTTCATTGTGAACAATGGCTGCCCACGCGCCACACCCAATAATCAATAGCGAGCATATGTCGCCGCTGTAGTCAGGTCGAGTGGTTCAAAAGCATACTTAACCTCAACGTCTATAGTTTTTTCCGAAAGGATACCGTTATGAGTAAGATTCCAGCAATAGCGTTCGGACTTGCCTTCTCCCTGTCCGCCGCAGCATTCGCGTTCGACGCCAACGCCGACACCGTGCAAACAGGCAAGAGAGAGATTCTGCTCGAGGCTACAAAATCATGGAACGGGAAGCCTTACACGCATTTTACGGCGGGTCCTGCTGAACTGGTCACTATTCGCCTTACGATTGCGCCTCATACCGTCCTTCCCTGGCACAGCCACCCATTTCCTAACGCCGGATACGTGCTCTCTGGCACTTTGACCCTGCATGATCGCGCAAGCGGCGATTCGCATACATTTCATGCCGGAGAAGCCTTTGCCGAGTCAGTGGATGACGTGCATAGAGGCGAATCCGGGGATGAGCCAACTGTGCTGCTGATTACTTATGCAGCAACGCCGGGCACTCCCACATCCGTTTCGGCGAAAGGCGAAAAACCTGAATATTGAGCTAATTAGTTTATACATTCTGTAATAACATATTTAAAGTGACGTCCGGAAGAAAGGATGAATAGAGATGATCATACGCCGCCGAAGCATTGCTTCTCTATTCGGTCTATCTTTCCTTTTCCTCCTCCGGACTCCGTCCGCTTCATCGAAGGATCGTGAGCAATTGCCCAGATATTACAAAGTAGTGCAATATTTCGCCACAGCCGAGTCATTTAATCCATTTCTCGACGCTTGCCGAGAAAATGCGGACGCCTCAAGCAAGGAGCACGGCATTCTGGGATTTTCGTTCTTTGCCGCGCCTGCAACCCCCTTTTCGCTTACGGTCATAGAGACCTACAAGGATCAATTATCGAGCAAAGAGCATATGAATACAGAACATTTTAAAAAATTTATCGAAAATCTCAAACGACTTCAGATTAAACGAACCGTTATAGAAGGCAGTGATTTCCATCTGATTGATGATAAATCAACAAATTGAAAAATTCCTTAACATAAAACATGATTTGTTATTTGGTTATGGTTCCGCGCCTACTGCGCACACATGCAGGGGCATGGCTCCATTTGATATGCGTCGAATCACAGGATGATCTCTCCGACTCAGCCTGTTCGCATGATCAACAACGCGAGCGCCGATCGCGTCGGTCGTAGGCGCTTCACCAAAAGCGCTTCAACAGCGGCCACAACTTCACCCACGACGCCTTCATATCCCGACATAACAGGATCGGCGCTCCATCGTACGCGGGCAGGGCGTAACGCCCGTGAAGTCTCCCCAGAACTTCGACGGATCCGCATTCCCCCCGCGCCGCAAGCATTCCTCCAACATCAATTATCGCATCTAAGGAAGCCTCGCCCGGTCCCCATATCCAATAGGCGTTGTGCCCGCTGATGACGTCTGGAACAAAACCATCTGGACTCAAAACTAATATAGCGGAAGCCAGACCGTAATCGCTGGCGAACACTGCGGCCGTCACCGGAACAGAAGGTATCGTACGCCGAATATCCGCGATCTGTCCGGCCAGTTCCCGCCATCCATGCATATCCGCATACTCTGCGCCGAGCGGCGCCGCACGCCCTCTCTCCGCCTCCGAAAAGTGGACGCCGTGCGCCTGTAGCCACCCGCGATACGCCAGAAGCCGCGCTTCTGACAGCACCGGCGCAGTCAGCGGCAGCAAAACGAAACCGCTGACCAGAACACAAGCCAGCACCGCCGCCCGTAACGCCACATGACGGCGCAGCGCGCACTCGAACGCAACGCCTCCCGCCGCGAACATCGTCGCATCAATGGGAGCGAGATAATACGCCTTGCCGTGGAGCGCGATCATCGTCGCGAGAAGCAGCAGATAGGCGATGCCGATCCAGCGTTGCTCCCTGTTCAACAAACACCAGCATAAACCTGCGACCAGGATCGGCGCGGCGACAGGATTCGCCTGCTGCACCTGCTGCCCGATGAACGCCAATGGCGTGAGCAACACGTTCTTCGCCGCACGACCATTCCGAAGCAGTTCCAGCATCGGCCAATCGTGACGCCATTGCCACAACGCGTTTGGCAGGGCGATCAGGATCGCGAGCGCGACGCCGCCGAGAAACCATCGAGAGGCGAGCGCGCGGCCTCGTCCCGCAAGAATCAACGCGGCGGGCGCCGCGAGCGCCATGAACAGGGCGCTGTCCTTGGCCTCCATCGCCACGCCGAACGTCACCCCCGCCGCAAGCCAGTATCGAGGACGCCCGGCGAGCGCCCGCGATACAAGGAGAGTCGCCAGAGTCCACAACGCCATCTGGACGGTGTCAGGGCTAAGCGTCGTCCCAAACGCTGACAGCACGGGTGCCAGCGCCACACTTGCCGCCGCCATGGCTTGTCCCCACCGGCCGGCTCCCATCTCCCCGGACAAGACAATGGCGGCCCAGACCGTCACGGCGGCGAATACCGCCGGGATAGCGCGAAGCGCTACGAGCGAGACACCAAACGCCTGCGACGCCGCAGCGAGAAACGGGACCAGGACGGGCTGATCGACATAGCCGGCAGCGATTCGGCGGCCGCAGACGATGAAATACAACTCGTCTCGGAAGAAGCCATAATGAGGATTCACGATGAGACGCGTGATGAGCACGAGCACGGGCAGCCCGTAGACAATCCATCTGTCGTCGCGGCGGACTATCCCAGAGGCTGCTGCGGGAGCCTGCGTCACGAATCCAGCCGAGCCGGCAGACGCCAGGATGCGCGGACGCCTCTTTCGGAGCGTCCGCTCGTCGTCATGCGAGCGTAAGGCCGTAGCGTATCAGGCCGCCCGGCGCGCCGCTCAGGCGACGCAGGTCCGGTCGAGAAGACGCCAGCGCTTCGGCTGAAGTCGGCAAATCCACTGTGACGATTGTCGGCGCCGCAGGTTTGGCGAAACGCCAGACCGGGGCGGAAGGAGGATCGACGCGTTTCCTGTCCGCGACGAAGCGCAAGACCGCGTCGCGGTTGCCGTCAGGCGCATTGAGGACGATTTTTTTCTGCCCCGTGCCAGGGAAACTGCCGCCGCCGCCAGCGCGATAGTTATTTGTCACCACGACGAAAACGTCATCGGCCCTGACCGGCCGCCCTGCATAGCGGAGGTCGTTAATTCTGTGGCTCGTCGCGTTGATTACTTCCCCGGACTGATCATATCGGGGGGGGCGCGTGACATCGATCTCGTATGTCAGCCCGGCGATCACGTCGAAATTATATGTCTGCCGGTCCGCCGCCAACAGCGCTTGAGGCGCCTTTTCGCCAGCCGTTATCGTGTTGAACGCGATCGCCGAACGCTCCAGCCATTCACGCACCTCTGCGCCGGTGCAGCGCACGACGCTGATCGTGTTCGCAAAGACGTAGATACTGGCGATGTCCTTCATCGTCAGTGGCCCCGTCGGGATATCGACGAAGGCGCCGGAGCCCATGCCGCCCGCGCTGAAGGGGGCGGCGGCGGAGAGCAGCGGAAGCTTTGCCGCTTCGGTGCCTGCGAGGAGCGGGCGCGTGTACCAGAGTTGCGCCTCGTTCACGAGCGAGATGGACGGATCAGGCCCAACGAACGCGAAATAGGTGTCGATGGGGACTGCGGTCATTCCGACTGGCTTGGCCATCCACGCGATCGTAGCCTTGTGTTCCGGCTCGACGACTTCGCAGATCGCCATGTCGTCTTGTGTGAGCGGTATGACCTTCCCGTCGCGTCGTTGGGAGATCGGCCGCACCTCCGTGTGAAACGAATCGACGCGCCACCCATCGGCGCTGCGTTTCAGCACGAGATCGACAACGCCCAGGTGGCTCCCCCAGAAGCCGGGCATGATCGCCGGCTTCCCAGCCAGCGTCCCCGCCACGGCGTCAACGCCTTTCAGGCCGCTATAATCCGGCCCGGGAAAGACCCGATGAGCGTGACCAGTGAAAATAACGTCGACGCCGGGCACGCCCGCGACATACAGCGCTGCGTTCTCGTCCCCGCCGACACGCGGTTCGGCGGAAATTCCCGAGTGGCACAGAACCACCAGCAGGTCGCAACGCGCCCGCAACTCAGGGATGTAACGCCGTGCGGAGTCGACGATATCCTGCGCCCGAAGCTTCCCGTTCAGACGCAACGCGTCCCAGACCATGATCTGCGGAGGCGTAAAGCCTATGACGCCGATCTTCAGCGTATGCGCCACTCCGGCTTCGTCCGTGAACGTGCGGTCCAAAACCGTGAATCGCGGAATGAACGGCGAGCCATCCACATGTTCGACGTTCGCACAGACGAACGGGAACCGGGCGCCCTTTATTGACGCTTCGAGGAACGGCAGGCCGTAGTTGAATTCATGGTTGCCCAGAGTCGCGGCGTCATAGCCAAGGTGATTCATGGCCCGGAAGATTGGATGTCCCTGCGCCGGGTCGAGGTGGCCGGGTTGGGCGACATAATCGCCCAGCGGGTTGCCCTGAATGATGTCGCCATTGTCGAACAGCATCGCGTTGGCGACTTCCGCCCGAGCGGCCCGCGTCAGCGTCGCCACACGGGCAAGGCCGACATTGTCGTCGACGCGGCTGCGATAATAATCATAGGCGTCGATGTACATATGGAGATCCGAGGTCTCCAGCAGGCGCAGCTTGAGGACCGGCGACGCACCGTGCCCACCCGGATCCGATCCGGCGGCCTGTTGCGAATGCCCGGCCGCGAGCGCGGAGACGGGCATCATGGCCGCTGCGGCGCTCCCGGCGATAAGCGTCCGCCGCGGAACCGGGCGCGGCATCAGACCTCGCCTTCGAGAAGAATACGTGACACGTCGCCCGCCCACGGACCGGAATAGCGCTCCAGCCAATGCTCCGCCTGCGTCGGACCGCCAGCCGCCAGCGATTCGAGCGGCGCCAGATACACGCTCTCGTCGCGCCCCTGCTCGTCACGAAGACCGCGCGCGCGCAGACCGTCGGCGGCGATCGCCACCATGCGCGCAAGCACGTCTCGGGCCGTTCCTGTTCCGAGCGGCGCATGGAGCGCCTGCGCGGGAACCGCCGCCCGCAAGTCGCGATAGACCGTCCAGTCGTGTTCGCCCACCAGCGCTTCGGCAGCGGCGAGCGCGGCGTCATCATAAAGCAGCCCGACCCACAGGGCGGACTGGGCGAGCATCATCTCCGGCGAACCGGCGTCCGCGCCGCGCATTTCCAGGAAGCGCTTGAGACGCACGTCCGGGAAGACCGTTGTCAGATGATCCTCGAAGTCACCGATCGTCGGCGTCAGCCCGTCTACGCCGTCCTGACGCTCTCCGGCCAGCCACGCACGGAACGACCTGCCGGACACGTCGAGAATCGCGCCGTCGCGAACGATAAAATACATCGGTACATCCAGCGCCCACTGGACATAATCCTCGAACCCGAAATCCGGCGCGAAGCAGGCCTCCGGCATACCAGCGCGCGCATTGTCCGTGTCAGTCCAGATTCGGGCGCGATTCGAGAGGAACCCATTGGGGCGTCCCTCGAAAAACGGTGAGTTTGCAAAGGCCGCCGTGGCGACGGGCTGCAGCGCCAGCGAGACCTTCATCTTGCGCGCCATGTCGGTTTCGGACGCAAAATCAAGATTCACCTGCACCGTGCAGGTGCGCTGCATCATGTCCAGGCCAAGGGCCCCGACCTTGGGCATATAGCCTCGCATGATCGCATATCGGCTTTTGGGCATCCAAGGCAGCTCGTCGCGCGATGCCAACGGATGAAAACCCAGCGAAGCGAAACCCAGCCCCAGATCGCGAGCCGGCCCCCGTAGATTCGTGAAGTGGCGTTCGAATTCAGCCTTGGTCTCATGCAGATTGGCTAGCGGCGCCCCGGAAAGCTCGAATTGCCCGGCGGGCTCTAGCGAGATCGCGCCTCCCTTTTCTTTCCCTTCACCCTTGAGGCCGATTACGGCCCCTCGGTCGAGGATCGGCGACCAGCCGCCCTGGGCGTGAACAGCCTCCAGCAGCGCCTCAATCCCTGTCGGCGCATAGGGAGGCGCAGAAAAGGCCGCGCGGTCGGCAGTCGCCGCTTCCGGGCGAACAAAGCCGAATTTTTCGTGCTCAGTCCCGATGCGCCAGGCGTCTTTGGGTTTCGAGCCTGACGCCAGAACCTCCACGAGGTCCTCGATGGACGAAATGGCGCGGGCGTCCTGATCGGAGGGATTCGACATTGTTGGGCGCGAGCTTTCCGTGGAAAATGAAATCAGGACTAACGGCGCAGCGGACTCGCCACTCCGTTCATGCGTTTCCGAGACTGGCGTCGAACAGCGCTGCCGCCGCAGCCACCGCCGTATCGGCGCGCAGCACTCTCTCACCCAGTGTTAGAGCCGTAACAAAGGGGCGGGCAAGCACCACGTCAAGTTCCCCGTCGCTGAATCCGCCTTCTGGCCCTATGAGAACCCCGTCGCCCGACCTCGCTCCGGAGAACGGACGGGACGGCCGCGCACGCTCCAAGCTGGCGGAACCGGCCCGGGCGTCGAGCCTCTCCACCGCAGCGAACAAAGTTTTTTCGGCAGGCCAGGCGCCCAAAAAATCGGACAGACGTACCGGAGCGTCGATCACCGGGACCGTCAACCGTTCACATTGCTCTGCCGCTTCGATCGCGATGGCCGCGAGCCGCTCCTCGTTCACCCGCTGTCCGACGGTGCGCTCGGTGATCAGCGGCGCGAACCGCGCGACGCCCAGCTCGGCGCCCATGCGGATGGCCAGATCCGTGGCGTCGCGCTTGAGCAGGGCGAACGCCATCACGCAGCCCGGCTCTCCATCGAGCGGCGCAGGACGAAGCTGCTCCTGCAACACAAAGGAGCCACGTTCCTTACGCAGGCCGGAAATCGTTGCGCGCCATTCGCCGATCCGCGCGTTGAATATCCGCGCGACGTCGCCGTCGCCGCGCCGCATCACCGCCCCCAGATAACGAGCCTGCCCCGGCTCCATCGCGCAGGTCGCTCCGGCGGACGCGGCGTCCAGTTTATCCGACGCGACGTACAGGCGCGGAAGGGTGTGGGCGCTCGACATGACGCTCTATCCAATACGGTTCGCAGTTACGTACTTCGCGACGGCCATTGACCGTCGCCGCACGTGACCGCATCAATCGGCGCGATTTCAGCGGGATCGGCGCGCTGGTCAAGCTTCTCGACCTGTCGGGAAGGGCGATGCGCCTCTTGCTCCAAGGAGACGTCGTGGCGCCGGTCCAAACTCCCCCCCACACTGACATACGCCTGACAGGCTGGATCTCACGCCTGCCGGCCGCGGTTCGTCCATACGCGCTGCTGGCTCGGCTGGACCGGCCCATCGGCACATGGTTGTTGTTTCTCCCCGGCGTGTGGGGGATTCTGCTGCCCGCGACGGCTGACAACGGACCGATCCAGCCTCTCGAGCGCCTGCGCCTCCTGATCCTGTTCGGCGTCGGCAGCGTCGTAATGCGCTCGGCCGGGTGCGTCGTGAACGACATGTGGGACCGCGACATCGACCGGCAGGTCAGCCGGACGGCGGGGCGCCCCCTCGCCTCCGGCCTGCTGCGCATGCGTCACGCTGTCATGTTTCTGGCCGGTCTTTTGTTCATCGGTCTGATGATTCTCCTGCAATTGAACCCGCTCTCACAGGCTTTGGGGGCGGCGTCGCTGGTTCTTGTCGGCCTTTATCCGCTAGCCAAACGCTTCACCTGGTGGCCACAACTGGTCATGGGCTTCACCTTCGGATTCGGGGCGCCGTTAGGATACGCCGCCGCCGCCGACAAAATTGATTTTGCACAGGCGGCCCTCTATGCAGCGACCGTTTTCTGGCAACTTGGGTTCGACACGATCTACGGATTTCAAGATATGGAGGACGACGCACGGATTGGCGTGAAGTCGACGTCCCGCCTGATGGCCGGGCGGGCGCGCAGTTTTGTCGGGGCGTGTTATGGGCTTGCCGGACTGTCTCTGATTGTGTCTGGCAGCCTGGCGCATATCGGCTGGGGCTTCTTTCCAGCAATCATGATCTGCATCGGGGCGATGCTTTTGCAGGCGTCGCGCATCGACACAACGAATCCGTCTCTCTGCCTCGCGCAATTCAAGGCTAACCGCGCCATTGGCCTTGGAATCGCGGCAGCGTTTCTGGCTGGCCGCCTGCTCTGAGCACACGTCTCGCACCGACCTGACGCAGTTCCGGATACCAGATGGCATAACCTGAGTCATAATTTCGCCAGAAACGTGTGAATCGGCGTCAAAACGCCATTGTTGGTCCCAGCATGTGAGGCGCCAGAAAATCGCAGCGGCGTTCACGCTGCAGCCGTTTTACAGGCGCACTGGGCTGGCGGCCACGCGCCACAGATGTGCCGACGCGGAAGACGATTATATAACAGTGTATTAACAGGAATTTTAACGAAATACATACCAAAGAGCCGTGATAATCTGGCGTCATAAATTCTCCAATGCGACCGCAGTTTCCCCTCTGGACCGGCGCCGGCGGTAGTCAGACGTAGCACGCGAATCGCAATCAAACGTCACAAGCAAACACACTGTGGCAAAACAAACTTTCCATATAGAAAAACAAAAAAGATTTTTATTATACAAAAAAAATTATAATTCTAAAAAAGAAACTTAAGTTCATTATTTATATAAAATATAATAATATAGATGAATATTTTTTATAAAAATAAAATAAATTGATTTAAAGTATTTATATATATGTATAGTATTTTTTTATATACTCAGTATATTTTTTTCATCATTAATATCACCACAGATTCAATACCGTTAAAGAACCGTCAATTTGCCTCTTCGTTTTCTTCTGGGGCTAGGAATAATAGTGATTGTTCGCCCATCATTTAAATGAAGAGAGAGTATCCATGCCACGAGCCCTGACTTGGTCCGCGGAACTGGATGAAAAACTGAACCATCTAGTAAATAATAAAAAAATGACTATCATAAATGCCGCAAAATTTCTTGGAGTAAGCCGCAGTTTTATTCACAGACGATGTCAAATGCTACAACGGGAAACAAACTTCAGATCATGTAGCGTTGAGCGTGAACGTGCCGGCTTTGAGCCTCTCGCCACCGGACACCCGATCAGTTGGCTAGCCATCCAGATTCAAAGACCCGTCCACTTGCCACCAAACGAGAACAGCTATCACGCGCAAGCCGCCTAAAAGGCATCTGCTCGGATGGACGCATCCGAGCAGGCGACAGCGCCGCTGTTGCTCGCACTCGAACAACAGCCCTCCCCCGACCCGCGACCAATAGCCTCACCAGGGCGAACGCGCCTTCTCAGGCGCGTGGTTTGATTCCGCATGGACTCAGGTTGCTCTATAAGGAGGGTCTGATTCGCTTTTGGACGGGTTCATGCCTTCGCAGACTTCCACCTCCCCAACGAATGCGCCGTCGCCAGGAAAAAGCGATATGGCCACACTGGGTTTAGCCCCCCGTTTGACGGCCATGGCCCTTCAGGCGGGGCTAGACGCTCCTACGCCCATTCAATCCCGCGCTATACCGGTGATTTTGGATGGCGGTGACGCTGAGATTATCGCACCAACCGGGGCTGGAAAAACCGCCTGCTATCTCCTGCCGTTGATGCATCTCCTGTTGGCTAGGCGAGCCGCAAGAGTGCTTGTTGTCGCGCCGACACGCGAACTTGCGCGCCAGATCGCCGCGATGGGACGTCAGTTGGCGCCGACTCCCGAATTGCGTCCCTTCGCGGTCTATGGCGGCGCTCACGAAGAGGCCGAGGCGCCGGAAGGCGCACAGGACGACACTCCCGAGCGCGCGCGTATCATCGTCGGAACACCTGGACGCCTGCTCGACCTCACGCGGCGGGACCAGATCGACCTCGCCTCCTGCCGCCACGTCGTGCTCGATGAAGGCGACAGATTGATGTCGCCGGAATTTCGGGATGAGATGCACGACCTACTCCCTCTGTTGGCCCCACAGCGGCAAACGATTCTTGTTTCAGCCACCCTGCCGCCTGCGGCGCGGGAGGCCTCCCGGCGCTTCCTCTACAAACCTCAGACCATTGCCCCCGAAACAGGGAAAACGAGCATCCGGCAGGCGATCATGTTCGTTGAAGCTGCGCAGAAGCCTCTGGCCGCAGAAGCGGTTTTGCGTCGTCACCCGGACCGTAACGCCATCGTCTTCGTCGCCAGCCGGGATGAGGCTGGCGCTCTCGCCAAGCAATTGCGTAAGCGGGGCCTGAAAGCTGCGGTCCTGCACGGCGGCCTCACCCAGCCAGATCGTAATCGCGCCATGCAGGAATTTGCTTCCGGGCGCGCGTCGGTTCTTGTCGCGACGGATCTCGCAGCCCGCGGACTGGACATCGAGCAGGTTGGCCAGGTCATTAATATGACGCCCCCCGAACAGCCGGAGACTTACGTCCATCGCATTGGCCGCACAGGTCGGGCCGGGCGCGTGGGTTGGGCTATCACCTTATGCGCAATGAACGAACGCAGCGCGATGCGTAAAATTGAAACCGCTCTGTCCATAAAGCTGACAGTCTTACCTACGGAAATTTCCACGCCGGAAAGAGCCACACCGCGCGTTGAACCTACGACTTCTCTGGCAAGAAAACGGGGCCGTTCCGAGGGCGGGCGGAGTAAATCACCCAAAACGGCATAGCCTCGCCGAGAGCGAACTTTCCGTCGAACCCTCGTCCAGAGCCACATGAAGGTATGCGCCACTTGTCTGGAGCCTAGGCAATCGACCCTGCGTACCCACGGCGCAACCGATTCAGCCTGTCGACCCGCAGCCCCATCCGCGGAATTATAATATTTTTCTGATCGCCAGCGCAGAGATAGTGGCTCGCAACGAGTTAGCCGCACGAAGAGGTTTATACAAAACAAAAAATATATAGTAAAATAAAAGGAAAATATGAAATTAATGACGATGTATCGTTAAACTTGAAAGCAATGTGCAACCTCGTTCGATGAGACGATCATCGCCTCCTCTCCGGTTAATTTCACATTAATCCCGTGTCCCTGTGCAGGAAATTCAGTAACGAAAAATCGCTTCTTATATATGTGAACATTCATCTTTCATGTTCCCTGATAAGGAAATTTTACGACAAAAAAATCGTCTGAAGGCAACGCCACAGGCGGGGGGGGGTGAATTTTCACATCACATCAGAAGAAAAAATAGAAACATCAAGTGTAAAACTACCATCGTTCTCAATCTCCAGAATACGCGCCACGTCCTCCGGCGCAACCTCCTGAAGGGATCTGATCGCTGCGATCCTTTCCTGCGGCGTTTGTGTCCGCGCGACCCAACTCCCGAATTCCATGCGCAAACGATCCGTCGAAACTTCCTTGAGAACGAACCCGGCGTCACCGAGCAGCTTGCGCCACTCGGCGACGGAATAATTTCTTACGTGCGAGACGTCCCGCAGGAGTTCCAATGTCTGCAACCAACTGTCGGCCACCGCGACGGTCGGCGCCGTCACATCGATGAACATGGCCTCCCCATGCCGCGCCAGAACACGCCGCGCCTCGCGCAATCCCGCTGCAGCATCGTTCCAGTGGTGCATGGTGAATCGGCAAAAGACGGCGTCGAAGGCGCCATCCTCGAATGGAAGCCTTTCCGCCGGAGCCTGTATCGTCCTGATATTCGTCAAGCCACGGCAGATCGCCTCCGCGTCTACAGCGCGCAGCATCTGATCGGTGACGTCGCACGCTATTACTTCCGCCGCATGCGCGGCCAGGCGATAGGCGACATGCCCGCCACCGCATCCTAGATCCAGGACGCGACGCCATTGCTTCCCTTGCGCCGCCCGCTCGATCGCGTCGAGATCGCCACCCTGACTGTGCACCGTGCTGGCAACATAATCCTGAGCGCGAGCGCCGTAATGATGCGCCGCGTATGACTCCGTCATGGTCGAGTTCCTACTCTGTGCGTGTGTAATCACGGCGACACTGCCGCGCCTATAAAGCGAGTATAAGGTCCAATTTTATCATGGTATAAAAACTCCCATCATGACCGTTCGCTCCAGTACAGCTACAGCCATCGGCGCGTTTTTGCGGGCGCGTCGGGACGCGCTCTCCCCACTCGAAGTCGGTCTCCATCCAACGCCGGGACGCCGACGCGCAAGCGGATTACGGCGCGAAGAAGCCGCGCATATCTGCGGAATCAGCACCACATGGTACACTTGGCTGGAACAGGGGCGCGACGTCTCGTGCTCAGCCGCAACGCTGGGGCGCATCGCGAGCGCCTTGCAGCTCACGGCAGCCGAACGCGTCTATCTGTTCGAGCTGGCCCGACTGAAGGACCCGCAAACGCCACGAAGGCTCCATGACCGCATTCCAGCACCGGTATTGACCATGCCTGAGCAGGTGAAAGGCCCCTGCTACGTTTTGGACCGGCTCTGGAACATCTGCGCGGCGAACGCGACTGCCCGTCTTCTCTTTGGCGAGTGGCTGAGCGGTGATGATCCAAACTTACTACGGTACGTATTCCTGTCCTCTGAGGCGAAGAATTTTCTGAGTGACTGGGAACACAGCGCACGTCGCGTTCTCGCAGAATTTCGCGCGGACAGCATTCATGGTGAAAAAGAACAGGTCGAAAGCTTGATCGAGACGTTGCGTGCCGGAAGCTCCGAGTTCGACCGACTGTGGCATGATCAGGCTGTTCTCGCGCGTGAAGGTGGAGCACGGAGGTTTCGTCATACGACTGACGGCGTACTGAATTTTGAGCAGACTACATTGATTTTCGCGACATGGCCGCAATACAAGCTGGTGACGCTAACACCTGCCCCGCCAGCTTCCAGCACGTCGGATATTTGAGCGCCGATCCACATACCGTCACTTTACAGGCCAGAGCGGCAACAAACGCGACGCCTCAGCGACGGTCTCCGGCGTCGGCTGCTCGAACGGCGGAATTTCCGCAAGCACGGCCACATGCCCGTGACGTTCGATCGCAGCGCGATTGCCCGGCGACAACGGCCCGTTCATCACCACCCCTGCAATCGCGACGCCCCGCGCCCGCATCGCTTCGATGCTCAACAATGTGTGGTTGATGGTCCCCAGACCGCTTCTTGCGACCAGCACCACCGGCAAGCCGATGCGTTCGATCAGATCAAGAATCATCGCGCCCGCCTCGCCCGTCTCGGAGGATGGCGCGGTCAGCGGCACGAGAACTCCGCCTGCACCTTCCACGACCAACGGTCGGTCCGGTTGCGCCATCGGCGTAACCAGCAGATCCAGATCGACGCGCCGCCCCTCTGCAGCGGCGGCGTCTTCGGGCGATAACGGAGCCAGAAATCCCTCTGCGCCAGGCACGACCCTGTCGGGCGTCGCTGCGTCAAGAGACACGATTGTCGCTGCATCCCCATCTTCCTCCGCGAGACCGGTCTGCAGCGGCTTCCAGTAAAGGGCGTCCCACGCACGGGTCAGGCACGCCGAAACGAAGGTCTTGCCAATGCCCGTGTCGGTTCCTGTCACAAATACGCCCGCACGAGGCGGAGTGCGGAACAGGCCATAAGCGACCCGCCACGTTACCTCTCCACCCGCCGCGTCAAAACCCGCGACAACTCGGCGCATCGCTCCGGGCGACAGGCTGACCGTATCCGGAGCGGCCTCAGTCGCTCCAATGGCGCGCAAGCCGCGCATGAAAGCCAGGCCGCCTCCGGTCTGCTCCACCAGAGTCTCGACGTCCCATCGACCGCTGGCCTCCGGCATCCGCCACGGCGTCGCCGCGCGATGTGGCCAACCGTTCTGCAAGGCGAACTCGGCGGGATATTCGCGCATGCTGCACGCAAAGCCCTGCCCGGCGTGCGCGGAGCGCCATTCGGCGAAACTTCCTTCTGCGAGCGTCGTCGCAGCCAGAACTCCGCCAGGACGTAGCATACGCGCCAAGCCCGCGAGCGCCTCGTCTCGCGGCTCAATCCATTGCAGCGCCAGATTGCCGCACACGAGATCAAACTGCCCGGACAGGTCGTCCGGCAATTCGGGCTGGGCCGCGTCCATTGTCGCGAAATCCGCCTTAGGGCATCGGACGCGCGCACGCTCAACCATCGCCGCAGATATGTCAGTCGCCACGATCTGCGCATCCGGCCACATTTCTCGCAACAACCCGGTCAGAAATCCCGAACCACATCCAAACTCCAGCACGCGACCCGGCGCACGCCCAGCGAAAGCCGACCGCAGGCGCGCCGCCAGCCTCCGCGCAGTCGTACGTTGAACCGACGCCGCGGAATCATATGCTGCTGCGCTGTCGAAGCGCGCGGCGATACGCAGGCGTTCTTCACGCAAGACTTTCGCCGACCGATTGTCGAACGGGGTGGAGCGCATTGGCGTCATCCAATCTCTTTTTGCTGCGCGATAGTCTGGCGAATGAAATCCGCGCATAGATCCGGTCGCGTGAGCGGCAGGAGATGACCTCCGTTATCCGCCCACTGGATACGCTGCGCAGGAAACGACGCGCGGGTCATCGGTTCGGTGACGAGCACGTCGTCCCGACTGCCGAGCGCCGCCATGACCCGCCCTGCCCTTCCGCTGACGTCGCCGTCGCGTAAACGCATCAGATCCTGACGTAATCTGTTCGTGTCGAGCGTGCCAGAAACCTGAGCGAAGTCGCGGTCCTTTTCCGCCGAAAGTCCACACCGCTCATGGAATGCGTTGACAACGCCTTGCGCGTCATGATCAAGGCCTGCGAGCATACGGTCGATCAGTCGCTGTGGCACACCATCCGGGAAGTCCGCCGCACGACTGAAGCGCGTAAAGGCGTTGATTCCCAGAATCACGCTCTCTGCGTGCAATGAAGCCTGAGACAGCAACCAGAGCAGGCCGAAGGAATGTCCTACGGCGACGACAGGTTCATCCAGAAGGAAGCATAATTCGGAAGAACCGAAATACCCAAAGTCGAGAACATGAATTTCGTCGTCGACAACTCCCCCCCGCAACCTGTCGCGCACAGCGCCCCACACCCGCCCATCGAATCCCCACCCATGCGCAAGAACGATATGCATCACACAGGCCGGTGGAGACGTATTATGGCGTCAGCCAACCGCTCGACCATCTGCTCCGAATGCGCGGCGGACAACGCGACGCGCAGACGGCTCTGCCCATCGGGAACAGTAGGCGGACGAATCGCGACAGCCAGCAGACCCTCCGCCTCCAGCGTCTGCGCCACGCTCAAGGCGTCGGCGGCGGAGCCGATCATCACGGGCACGATCTGGGTCGATGACTCTCCGGTCGAAAAACCCGCCCTGATGAGCCTGTCCCGCAACAGCACACCATGATCAGCCACCCGTCGACGCTGATCGTCCAGAGACGGCAACAGCTCCAGGGCAGCGTCCGCGGCGCCCAGAACGGCAGGCGGCATGGCGGTGGAATAGATAAAACCTGATGCGCTGTTGAGCAGCCAGTCACACAATGCACGCGATCCGGCGATATAGGCGCCCATACCGCCCAGAGCCTTGCTGAAAGTGCCCATGATCAAATGCACGCCGCCCGGCGCGAGCGAAGACAAGCCTGCCCCGCCTGGTCCAAGCACTCCGGTTGCGTGCGCCTCGTCCAGACAGAGAAATGCCCCGAACCGCTCCGCCAAAGCCGCTAACGCAGGCACGTCCGCGCGATCTCCGTCCATACTGAAGACGCTCTCAGTCAGGATAATCCGAAGACCAGACGCTTCCCGCCGGGCCTCGAGCAGCGTCTCAAGATGGCCGAGGTCGTTATGCCTGAAGCGAATTTGACGCACGCCAGCCGCAGCACACCCCTGATGCAGGCTGGCGTGGTTCAGACGATCGGTAAAAACCAGCGGCGGCGCGCCGACTTGCTCCACCGACAGTCTGGCGAGCGCCGGAACGAGCGAGGCGTTCGCCTGCCAGCCGCTGGCGAAGAGCAACGCCGCCTCTGCGCCCTTGAGGGCCGCGACACGAGCTTCAACCTGCTCGTGCAGAAACATCGTGCCTGTCACAAGGCGAGAGGCTCCTGTTCCAGCGCCATAGCGAGCCGCCCATTCGCACGCACGCTCGACGAGCGCAGGGTGCGAGGCCAGCCCGAGGTAGTCATTGGAAGAGAAGTCAACCACTTGTTGTTTGGCCGCATTAAAGCGAACGCCCGCAGATACGGGCGAGAAGGCGCGCAAGCGTCGGCGTCGGCTTTCGCCGTCCAGCCTCGCCAGCGCGTCCAGGAAAAGGGGATCGAACCGCGTCATAGGGTGGGTCTCGTGCCGGAGACCGGGGCCATGGTCAACTACTCGTCTGGAAAAGCCCTTTCGCCCGCGCAGACGCAGCCGATGTCAGAAAGACTGCCCGTCCATATGTCTCTCCCAGATCATTCGTTACGGGAACCGCAAAATCACGCTCCCGATTACGATTGGACTTAGATTGGATGTTAACTTCAGCAAGCCGGATTAGATTATAGCGCAAAACGCAAATATTGATGTATTTTTCCGAAAATAATTCTAAAATTAATAATGTAAAATTTTTATTTATTAAATAAATAAATCTATTATTTAAAAATACGGCCGAATTTTTTATGTTTATTTCGATAAAACTCACTCATTTAGGTCAAATATTCGTGCGAAAAATATGTTACGAAACAATATCAATTACGTCAGGATGTTGACGTTAAAATTGCATAAAGATTCATTTTGTTTCATTTAACGCTTGTTTTATCTATTTTTGGACGCTTAGCTGTTTTTGGGAATAACCCCACACCTTCGATGAAGCTTGTGCTGCGCTCTACATTGTCTGTGTGCATTGAACGATCAATTCCAAGGAACATCTCGATGCGTGATTTGTCTGATCTTGAAGTAAGCACCATATCCGGCGGCGGATCCCTGCTGATTTCGCCCACTGCCGGAGGGCTAAACGCTCTGCTTGGCAACGCGCTCATTGGCGCCGCCAACACGGTCAATGCGTTTCAGGACGCAATCAGCCCTATCGGCGTCGCTCTGACCGCCGTCAGCGGTCCGATCACCGGCGCGCTCCATCAGTTCAACGACTACGCCATCTATCAGGCGTCTCAAGTCGTCGACACTATCGGAAAAGCTCTGGGCGGCACGATCACGCCTGAATATCATTATGTAAACGAGTGGATCAAAGGCATCGACTGATCTTTAGTCGCACATGACTTACCGACCGACGGCGCGCCGTCGGTCGGCGCTCCACGTTCCACATTCAATCAAATGACGACCTGAACGTATTCCGCGCCAGGCGCGCGCCCTCTTCAGGGGAAGAGCGCGCAAGCCACGCCTTGAAGATTGCGGCGGACCGTCGCCCTGCGCGGAGTGACAATCCAGAGGGCGTCGCCATCGCAATTGCAGGAAAACATGCAGGAATCAACGTCCACTACAGGCCCCCTGAAACTTACAACTTCACAATTGGCGCAGCTTAGCGCCGACACGGACGGCGGCACGGCGAACGCCCTGCTTGGCTATGAGGACATGCTTTCATTCCTCAATACAGCCATTGCCGATGGAACCAACACACTCGACTCACAAAGTACCTTCTGGTACGAGCAAGCCATCACCGTTAACGGCAACGATCCGACAAGCTTTGGCAATATCTTCATCCACGCCGCGACCGATTATGGTCTTGCGTGGGATGACAAGTCTGTGGTTTTCCAAAATCTCTCGGATAAAATCGGACTGGCCGTCATTTCCGGGACACTCCAGACCGGAAGCCTTCAAACGATCAACTCAATGCTTGAAGACGATATTGGAACGTCCCTTCAATACGGCGGAATGACTGTCGGAGGATGGGGGGGATCGTTCTACTACTGGGACACACCGTTTCAGGGGACAGAGACCGTCGGAGACGCCATCATGGCCGATCCCGCGCAATACGATAAATTCGTAGCGACCACAGCCAACGCTATAGTCGTCGCTGGAAACTCTGCGATTGAACAGCTTGGCCTTACGTTCAGCACCGGATCTGTGGCGAACGAAGTTAACGAGTTTCTCAATATTCTCAATGTCGGCGTTCCGACTATCGTCGATTCAGCCGTCCAGACTGACGTGAAGGCCGAAGTCATCGCAAGGGCGTTCGAAGAGGACGTTCTCGGACAAAGCGCCGCCGGAGACCCCAATTATATCAACGGATATCTCTACCTGGGCAACAACTGGTTCGGCGGCAGCCAGTGGATTGCGACGGGCGCCGCCAGTTCAAGCGCCGTCAAGGTAACCGATAATGCCGAACTGGACGCCCTTCGCACTACACGCATCAGCGAGCAGGATACGAAATCCGGTGATGCGGCTACGAACATCTATTCCGCAATCGGCGTAGCCGCGACTGCGGCAGCCACCGGACAACTGACTTTGCCATCGGAACTACAAAAAGCTCCGGGCGCGACCATCAGCGCGAGCCAGACCACTTCATCCGTGTCGCTCAATCTCCCGAGCGTTCCGCAGAACCTTTTCAACGCCACGTTGCAGGATATTCTTGCAGATATCTCTCACGGGCTCACGTCAGACTTTCTATCGCCTATCGTAAACGTGGTCAGCACAGGTTTGACGGATGTTGTCAACATCGCGGGCAGCGTTCTCAATGCACTTACAGCCGGATCCAGTTCGACGGCGTCAGTAGCCACGACGTCAAACCACGTCAGTTCCGGCAGTCACAATCTGCTCGCCGATCTTTTCAAGTAAGGTCGCCCTCGCAAACGGATGCGGGCTCACCATCTACCTGCCATACAGTGATGAGTCGACGCCCGCATCCGTAGCACCATGAAACGTGGGCGCGCGACAGGCATACATTTCGTACGGAATAATATAGAGCGATTACAAAAAATCTTTTTTATGACGGAGTCTTTTACCCTCCCTGCACGCGGATGACGCCTCCCTCACTTAAAGCCACTCTTCCGACGCCAGCCCCTAGAGGAATCCGAAGAGACCACCTGTGCATAGAATGATTTCAACCGCTGTTGATAAGTCTCCATATCAAACTTAGCCGCCTGCCTCGGGCCTGCCTCTCTCAACGTGCGACAAAGAGCGTCATCGTCATCCAAACGTCGAATTCCCAGAGCGATATCCGCCACGTCGTAGGCTTCCACCAGACAAGCCGCGTCGCCTGTGACCTCGGGCAACGAAGCCTCCCGCGACGTGAGCACCGGCGTACTCATCGCCATAGCTTCCACAACGGGCAAACCAAACCCCTCGGACAGGGATGGAAAGACGACCGCTCTGGCGCCGCGCACAAGCAGCATCAGATCGGCTTCAGGCAGATATTCCAGCTGGATGATGCGTCCAGCCTTCACTCCGCTCTTCAGGAGCCGCAGTTCGCCCTCGGATTTCCACGCCATCGCGCCGACAATGACCAGGGGGCGCGTGGTCTGCGCGGAAAGGACCGCTTCAATCAGACGCCCGATATTTTTCTTGGGTTCGATAGAGCCGTAATAAAGGAAATAGCCATCGGGACTTAGGCCATAGAGCTGCTGAAGGACGCGCTGAAGCGTCTCCCCCGAAACATCTATACCTGCGTCCGGGCGGCGAACGGCCTGATAGGTGTTATGAAGAATCTCATCAGAGGCCGGTGCGAATGCTAAAATATCTCGACGAGACGCCTCTGACACTGTGCATATCGCGTCAGCGTGTCGGACAATGTCATTGATCAGACGGAAATGAAACCCCTTGTCGTCCAGCGTAGTGTGCGGCAACCGAAGCGGGACCAGATCGTGAATCGTATAAACATTCTTGGCGCCCAGCACGCGGATCGGCAACGGGTATGTCCAGTGCATAATATCTGGCGCATTCGGGATCTCCACCGCCATAAAACGGCGCGTCCGCCGATAATGACGCGTCGCCGTGACGAAAAGATCGCGCGCGTTCAGGATCCGGTTGAAGGCTGGAAGACGATCACGAAAGGACCGAATGTCGACGTGCCCGTCAATTGGAATTTCGACAGCGCGCTGGCCGAACAGGACGGCTCGCTGTTGCGCTTTCCAACGCGCCGTGAGGAAGCGACCATTCTGGCGCTTCTCCTCCTCGCCAAGGCGATCAAAAAACAACACTTCACGCAGCACAGCTTTGGCGTGAGCGGGGATGTTGAGACCATAAAGGACGTCAACATGGCACGACATCTCCCGCAGCGCATGGCTGAGCGTGCGGGCGTAGGTCGCAACACCTGTGCCACGCGGGAGAGCGAGATTGAATCCATCGATGGCGACATGCAGACGTGAAGAAGACAACAGAGAGTTTCCTTGTCAGGCTGGGATACGGTCAGTCACAGGCGTTTGCGTTACGACGTTCAACCGTTACTCATGATTTGCGCGTACAAATCGGCCACACGGCGCTCATAGTGCGCAGGGTCGAACACGACCGCGCGGGCGTATCCAGCCGATGTCAATCGCTCGCAAAGCGCGTCATCAGCGGAAAGCCTCTCCAGCCCATACGCTATCGAATCTACTGATTCGGGATTGACAAACCAGGCGGCGTCACCCGCGATCTCGCCTGTCGCTCCTCCCTGCGTTGTAAGAACGGGAGTTCCAACCAGCATGGACTCGACGATGGGCAAACCAAATCCCTCCGCGAGCGATGGAAAGGCGAGCGCGCGCGCAGTCGATATTGCTCTGATAAGTTGCGGACGCTCTATCCATGGCAGACGCATGACGCGATCGGGATGCGGATGCCTGCCAATGGCCGACATCTCCTCCTGAGCCTGATAACCGTCTGGCCCGATCAGAACGAGCATGCGCGTTGTTTGACTTCGACCGTGGGCTTCGATCAGGCGGCCGACATTCTTCCGTTTCTCTATGCTGCCGACGTAAATAAAACTGCCAGCGGGACAGACGTCGCCTGCTTTCTCGGCCGCCTTCCGCAATTCAGTCGAAATACCCACGCCTTGATGGAGTGTATGGATACGCTCCGGGCCGATCGGGAAGGTCGTTAGAATGTCCTGCCGGACAGAATCAGAAATAACTATTATTTCGCCCGCATTACTCATCACTGAGCGTAACATCCTCCTCATGTGATGAGGAGAAACGTCGCATAGATCAGGACGCAAGACTGGGATGAGGTCATGAATCGTGACGATGTTTTTGCAGCCCTCCATTCGAACAGGTAGTGGACAGGTCCAGTGCATCACATCAGGAGGATTATCCGTTCTGACCGGGAGCAACTTGCCAAAAATCTTAAAGTGCACGTGAGCAATGCGGAAAATATCGTCGGAAAGCATATCGTTCCTGGCGCCCGTCCGGACCGCTACGGACGAACGACCAAGGAGCGCCGACGCAAAGCGCACTGCTTTGGCGCTTGCTGTGTGGCGAGACGCCATCGCCTGCGGCGAGGCGTCTTCTCGCAACCAGGCGACTTGAGCTCCGCCCCTTTCAGCAGCGTCGGCAAGCGCCCGTGCGTAACTTGCGACGCCTGTCCCATTCGGGCGATCAATGTTACGCGCGTCCAGAGCAATCTGCATGAACCGGTCGATCAACGGGTCCGGATGTACGTGCGGAACAGGCGATCGATCAGTGGAACTGTGGTCGCATAGTTTCCGTCACGTCGGGCGTGGTGATGAAGCATGTGATGACGCCGCAACCTGCGGATCAGACGTCCCCGAGAGCGACTCTGATGGCAGGCCCAATGCACAAAATCGTAAGACATGTAGCCTGCGACGAAGCCGGCGCACACCGCCTCTCCCTTGCCCCCCCCGAATGTATGGCAAGCGGACCAGATCAGCAGGGCAAGAGGAATAGTAACGGTCAGCGGCATAATACTCCGGAGGGGATCCCCCGGATCCGCATGGTGGTTGCCATGCGTCATGAAAATCATCTGCCGTCCCAGACGCGATCGCAAACGCAGATGGAAAATATATCGATGGATCAGATACTCGCAGCTGGCCCATACAATCGCCCCGGTGATAAGCCCCCCCAATGCCAGCAGGGGCGGATTCTTCACAAACGCCATCACCATCAGCAGTGTCGACGTCGGCAACCATACCGCCAGAAACACAGGTAACGGCGTCAGCGTCGTCAGCTCAAGCCACTGGCTCCGGAACAAACGGATACGGCTGGGGTGTGCACGTACAACACGAAACATCGCTTCGCACCTACTCACAGGCGATGTAGCCAAATCGCGCCCATACCGAAAGGACGAAATTCAGCCGGGGAACGATGCAGATTCAGGACCCCGGCCCACTCCACATCACACTCAGGTTCTAACCCACCTGCAGGCTTTTTCATCCCTGCAAATGCGACTGTCGAGGTAAGGCCTGCCCCCTTCGCAGCAGGAAAATGTGGCGAATTCCGGGCACGACAAAACCGACGGGCATACGGACTAACGTTATAATAGCGTATGTGTTGCCTTGTCTCGCGGTTTGAGGCAAGCGTGAAGGATGAATAGGACATCCCTCAGTTTGCGACGTAATTATACGGAAGGCGCGACGGATCAGTCCGGCCGAATAAACGCCTCGCTTGCCTGGGTAAGACGCCACGCGGTGTTTCTTGGGGTAGTCGTGCTACCGACAGCCGCAGCGACTGTTTATTACGGCCTCGTCGCATCTCCACAATACATTTCAGAAGCGGAATTCGTTGTTCGCGGCCAAACATCTCAGACACCCAGTGTATTGGCTGGCTTACTGTCGTCGGGTAGTTCAAGCGGAACCGAGGACACCTACGCCGTTCAGGATTACGTGACGTCGCGTGACGCCGCACATCTTCTGCTGCAGACTCAGGATCTCGCGCACGTCTACGACACTCCCCACGCAGATTCGATCGCGCGTTTTCCAAATTTTTATTCAGGAACGACGTTCGAGCATTTTTTCTCCTATTATCAACGCCATGTTAAGGCTGAACTCGATACGACAACCGGTCTTTCAACACTTAGAGTCCGAACATTCAGTGCCGCTGATTCGCAGAGGGTTGCTAAAGCGTTGCTGGCCGCCTCTGAAAATCTCATTAATGAGATGAACGCTCGACAACGCGAAAATACGATTGCCGCGTCGCGTCGGGAACGTGACGCAGCAATCGAACGCTTGCGGACAGTCAGCAGTAAAATTGACGCTTACCGCAACCAGACCGCCATGATCGATCCGCAGCGGCAATCTCAGCCTCTACTGAAAGACATCGCGAGTCTGGAAACGATGAGGATGACGACTCGTATACAACTGGAGCAATTGCTCCGTTCAACCCCAAACAGCCCGTTGATCGACGTTCTCAAACGCAGAATGACGGCACTCGATCAGGAGATCACGCAGTCGTCCACCAAGGTGACGGGCGATGACCGTTCCTTCGTGCCCAAGATAAGCGGCTACGACGACCTGATCTTTCAGCGAGAATTGCTGGAGCGGGAAGTCAGCGCGGCCGACGCGGCTCTTGATTCAGCCCGTATTCAGGCCGATCGACAGCAACTGTATCTTGACGAAGTGACGCAGCCCAATCTGCCAGATTATGCGGCTTATCCTCGGAGCCTTGCTGACATAGCGATTGTGTTCGCCACCATGTTGGCCCTGTACTTCATGGGGTCATTACTGCTTGCTGGCGCCCGCGAGCATAGGAGCGTTTGATAATTCATGCTTCGCTGTATTGACGTCACAAAAGTATACCCGTCACACGGAGGCGACCGCCTTGTACTCGACAACGTGTCCCTCACCCTCAATCGGGGCGAAAAACTGGGGATTCTAGGACGTAACGGCGCTGGAAAATCCACACTCATTCGCCTGATCGGCGGCGTCGAGCACGCGACTTCCGGACGGATCGAACGCTCTATGAGCGTATCGTGGCCGTTAGCGTTTGGAGGTGCCTTTCAGGGAAGCCTGAGCGGGCTCGACAACCTCAAATTTATTTGCCGCGTCTATGGCCTCGATTATCCCAGCACTCGAGTTTTTGTAGACGACTTTGCGGAATTGGGTCGACAGCTCATCGAGCCCGTCAAAACGTACTCGTCCGGCATGCGCGCTCGCCTGGCGTTCGCTCTATCCATCGTAATAGAGTTCGATTGCTATCTGATCGACGAAGTCATTATGGTTGGCGACGCGCGTTTTCACAAACGTTGCCAAGAAGAACTGTTTAATAAACGTAGCAATCGCGCAATGATTGTCGTGTCACATGATATGGGTTTCATGCGAGACACATGCGACCGAGTATCCTTGCTAGACGGCGGTCACCTGAAACCCTACCAGTCTCTGGACGAAGCCATAGAAGCTTATCAAGCGTTGTAAATCTCTACGACAAAAGCGCGTCTCGGATCTGATGCCTCACTTAGCTACCCAGGCAGCAGTAATGGCGGGGCTGATCAAAGCGCCGATCAACTGATTGAACTTGTAGAAACGGTTGGTCTTGGCATTTGCAAGCAGCAATAAATCATGCCCCTTCAAAGGCACGCGCTGCGCCAAAAAATATGACGTGGGGCTCATCATGTCGAGTTGATAGACAATCGGTACCCCTTGTGGGGTTACGGGCGTGCTAACCCCCATACTCCGCGCAACTTCAGGTGTCTCGAATCGAAATAGGAATACTGCATTTGGATCAGCGCGACTATCAGCAGGTCCGCCAGAGCGCGCCAAAGCCTCAGCCAAGGACACATGTGGGGATTTGAAGGGGGTTTCCGTCGCCTCCTTCCCAGCCGCCCCGAAGACCGTGTAACTTCGAGGTTGATATATGACGTGTATTCTATCCCCTGGGCGAGCACGAATATCTTCCCGCGGATAGGTTTCCAACGTACCCAAATCCGTCGCAGCAGTCCGATCACGCCGAACAAGCTGAACATGCGTGTCCTCTGGGGGGTAGATCGCTCCCCCTGCGATAGCCACAAGATCTGAGAGGCGCTCCTGAGCAGTACTAAGCATAACCCGCCCTGGTTTATGAACTTCGCCAGAAACGATCACCGTATTAGAAACATCACTCGCGATTCGCACCATCACCTGAGCATTTTGCGATTTACTCCCCAAACGGGCCTGAATCAAAGCAGCCAAAGTCTGCGGTGTCATGCCCGCAGCCTGGATACGTCCAACATAAGGCACAGCAATAGAGCCGTCAGTCTCAACTTCCGTCGGCGGCAGTGTTTGATTTGTCACACCGGTAGTACCACCTGACGCCGCGTTGAGCTCGCTGGATTGCGCCGCTGATGCAGTGCTTCCAGAGGAAAACAAACCGCTACCAAGCTCAAAAACGGTGATAGCAAGCACGTCCCCCGCGCCGATGCGATCATTATGAGTCGGCGTAATGTCAGTCGTATCAAGCGACGACACCAGTGGAGGGACCTCTGCTGCCAAGGTCGCCGCTACGGAAGGCGTTATCGGCAGCACAGCAAAACCGAGTGGATTGCTCTTTAGATCCTTCGCCGCATGAAGAACTACGCTTTCAGTCGGGCCACTGTCAGGTAAGGTGCTACAGGCCGCAACCGCAAGAAGAGCAGCTGGTGACAATCTCAGCAACCCACGACGCGCCCTACCGGGGTTTGGTGACGAACGGGAGCACTTGACGATCATGCTATATTTATTTTCCACAAAAAGCCGCTGTAGAAGTCTGTTGGCACAGTGTGATCACAGCGTCCATACTACCAGTGGCATTCTGGTGTCACATCACCTCCGGAACCAACGGTCATTGGCGGAAAATCAGAACAAAAGATAACGACCATCTGAATCCCAAAATCAATCCGCACCTATTTGAATTCTACGCCCTGTTCGGCCTATAATTCAACGCTTCACCGTCCCACGCGCTCAATCGCGTCGACGTTACAAAATATTCGTATAATTCTTCATGAAGGCATTGATCAAAATCGTGAGCAACAGGTCTGTGCATCAACCGTCCATCAGATCCCTGTTCAAAATTCAAGGCAGAGTGATCGGCGCGCTCATGCTCCGTGAACTTCATACACGCTTCGGACGTGAGAACCTTGGATATCTTTGGATAATAGGGGAGCCAATTCTTTTTTGCCTTGGCGTCACCATCGCGTGGACCGCAATGCGTGCGCCGCACGAGCACGGCTTACCAATGACGGCAATTGTGCTAACCGGATATGTCCCTTTGACGATGTGGCGCCATAGCCTTGTTAGCGCCGTGCGTGCATTCGAAGCAAACGGAAGCTTGTTATTTCATCGCCAAGTTACACCGCTAGATATCATCACGGCGCGAGTCGCACTTGAGGTGATGGGCACCCTTATGGCTGGCCTCATTGTTGCAGTTGGGGCAGTGCTAATCGGATACATGAAACCTCCCGAAAATTACGGTTTACTCTATCTCGGCCTTGGATTTCATATTTTGTTTTGCTTCGCGACAGCCCTCCTCGTTGCCGCGCTCAGTGAGCGCTCAGAAATAATAGAAAAAACCGTAAGTATTTTTTCCTATTTGGCGTTGCCATTTTCAGGCGCATTCGTGATGGCGTCGTGGGTGACGCCCAAATTTCAGAGAATATTATTGTGGTCACCAAGCGCACAAAGCATCGAAATGATTCGCGGGGGGCAATTCGGCGCAACGGCACATGCCATGTACAGTATCACTTACGCACTTTGCATAAATTTTCTTTTAATTTTAGCCGGACTTTCCTTAACTCTTCGCGTTAGAAAATTTGTAAAGGTTCAATAGAAATTTCTAAGCGTAAGTTTAATGACGCACT
The DNA here is from genome assembly GCF_017377715.1 of Acetobacter sacchari. Taxonomy (GTDB): domain Bacteria; phylum Pseudomonadota; class Alphaproteobacteria; order Acetobacterales; family Acetobacteraceae; genus Acetobacter; species Acetobacter sacchari. Next base: position 4,188 of record NZ_JAFVMF010000026.1, on the reverse strand, counting down.
GCCAATAAGCAACCACCAAGTATAGTTGGCTTACGTTTCTGCGAGCAAATTTGACTTAAGACCTCTCTGACGCTTCGTGTCTTCCCTAAACCGAGTCAATTCTCAGACAAACTGCACAACAATGCCTCGTTCAAAAAAACGTACTTTCTATGAGACCGTAGCTTTCAAAGGAACGTCGAAATTTCCACAACATTTACTCGTTAACTAATGGACGACGCAGATATTGTCTGGCAGCGAAGAGGGGAATCGGCTTCAGTAAGTCCCTTGAACGGAAAGAGTGTTACGTTTCATCCATTTGGCCATAAGCCTATCCCGCAAATGGCGCATTCTTTCTGCCTATACACCTGATGGACTAGGATAAACCGTACTTTCCTATAAACGCGCGTCAGTCTGTGAAGGGGCCGTCGACGCACCCCGATAGAGATGGTGTATATACTCTGTAAAAGCCCACATCAGATAACCGCCCTGAAAGCGCAAGACCACGAAGAAGCTCTACACAATCCTCTTGGCAGATAAAGTCGTATGAATTTTTAATGTCTTAGATCTATGCCGCTTCCATTTATCAACCCCACTTGACGACGCAGCCACGCTACACACCATTGACTCAAAGCCGTGACGAACGAAGAGACCACAGAATGAATATTTACTCCTTTATCTGGCTTTTCATCATCTTCATGAGCGTTGCAGCCCAGGCAAAGCCGCCCCATAGTCTCGCAGAATCATCGGGACAACTCACTGCACCAGACATTAGTGGCGCCTTTGTCAAAGCCAGTTCGGGAATAACGGCAAGACGTGAGGAAGAGCGGGCGTCCGACCAAACAAACGTTCTCGATTTTGGCGTCGTCCCATCACCCGATACGCATGATAACACCGGCGGACTTCAGGCCGCCATTAATGCGGCCTGCAACAAGGTTGCATCCACCGCGGGCCACCGCCCATACCCGAACGGGTCTTCAGCTGGGGGCGGAGACATTTTTATTCCGCAAGGAAAATATACTGTATCAGGCACAATATCGTGGACATGCCCCGTCCACGTGCACGGAGCGGGGCGCGGGACCACTACTTTAATCTGGATTGGATCCGGGACAGGAACCCTGTTCAACTTATCTGCACCTTTAACGGACGGACATCGATTTTGGAGGCATGGCGCCTTAAGCGACCTGGATATTGTCAATGCAGGATCACAGACAGGATCAGCGATCAGCGTATACAACTGCACTCAGTGTGATGTATATAATATAGGAACATACGGCATGTATAGATCCGTCGTATTTTTTGCGGGGCAGCATAATAATCTTCACGACTTTGACTTCATGCAGGGACACACGCAGCATGATAATGGAAAAAAAATGGGTAACGAATCATTCAGTACTGCAATAGAATTTTACGGATCAGATCACCATGGCGGCACAGGCTGCACTACATATGATAATGGTGACTGCTCAGGAAGGGCTGATATTTTGTCTATCTATAACGGCAGCATAGATGCCGCACTTGACGGGATACATGAACCGACGGATTGCATTTATATTCATGATTTTGCGGCTACAATTTGGGTTAAGAATCTAAATTGCAATCAAGTTAGAAACGGCGTTAACGTTCGATGTGACGACTCAACGTCAATAGGCAACTGCCCGCAATTTATTTCACTGGACAGAATAGAAGTTGAAACAAACAACACCACCAAAACAAATTCCAACTGGGCAATTACAGCAGATAATTTTGCACACATTGTTTGTATCGACTGCGAATTTTATGCATCGCAAGCTGGAATCAACAACATAATTCTTCAAAGTACGCGATTTCATTCTGGAAATTATCAGTCTTTTGGAGGAAAGATACAAAATTCTCTCGGACCATGCGTCGCCGTCCAGGCTGATGGCGCCCAGTTCCACGGCGGCGTCATCACATCGTGTGGCTCTGATGGCGACAGAGACAATCAATGGGGAATTTTGTTTCACAATGCTACGAATGGATCCGTGGACCATGTTCAGTTTTGCCATGACAATGTCGGAGGCAAGGACAACAAGATGAGGCCCGTATTAATTGACGAAAATACCACTTACACCCTCGTCGATGGCAACATCTTGCAAGATTGTGCAGGTCCATCCGCGAACAGAAATGCGAACGGTCATAATTTAATTACAAATGAAATAGGGGGGGAGCAATCTAAGTGAACCTTAGTCCACTACCGAAACGACATGAGCTAATCAGATCGATCTGTCCGTATTGAGTTTGACAGTTTAAAACTTTCGTATTCATATCAATACAACCGACAATCATAAATTCCACTGCTTATTAAAATCCAAATAACGCTCTCATGGCGTGTTATTCGTTGGCTCTAGAGTGCTACAGGGCATGTATTTCCATCTGGTTTGAAATTTTTTCCTGCATTTAGGCAACGTTAAATACTTCGATATGGTGTGAGCGGCAACCGTTGGGACCAGATAAAGGATATCTTCCGGGCCATGAAGGTCACGTCACTGGAACCGACGCCGATAACCTTCTGTACGGTGAAGCAATGCTGTCACCTTATCACGTGGAGGGTTCGAAAAACCTCATGGTATTGAGGTTTTTTCTATGATTCCATTTTTCCGGTTTTTATTGGAGGAATGGCGCTATGAAACAGCCGGGATTTTTTGACGTTGAAGAGGGGCTTGCTCGGCTGAGCGAGCTTGGCGATCAGCTCGAAGCTTTTTTCCGGACTGTAGATTTCGAAGCCTTTCGTCCTGACCTGGATAAAGCGCTGGCCTATGCGGACGGAAGAAAAGGCGGTCCTCCGGCGTTTGATCCAGCGCTGATGTCCAAGATCCTAGTGATCCAGACCCTGAACAATCTCTCCGACGAGCGGACGGAATACCTGATCAACGACCGTCTCTCCTTCATGCGCTTTTTAGGCTTTGGGTTGTCGGACCGTGTGCCTGATGCCAGAACGGTGCGGCTGTTTCGTGAGCGTCTGACCCAAGCTGGCGCGAGTGATGGCTTGTTCAATTGCTTTAACACAATCGTGCGGAACGCTGGTTATCTGCCGATGTCAGGCCAGATCCGGGATGCCACGCTGGTAGCGGCTCCGAAGCAGCGCAATACCAACGATGAGAAGACGGATCTGCGTGAAGGACGGATCCCACAGGACTGGCAGGACAATCCGTCAAAGCTGTCCCACAAGCACAGGCACGCGCGCTGGACCCTGAAGTTCATGAAAGCGAAGCGACAGGAGGACGGGGCCATGCCGACAACAGATCTGGCCATCCCGTTCTTTGGCTATAAATCGCACATCTCCATCAACCGGAAATTTCGGCTGATCCGCAAATGGAAGACGACAGATGCAGCCGCCAGTGATGGCGCGCGCTTGAGAGAGGGCCTGCTTGATAAAAGCAATACAGCCTCAACGGTCTGGCAGACACGGCCTACCGCTCAAAAGCCAATGAGGACTTCATGGAAAAGCAGGCCTTTGTCTCGAAGGTTCACAGGAAAAAGCCGCATCTCAAGCCTATGCCACGCCATATCCAGAAATCCAACGCCGGAAAGTCGGTGATCAGATCTCGCGTCGAGCATGTCTTTGCCGATCAGAAATTACAGACTGGGCTGTTCGTCCGAACCGTAGGCATAACGCGGGCCACCTTGAGGATCGGGCTGGCCAATATCGTCTATAATATGCGTCACTTTCTCCTCCTTGAGCGGATTAACGCCGCCGCGTGGCAACCCAGAGCATGAAACCGTCACTCTGCCCAAAACGCAGAGCGCAAATCAGACACAAGAACCATCAATCAACACGCTAAAAACCTGAAATCAGGCGCAAGAGCAGTCAATCAAAGGTTTTTCGAACACTCCACGTGACCACTCCTTGGCGTGGCCTACCGACCCGGTTCAAAGACAAGAGGAATATTCACGAGCGGCTGCGCCACCGGTACGAGACCGGTGTGACTGAACAGATTTTCCAGCATTTGACGACCGGTCAAACCAAAGAATACATGATGATCGACAGCTCAACTGTCTGTGCCCACCAGCCCAATGCTGGCACTCGTAAAAGGGGACGTGGGCACCTATCGGGCGATCCCATGACGAATTGCCCGCACCACTGACTACGCCATTGGAAAAGTCGTGGCTTTTGAGCAAAGGGTCGGCATCGCCGCTCTAAGAGCCTGTTTGGAAAATCGGTCTGATGTGATTCAAGCTCTGGATGTGGAC
>NZ_JAFVMF010000025.1 GCF_017377715.1 Acetobacter sacchari | reverse complement strand
CGACCACCATTGGCGCGCTTGGCTGGGGGGCGTCGATGCTGAGCGGTGGTGAACACACCAGCATGGCGTTTGCGGCTTCGGACGTGTCGATGGTGCCCATCGGCTGGGTGATCGGTTGCCCGCTGTTGGGGTGGATATCCGACAAGATCGGACGTCGCAAACCTGTACTGATCGGTGGCGCGGTGGTTCTTCTGGCCGCCAGTTTGTGCGCCCTGTACGTTCCGGTCGGTGTAATGCCAAAATACATAGTGGCGCTCGTCATGGGCGTTGCCTCGGGCGCCGCTATGATTCCGTTCTCTTCAATGAAAGAAGCTAACCCGCCTGAGGTCAAGGGAACGGCGGCCGGTGTTATGAACTTCCTCGTGTTTGGAACAACCGGGGTCATGTCACCACTCGTCTCGTCCCTCATGCACAAGGGCGTGGACCTGTCGATGGCGGATTATCGACATGCCTTCATGCCGCTGATCATCGGCATCGTCATTGCGATCGCCCTTTCCTTTCCGCTGCGCGAAACAGGCTGGGCCGTACAGAAGGCCGAATGAAGATTTGTTCAATCGGCGATTATGCACTTGACGACACCAACGCAGACGACACGCCTACGTCGCGTAGAGCGGGGTGTATTCGTCTAGCGGTCGCGCTTCTTCGGAGGGTAGGCGCTTAGTCGCTTGGCGGGTTCCGGCTCGTCATCGTTCTTGGCCGGTGGCGAGACGCCAAGCGCGTTGCGCATGATGTCGTCAAAATCGCCCTGCTTCATCCGCATTTCGTCGGCGGGTTCGGAGTTCGTCTTCGGCATCCGATACACGTCCTTCCGATTGTCGATATCGAGGATCACAACCTCGGCGTGGAAACCCTGCCTTACCACATACGGGATGCGGTAGTCTCCCGATCGCTCCCGATAGACCGGCTCCCCTTCGGGAGTTTCCACGTCGTGCAGCTGGAGGGTTCGAAAAACCTCTGGTTTTGAGGCTTTCTGTGTGATTCCATTTCCCCTTAGAGGGCCTTTCAAAACCCTTGTACTATGTGCCTGAATGAGGGATGAGGCTGTATGGCTCCACCTCTTGTCTCCGATGAACTCTGGGCGATTATTGAACCGCTCCTTCCTGATATTCCTCCACGTCCAAAAGGTGGACGCCCCCGTCTTTCCGACCGGTCAGCATTGACGTGGATACTGTTCGTTCTTCTGACCGGCATTCCATGGGAGATGCTTCCTCGCGAGATGGAATGTGGCTCCGGGGTGACGTGCTGGCGGCGTCTGCGGGATTGGCAAATTGCTGGAGTTTGGGACAAGCTTCATCGGGTGTTACTGACCCGCCTGCATCAAGTTGTACTGGAGCCGGGCCTGCATGGACAGCGCGTCCATTGCAGCAAAAAGGGGGGGTGAAACGACCGGTCCGAACCCCACGGATCGCGGCAGACCCGGCACGAAGCGCCATATCGTCACTGATCGACAGGGTATTCCGCTGACTGTTCTGCTGTCTGGGGCGAATGTCCATGACAGCAGGATACTTGAGCCTCTGCTGGATGCCCTGCCTCCCATTCAGGGGAAGAATGGGAGGCCACGCCGGCGCCCTGGAAAGCTTCACGCCGACAAAGGCTATGATTACAAACGCTGCCGTATGGCGTGTTCCCGCCGTGGGATCAGACACCGCATTGCGAAAAAAGGCGTCGAAAGCAGCTCACATCTCGGGAAGCATCGCTGGGTCGTCGAGCGCACATTCGCCTGGATCTCACGTTTCCGACGCCTCACCGTCCGCTACGAACGAAGGGCCGACATCCATCTGGCGTTCACCATAATCGCATGCTCGCTCATATGTTTCCGAGCACTCAAAACGTGGTTTTGAAAGGCGCTCTTAGTTGATTGGGGCATGGATCATGAAGCAGCCGGGTTTCTTTGATGTTGAAGAGCGGCTTACTCGATTGAGCGGGCTTGGCGATCAGCTCGAAGCGTTTTCCCGGATTGTGGATTTTGAAGCGTTCCGTCCTAATCTGGAAAAGGCCCTGGCGTATTCCGATGGAAGCAAGGGCGGACGACCGCCATTTGATCCGGTGCTGATGTTCAAAATTCTGGTGATCCAGACGCTGAACAATCTGTCCGATGAACGGACGGAATACCTGATCAATGATCGTCTCTCCTTCATGCGCTTTTTAGGCTTGGGGCTGTCGGACTGTGTGCCTGATGCCAGAACCATCTGACTGTTCAGGGAACGCCTGACCCAGGCGGGTGCGATTGATGGCCTGTTCAATTGCTTTGACGCGACCCTGCGGAGCGCTGGTTACCTGCCGATGTCAGGCCAGATCCTGGATGCCACACTCGTAGCGGCTCCAAAGCAGCGCAATACCAACGCGGAGAAAGAGTATCTTCGTGAAGGGCGGATCCCACAGGACTGGCAGGACAAGCCGTCAAAGCTGTCCCACAAGGATCGTCATGCACGATGGACGCTGAAGTTTACGAAGGCGAAGCGACAGGAGGACGGGAGTATGCCCGCAACAGATCTGGCCATCCCGTTCTTTGGCTATAAATCGCACGTCTCCATCGATCGGAAATATCGGCTGATCCGCAAATGGAAGACAACGGATGCCGCTGCCAGCGACGGCGCCAGACTACGCGAGGGCCTGTTGGATAAAACCAATACAGCCTCAACGGTCTGGGCCGACACAGCCTACCGCTCCAAAGCCAATGAAGACTTCATGGGAAAGTATGGCTTTGTCTCGAAAGTCCACAGGAAAAAGCCGCATCTCAAGCCCATGCCCCGCCATATCCAGCGGTCCAACGCGGGGAAGTCGGTGGTCCGCTCGCGTGTCGAGCATGTCTTTGTTGATCAGAAATCACAGATGGGATTGTTCATCCGAACTGTCGGTATCACCCGGGCCACCATGAGGATCGGCCTGGCCAATATCGTCTACAACATGCGCCGTTTTCTCTTCCTGAAACAGATCAGTAGCGCTGCGTAGCAATCTTGCGGGTGGCAGCCCCCGATCTGTTCAAAACGCAGATCGAAAGCGACCCTAGGAACCGTCAATCAGCACGCCAAAAGCTTAAAATCAGAGCCAAGGCACATCAACCAACGGTTCTTCGAACCCTCCACCTGACGTCTGGCCGCCCCGTATGATTTCAACCTGTCGGCGATCATCCTTTGGGGACGAGCGCCCTGCTTCTTCAACAATCGGGTCAGGAGGCGTCTCGCGGCCTTCGTGTTGCGCCGCGCCTGCAAGATTTCATCGAGAACGTAACCGTCCTGATCGACGGCCCGCCACAGCCAGTACGGCCTGCCGCCAATCATAATCGGGACTTCGTCGAGATGCCAGATGTCTCCGCGCCTCGCCGGTTTACGGCGCAGCCTGCGCGCATACGCCGCTCCGAATTTCAGGCTCCACAGGCGGATCGTCTCATACGAAACGACAATCCCGCGTTCGAGCAGCATCTCCTCGATCAGCCGAAAGCTCAGAGGAAACCGGAAATACAGCCACACAGCATGTGCTATCAGTTCGCGCGGAAAACGGTGACGTTTGTAGCTGACAGGGGAAACGCTCATGCAGGCAATCTTACAGCCCCAAAGTTAATGTGACAGCACCCGTGACCTTTGTAGCCGCTATGGGGGGGATATGGCCGAGAAGCCTTTAGGGTGGGCATTGAAATAGCCACGGATATGTGCCATTTTTTGTGCCTATGGTGAGGAGGCGGGTTATGCGGACAACAGTGGCTCTTGATGACGACCTTATCGCGAAAGCCCAATCTTATACGGGCTTAACTGAAAAATCGTCGCTGATCCGAGAGGCGTTGAAAGCTCTTATCGAGCGAGAAAGCGCCGCACGTTTGGCACGCCTCGGCGGCAGTGAACCAGGAGCGAGTGCAGGGTCTCGCCGTCGAACCGACCCTACATGATTTTGGTCGATACCTCGGTCTGGATTGATCATCTGCGTCAAACTGATCAGAGGCTTTCCGTGCTACTGGTACGTCGGAAGATCCTCGGTCATCCATTTGTTATCGGGGAGCTTGCGTTGGGGAGCCTCAAGCAACGGGACGTCATCTTGGACTCGCTACGAGGATTGCCATCGGCGCTGGTTGCCAGCGATGATGAGGTCCAAGCCTATATTGACCGGCACGCTCTTTTCGGGCTTGGGATTGGTTACGTGGATGCTCACCTTTTGGCGGCAACGGCTTTAACGGTCGGAGCAAAGATATGGACACGTGACAGGCGTTTGAATGCTGCGGCTGACCGTGTAGGCGTCAGCGCGAATTTGACGCACTGACCGCTCAGTCCGGAATTATCGCAATCACCAATATAAGGTGGCTGGAAGGCCTATGCCAGCTTCGGGGACCACGCGGTCACGTGCTGAACGACGACAATGGGGGGATTGCGACAGTCTGCTTTTTACCACTTGCTATCAACAAGCAGACATTCGGCAACGCCCTGACTTTGCCGATCGCCGTTCAGTCTATCGCCCTGACACTTAATCTGTAGAAATTAATCCACTTTTGATTGCGGCTGTGATGGGAACATCGGCAGCTACGTTGATCCAATCGACTGTATCAGCGCAGGTAGTGTTTAGCCACTCACCCACGATCTCATAACCAAGCGTGTAACCAAACCACCTCGGGATCAACCCTCTCCCAAAAAACCAACGCGCGTGGTCATACCTAGCGTCCGAAAGCGCGCTTTTCTTCACCATAAAGGCCTGCAGTATCGAGATGGGAACTGCGGCTTCCCATGGTTCGGGCTGCGACTGCAGTACATGCTGGACGAAACGACCAGCCAACCCTTCACTGACCAGCGCTTCGCCAAAAGTCTTGCCGTATCCTTGGCCTGCCATTCTGAGGCAGTGGTGAACCTCATGTACGATTTGGCGTGCTAGAGCTCCATTAAGAAGGCTGTTCGCAAGGTTCGGATTATCAGGATCAAAGCTCAGGGCGAATAAGCTAGCCCTGTAGGCTCGACCTGAAATGCCAAGCTCCGGAATAGTGTGACCAACCGCGCGTTGAATAAGGACATCTATTTCGGGTATCTGAACATGGTGCGACAAAGCAGTATAGGCCGATTGAAGTGCATCCATCATAATAGTGTGATAGTCGTCGAGGTTCCCAGACGCGCCCAACCAGTGAACCGTCCAATTTTTCATTGTTGCTGTCCCCGCTTATATGGTCAAAAAACAACGCCCGTTACAAAGTCTGGGATGTTGGGGTTTCATACAAGGTGGGAATACTTGGAACGGCAAGGGCGGGAGAACGGAATGTCGGTTATCGGTAAGGCTTGACCGGAAGCTGTCATTCGCTGCGTTCAAGTATTACGCCAAGTTGTGAATTCGGTTTCATTGCATTTGTAACCTGAATTCACACGGCGATAATTTTCATCTCAAGTTTCACATAGTAAGTTCACGGCCTAGATTTCTGGGTATCGGAGGGCTGAGTGGCCACTCCTCGCTACGCTCGTGCCAAATACAATGGCAACGTCTCTTTTTTTTGGGATGACTCTAATGGATCCTTGGCTTGTGAACCTCTGCCACGCTCAAGGCGCTTATGCCGAGATCGACTATCAGCAGGCGCAAGACCCTGAAGCGCTCGGCTACGAGTTGACCGCCAATGGGTGGTGTCTAGGTATGGCAATCCAATGGCTGATCCAGAATTCGCAGCGTAGTAACATCTGGGACTTCGATAGCAGAGGCAGGCTAAGGCTGCGTCCCGAGGTGACGCCGGCCATTCGCTTCATTATGGCGCGGCAAGGTGTGATCCATAAGCAGTTCTGGGGGGATGCTGCATCTCAGATCGATAAAGCTATGCTCAAGGGTGGGTTGAAGCCTGCAAACAAGGTAGAACGACTGAACCAGCGATACACGCCGGTTGGCATTTTTACGGCCGTGAAAAGTATGACAGGTCCTTACACTGTGCTGCAAATTTATTGGGGTGGCACAATGCAACGGCAGACGGCTGGTCACGCTGTTGCGTTTTTGATGACCGGCAGCCGTCTTGGTTTCATGGACCCCAACTTTGGGGAATTCACATTTGACAGCATGGATAAGATGCTCCGGTGGTTCAACGCGTTTATGCTTAGGACTTACCCCTTAAACGGCGGTGGACAATCCTTCTGCTTGTCGTCTTATACGAAAGCTCAGGCTTAGTATTAATCATGCGGTGGGCACGCAAACGCGGATATTTCTGCTTTGAAGGGCGCCCGGATATTTCCGCGTTGTTGCCACAGCGGAGATAAGATGCCGACCGAGTAATAGATTACGCGACGAGCCGTCTTGATAGTTCGTGAATCCTCCGCGCCAGAACCCGTGCTTCAGAAGGCTCGGTAGCTCGGCCTCGTAGCGTCGGGCGTCACCGGTGACGCGCGCCCGGACGCCGAGAAGCGGGAGAGCCTGTTTTCGAGCAGCGCCCGGTCTTGGGTGCTGTCACATTAACCGAGCTTGGGTATTTAGAGGTTTTTAGCGGGTTATTCAGGCAGGGAGAGCGTTCGCACCATTCCATTGTGCGAACGCCCTGATGCGGTGCAAATGTCGGGAGATGGCGTAGTCGATCCAGGCTGGTGGGACGAACAGATTACGGACGGCGGAAAATACCGAGACAAAGCGCTGATAACCTCCTGGTGATCCAAACCTTTGCACGGCGCGTTCGCGCTTTCGCAGCGGCAGATGGGAGTTCTCCGCCCTGTTGTTCAGGCCTTTGTGAGATCGGTGTTCCACACGCGGCATGACCTGACGCTTGGCTGCTCCGTATGATTTCAGTTTGTCTGTAATCATGCGTTTTGGTCTGGCGCCCTGCTTCATAGAAGCCGCGTCAACAACCGTCTCGCCGCTTTCGTATTGCGTCGTGTCTGCAGGATTTCATCGAGAACGGAGCCGCCTTGATCGATGGCGCGCCTGCGGCGAGCCCTGCGAGCAAACGCCGTCCCGGACTTCCCGCTCCAACGGCGGATCGTCTCATACGACACGACAATCCCGCGCTCGAGCAGCATCTCCTCGATCAAGCGGAAGCTCAGCGGGAACCAGAAGTACAACCACACGGCATGGGGAGCGCTCTTGCGGGGCAACCTACAGCCCAGAAGCTGATGTGACAGCACCCGCCGCGCCGACCGACTGAACCGGCCGCGTTTGCTGCTTTTGAAATTTGACGTTCGCGATTGAAACGGGGAAGGATGGCTTTATCCCAAAGTCAGTCTATTACATTTCGCTTAGCAATGTCCGCTTTCGTACAGCTGCCACGAATGCTTGAATGCCCGAGATGAAGGGCGAAAGCAGACCTCTCCTACCTCAACGAAGCAACAAACCCGGCAATACGCCTGCACGCCTCTTCAAGCTCCGCATCGCCGGTCGCGCAGGACAGCCGCAGATACGGCGACAGACCGAACGCCGATCCGGGAACCGTCGCGACATGCGCGCGATCAAGCAACGCCAGCGCGAAATCGGCGTCGGTTGCGATCACGTGTCCATCGGGAGTGGTCTTGCCAAGGCATCCCTCCACGCCGGGATAGGCATAGAACGCGCCGGACGGCATCGCGCAGGTAATGCCGGGAATGGCGCGCAACGCCTCCACGACGGCCTTGCGCCTTTTTGCGTAGGTCGCGCGCATGACGCCAATCAGGTCTTCAGGGCCGTCGAGCGCTGCTGCTGCGGCGGCCTGCGCCACGGTGCAGACGCCCGAGGTTGCGTTACCCTGCACCGTGCGCATGGCGGCGATCAAATCGCGCGGACCGCCCGCGTAGCCGACGCGCCATCCGGTCATGGCGTAGGCCTTGGCGACGCCGTTCATCGTCAGGATGCGATCACGCAGGTCGGGCGCTACTGCTGCGAAGGACGTGAAGCGCCGGTTGTCGAAGACAAGATGCTCATAGATCTCGTCAGACAGAATCCAGACATTCGGGAAGTCGCGCAGGACCGAGGCGATGGCGCGCAGTTCTTCTTCGGTGCAGACGCCGCCGCTGGGGTTGTTCGGGAAGTTCAGCACCAGCCATTTGGTGCGCGGGGTAAGCGCCTGCGCCAGCCGATCGGCGCGCAGGCTGAAACCGTCGCTCTCGTCGCAGACCGGATGCACCGGAACGCCGCCCAGCATCCGCGCAATCAGCGGATAGCTGACCCAGTAGGGCGCGGGGACGACGACCTCGTCGCCCGGATCGATGGTCGCCATGAAGGCGTTGAAGATGATCTGCTTGCCGCCGTTGCTGACGATCAACTCGTCCGGCGCGTAGTCGAGACCGTTCTCGCGCGCGAACTTGCGCGCCACTGCGGCCTTGAGCGCCGGGGTTCCGTCGACAGGCGGGTATTTGGTGTCGCCCGCGAGCGCGGCCGCGTGAGCGGCTTCGATTGCGGCGGGGGGCGTCGGGAAATCCGGTTCGCCGAGGGCGAGGGAGATCACTTTATGCCCTGCGGCGCGCAGTTCTCGCGCCCGTCGGGCCATCTCGATGGTCGCCGATGCAGGCAGTCCGTCCAGACGCGCCGCCAGACCGGGGCGCGGGACCGCCCCGTTTGTCCCGCCGCTCATCGTCACCGAAGTCCGGCGCAGAAACGCTGGATGCGCTCGCACGCGTCGCGCAGGCTCTCTGTGTCGGTTGCATAGGAGACGCGGAAATAGCCCGGATACATGAACGCGGAGCCATGGACGGCTGCCACGCCTTCGTCATCCAGAAGCGCCGTCACGAATGCCTCGTCCGTGTCGATCAGCTTTCCCGATTCCGTGCGCTTGCCGATGCAGCCGGACATCGACGGAAATACATAGAACGCGCCTTCGGGGCGGCTGCATGTCAGGCCAGCCGCCTGATTGAGCATCGAGACGACCAAATCGCGCCGTTCCCGATAGGTCTCACGCATTCCCTCGATGAAATCTTGCGGTCCGGTCAGAGCTTCGAGCGCCGCCGCCTGCGCGATGGAGCAGGGGTTGGAGGTCGACTGCCCCTGAAGCTTGTTCATGGCGCGGGTCATTTCGAGCGGCGCGCCGGAGAAGCCGATGCGCCATCCGGTCATGGCGTAGGCCTTCGAGACGCCGTTCATTGTGACCGTCCGGCTGCGAAGCTTTGCCTCGACCTGAACGACGGTGGCGGGCTTGAAGCCGTCGTAGACAAGCTTGTCGTAGATATCGTCCGTAAGAACCCAGACATTCGGGTGACGAAGCAACACGTCGCAGAGCGGGCGCAGATCTTCAGCCGCATAGGCGGCGCCCGACGGGTTGCAGGGGGAGTTAAGGATGAGCCACTTGGTCTTCGGCGTGATTGCCGCTTCAAGCTCTTCCGCGGTCAGCTTGAAGCCGTTCTTTTCTTGACAGGGAACGATGACCGGCTTGCCGTCCGCCAGCGCCACGATATCCGGGTAGGACACCCACCCCGGCGCAGGGATGATCACTTCGTCGCCGGGATTCAGGGTCGCGACCATCGCGTTGTAAATGACCTGCTTGCCGCCGGTCGAGACGATGATCTCCTCCGGGGTGTAGTCAAGGCCGGAGTCCAGTCGGAAACGTTCGGCCACGGCTGCGCGAAGGGCAGGGGTTCCGGGGACGGGGGTGTATCTGGTCTGGCCGGTTTCGATGGCCCGGATCGCTGCGGCGCGGATGTTCTCCGGCGTGTCGAAATCCGGCTCGCCTGCCGACAGGCTGATGACGTCGCGGCCTTCGGCCTTGAGCGCCTGCGCTTTGGCCGTAATGGCGATGGTCTGACTGGGGCTTACCTTGTTCAGACGGTCGGCGATGAACGACATTGCGATGAGATCCTGACCTTATGAAAACGCGCCCCCGGGGAGCGATTGGTCGACGAAGCCGGGGCTGGGACGATAGAATGTTTCCAATTCGGACGGAACTCTTCCCTGGTGGGTTTTTCTTTCATGTCAGGGAGCGAAATACTGCATGCTTTGGGCTGCTGGCTGGGTGGAGAAAGATTAAAGTCTGATATTTTCGGTAATTTTTTTTAGTATTTGTTTAAATAACTTAGAAATCAACGAAATTGACTGTATGTTTTCAACGAAAAAAATATCAATTTTTGAAATTAAAGATAAAAATTTTCGTATGAGTCGCATATTCGGCGCATTTCGTGATCTCGATTGCAGTGTTCTTTTTATTGAAAATATTTTAATGCTAAAACATACTTTGTAATTCATGATCCTGCCGGGTATGCAAAAAGAAGACATGAGATCGAAAGAGCGCTTGCCCGCCCTTGCGGCGGCACATGGTCGCGCCCTTGCGCTTGTCCCCCGCATTCTTTGCGTCGCGACGCCCATCGTCGCACTTGCTTTTTCGACGCCGGTTGGCCGGGCGGAAAGCATGCACGAGGCCATCATCGCGGCCTGGAGCGCTGATCCGGAAGCGCGGTCCAGCCAGACGGACGCAAACGCCGCGCATAAATCCGCCAGCGCGCTTGACGCGTGGTTTCCCTCCGGTCCGGTTCTCAGCGGCGAATACCTCGATGACCATTTCATAGGCAGCAAGGTCGGATACACGACGTATCAGGGCAGCGTGAGCATGCCGCTCTGGTTGCCGGGACAGGGCTCCGCAAGCGTTCGCAATGCGCAGGCGGACGAGTCCGTCGCGCGTTCGCGCCTGAAGGTCCAGCGTCTTCTGATGGCTGTCCGGGTGCTTGACCTTACCAGCGCCGCCGTCGCGCTGCGGCGGGAGATCGCCAACCTTCGGTCGACTCAGGGTTTGCTCGACCAGACCCTGTCCGCGTCGCAGAAGGCGCTGAGAACCGGAGAGATCGCCGCCTCCGATCACGAGGCGATCGTGGCTGAGCGGGAAGACGTAGCGGGCCAAATTCCTGACAGGGAGCAACGGATAGAGACCGCGCGTGCGGAATTGCTGACTCTGACGGGAACGGACGAAATTCCGGACCTGATGGCGCTTGACGGCCGCCTTCTGGCGGCACGCGTGCAGAAGCTCGACCCCCGCAACGATCCCCGGATCGAACTGGCTGATGCGCTCGTGGGCAGCGCGAAGGCGTCTTACGACCTTGCGAAGCGGTCATACATGCCCAATCCGGAAATCGGCGTGTCTCTATCCCGGCAGGAGCAGTACGGAAGTCCGTGGGACACGCAGTTCGGCGTGCAGTTCCAGACCGCCCTGCCAAGCTCTGCGCGAAACGTGCCGATGCTGATGAAGGGCGTGAGCGCCATGGGCGCTGCGAACCGGGACGCGGAGCTGGCGCGCCGAAAGGTCGCCGTTGAATATCGGCAGGCTGAAGCGCGAATGTCTTCTGCTCTCGTGGTCCTGGGGCATGCGCGGGCCACGCAACAGGCGTTGAGCGCGCGGGCCGCCCAGCTAGGCAAGGCATGGAGCGTCGGAGAGACGCCGGTTATCGAATATCTCCGCGCCAGACGTGCGGAACTGGACGCAAACCAACGTGCGACGCAGGCCGATGTGTTGTGGAGATCCGCTCTTGTCCGAATACTCCTCATGACCGGACAGACGCCATGAGAACTGGATCGTTCCCGTGCGTAGCGCTTCTCTGCGCTCTGAGCGCGATGTTTGGAGGCGTAGCTCCGGGGCGGGCTCTGGCGCAGGGAGATTGGCCGACAAAGCCCGTGATGATCGCCCCGGAGGCGCTGAAGACCCTTGGGATCAACACGGCGGCAGCGCGGTCAGGCGCAATCGCGCCGCACATCGACGCCCAAGCCTATATCGCAGCGGACGAAAGACGCATCAGCAGGATTCACCCGGTCGGCGCCGGGCGCGTCCGGGAAGTGCTGGTGAGTCCGGGGCAGATCGTTCGTCGTGGCGAGGCGTTGCTGACCTACGACGATTTCAGCCTGAGCGACGAGAAGCAGAAGCTGCTCGGCGCGCAGGCGGCGCTGCAGCAGGCGGAGGCGCTCGAGCAGGATGCAGCGCTCGCGTGGAAGCGCGCGAGCGCCCTGCGCGGCGGGGTCGTGTCGGCGGGGGAAGCCGAACGGCGCAAGGCCCGGCTGGCCGACGCCCGGGCGATGGTCGCTCAGCGGCGTTCGATGGTGCAGAATGAGACTGAGCGAATGGCCCGCTTCTCTTCGCCGACGCAACGTGCGCAGGGGATCGTGTCAAGCGTCATATCGCCTGTCGACGGTGTGGTGCTGCGTATCAATGTCACCGTTGGCGGTGACGTGTCGAACGCCACGGTGGCTCCAGTGGAGGTCGATGATCTCAGCACTGTCTGGATCGTGTCCCAGGTGTCGGAGGCCGACGCCGCGAGATTGTCAGTGGGTGACCGGCAGGAAACGCGCGTTGCAACTGGACGCAAGGCGATTGAATCCAAAGTCGACCTGATCGAGGGGGGCGTCGATCCGGGAACGCGCCGTGTGCTGGTGCGCAGTCTCGTGAAAAACGGGGACCGCTCCCTGCGAGCGGGCATGCTGGTGCGAACCCGCTTGTTTGTTGCCGGGACTGTGACCGGCCAGATCGTGCCCTCCAGCGCCCTGCAGATGATGGGGGCGTTGCCGTGCGTCTTCGTCCGCACAGCGCCTGACAGCTACGAAGCGCGTCATGTTGAGGTTGGACCGTCTCTGAACGGGGAGGTGGTGATCGCCAGCGGTCTGAAGACCGGAGACGTCGTGGTTACGGACGGCAGTTTCGTAATGAAATCACAGGCCTTGCTCAACCCGCCTGCCGACGCTGCGGCGTCGTCGCAATGAAATTCGTTCTGGGTCTGTTGAGTCGCCGCCGGGCGGTTCTCGGCGCGGCGGTCCTGTTGATGATCGTTGGCGTGTTCGATCTGCGTTCACTGGCCGTAGAGCCGGTGCCGGACATATCGCCGCGTCAGGTGCTGGTCTCCGTCAGCGCGCCCGGATTGCCGACGCAGGAGGTCGAACGGCTGGTCACCCTGCCGGTCGAGACCGTGCTTTCGGGCGTGGTCGGGCTCGACACAATGCGGTCGGTGTCGCGCACTGGCGTATCGGTGCTCTATCTGCAATTCGGCGACAACACCAATATCTATCGTGACCGTGAACTTGTCTCCCAGCGACTGGCGGAAGCGCGGGACGCCGTACCAATCCACCACGTCTCGATCTCGATGGGGCCCATGACGACGGGCATGGGCGAGATCATGCATTTGCAGATCCTCGGTCCCGGCAGGTCTCTTGCCGAACTCAACAGGATCATGACGTGGAGCGTCGTGCCGAAACTCCGGTTGGTGCCCGGCGTCGTGGACGTCAACGTCAACGGCGGCGCGGCCGAGACTTATGAGGTGGAGCTCGATCCCCAGACGCTGCGGCGGTATGGCGTGTCGGCGGAAGATGTGTTCGACGCGGTCGATACCGGCAACGAGGCGGCCGGCGGCGCATGGATCGAGCATAATGACGAACAGCGCGTCATCGTCGGCCGGTCGCTGATCGACAGCCTCGACGAACTGGGAGCGATCGAGGTCCGTAGTGGTCCGAACGGCGAGGCGATCCATGTGCGCGATCTCGGGGCCGTTCATGAGGGAAGGCTGCCCAGGCTGGGCGCAGTGACGCGTGACGGAGAAGGCGAAATCGTCAACGCCGTGGTTCTGCTGCGCGAAGGCGCGAACGCCCGCCAGGCGTTGGCGCGAATCAAGAAGGCGCTGCCGGAACTTAACCGTTCGCTGCCGCAGGGCGTAAGGCTGGTCCCTTATTACAGCCGCTCCACACTGACCAACGTCACCATCATGACCGTGCGCGACAACCTGTTGATGGGCGCGGCTCTGGTCTTCGTCGTGCTGATGGCGGTGATCGGCGACTGGCGCGCGGCTCTGGTCATCATCTCAGTCATTCCCTTTTCGCTGCTGGTCGCAATGGTCGGGATGAATCATCTCGGCATTTCGGCGAACCTGCTCAGCCTTGGCGCCATCGATTTCGGGATGATCGTCGACAGCGCTCTGGTCATCGTGGAGACGGTGCTCAGTCGCAGGCCCACGCCCGGGATGTCGTTCGCTGAAGGAATCGCCGCGACTGTGAGCCTCATCGCCCGCCCGGTGACGTTCGCCATTCTGATCATCATCCTCGTCTATCTGCCGATCCTTACTCTGGAGGGGATCGAAGGACGGATGTTCAGGCCCATGGCGGAAACAGTCATTCTCGGACTTCTGGCGTCGCTGGCCTTCGCTCTGGTTTGCGTGCCGCCCCTGTGCCTGATGCTGATGAAACCGCCTGCGACGCACGAAAACCACGCAGAGGCGGATCACGAGGACGCGGAGCATGACGACGAAACCGGACATGACACGCGCCTGATTGGGTTTCTTCGTCGCGGCTTTCTGCCGGCTTCGCGTTATTGCGTCGCGAACACAGGTCGCGTGACGCTCGTGGCGCTGGCGATATTTGCGGTGTCCGCGCTGCTGGCCACGCGGTTGGGCGGAGAATTTATTCCGCAGCTTCAGGAGGGCGATCTGATCGTCACCTCCACCCGTCTGCCGGGCATATCGCTGGAGGCGTCGGTTCGCGCGGTCGATGCGATTGAAAACACGCTGAAACGTTTCCCGGAAATAAGGACTCTCGTCAGCAACACCGGAACTTCCGCAATTCCGACCGATCCGCAGGGCGGAGAGCAGACCGACACCTATATCCTGCTCAAGCCGCGGTCGGAGTGGCGGACGGCGGACACGCAGGAGGGACTTGTCCGTGCGTTCGACGAGGCGCTGCGGAAGTATAACCCCGGATCGCTCTACAACTGGAGCCAGCCGATCCAGATGCGGATGGACGACCTGCAATCGGGCGTGCGCTCGCAGATCGCGGTCGGGGTCTATGGCCCAGATCTCAAAGTTTTGACGGCTTTGACAGCGAAGATCGCACAGGTGATCGCAGCGGTTCCCGGCGCCGCCGATGTCGCCCCGCAGGACGTGGGGACAATCCCGTACCTGCATATCGACGTCGATCGTCAGGCCGTGGCGCGATTGAATGTGCCGACGTCCGAGGTGCTGGACGTCGTGGAGTCCATCGGCGGCCACGTCGGGCCGCCTGTCTCCCTGGACGCCGCTCTTATTCCGACGGAGGTCCGCATCGAACCGTCTTCGCGCGACACGCTGGAGAAGATCCGGCTGTTGCCTGTCGTGACACGGGACGATCATGTCGTCGATCTGTCGCAGGTCGCGCATATCACGCTCGACGATGGGCCCGCCGCTATCCGTCGCATTCAGGGTGAACGGCGGATGATGGTGCAGGCGAACGTGCGTGGCCGCGATCTGGCGTCGTTCGTCAGCGCGGCGCAGGCCGCCGTTGCGAAGGACGCGGCGCTTCCGCCCGGCTACAGGGTCGAATGGAGCGGGCAGTTCAAGAACCTCCAGACTGCATCGGCGCGTCTCGCGGTCGTGGTGCCCATAACGCTGGGACTGATTTTCCTGCTGCTGATCCTCGCTCTGGGCGATCCCTGGTTGGCTGGCCTCGTTTTCGTCAATCTGCCTTTCGCTGCGACTGGCGGGGTCATCGCGATATGGTTGCGCGGAATGCCTTTCAGCATCTCGGCGGGCATCGGGTTTATCGCCCTGTTCGGCGTGGCGACGCTTAACGGCGTGGTGTTGATTTCGTGGGTCAAAGAAAAGCGACGTAACGGTATGGACGCTTTTTCCGCCGCGACCACTGCGGCGCGCGAACGGTTTCGGCCGGTCATGGCGACGGCCTCGGTCGCGTGCCTGGGCTTCTTTCCCATGGCGTTTTCCATGAGCGAAGGGGCGGAGGTTGAAAAACCATTGGCGACCGTCGTGATCGGTGGCCTCGTGTCGTGTACGGCGCTGACGTTGCTGGTGCTGCCTTCGCTATACATCAAGCTGAGTCATTGGAGGGAGCGGCGCGCGCCGGGACGGTGATCGGGGCGCGGGCGCTTCTATCCGGGCGAGAGACATACGGCGTTGACCTTGCGGTGCTCGCGCAGCGTTATCGAGAAAGTACTTCCATATTTCCCGCCGTAAGGAGCAGTCTGAATTCCTCTATGACGTGATCGTTATGACGCCTGATTGAGAGATGGTCGCCAGCGGAGGCAATGCTCAGTGCTGAAAAGGCTGTTTTTATGCGACTCCGATTCCACTATGGGCCATGTAAAGCTCGCGCAATACGCGGAGCGCTCGATCAATCTTCTGCGCGACACTGACGGTTCGGAGAAAACAGCATTCTCGCTCTTCGGCCCTTTGCCAACACAAGCGGACACAACGTCCTGTTTTGAGGTCTGGAGTCCTCTCAGGCATCCTAAATTCGTTCTCCTGAGCGGCTTTGATCAGCCCGATTCACAGTTTTTTAAACATGAAGGCAGCCTATTTAGATTTATAGAACAGTTTGATGCGGTAGAGTGCTGGTTCGACCCGACGGTGCGTGGACAGATCACGCTGGTCCATTTTCTTGTTTATCTCGGTAGCTTCGACGTCGTGCCGGGTAATGTCAGTTTGATCCATTCCGGTAACGCAGTCGGGAGCATCAGTGCGGATGCCCTTCTGCGGCTCAGGCCCAAAAAAATAGGGCTCGCTCAAGATCATATTCAGGCCGCCCGGCGGTTCTGGTCGGCGTTTGGTCAGCCGGATCCACGACAGTTTTCTCAATTGACGCCAAACGCAGTCGAGGCTCTTCCATTCCTGTATCAAGCGGGCCGTAAAATGCTCACCGAGCTTCCGGCGCATGACACAGGCCTGAGCGCGACACAGGCGGCGCTTGTCACGCAGGCGCTTAACCCTGACGCCAACTGGGCGTCTGTGGTAAATGGCGCCTATGCGGAGCTCGGCGGCCCCCGGTTCGGTAGCTGCTATGTTGAGGAGAGCCTGCAACAATTGGCGGCGGGGCCAACGCCTGTGATCCGTGGGCTTTTGCCAAATCCGCTAAGGCGGGCTCCGGTTGCGGGTCAGGCCTTTCCACAGGCGGCCTATGACGCCCACCGGAACCGCCGGTTGAGTTTGACGGACATTGGTCTGCGTCTGGCGGCGGGGCAGGCCGATATAGCTGACTATGTCCCGATTCATCGGTGGTGGGGCAACACTGAACTTACAAACGACACGCTCTGGCGCTGGAACGCGCAAAAGCAGTGCGTGTTGGAGCCTCAATGAGCAATGTCTTTTACGCTCTGAAGGCCCAGAAAACGATTTGCCCTTCGCCCGACCGTAGCTGATACGACTATGGGTCAGGCGCAAATTGCCCATGTTGATGGAGCTTCGATTCTCGGCGCGCTCGTGCGGGTGCGGCTCACTAACCGCCTGAACGGATGCCTCGTTCGGTAGTTGGCGCTGCCTGGCCATATCGGCCGGGGCGCACTTTCATGGACAGCAGCAGAAATGGGAGAGCTACGCGCGACCGACCCTGCTGAAACTGCGGCAGCCTGTTGAGTTGCGCGACCGGAAGCCACAGTTGTCCATCATGAGTAAGAAATGGCGCATCCGCCCAGTTCAGACGATCATCAGAGACAAGCGGCGTTATCCGCCCGTCCGGGTCACGCCGATAGACAGTCTTGTCCTTCAGGGCCGTAAAATAGAGTGCGCCCCGCGCGTCCATCGCGCTGCCGCCAATCGGCGGCAAATCCGCCCAGGGTTCCACCGATGCGGCAAGTGTTGCGGCGGGGGTCGCCGGGTTGTCCAATAACGCGGTAGGAACTTTCGACCAGGGACCCTCAAGCGGACCGAAATAAAGGAAGCGCCCGTCAGGGCTGACTTCCAGAGGGTCGGCGTTGACCAGCAGGGGCGCGCCGTTGCTGGTTTTGACGACGTCTCCCTCCATGACGATTGGCCGTTCCGGACGCGCCTGTGTGGCCGGAACGCCATCGAGAACACGTCGGCAGACGCCCGTTGCGATATCAAGCACTAAAATCGCGCCTTTTCCCGCATCGGTCAGATAAGCGTGCGGACCGTTGAAGCGGATATCGTCGATATAGCTTCCCCGCGGCGCCACATCTGGACCCAGGGGGTAAATTCGGAGAACGTTTCCCGTCTGCGGATCGAGCCTGACCAGTTTCGGGCCGTTTACGAGCGTTGGTCCGCCAAATTGCGGCGTCCCGGTGTCGACAACCCAGAGCGTTCCCTCCGGATCGATATGCAGGGCGTTCACGTTGACGAAATGCTTTGTGGCGTCGAGACCCGGTTTCCAGCCATTCCATTCAACAGTCGGAAATGCTTGCAGAGCGCCTTGCTTTGTCAGAATTGCCACGGAGGGACCGTGAAAACCGGTCCAGCGCGGCCCGGCGACGATTACGCGATCCGCAGATATGGCCACGGCATTCCAGTCCAGCGCCGAACTCGATGCCTGCACGTCCAGAATGGATGTCCGGGCATTGCCGGAATTCAGCGCCCAAAAACCGTAAAGGAGGAACCCGGCCGCCATGGCGGCGTATCGAATGCGTCGCCGTGAGGAGCTCGCGGATATGGTTTTTCTCACGACGTCATATCCCCGCGATAAACTGTTTTGACGCTCCGTCTTCCTGATTGACGAATGTGACGTCGTCCTGTTCGCGAAGGGGCGCGTCGATCGCCAGGAACACGATGGGGGAGCGCAGTATGCGCGGCAAGGCGTGCACCGCCCGCCGGGGGAAGACGAGAAGATGTCCGGGCGCGAAAGCAGCCTCTGTCCCCGGGTCGTCGATCCAGAATGTTCCCTCGCCAGAAAGGACATGCAGGATTTCGTCGCATTGAGTGTGATAATGCGCAGGGACGCCGCGGTAGACGCGAAAGACCCGGATGCTGCGTGACGGCGTGTCAGTCAGATAGGTGTCCAGCAGCATCGTGTCGGCCGTATCCGGAAACGATGACGCGATGGCGTTGAGATCGAAGCGATCACCTTTCACGCCTTTAAGGGACGAGTGTTGGTCGGTGGTCATGAGCCCGCCTCCTCACTGCGTAGAAGGTCCTGCAGGCGTGCAGTGTCCGCGACTTGATGAAGCGCGACGATCTGGCCGTTTCGAACAGTCCAGAAATGCGCAAAAGCGACAGTTCCTGCTTGTCCGCGCTTCGTGCGCACCTGATAAAATCCCGACGTCGCGACGTTTTCCCCGCAAACCACGAATGTCTCGGGTAGCGCAGCGTATTCTGTGAAATGGCTTTTGACGGCGGGGAAAAAACGTTCGGTCACTGCCCTCCGTCCGACATGGCGTCCCCCTTCGGGGAACGTGTCAAGAACGGTCCAGACGATATCATCCGCCAGCAGCGATGCATCGCCGGTCGCATACCAAAGGCGCACGATATCCGTTGGTTCTGTGCTCATGATTGACGCCTTTCACACGCCGAAGCCTGAGAGAACGATTTTTCCCTTCGCCTGACCGCTTTCGATAAGAGCGTGAGCCCGACGCAAATTGCTTGCGTTGATCGGGCCAAAATTCTCGCCCAGCGTCGTGCGGATGCGGCCGCTATCCACCAGAGCAGAGACCTCGTTCAGAAGCTTTCCCTGCTCGGCCATATCGGCTGTGCTGAACACCGAGCGAGTGAACATGGACTCCCAGTGGAGCGACAGACTCTTGCGCTTGAACGGCATAGCGTCGAGCGTCTGCGGATCGTCGATCAATCCGAAATGCCCCTGCGGCGCCAGCAGTTCCACGATATCGGCAAAGTGTTGGTCGGTTTGGGTCGTAGAGAACACGAACCCTGGAGCGCCAGTCGGAAGACTTGCGACCTGTGCGGCCAGGGGCGAACGATGGTCGAGCACATGATGCGCGCCAAGGCTGCGGACCCATTCCTGTGTTTCCGGACGGGAGGCGGTGGCTATGACGGTCACGTCCGTCAGGACGCGCGCCAGCTGGATCGCGATCGAGCCGACGCCGCCTGCGCCGCCGATGATCAGCAGGGAGGGCGTCGTTCCAGGCACGGTTCGCCGGATATCGAGGCGATCAAACAGCATTTCCCAGGCGGTGATCGCGGTCAGAGGGAGGGCCGCCGCCTGCGCCCAGTCCAGCGATGCAGGCTTGCGTCCCACGATGCGTTCATCGACGAGATGAAATTCGGCATTTGTGCCGGGGCGCGGCAACGATCCGGCGTAGAACACCTCGTCTCCTACGGCGAAATCGCGCACCTCTGATCCTTTCGCCGTGACGATCCCTGCTGCGTCCCATCCCAGAACGCGCCAATGCCCGGATTCAGGTGCGGCGTTTCGGCGCACTTTGGTGTCAACGGGATTGACCGAAATCGCACGAATCTCGACGAGCAGATCCCGTCCGGTCGGAGTAGGGGTCGGAAGTTCTATGTTCTCCAAAGCGTTTGGGGCGTCGATTGGCATGGAAGACTGATAACCAACGGCACGCATGATTTCTGCTCCATCATTGTATGAAATGAAGATGGGGCGCTATCATCACTATCCGCAAGAACGCACATATAACGCCCATAGTATCGGAAATGATACCGTCATGCCCCGTATCCGCCATAAACAACTGGACTGCAGCCCGGGTTGCGCTGTGGAGGCGACGCTCGAACTGATCGACGGAAAGTGGAAGGGCGTCATTCTCTTCCACCTTCTGCAAGGAACGTTGCGCTTCAACGCAATTCGCAAGCTTTTGCCGAACGTCACGCAGCGTATGTTGACAGCGCAGCTACGTGAACTGGAGCAGGACGGCTTCGTGCTGCGGACGGTTTATGCCGAAGTGCCTCCCAAAGTGGAGTACAGCCTGACTGAACGCGGCCGATCTCTGGAGCCCGTCATCATGGCATTGAAACATTGGGGGGACGCGCATGCGTATTTCGAAAAGAAAACGGCATCCCCTGAGGTTTTTGCGGCCGTCGCCGAATGAAGTCGTTCGGTCTCGGGTTTTGGGCCTTGGCTCGGGGAGTGAGGCGTCTATTTTTTTACCGGAAAGGCGAACGCCTCAGGGTGATTGAAAAGACTGCCAGTGATCGCCGCGTAAAGGATAGTTTTCCCGTCGATGCTCTCTGGCCCGCCGCCGATATTGAACCACGTCAGCGTTTCTCTCGGGCTGCCGTCCGCAGCCTCAAGGCGCAAGCCATAAATCGCCGCATTGTCGAAGAGAATGGCGAGTTGATGATTGCCGCAATCATGTTTTTTGCATGCAAGCAGCACGGTATAAGGCTTGCCGTCCATCGTGACAGACACGGCTTCGGATGACGTGGCGTTTTTCAACCAGTCTGGTTTGGACGTTTTTCCAAACATTGCGTTCAGTCGCGTGGACCAGTTTGGGTCCGTTGAATACGTATTGAACGTGGCCGGATCTGCCTGAGCGGCGGAAACTGTGACGCCGACAACGAGCATGACTCCCAGCAATGCGCTCAATTTCATGAAATTCTCCCGTAATTGTTTTTTGTTTTTTCTTTAGACGGTCTGTTTTCAATCTACCGGCAAAGAGGCGATTGCGAAAGCTCCAGCACGTCCTCACCACTCCGCGCCGATGACATGCCGTGGCTGAGACGGCCCCGGATCAGCGTTGCCTGACCATACGCTCCAGTCCCATCCCGGATGCTGGTTGAGTTCCGCGGTCATGGCGGCGTAGGCGGGAGCCTGATGTCCGCGTGAGTATTCTGCGAACGCAGAACGTCCGCCCATATAGACGCAGCCGCACCCGAGCCGATCAGCGTAGAGATAAACCGGCCCTGTCGCAGTCGGTCGGTATGTCAGCATGCCCGCAGGCAACAGGTTCATCATGGCGTAGCGTTCGGTCGTGTCGGCGTAATGGGCGGTGAAACCGCTATGCGCGAGTTCATCTCCAGTCTTCAGAAATGGCGCAGCCGGGGAGCACGCGCTCAGCGTGACGAGCGTCGCCAGCGGCAACGCCATTTGCCGCGACAGGGCGTGGATGCGTTCTGATCTCGTCGTGCGGCGACAGGGCGTGTTGGCCAAAACGTGGCTCTCCGTTATGTGTGGCGCCCATGGAGGACCGGTATGAGTGACACGTTCGAAGGCCATATTGAGGATACGAAGCTCGCCGACGCGCTGAGCGAGCGGTACCTGGCCTACGCCATGTCCACCATCATGTCCCGGTCGCTTCCCGACGTGCGCGACGGGCTTAAGCCGGTGCATCGACGTCTCGTGTACGCGATGCATCAGCTTCGCCTCGATCCCACATCCGGGTTTAAAAAGTGTGCACGCGTCGTCGGCGACGTGATCGGTAAATACCACCCGCACGGCGACGCCTCGGTCTACGAGGCGCTGGTGCGTCTCGCGCAGGATTTCGCCGTGCGTTTCCCGCTCGTCGAAGGGCAGGGGAATTTCGGTTCGGTCGACGGCGATAACGCCGCGGCAATGCGATACACGGAAGCGCGCCTGACGAAGGTGGCGCAGGCGCTGCTGGAAGGCATCGCCGACGACGCCGTCGATTTCCGCCCGACCTATGACGGCGAGGAAAGCGAGCCCGTCGTGCTTCCGGCTGCCTTTCCTAATCTGCTCGCCAACGGCGCGGCGGGCATCGCCGTCGGCATGGCCACCAGCATCCCGCCGCACAATGCAGGAGAGCTCTGCGCCGCCGCCGCGCTGCTGATCCGCAAGCCGGACGCGACGACCGCCGAGCTGCTGCAGCACATGCCCGGCCCGGATTTCCCGACGGGCGGCCTGATCGTCGAAGAACCTGCGGCGATCCTGCAAGCCTATGAAACCGGCCGTGGCGGCTTCCGCATCCGCGCGCGCTGGGCGGTCGAGCAGGGGCGCTTCGGCACCTGGCAGATCGTCGTCACTGAAATCCCGTATCAGGTGCAGAAATCGCGCCTGATCGAACAGATCGCGGATCTGATCGAGCAGAAGAAGCTGCCGCTACTTGGCGACGTGCGCGACGAAAGCGCTGAGGACATCCGCCTGGTCCTCGAGCCCAAGACCCGTGCTGTGGAGCCCGAGGTCCTGATGGAGACGATGTTCCGCGCCACCGCGCTGGAAAGCCGTTTCCCGTTGAACATGAACGTGCTCGGCCCTGACCGCGCCCCCGGCGTGCTTGGCCTGCGGCAGGTCCTGCGCGCATGGCTCGATCACCGGCATGAGGTTCTGGAGCGTCGCAGTCGCCATCGTCTCGCCGCCGTTGAGCGTCGAATCGAGATCCTCGAAGGTTTCCTCGCTGTCTACGCGAACCTCGACGAGGTGATCCGCATCATCCGTGAGGAAGACGACGCCCGCGCCGGCCTCATGGCGGCGTTCAGCCTGACAGAGGTTCAGGCGGAAGCGATCCTGAACATGCGCCTGCGCAGCCTGCGCAAGCTCGAAGAGATCGAGATTCGCAAGGAACACACCTCCTTGAGCGCTGAACGAGATTCTCTGAAGGCGCTGCTCGGAGACGTCACGCTGCGGTGGGCGAACATCTCCAACGAGGTCAGGGCGATCGGCAAGGCTTTCGGCTCGGGCGCGCTCGGCGCCCGGCGCAGCACGCTGGCTGCGGCGCCCGAGAAAATCGACATCTCTGCGGCCACCATGATCGAGCGTGAACCGCTGACCCTGATCCTTTCTGAAAAAGGGTGGGTCCGAGCGGTCAAGGGACACGGAATCGACGCCGCGGCGCAGAAGTTCAAGGAAGGCGATTCGCTGCGTCTGGCCCTGCCGTGTCAGAGCACGGACCGGATATGCTTCTTCGCGACGGACGGACGGGCCTATACGGTCAACGCCGCCGACCTGCCGCGCGGCCGGGGCGACGGGCAGCCGGTTCGTTTGATGATGGACCTCTCAAACGACGAGGACATTCTCGCCGTTTTCCAGCTGGGCGTGCACGAAAAGTGGCTTGTGGCCTCCAGCGCCGGACGCGGCATGCTGGTTGCGGACGCTGATCTCGCAGCCGAAAAGCGCAGCGGGCGACAGGTGCTGAATCTCAAGGGCGACGAAAGCGCCGCTGTCTGCTCTGCAGTCGAGGGAGATCATGTCGCGGTGTTGGGAACCAACCGTCGCTTTTTGATTTTTCCGCTCGACCAGATGCCGGTCATGGCGCGTGGCCTCGGCGTCGCGTTGCAGAAATATGCAGATGGCGGACTGAAGCAGGCGGCGACCTTCTCCGCTGAAACGGGACTGCTCTGGGCGGGCGCCGCACGGCCGCGAGGCTTCGAGGACCTGAAGCCATGGCTCGGCAAGCGTGGCGCTCCGGGTAAACCTGCCGCTCCGTGGGCGCTGCGAAAGGGCTGAGACGCCTCATCCGCACGCGCATAGGCATTTTGTGAGCGTTTCCAGAACGACTTTTCCATGCCGTAGCCTCGGATGCGCGGTGTCGGGATGCTCTGGCGATTTTGACGACCCTCCGCAGGGTGGGGCGACGTTGAGGCCCGGATCGGAATACGCTGACGTTATTTTAGAGAAGGTGGACCGCGCCTCAGCACGCTGAATCTGCAATATGAAGTGAGCGTAACGGACATCGAAAGGCGCTTTTAAGAAAGCGGGCGTATCGTCGCTTGCTTGAGGCGCAGGTCAGGCTGTCCAGCTTCTTTGGTCGGCCGATCAGTTTCTCGTCCCGACAGATTCCGTCCGGCTCGACGATGCTCTAGGATCACGCCGAACACGTCACGCGCTTTCCGACCGGACCACCGCCAATACTCACCTTTCTTCCCTTCGCGTTTGCGGTCGCAGCCTGCATCCTCGCCGATAATCGTGCGGTGCACGCCCGGTTCGCATCGCTCTCCGTCGCCCTGTGGGTCGCAGCGCCATTATGTGGCGTCTGTTGTGCGGCGTTTCCCGCCGTTGCGGTCTGGCCGTTTCCTTTGGGCGCCGCTTTTGCGCGGCCTGACGCAATTGGCGCGTTGTTCCTCTTTCCTCTGGCGCTCGCTCCCTTGGCTCTGGCCGGAGCGTCTCATGTCGCCGCAACTTCGGCCGGAGCGCGAGACCGTACTGATTGGGGTTACGCTCTGGCGTGCCTGGCCACGTTTTGCGCTGATCCCGTTTTGCTCGCTTTCGTCGTGTCGGGTGCGGTTCTGGTCGCCGCCAGGCCGTCCCGCGGCGGTGGCGAGGTCGCCGCGCGCGCGCTGCTGCTGGGCGCCGCCTGCCTGTGGCGGTCGGACTGGCTGATTTGCGGCGCCCTCTTGCTATGCGTGTCCGGGGGCGGGACGAAGCGGGTCGGCCGGTCGCATCTGCTCGTCATGAGTCTTGCCCTCCTTGTGGCGTCACGCAGCGTATTGCAGCACGCTGAGCCACTCGCCGCAGGCCCGACTGCGCTTCTGATGGCCGGTGCGCTTGCGGTCGGCGCATGGAGGGCCGTGCGTGCGCTGACCTGCCGAACGTTGAGCGAGGCTCTTTCCTCTCTGGCGGCGATTGTTTTCGCTTTCATGCTCGTTGCCGCCGCATTGGCCGCTCAGGCGAGAGCGGCGGACATGGCGCTGTCCGCCAACACGGCGGAGAAGGCTTTCGTGCTCGGGCTCGTGACCGTGTGGCCTGCCGCCGCCGTGTTGTTGACGTTGGGGGATACTGTCAGCGCACGCGCCGGGTCCGATCACCTGGATCGGCTCGGCGGTCTGCCGCTTTTCGCGCCTCGCCTCGCCAGTCTGTTCGCGGGCGCGCTGTTTCTTGTCTCCTTCCTGCCGCCTTCCGGGGCGTTCTCCCTCCTTTGGCTGGAGACTGAAATCGTTCTCGAATCCCCCGCTGGCGATTCCCTCGCCGCAAAGACGCCATTCCTGCTGACGCTGGCCTGTTTCGGGGCGCTCGTCGGGTTGGCTGGACTCGCCTCCGTCCGCGTTGCGACACAGACCCTGTTGGGCGGCGCGCGGACGCCACGCATGGCGGCGACGCAGGACGTTGCGTGGCCCGAGGCTGCGCCTGTTCTTTGTGGCCTGGGCCTCACCATGGCGGCGGCGCTCGCGCCGGGCGTTCTTTTCTTCGCGGCCCGGCCGGTTCTGCGCGCATTTTCAGGCGGCGCCGGGTTCACCGATCAGACGCAGTTGCTGAGCCTGATCGCGCCGGACGGCCTTTCGCGGTTTACGCCGCTGGCGCTGTTCGTCTGCGTGGTCTTCGCGGCCAGCCTGGCGCGCATCGCCCAGGTCCGGCCTGCCAGACAAAGCTCGATGGAAGATGCGTCCGGATCACGCTTCGGCGCCGCCTTTCTGGCTGAACGGGGATCGTCGCAATCGGCGCCGTGGGCCGGCGGCATGAAGACCCGCGCTTCCTGGTTGCCTTTTGGCGAGCCGCGTATATGGCCTTCCCTCTCCATGCAGGGCGATCTGGCCCGCGCGCTGCTCTGGCCGGGCTGCGGCGCGACTTGGCGCAGAGGCCTCCGGCGGCAGGCGCGGCTGCTGATCACAGGCGTCCGCGCATTGTCCGTTCGTGTATCGCGCGTCGAGGATCAGGGTCTCGTCATCGCTCTCGCGCTGGCGGGATTGGGCCTGATCATAGGGGCGCTCTGGGGGTGACGGCGATGCATCTGTTTCTCTCCCTGATCGTGCTGGCGGCGCAACTGGCTGCGGTGGTTCTCGCCGCGCCGCTGATCGCCGGAGTGCGCGATCATTTCGCCGGGCGTCTGACCGGCGGGGGGGCTCCGTCGTCGCTTCTGCGCTGGCGGCGGATTGTGTCGGCGTGGCGCACGCCCTCGGTTGATTTTTCAGACCTCATTCCCTCGAACCCACTTCTTGTCGCGGCGGCTCCGTTGGCTTGCGGGGCGGCGATAACAGCGGCTTGTCTGGCTCCGGCCTTCTCGGTTCATCTGACGCCCGCCGGTTCTGCCGATATCCTGATGATCGGCGGTCTTCTGGCGGCCGCACGGTTTCTTGTCCGACTGCCCGCCTTGAACGACCCGGCGGAGATTTCAGGAGGCGCCATGCTGCGCCTCGCGGCTGGAGCGACGGCGGCGCCTGCGTTGCTGCTGATCGTGGCGCTTCTTTTCGCCACTGGCGTTACGACGGATCTGGATGTGGTTCTGGCGGGACTGCGTGAGGATGAGACTGCTCCACGGGGAGCGTTCCTGCTCGCCGGGGTCGCGTTGCTCGCCATAGGGCCGACGTGGGGAGCGTCAGAGCCTCTTGAAGCTCAGGGCCGCGAACGTGCGATGCTGATGCTTGCGGGCGATGTGCTCGACCTCACGTGGATCACGCTTGCGGGCGATCTCGCGTGGCCACGCGCGCTTGCCGCGCCGCCAGTCTCGGGGGCGAGCGTTTCAGCGCAGTTCGTCTGGTTTGGCGATTGTGGTCTGACGGCGGCGTTCTGGCTGGCGCGGGCGGCGGCCGTCGCCTGTGTGCTGGCGTCGGCCCGCGCGATCGCTTTCGGGCCGGTGGCGACTGCGCGACTGCGTGGCGGTCTGGCGCTCGTGCTCGCGGTGCTGGCCCTGCAACTGGCGGCTACGCCGTCAGAACCGTCTTCAGAAACGTGGGCCGCCCCCGAGGCTGCAGGAGGCGTCTCTCGATGAGCATCGTGCTCGCCCTCCTTGAACTGGCCTCTCTGGCTCTCGTACTGGTCGGTTTCGCCGCCGCGCCGGTTCTGGCCGTGGCGACGGCGTTGCTGGTTATCGACGCTTCGTTCGATTTCCGCTCCCCGGACGTCTTTGCGCTGTGGTTCGCCGCCGCTGCGGCGCTGCTTGCGGGTGGCGTTCCGGCGTGGCGTCTGCGTGGCTACGCCTCCGTTTCGTCTGTCGTGACAGGCCGTTCGGTTGCGACGTTCGGATTGGCGCTGCTACTGGTCGTTGGAGCAGGGTTGAGCTTTTCTGACCCGGCCGCCACCGCAATCGGGGCGACGAGCGCCAGCGTTATCCGAGGCGGCGCCGGGGTGGCGCTTCCCGTTACGCTGGTCGGCGTGACGGTGGCGGCGCTTGGCGCGGGACCGTTACGGCAGTTCGCCGGCGTGCTTGCGGCGTGCGATGGCGCGCTCTTGCTGGCCGTCTGTCGTGGAGAGGTCCCGTCGATCTGGGCGGTGAGCGCGGTCATGCTGGCGTTGTCGGGCGCCGGGTTGCGTTTTGTCGAGCGCCTGTCGCTGCGTCGTGTCGGGGACGACCCCGAGGCCACGTCATGACCGAAATGGTCGATCTGTTGGTTTTGGGCGCTCTCGCCTGGCCTTTTCTGGCCGGGATTGCGCTCGGCGCGACCGGGCAGGGGCGTAGCGTGTCGGTTGCAGTTCCCGCCGCTGCAGTCGGTCTGCTTTTGTCCGTAATGGCCGGGATATTCGCCGCGACCGGGCATGGTCGTCCGTCAATGTCGTGGGCGGACGCCGGACCGGTCGCGATATGGGGGCGCGTGCTGGTCTCAGTCGGGCTGGTCGTGGAGCTGCTAGCCGTAGCGCCCCGGGCTCTGTCTTCTCAAGCCGCCGCTTTTCAGGCAGGCGCGCTTCACGAAGGGGCGGTCGCGCCGGGAGACGAGCGTGGCGAGCCCGTCTCCCGGTCAGGCCGGGAGAAGCTGGGGCCTGCGCTTTCGTTTTGGG
Organism: Acetobacter sacchari; assembly: GCF_017377715.1. GTDB lineage: Bacteria > Pseudomonadota > Alphaproteobacteria > Acetobacterales > Acetobacteraceae > Acetobacter > Acetobacter sacchari. The sequence continues at coordinate 19,218 of NZ_JAFVMF010000025.1, read as the reverse complement.
GCGCGGGATTCGCGGCCCTCGCGCTTTCTCTGGCTTTGACGCCGGTAGCATTGGCCACGCTGCTTGCAGGTTCGGCGCTGTTGACCGTCTTCCACGACGGCAGAAGGGGAGCGGCGCTCTCCGGATGGGACGCTCTTCGCCGGAACGCCGTAGGTGCGCTGACCGCGATCGCAGGGGCGGCGCATCCGGTAGCGGCTTCCGGCGCTGTCCTGTTGGGCGTCGGTTTCGTTATACTGGGCGGCCTGTTCCCCGTCGCCCCGTTCGTGGTGGAGCAATCTCTTCGTAACGAGGGTCGAGAAACGCTGTCATCGGCGCGTGTCCTGAGCGTGTTCAGGTTCTGCTCGGCGGCGATCCTGCTGGCTACGGTCCGGGTGGGCTCGGAACCCGTGTCATTGTTCGCGCCACTATCATTCGCTCTGATCGTCACGGGATTTCTTTCCGTCGTTGTATCGGCGGCGCGACTGGCGAGCGGATCGGCAGCCGAGCGACCGATGATCGCCGTGTCGGGATGTCTCGGGCTTGCGGCGATCGCGGCGTCTGTAGGTTGCCCGAGCGCCGCGTTGCTGGCCCTTATGGGACCGACGTTGGCGGCGCCCTGGCTGTTGGAGAACGGCGTTCCAGGTCGTGGCGACGCGGTCTCGGCGTTCTTGCAACGGCAGGCGGGAGTCCTGCTTGTGCTTCCCGCGTTCGGCGCGGCGCTTCTCCTTACGCAGGCGCTTCAGGCCCATTCGATCTTGCTGGCGGCCCTGCTCGTCGTGGCGCTGTTTCCGGCTATGGCGCGAAGACGTGGAGCGGGCGCCGATCAGGCCGTGGTTCGGTCGGGCGTCAGCGGCTTTGCAGACGGGGTGGAGAGATGAATGGCGGTCTCATCCCCTTCGGCGCGCCACCGAAAGAAGACGCGGAGGGGCTCCGTGACAGCGCTGCGCTGATACGATCCGGGCGTGCGGCCGGCGCGTCGTGGCGCTTCGAACTGGACGAGATGGAATGGCGGGGCTTGCAGGAGAGTTTGTCTGCCGATCCCTTGTCCTTCATCGGATTGTGGTGCGACGGAGACGCAGTGCAGGCGCTGTTCGCCGATCCGCGTCAGGGCGGAGACCGGCCACTGATGGCCGTCCTGAAGCTGGATGGGGCACGTTATCCCGGTCTGTCGGGGCCGCGCCCGGCCGCCGCGTCGTTCGAGCGACGAATCAATGATCTATGGGGCGTCGAGGCGATGGACGCGCGCGATACGCGCCCGCTTGTCGATCATGCCGCATGGACCGCGAGCGCCCCTCTGTCCGCCCGACCGGGGGCTGCGACATACGCGCCCGAGATTCCGGAATTCGGACAACTCCCGGATGCGGTGGTTCGATCAGGGACTCTCGCCACACGCGGCCCCGCGAACGGCGGGTTCGCTGCGCCCGCGCATTTGCGGCTTGGCGTCGCGCCCGGCCCGGCCGGACCAGCTGTGGCTTCTGTCGAAAGTCGCGTCGGCTACACCCATCGCGGCGTCGCTTCGCGGATGTGCGGCGGCACTACTCTGGCGGCGGCCGATCTGGCGGGGCGTATTTCGGTAAGCATGGCGGCGGCCCATCAATGGGCGTTTTGCATGGCGGCGGAGCGTGCGGCGGGCGTTTCCGCGCCTCTTGCCGCCGAGGTCGCGCGGGCGGCGTTATGCGAGATCGAGCGTGTTTTCGCGCATCTGACCGCGCTCGCGCGACTGGCGCAGGCGGCGGACGCTGCGCTTGTGAGCGCGCGCCTGTTCGCCGCACGGGAAACACTCATGAGGCTCTGTGGCAAGGCGCTGGGCAAGCGCACGTTGATGGATTGCATATGCCCGGGTGGGGTCGCCATCGGCGGCGTAGCGTCCGGAGGGGACGCGCGCTCGGAAGCGCAGGTTCTGGCGTGGGTGTGTCAGGAGCTGGCGGCGTTCGGCCGCAGTGAGGTCGCTGCGTTGCGTGGCGTGTGGCGGACGACGCCGGGACTGCTCGCGCGCCTTGCCGGCCTGGGGATGACACGACGTGCGGAAATGGACGCATTGGGACTGGGCGGCGTCGTCGGACGGGCTTGTGGGCGCGGCGGCGATCTCAGGCTGGGGCAGGCTGCTTATGGCGCCGTGCAGTTGCGTCCTTGCGCCCGTACCGGCGGCGACGCCCGTGCGCGCGCCGACCTTCGAATGGACGAAATTCTGGAGAGTCTGGAGCTTCTCGATTCACTGGGCGCGACATTGCTGGCTGAGGAGGCAGACGCTCTGTGCGCCGCCTTCCCCACGCCGGTTGACCCGTGTTGGGGGTTCGGCGCTGTGGAGGCGGCTCATGGCGCTGTCTGGTATGTCGTAGGGTTGGGCAAGGGGCGTGTGGAACAGGTCTTTATCGCCGACCCTTCTCCCTCCATCCTGACGGCGCAGGAGGCGGCGCTTGTTGGCGCACGGGCTTTGGATGTGGATGTCGTGACGGCGTCTTTCGCCGTCTCGGCGGCGGCGGTGGATCAATGAAGTCTTTGACGGATGTTGATAAGCCGGGACGGAGGCAACCTATGTCTTCATCAATGATACGGGCGCTTTTCACAGCGCTGCTCGCGCCCGCCGGTCCGGCCCTTCCCCCGGTCGCTTCCCGATCCCCGCTGGTCCTGTTTCATGTCGACAGTGGCGGATGCGAGGCTTGTGGTCTTGAAGTCGAGGCATTGAAGACAGGAGGATACGGTCTCGCCGAGGCGGGGGTCGAGTTCTCCGCTTCGCCGCGTCTTGCGGATATGCTGCTGGTGACGGGCGGCTGCTCGCGCATGATGGCGCCCGTGATACGGGCGGCATGGGAGGCGATGCCACGCCCGAAAGGCTTGATCGCAGTCGGGGCCTGCGCGCGCGACGGAGGGCTTTTCCCGCAGAACTACGCCACGTTGGGCGGTCTGGAGAACCACGCGCCGGTCGATCTGTTCGTGCCCGGTTGTCCGCCCACGCCTTCGGAAATTCTTGGGGCGGTGATCGCAGTGACGGCGCGAGCGCGTAGTGGCTCCACCAGAGACACGACGACCTGATCGCGCACAGACGCCAGCATGAGGACGGTCGGTCGTGCCGAGAAATGGAAGCGAAGCTAGGGCTTCCAGACGTTCGGACCTCGGAAGCGTGGAGATGTCCCGTAGTCGGAAGTCAGCGTGCGGCGAGGCGCGCTTCTTCCTCAGCCTCGGGGTCTTCCTGCAGTTCTTCCGCTGCCTTGCGCAAGCGTTGAAAGCTCAAACGACTAAGCGGCAGCAGCGCGACGTAAATGACTCCGGCTGCGGCGAGCGCTCCCCATGGATCGGCCACAAGGACGACGGCATAGGCGCAGGCGCTTAGCATGACCGGCAGTACGAATTTTGCAGGAATCTTGAAGTTCTTGAACGACCATACCGGCAGGGTGGAGACCAGCAAGAACGCGGTGCTGATCAACGTCACGATGGGCAGGAACGGCAATCGCGTGAGATCGTAGACGTCGTCATACCCCAGCTTGTTCGCCTCAAGCCCGAGGAAAAGCGGAAACAGCGCCAATCCTGCACCCGCCGGAGCGGGAACGCCGGTGAAGAAGTTGCTGGCGTATTTCGGCTTGTCGTCCTCTCCATCGAGGCTGGCGTTGAAGCGGGCGAGGCGTAGCGCCATGCAGACAGTGAACATGATGCACGGCAGGAAGGCGTATCGCCCTGCATCCTTCAGCGCCCAGAGATAAAGCACGAAAGACGGCGCGACGCCGAAGCAGAGGAAGTCGGAAAGACTGTCGAATTCAGCGCCGAAGCGCGTCGCGCCGCGCAGCAGGCGCGCGATTCGTCCGTCCAGCCCATCAATGACGGCGGAGATCAGAAGCGCGATCGCTGCGTCATGAAACCGTCCATCCAGGGCGAAGCGCATGCCCATCAGACCGCCGCAGAGGCCGAGCATGGTCAGCAGGTTGGGTATCAGGCGATTGAATGAAAGCCCCCGAACCCGCGCGCGTCGGGCCCGGACCCGCCGAAGACGGCGTCGGCGTCGAAGCCGGGCTTGTTGCGTCAGTTCGGACATGACGATGCTCTCGCAGTGCGAGCCCGGTGCGCTTGCCCGACCCGGGTCATGCAAGGCCGTCTTCCGAGGTGACGAAGATCATGGCCCGATGCGCCGGCTGCGGTCGGCAGGCCATGGGACAGGATCATCCGTCGAGCTGCGCCATGACCGTCTCGCCCCCGATCATCGTCTGACCGGCTGAGACCAGCGGGGTGACGCCGGGGGGAAGATAGAGGTCCGTCCGCGAGCCAAAGCGGATCAGGCCAAAGCGCTCGCCCGCTTCCAGCGCATCGCCCGGCTTCACCGAGCAGACGATGCGGCGCGCGATGAGGCCCGCGATCTGCACCACGGCGACCATACGACCGTCGGGAAGCACGATGCTGATGGCGTTGCGTTCGTTTTCGGTGGACGCCTTGTCCAGGCTGGCGTTCAGGAACTTGCCAGGGTGGTAGGCGACGCGCGCGACCGAACCGGCGACGGGCGAGCGGTTCACGTGCACGTCGAGGACGGACAGGAACGTCGCGATGCGCCAGACCGGCGTGTCGCCCATAGCCAGTTCCACGGGCGGCGCCACCTTTTCGACCGAGACGACCCGGCCGTCGGCCGGCGCCACGGCCAGCCCTTCACGCGGCGGCGGCGTGCGCTGGGGGTCACGGAAGAAATAGAGGCAGAACGCGAAGAAGAGGCCGCTCGCGGTCCCTGCGCCACGGAGGACGGGGCAGTTCAGCCGTCGCCCAAGATAGCGACCGAGCGCGGTCGCCGCGCCGGAGGCCAACAAAAACCGATAGCTCTCCGGGTGAGGGCGAGCCAGTACGAGCTTGATTGAGGAAATGAGCGACATGATCGCGTTCTTGGCGGTTCGCGCTGCGAGAATCAAGTCTCGCCATGCGCCGGGGAGACACGTTCATGGCTGCCGTCGGGTCGCCCTAGCTTGCGAGGTCCGCGATTTTCTGGTCTGCATCCGCTATTTCTCAAAGCCAGCGCATGGTTCTCATGCGTTTCTGCGGCTTTGATCCCGAGCAGATTCTCCCTTGGGCCGAAGGCTGTGAAGGGCAGGGCGCGCTCCGTAACAAAAGCCGGGACACCGTCCGAACCCGCGTCGGAATCCGGTTTCAGTCAGGTGCCGTATGATCCTGCTTCGCTCCACGGCTTATAGCCTCTATCTGGTCGCGCTTACGATTGTCATGGGCGTGCTGGCGTTCCCCATCAGGCTTTTCGCCGCTCGCCTGGCGCTCCCTTATGCGAAACTATGGTGCAGATTGCTGATCGGCGGCTTGCGCGTGCTGTGCGGGACGACCTTCAGGGTGGAAGGGCTGCAGAGGCTGCCGGCCGATGGCGCGTTCCTGATCGCGTCCCAGCATCAATCCGCCTTCGATACGCTGGTCTGGATGCTGCTGCTGCCGAAGCCTGCCTATGTGATGAAACAGGAACTCACGCGCATTCCGCTCGTCGGACCGATGCTGCTGCTGACCGGCATGGTCCCGGTCGAGAGAGGCGCGCGCTCCAAGGCCATGCGCAGCTTGTTGAAAGAAACGGCGAAGGCTGCTGCAAACGGGCGTCAGATCATTATTTTCCCCGAAGGGACGCGCGTCGCGCCCGGTGAAATTGTCCCGCTGAAACCGGGCGTAGCCGCTATGGCGCGGCATGCGTCGCTTCCGGTTTATCCCGTTGCGACCGACTCGGGTCGTTACTGGGGACGCAAAGGATTTTTCAAGCGCCCAGGCGTCATCTCCATTGTAATTGGCGAGAAACTGGAGGTGGAGAAGCGCGGAGACCTGCTTGACGAGATCAGGACAGCCTGGCGCGCGGGAGAGCGTCGCATCGGTGGCGAAACAGTCGGGGAAGTGACTGGTCCGAATGCAAGGGACTGATTTCGCTTAAAAGACGCCTCGGTTGTCAGGTCACCGGGAGGCAGACGGTAGTGGCGTCGGAAGCCTCGCATAACTACTGCTACGGATCGTGCGAGCAGGAGCAGGGCAGCGAAGCCCGGAAGCGCCAGGTTCAATGCGTTCGCAATCTCCTGCCGTAAGCTATGCACGTCTTCCGGGCTGGAAAGATCAAGAGCGTTCTGTGGATAACTCTGTGGGAGAAAAGCGGCGAACGACGCCTTTCTGAGGAGGTCTGAAGTTCAGAGCATTGAAAAACCGGATCGAATGTGAACGGCGAATGACGTCTTCGAGCTTAAAAAACGCTCGAGAGCCGCTTGGGGCCGCGCTTTTTGGCTGGCGTTCCCTTGCGTCGGAATAGTCAGACGTCACATCAGGACCGCGTCGGCGTTTTCACCGGCATTGGGGACGAGCGTGTGGACGGGCTGTGGATAAAATCTGGTAAGTGGATTCTGGTCCGGCACGAATTGTGGCCAGAAAATGTAACAAGGCCGGTGCATTGGCCGCTGAAGATGCGGCGGCGTGTGAAGTGAGAATCCGCTGGCCTTTGGCGGCCCTGTCCACGTTGGCCTTGTCTGTCGTCGCGATGACGCCGATGCCCGGCGGCGAGCGGGCTGCGCTTTCAACGCTCGACGCGCAACGGCAGGATATGGCGCGCCATGGCTGGATTGTCAGCTGGTCCCGTGCGTCTGCGTGGGGAGGGCTTATCATCCGCCACGCGACGCTGCGCGATGTAAGGATAAGCGGCGTTCTGGATGGAAAGAGCGTGCTCTATGCCGCCGACCGCCTCGACATAAGCATTGACATGTTGCGCCCGCACAGAGTTTCGGTCGCCCCTGAAGGCGCGCAAGCTGTTGCGTTGTTCGCTCGGCCGTCGCCCGGTGAAGCAGAGGGCGTGTTGTTCGCAGCGCGCATCACGTCTGATGGCGCTCAGCTTGTTTTACACAGGGCCGCCAGCTCCGATGGCGCTGGCGGCATGGACGCGGCCGTCACTGCGTCGAATCTGGCGTTGGAAATCGAGCGAAGCCCTGTTTCGTCAAAGCTTACTGTTTTCGGACTGGGTGGTTTGGACGCGAGACTTGCCTCGGGAAATGCGAATGGAGGGCTGGCCGGGGACATCTCGGTGAAAAGGCTGAATCTGCCCGTAGCGCTGCCCGGTCTGGGTAAGCAGGTCAATGGGCTACGTGTAGCTGCGTCCATCGGCGGAGATGAGTCCAGCCCGGTGGTTCTGCTGCATTTGGCGCGAGGGACCATTGGTCCGGTTAACGTGCGGCTTTCGGGGCGCCTTGTGCGTGGGCTGGACTGGACGGGCGATTTTGATCTCGTTGGCGTCGGTCTTGCTGCTGCGGTGCGCAGAGCTGCGGCAGATGGAGCGGCGTCGCCCGATCTTGCGCACGTCGTGAGTTTGCTGGATCGGGAATTGGCGGACTTCCAGGGAAGTGACGTGAGTGCTCCGCCTGTCACGGTCGCCGCCGCAGGCGACGACGGACGACAAGCCGCGCCGGCCGAATCCGGTGAAAACGGGGCGTTGATATCCGTGCCGCTGCGCTTGCGGGGGGGCGTGTGGATGCTCGGCGCAGTTCCTCTGGCGGATCTGTCTGCAGCGTTCGACGCCAAGCCCCCGCGCTGAAAAACAGACGTTCGAAAAGCTGATCTTGAGGCCTATTTTGCGTGGTCTTTTTCGCGCCGTAGATGCGCCAGCGTGTCGATGTCGGGCGCCCGCAGGAAAGGATTGCAGGCGCGCTCGCTCTCCATGGTGGAAGGCACAGTCGGTTCGTTGTGCGACCGAAGCTCGCGAACGTCCTCGGCCCGGTGGATGAGCGCCGTGTTATCGGGATCGACGCGCAGGGCGAAGCGCGCGTTCGATTCCGTGTATTCATGGCCGCAGTAGACGAGCGTGGCGCCGGGCAGCGCGTCGAAACGGCGGAGGCTTGCGAACATGTCGGCCGCCGTGCCTTCGAAAAGACGTCCGCAACCGAGGCTGAACAACGTATCGCCGCAAAAAAGTGAAGCCGGAGAGTCGAAATAGTAGGCGATGTGCCCGGCGGTATGTCCCGGTGTCGCGATAACGCGCGCTTCGCAAGAGCCGAACGCGACGAAGTCGCCGTCCTGAACCGCGAGATCGAGAGGCGGAAGGCGCGCTTCTTCGTAGGCGGGACCGATCATTCTTGCGCCATACCGGTCGCGCAGGGCTGCCGCGCCGCCCGTATGGTCCGCGTGATGGTGCGTGAGCAGGATAAGGTCGAGCCGCCCGCCGTGGACTTCGATCGCAGCGCGGACGGGTGCTGCGTCTCCAGGATCGACCACGGCGATCTGGCCAGTCTCTTCGTCCCGTAGCAACCAGACGTAATTGTCGCTCAGGACTGGGACAGGAAACGTAACGATCGGCATGGGACGTGTCTCCGGCGTTGCGGCAGGGTTCGGCCTTCATGGTAGGGTACGCCGCATGCAGCAAGAAGTTCGTACGGCGTCGGAGTTTTATGCGGGTTCGGCGGGGGGCGCCGCTGCGGAGGTGTTGGGAGGGCGACTCCTCGAACTGTGGCCCGACCTGAGCGGGCTTCGGTTGCTGGGACTCGGCTTCGCCTCGCCGTTCCTGCCGCTATGGCGTGATCGGGTGGGAGTGTCCGTATCCGCGCGTCTCAACACGCCGTTGACGGTCCGCGCTCCCGTGAAGGGCGGTGATCACGACTGCGTGGTTGATCCGGCGCAGCTTCCCTTCGACGACCTGTCGTTCGATCGCGTCTTGCTCATCCATGCGCTGGAGACCACTGACGCCGCGTCGACGCTCTTGCGCGCTGTCTGGAAGTTACTGCGCGACGACGGAAAGTTGCTGTTGGTCGTTCCTAACCGGCGCGGCGTCTGGGCGCTCAACGATGCGACGCCGTTCGGGCAGGGGACGCCGTTCTCGCAACGGCAGATCGCGCGGAGGCTCTCGCAGGCGCTATTCCATGTCGAACGCCGACAAACCGGCCTGTATCCACCGCCTTTCGGGCGCCTTGCTCGCGGTCGCCCTGGCGTCATCGTTGAGCGCGTCGGCCGGACGTTGCTACCGACCATGGGCGGCGTCGTGATTATGGAAGCGGTGAAGGACCAATGGAGCGGCACGCCATTGCTTGCCTCTCCGGGACGGGTCGAACTCCGGCGTCAGGTGCTGGAGCCAGGGTGAGCGGCGCCGGATGACAGCCTTCGCACAAGACGCCCTGCGGGACACTGCGGCTGACAGGGCCATGATCCGACGTCGGCTGGAGGCTTTCGACCGCGCGCTTTTGGCGGAAGACAGCGCTACGCGCGCACTTGAGCTATGGTGCGAAGGTCACGGCGTGACGCCTCCCGCGCGGCTTGTAGCCGAGAAAGCGGATGAAATATTCTGCGCACAGCCCGATGATGCGTTGTTCTTTCTCAAGCCGCCAGAGGGGGAGCAGATGCGCTGCCGCCGTGTTCGCCTGCACTGCGCCGGGTTGGTGCTGTCGAGTGCGGAGAACTGGTATGTCGCATCCCGTCTCACTCGTGCGATGAACGAATGTCTGGATACGTCCGACGAGCCGTTCGGCCGGGTGGTCGCGCCGCTTGCGTTCACCCGCGTCACGGCCAGACGGGAATGGCTCTGGCCCTGGCCATTCTCCGATGCGTCGCCGACCGGGCGACCGATCGTTGCGCCTGCCGAAATTCTTCGTCATGTAGCGACGTTATTTCGTTCCGACGGTGCGCCGTTCAGCCTCGTCCGGGAAACCTACACCTGCGAAATCCCCGGAGTGTGCGCGTCGGCCATGGACGCATGACAGGCCGGATTTGAGTGTCTTGCGTGACCACTGGCGCTCATCCATGATCGTCCGGCGTCGCGGGCGTGGGGTGAGGCGTCGTTTCTCACTGCTTCGCGGTTTCGCACGGGAAGGCGGAAACGTTTTATGAACAGGGAAACGTCGCGCGCGACCGCCGTCTCTTCTCGAGCGGCTACAGGCGGCGAAGTGCGTCCTCAAGCTGGACAGAGCTGGGCCACTCTGGGGTTTCTCTCGATTCTCTGGGGCGGATCGTTCTTTTTCTACAAGGTATTGGCTCCGTCTCTGCCGCCCTTGACGCTCGTGTTCGGGCGCGTTGGCTTCGCGGCTGTGGCGCTGCTGGCGGTTCTTGCCGTCGGCCGGCGGGAGTTTCCTCTTGGCGCCTCGAAAATTGGCTGGTTTCTGGTCTTGGGCGCGTTCAACTGCGCGATTCCGTTTTCCCTTTACGCGTGGAGTGAACGTTTCGTGACCAGCGGCGTGGCGGCGACGCTGAACGCCACGACGCCGATTTTCACAGGGATCGCGATGCATCTGTCGTCGCGCGACGACAGACTGACCCGTCGGAAAATTATCGGAATCGCCTGCGCCTTCTGCGGGGTCGCCGTATTGATCGGACGAGATCTTCTCAGTGGATTGTCCCTGTCTGTGCTGCCGGGGGAACTCGCCTGTCTCGGCGCGACGACCTCTTACGCCATTGGCGCTGTCCTGACGCGCAAGCTGCGCGGGGTGGCGCCGCTGCAACTGACGACCGGGCAACTTGCGGGCGCAGCGCTAGTAATTTTTCCGCTTGCGCTGCTGCATGACGGCTTTTCCGCATGGAGGGGGCTTGGCGCGGAAACATGGGCGGCGTGGCTGGGAATCGCGTTGCTGAGCACTGCCCTCGCATATCTGATCTTTTTCAGAATCCTGACGGTCCACGGCGCCAATCAGGCCGTGCTGGTGACCTTTCTCGTGCCGGTAAGCGCTCTTGCGATGGGGGCGCTTCTGCTGGGTGAAACCCTGAAGTGGAACACTCTGGCGGGAGCAGTGCTGATCAGCTGCGGTCTGGCCGTCATTGATGGGCGATTGTTGCGTCGTCTATGGCGGCGGGAAGCGCCGTGCCCAAGTTAAGCGCCGCCGCCGGATGACTTCGCCCGCGTGCGGGGTCTATGGCGAGTCCGCGTCCGCAGCATGGCGGAAGAAACGCACCGGCGCCACGAAGGCCAAAAGCAGTTTGTTATATTCCAGTAAGAGCAAATGCAGGGTCGAAGGTCTGAACGGCTGACGTAACGCCGGGGATTGCACCGGAAAGGGGTGCAGCTCCAGACCGGGCATGGTTCGCGACAGTTCCAGCACGGCGCGCCGCATATGATAACCTGCAGTGACGACTATAAGGCTGTCGATATGGTGATCCGCCACCCATGTCGCGGTTTCGAATGCATTTCCGGCGGTGGATGATGCGCGCCATCCGAGTGTGATGCGCGCGGCGAGATCCGGCTGCAGGGACGTCGCCACGTCCTTCAGGCGCACCTGCTGATCAACGCCGGAAATCAGCAGACGTTTGCCAAATCCTTCACGCAGGAGGTCGATCGAGGCGTCCACTCGTCCCGTACCGCCGGTGAGCGCCACGATCCCGTCGCAAACCGGCGCAGGCGCGGCAGGTCTCAGAGCGTCGAACGCGAACCATACGAACCCGCCGACCCAGACGAGCAGCCCGACGCAGAGAGCGGACAGCAGCCGGGATAGTGGTCCGCGCCGCCGGGACGGCGCGATCAGGGAAGACGACGAAGCCATACGCGGACCATCACCTGGGCGGTGATCCAGCCGATGAAAGCGGCGGCGAAGGGCACGACGCCGAGCCCCCACAAAAGCGCCGGTGGAGTTTCCCCCCATAGCGTCGCAAGTACGGTCACCATTTCGGCCATGCTGAAGCCCGTTTCTCCGGTTCCAAAGGTTAGGGCTCCGCCGCCCGAGAGCGGCGCCATAAGGCGTGCGATTCCAGCGAGGGGGGGGAGGGCGAGCAAGGTTCCAGCCATGCCGCCGGCCAGAGAAAGGCCTGCCACGCGGCGGGCGAAGCGGCTCGCCACATAGCCGTCAACCGCTCCGAGGCCGTGCAGGATTTCGATACTTTCCCGACGCGCACCAAGACCGAGACGCGTCGCCATGGCGATGACGGCCGCCCCGATCGCACCGACAAGAAGGATGGCCAGCGCGGCGCAGGCCAGAAGGCTGCGTGCGATGTCGAGAAGGCGCACGCGCCACTCGTCATTGCGTTCGATCAGTGAGCCAGGCGCGATTTTGGCGATGGAGGCGATCACGTTGGGGGATAGCGTCGCACCGCGAGAGAGATGAACCTCTATGACCGCTGGTAGCGGCAGTGCGGACGCTCCGGCTGCGCCGAGCCATGGAGCAAGCAGCCTGTCGATTTCGCTAGCGTTCAGGCGATGGACCAGCTGCGTGTCGGGCGACGCCTGCAAGACAGCTTCGATGGCGGTGGCCCGGGTCATGTCAGGCGTCGCGGCATTTATACTGCCGCTCTGTTTCTCCGGCTGAGAGGCTGGGAGCTGAGCAGCATGCGCAGATGAGGCGTCGGAGACTCCGTCCTTATGCGCAGTGGCCTCACCCATACTCGTCGCCGACCCGGCGGTTGTGTCGGTAGCCGGTTTCTCGGGGTCCGGCACCTGCACTGTCACCAGATTGGCTGCGCCTGCGGCCCAACGGGACGACACGGCGCGCGCGCCGACGGCGCCTGCGTAGGTGAGGCTGGCGAGAAGACTCATTGCCGCCACCATCGCCAGAAGACTTCGGTCGGGCAGCGCGCGCGATAGCGCAAGTCCGTCTCTGCGGCGCCCCTTCGCTTCGCTCATCGGTCGCCCCGTCCCGCGCCCGTCCATAGCGCCTGTCGCAGACATCTCTTCTGCGGCGTCATGGCGCGTTCGATTCATCGCTGGTCAGGCGACCACGCTCAAGACGCAGTGCTGGGGCGGGAAAGCGCCGTACCAGAGCATCGTTGTGGGTTGCGACGATTACGGTGGCGCCAAGGGTGGACACTTCGCGCAACATGCCGACGATGCGGCTGGACTGGGATTCTTCCAGCGCGTTGGTCGGCTCGTCGGCGAGGACCACGCCAGGGCGTGCGATGACCGCGCGTGCAATGGCCGCCCGCTGCTGCTCGCCGCCCGACAGCTCCGCAGGTAAGGCGTCGCTGCGCTCCGACAGACCGACCCAACGCAAAATGGCGGCGACCTCGTCTGCAACTGCGGCTTCGTCGCGCCGTTCCAGACGCAGCGGAAGGGCAACGTTGTCGCTGATTGAGAGTGTGGGCATCAGTCGGAAGTCCTGATGCACCATACCTACACGTTGACGCAGCCGCGCAAGCGTCGCCCGTTTCACGCCGACGCCCACATGGGTTCCGAGAATTTCGAGCTCTCCGGATTGCGGCAGGGCTTCAAGATGGAGAAGGCGCAGCAGAGATGATTTTCCTGCTCCGGATGGCCCCAGAAGCCAACGGAAACCACCCTGCGGCACCGAAAACGTCACGTTGGAGAGTGCTGTGGCCGTATCCGTTCCTCGCCCGACCGCAGCGCGTCGCGTGGGCGATCCATATCGCCAGGTGACGTTGCTCAGGCGGATCATCTAGGTATACGTCTCAGAATGGTGTTAACTGATATTTTATAAGACGGCACAGTAGAGCATAACGCGGAGAAACGAAGCCTGTCGATGGGAAGCCTCCCCGAGCCCGATGAAGGCGGCGTTGTTTAGAAATTAGGAACAGGTTCTGGTCATAGTAGTGATGCGAATTACGGCGACGCGGGGAAGGTTCGTCCGTAGCGCCAGAGAGGAAGCCGGATGCTGATCGTATGCCCGTCCTGCGGCATCAAGTACAATGTGCCCGCGTCATTTTTGCGGAAAGACCGGACCCTTAAATGCTCCGGCTGCGGCACGGATTGGGTCGTCCCGGCCGTCCCACGGGAAAGAACCGACACAGAAGAGACGCGCGCGGCGAATGCCGCCAGCCCGACGGCCGAGAATGCGGTCGTAGCTGGCGTTGAGCCGACAAATGAGGCCGCCGGAGATGCAGGTGCGGCGACTGAGGGAAAGACGTCTCCTGTCGACGGCGCTTCAGATAAAGTTGCCGAGGACGCGCCGTCCGCAGGTCAGGCCGATGTTTCTACCGCCGAAGTTTTTACGTCCGCTCAGCCAGAGGCAAACGCGGGTGAGGTCGCATCCGACGCTGGCAGTGACCACGGGAGCGTCGAAGTCTCCTCTGTAGATGACAACGCCACAGATCATGCCTCCACCACGGAGTCGTCGGGTGCGGATTTCGATTCAGGCGAAGATCACGCTGAGGACGATGGCGATGCTGCGCTGCAAACTCATGCGCAGATGGAAGCGGAGCCGGATTTTCTAGACGAAGCGGCCGAAATTACCGCCGAGCCGACCGTTTCGGTGGGAACAGATGGCGACGCCTCGGATGAGAGTGGCGAAACTGCCCTGATCACCGAAGTTCAGGCTGACCATGTTTCGTCCTCCGCTCATGACGGCGAGGTCGAAGACTCTGCGTTGTCTGGCGCCGAGGCGATTGAAGATACGGTCGGTGTGGACGACGGCTCAAGGGATGAAACGACGAGATCGGATGCCGCGCCGGTTGAAGATGAGGAGGTCGCTGAAGAAGTGGCCTCCAGTCTTGAGCCCACGACCGCCGATCAAGTCGCGCATCCGGCTGAAGATGTGGGAGAACTGGTTGCTGAACGGTCGAGCGACGACGACCATGAAGCACCGTTCGAAGCACCCGCAGATCACGAAACGCATGTTCCTGAGCTCGACGCGCCTCAAGCAGAGCCGGATGCAGTCCAGCCGCCGGAGCCGATGCTTCATGGGAAGGACGAATTTCTAGGCGAAAGTCTGGAATCTGCCGACACTCATCATGAGGAAAATCTCGCCACCGAGGTTCGGTCTGACGAGCAGGTCTTAGAAGCGTCGGCTGCGACAACAGACGGAAGCTTCGGCTCGGCCACGTCCAGTGACGATGGTCAGGAGTTGACGGAACCGCTGACCGCGGACTTGCCGCACGATATTCATAGTGCTTCCGGCGCGGAGGATGAGCGGCAGGCCGAGGCGTCAGATTATGACGACCTCGCCGAGGCTGTTCATAACGAATTCCACGAAACTCGTGACGGCGAAGTGTTGGTTGAGGGCGTCGATTCTGCTGCGCTCGACGAACGCCAGGTTGGGAGTCATGAGGCGTACGCCGATAATAAGGCGCAGCTGGAACAAGACGCCCTCCATGATAGCGCTGATGTCCATCCCGCTAATCACGACGTCGCGTCAGCGGTGACAGATGAGTGGGCAAGTGAGTCTCTTGATCATTTGCCCAGCGGAATGTCCCACTTGGACGAGGCGGCTCTAGACGACTGGGAGTCGAAGCAGGCGCACGGGGAGCATGAGCGCGCCGAACTCGCTGACTTGGATAGCGCTGTGTCGGGCTTTGCAGGTGAGCCCGAGCCTTCGACACTGCCGGAAGCCCCCACGCCCGCAATCAACGAACAGCCGGTACATGGGGCGTTCGATGATGTGGTGACACGTCTGCGAGCGGCGCGAATGGGCCGCGCGGCGGTGGAATCAGCCTATGCGGAAGGGTTGGAGGCTCAATCTCGTGCGGCGGAGCCTCCGCCGTCTGCAGAGAAGGAAGTTGAAGTTCCGGCGGCAGTACCGTGGATTCCGTCATGGAGCCGCACTCTCGACGAATCTTCAGTGGAGCATACCGAAGAACATTATACGACGCCGCAAACGGATCACGGGGAGAATCTGGAAGCGGATAGGCCTGTATGGGCCGCCTTCGATACGGATGAACCAGATGACGAAGAGGAGTATTTTACTTCCTCGGATCGTGAATCTTTCAATCTTCACGCCACACGGGAGCCTCCGCCGGGCCCTACGGAAGACATAGCCGCCAAGCTCCGGACAGATATCCTCAGCCGTGGTGGTACGGTGAAGCGCCCTGCTATTGAACGTCCCGAATTCTGGCGAAACGCGTGGGTTGTCAGTGGTGTTTGCGCAGCCGCCAGTGTGATAGCCGTCTGGCGGTGGTTCGGTCCTCTTAGCCATTTATTGCCAGGACTGCGTCTGTTTTGATGTTTGACGTCAAAACAGGCAGCGTGAACCAAAGGCTGAGTGCGGTATGTCGCGTGGCTGCGCACAGATATTGGGAAGCGCCGCCATAAGGGCAATTTCCGCCGTGCGTTCTGTTGCGAAGTCTCGTCGGAAGGTGAAGTTCACGCTGGTGGCATTAGCAGATTTGGCTGTCAGTTGCCGACCATGCCAGCAAGGCTATGTTGTGAAAATTGATGAAATTACAAAATGTTTTTAATAAGCGGATGTTTTCTGTATTATTTCGTAAAAATTTGGTGTCCGCGGCGGGAACGCGCAAAACTATAAATATCAATATGTTACGCTGTAAAACGCAACATATTTAGGATATAAAACGAGGGTCATTTCTCCCCATTTGTAAAACTTTTTCGCTCTGTAAAACTCTCTTTCGCGCCGATTTTAGCCATCGCTTCTCCGGCTAGTCGCTTCTGGTCCGCGGCAAGCGTGTATCGCTGGACCTCGGCAAGCGTCCGGTGGCCAGTAATAGCCGCGATCTGGTGCGCTGTGCATCCCGCTTCAGCCATCCTTCGGGCCGCGGCCTTTCTGAGACCGTGCGGGCTCAACCCCTCAAGGCCAGCTTCATCGCACCATTTGGCGAAACGGATCGCAAATCCGTCTGGGCTGAACGGCTTTCCGAATGCTGTCTCAAGGTAGGTGCCGCGGGAGAGAGGGACGGTGGCCAGTTCGACCGCGAGTAGGGGGTGGATTGGGATGAACAGGCGCGTCCCGGTCTTTACCTGCTGCACGCTTATCATGCCGTCCACGATGTCGCGCGGCATCATGCGCACCACGTCTGATCGGCGTTGGCCGGTGTAGAGAAGTAGAGCGAGCGCGAGCCGCGGCGTAGACCCGGTCTCCCATCTCGCCTCGTAGCGGCCAATCTCATCTTCGCTCCACGATTTCGCGCCTTCGCCCTTCTCCTTGAGGCGCTTCACCCCCGCGGTCGGATCCGACTTCAGGCGACCGTCCTCAACGGCAAACGCGAAGATCAAGCGGAAGAGTCTCAGGCGATGGTTCGCCGCGGCTGGCGTGTCTGCCTTCCGCGCCACGAATCGTCGGATGTGCTGCGACTCGAAGAGGTCAATCTGATGGAGCGCGAAGTCTTCGTTCTGGATGCCCAGCAGGAGGCGGGCGTAGTTCCGCTGCGTTGCTGGGCCGAGTTGTTTGTAGGCGGGCGTCCTCATCCAGTCGTCGGCAAGGGCCGCAAGAGTTCCCGCGGCGTGGCGTTCTGGCTCAATCTCGTCTGCCTGATGCAGGGCTGCGTGATACGCTTCCCAGAATCCCGGATCCTCTGGGTCAGGAAGCTTTACCCGCGGCAGTCCTGGCTTGCGGAAGTAATGGCGCACACGACAATCTCGGCCCTTGTGCCGCTGGACGTGCTTCAATTTGATCGCAATCACCTGAGGGCATCGAGCGGGTTCTGGTTTACCGTATGCACTTCCGCCGCGGCCTCTGATTTGCTGTCTATCCAACGATCGAGCGCAACGCGATCCCATAAGCGCCGACGAGCATCAAGTGGCACCGAACGAACAACCGGCTCGACGATGTCGCGAAACAGGCCGGTCGACATGCCGACATAGTGCGCGGCCTGCTCGCGAGATAGCAGCCGCGGCGCAATCGCCTCACTCATCCGCCGCCTCCCATGCGCACGCCAGCGTCCGGATGATCCAGCGTCATCGACGGGATACGCGACCCGTGCCTGATCTCGATGCGGTCAATCGCATAGAAGTTAGGGCCATGTTCGATCAGATTGTGCAGTTCGACCAACTCCTCAAAGTCGTGGTTCACTTCCATCGGCTCCCCAGCCGTCCGGTAGAACACTGATGCGTGCCAGCGTGCGCTTCCCTCACTCATCCCCACACCTCACGATCTGCACTTTCATCCTCTGCATCTCCATCATGATCCGCTCGGCGCGCGCTGGCGGTTGGTTGTTGCCCCGCGCCAGAACGAGTGCTCCAGCAGGTCGCGCAGGATCGCTTCCTGTTCGTGGCGTTCGATGGACTCACTCATCCACGTTCTCCGGCGGCTGGCAGGGGGCGATGTATCTGACTCCGATCATGTAAGCCTTGTCTGTCTCGCTATCGATTTCCGACCCACAGAACCACCAGACGCCATCGTTCCACTCTGCGACGAGCGGGGAACGTTCTTTCCTTCGCAGCCAGTGATACGTCCCGCCCGCCGTCCCATCCGGCGGCCTGCACTCGTTGGTCATGGCGTCACCTTCGGCGGCGAGGGGAGGGGCTGGAACGCAACGATGGCTTGCTCACCGTAAATACGGTCTCCGTTTGCGAAAAACCACCAATCGCCGCATTTCACGGCAACGGAGACGGTCCCATTTCTCCATGCGATAATCATGTCCTGATTGAGCGGACACTCCTCAATCGGGAGCCATAACTCAGCAAGCGCAGCGGTGATGACCACAGAAACGGAATCTCGATAAAACTGACGATCCCTTTCGCCGAAGTCTGCCCATACGTCTTTCTCATCGTTGAAGCGGTTCGCCATAGCCCGCGCCGCAGCCTCCACCATCTCTTTCGTCGGGGTCATGGCGTGGTCCTCGCGCGGATGGCGTTAGCGATATGCTCGATGGTTTCGTCCATATCGAGCCAGTAATTTTCGCCACTTTCTTCGTCTATCGCTTGCAGGCTTCCACTATCTTTCGCAATTTTCGCGCACGCCTCCCTCTCACCCGCCACAGCCGCCCGCGCGCACTGTTCGCCGTAAGCGCGCATCTGAGTGATCGAGAAAAACGCGACCCCTTCATATGCAGGTACCGGCAACGGCGGCAGTTCCATCGCGTCAGACATTAGCAGCCCTCACTTCCAAGTTGCACTGAGCAAGATACTCTTCCCTTGCTCTCGCAACGGTTTCATGTATGTCACGAAACTTCTGCCTCGCCCTTGATTTTTGAAGGGTGTAGCCATTGCGGGCCATAACCCAAAGGAAGATATCGATGGTATAGATATGCGCGTCGACCCAGCTCAGATCGGCCATGCGGGAACAGCCGTTCTTTTTGACGCTCCTTTCGCGGACGTCATCTAGCATCTTGAAGACGTCTTTCTGATCGTGAAAGTCGCGGAGAAAATCAGGAAGATACTTTCCGCTTTCAAGAAAGGCCTGCAATTTGTCAGACATGCCCCTTCTCCCCCCGAACATCTAACGTTGCGATCACCCAATCGCGGACCTTGTTGACCAATTCTCGCGCCTTCAGAAGCGCTTGCGCATGCGGCATGCCGAGCTTCATGAAGTCTCCGGCGATGTCGTATTCGAGTTGCGCGCGGTTCTTAGACATTCGCGGCCTCCATTACGGTAGCGGCGCGGCTTTTCCCAAAGCACGCGAGACACATGAGTGACGTTCCGTTGATCGCATGCTTCCGCCGAACCCGACTCTCGAAGCCACAGGCGCATCTGACCTTCAGGTCAATTCCTGAGCCGGTTCCGC
>NZ_JAFVMF010000024.1 GCF_017377715.1 Acetobacter sacchari | reverse complement strand
TGGCGTCCACATCCAGAGCTTGAATCACATCAGACCGATTTTCCAAACAGGCTCTCAGGCGGGTCGGAACCTCGCACGTCCTCCGACGCGTTGATCGAAAACACCCTTCCCCCGGACGACGCCTCACCGCTCGACGCAGAATTCATTCACATGGCGGAAGCCGGTGGTTTCGACGACTGTTATGATCGAGACGGCGCGCCTGTCGCAGGATCTGGCGGCGCGCGAACGGCGACCACAGAAACCGCGCGCGACTGGTGGGACGAGCGACTGGAGCGCCTGCCTGCTCCAGTGTCCATGCACGAAAGCCTGGGCGAGCAACTGCGCCTCGTGCACCATCTGGACGCGCGTGACCGTCTTATAGGCAGGCATCTGATCACACTTCTCGATCCGGTCGGACGCCTTTCGCTTTCTACGAAGGACATCGCTGCACGCCTTGGCGTCGAAACCACTGTCGTCGAAAAAATTCGCATTCTGATGATGGGGTTCGAACCCACGGGACTGTTCGCACACTCGCTTCAGGAGTGCCTCGCAGCGCAATTGATCGCACAGAACCGCTTTGATCCGGCGATGGCGGCGATGATCGACAATCTCGATCTCCTCGGCGCGCATGAATACGCCCGCGTCAGAGCCATATGTGGCGTCGATACGGAGGACTTCGCAGACATGCTGTCGGAGTTACGGCGCCTGAACCCGAAGCCCGGTTTCTTCGGTATTGAGACACCGCCAGCGCTTATCGCTGATCTTCACGCATGTCGCACTTCAGAAGGAAACTGGCGCGTCGAACTCAATCCAGATGCTGCGCCTCGCCTCCGATTGGACGGCGCGTTGATGGCGCGCTCGCTCTCTTACGGCTCTCGATCCGATCATGCTTTCGTTCGCGCGGAAGGCGCCCGGGCACGCTGGCTGATGCGCGCAATCAGCCAGCGATCTCGAACCTTGCTGACGGTCGGGGCAGAAATCATGCGCGTGCAAGGTCAGTTTGTCGACGAGGGTCCTGCGGGCTTACGCCCCTTGACGCTGCAGCAGGTCGCCATCGAAACCGGCCTGCACGAAAGCACGATCAGCCGCGCGACCAACGGAAAGTATATCGAGACCCCGCACGGCGTCATCGAACTGAAATATTTTTTCACACAAGCCGTCAACGGACGTAATGCTGGAAATACTCAAAGCGCTGAGGCCATACGTTTCAAAATACGCAGAATGATCGACAACGAAAATCCAGGCGATACGCTGTCTGACGACGCCATCGTGCAAAAACTTCGCAAAGAAGGAATAGACATCGCACGACGAACCGTGGCCAAATACCGGGATGCGTTGCGCATAGCATGCTCAACGCAGAGAAGAAGGGAGAAAGCCGCCTCAGTCTGACGGCGCGCACTCACCGTCAGACCGACCAGGCGACCGGTTTCCTCAACAAAGGAGCCTGTCAGAATGAACATTCATGTGGCCGGTAAACAACTTGATTTGTCGGACGCGCTGAAACAACGCGTGACATCCCATCTTGGCGGCATTGCCGACCGATATTTCGATCAGGCGTTGGAAGCGGACGTAACGTTCAGCCGCGCCCGATCCTTTTTTACTTGCGACATCAACGTCCACGCCGGTCGTGGGCTGACCTTGCGTGGAGAAGGCGAAGCGTCGGACGCGCATGGCGCATTCGATGACGCAGCCGAGCATATTGCCCGCAGGCTACGGCGTTATCGTCGCCGGGTGCAGACCCACTCCCGGGCGTCGGCACGCCATCCGGGGCCGGAAGTCGGACGCACCTATGTGTTGCGGCAAACGGAACCGTCGGCGACTTCGCTGCAGACAGCAGACGAAAGCGACGGGCCTTATGCGACCATCATAGCCGAGCAGCCGACGGAAATCGCACTTCTGAGCGTGAGCGAGGCTGTGATGCGTCTTGATCTAGCAGACAGAAATCTTCTGGTCTTCCGCAACAGCGTCAGCAGACAGATCAATATTGTCTACCGTCGCGACGACGGGAATATCGGTTGGGTCGATCCCACTCCTACGTGACCTGCAAAGCGGCGAGCCCCAGCAAATTGCCGGGGCTCGCCGCGCTTCGGCGCAGATTTGCACTACGTCTTCAACAACAAGGAGTTGCTTTTATTGGGCGACACGAGGAATTTTAGAAATATATACAATCTTCATTAGATTTCGACAAAAGGCGAAAAATATAAAATAACGTTCTTGAAGAAGTATTGTATCTCACAGTTGCGGCAAGAAAACTCTCCCGCCAGGAGCTACCTTACTGAACGCAAGTCCTGTGAAGGCGCTACAGTCGGCGTCATCCGGGATATGCCGCCCCTCAAAACGGCCGCGCCTGAGCAGGTGGGTTTTGGCGCATGAGCCTGCCAACCTCAATAGTTAGCAGGCAGGTGCCTCAGTGAATCGTCATCGGCACCATGTCGTGCTCCGCAATGGCCGTAAACGCAGCCTCGGGGTCTTCAGTTAGCCCTACCACCTGCCCGTTCGCCGCATGGATTGCGAATACGTCCTGCCCGTCAGACGTCCCCTTGCGCACATAAACCAAGGTAGGAACACCCAGAGTAAGAAATTCATCATCCGACAAGTTGCGAATGTCGACAGCGTTCGCCGTATTGTCGGTTTTTGCTGATCTTCCGTTAATAGCCGTGTTTCTCATGCTTCCTCCTTGCGTCAGAGACGCAGGACGCGAAGGGAGCGCCCCCCATGTTCTAACGGGCGATGACGTCCCAACGTTCCTGAATGATGCTCAATCGTCAGAGATCGCGCGTATCGTGCGCGTCGATCGCTCGGCCGGGTCGTTAGCCGGTGGATTCGTCGCAGCGCCTTTGGTGATGTCGATACGTCGAACCCGCACCTCGGGCTCTGGCCTGTAAAGGTCAATGTTCAGCAGGCCGTTATCGAGCCACGCGCCGCCGATATCTATTCCTTCCGCAAGGACGAACGCCTTCTGGAACTGCCGCGCTGCGATGCCCCGATGCAGAAACACTCGTCCCTGCGAGTCGTCGGACTGACGACCCCGGATAACCAGTTGGTTATCCTCCTGCGTAATCTGGAGGTCTTCCATTACAAATCCGGCCACGGCCAACGTAATGCGAAGCGCTGACGGGCCAATCTGCTCTATATTATAGGGCGGATAACCATCGCCCGACGACTTCGACGCTCGCTCCAGCATGGTTTCAAGATGATCGAAACCTAAGAACATGGGCGACCCAAAAACTCTGCCTGACACTGCAGCCTCCTCCAATGAGCGAGACGGGGAAGCGGCCCCGACATGGCGACCGCTTTCATACGATATGGAATGATGCGCGCTGCGTGCAAGAGGCGATGTGGCTTTGCACGACTAGGACGATGGGGCAGATGCGACCATGCACTCTACGCATGTCGAATGAGATAAAATGCATACCTTGGAATTTTCGTCCCACTTCAGCCCACGACACATTGCCACCAGATCATTTTCTGAGCAAATTTTCAGGCCGTTTTTTAAGCGAAAGAGAGATATTTTGATTATTTTATGAGCAAAAGTATTCTAATCTCACAGACAACTCAGGCTGAGATTTTTTTTTAATCAAATGCGTCAACGCGGCCTAATGATTTTGTAAGAAATTCAGCAATAAAAACATCATCATGTGTTTTTTCGACATCTGATAAGCATATGCATCTGGTTGCACCGAACGTGAAGACGCGCTTTTTCACGCCGACCAATTCATATGGAGTCTCTACTATGCTTATTCATTCTGCGTTTATGCTTCTTTCGAACCCTGTCACCACGCTGGCTTCGATCCCTGTCTTTGCGTTTGTGCCCGCAGTTGGCGTGCTGATGGTCGCCACCGCCCTTTCAGACCGCGTCACCAACTAAAAGCGTTCCGACCTGTACGGAATGGGGCGACCTGAACTTCCTTTGGGTCCAGCAGCCCAGGTTACGCCGACCCGTTGGTAACGACGGCCACGAGGCGCCCGATCGGGCGCACGGCGGGCCTTTGTGACTGTGGATCATTCCCGCAGTGCGTATCCCTGACGCCGGCCAGCAAGGCGTCGCGGGATGCTCGTCAGGCGCAGAATCAGCGCTGGCGCGATATTTTTAGCCCACGCGGCAAGCTAAACAATCACGCGGCAGACAGCTTCTTGCCAAGCTTTCCGCCCATGTTGCGGAATCGCTGCGCGATCTGCTCGAACATGTCCCGCTTGAAAACGAACACCAGCGCCGGATACGCCGCGCAGCACGCGACGCCAATCACCATACATTGAGCAAAGTCGTGACCGGCGAAAGCGGGTGACGCAGCACCGACTTGCCCCACCCCGACAGCGACTGCAGCGAGCGCCGACGGCGACAGGTAAAAGTCGACCACCACTTTCCACGGCACGCCGCTCTTGCACAGAACCAGAAATGACGTGGCTGGCGGATAAACGAAATAATACACGCCAACGGCGATCGCCACGCCCATAGCCTGCCCCAGCCACGCCCCCAGCAAAACGAGCCCGAAGAATGCGGGCGTCGAGACAAGAGCGTAAACGAACGCGCGGCGAAACTCGCGACGCGCGCTCAGAAGCGCCCCGGTGATCCAGCTGATAGCGTCAAACGGCAGTCCTATGCTGAGTATCTGCACATATGGGACCGCATCCATCCACCGTTCTCCAAACAGTAAGTGCAGTCCGGGGCGAGCCAACGCCGCCTGAAGGAAGCAGAACGGCATCACAAGGAAAGCCAAAAGACGGCAGGCTTTGACCGCCGCCTGCGTCTGCCGCGCCGGGTCGTATCGAAGTTGAGCAAGGGCCGGGAAAAGAACGTTGGTGAAGTTTCCAGCCAACATTCGCACAGGCTGCACCGAAAAGCGGAACGCAAAAAAGTAGAACCCGACGATACTTTGAGACGCAATCAACCCAAGAACGATGTAATCGCCTTGATTGACGATTTCTATCAACGTCTTTGTCAGGAAAACAACCGAACTGTTGCTCATCAGATATCGCAATTGAACAACCCGCGCCCTGTTGCGTATTTCGGGTGGCGACCGACGCCAGAACCACACGGCGCGCACGGCGGCGAGAATTGGAAACGGAATGGCGAAGCTGTATGCGCCAAGCCCGCAGGCTGCGAACACGATGGTCAACACCTGCAGCGCGAAAATGTCGAACGTGTTGAAGGTAGCAAGAAAGCGGAAATCCATCTCGGCCCGGATTCGCACTGCAGGAACCGTCGCCAACGTCCGTAGCGGCGTCGCGACGGCGATAGCGGCGATAAGTCCTACAAGTTCGGGAGCGTGATACCAGCGCGCTGCGAAAGGCGCCGCCGCGATCATCACCACCATGCCAAGGGTACCGAGCCCCAGGCACAACCAGAAGGCAGGCGTCGACCACCACCGAATACTCTTCTGGCGCTGGAGGAGCACGTCATCGACACCGAAGCTGACCAGCGAATTGGCGACACCTGTGACCGTGTAAGCCAGCCCGATCGCGCCGAAATCGGCGGGGAGCAGCAATCGGGCCAGAATCAACTGCGAGAAAAACCCTATCCCGCGAGCGGCGAAGCTCTGAACGAGCAGCCATACAAAACCGCTCGTCGCGGCGCGGCTAAGATCTTTTCCCGCTTCACCGGCATCCCTCGCCCGCACCGCCGTCATCGTCGCTCCCTGTCTCTTTTCTTATAAAAATCCCCCGGCTAATGCCAACGGATACAAAGCCGCCGCATTGGGATCAACGACCGGTAAGCACGCTCATTTGTGGCCGATCAACACCGGTTTTCGTCGGTTCCAGCGTGTACATGTACTCGCCCCAGCGGCTTCCACCCGCCCAGTAAGTCCAGCCGTACCAGACGTACGGTCGACTGTTCACGTAAGCCATCGCTGTTTTCAGATCGTCGAGGCACTGCGCATTCCGTCCCACGGCGAATTCACCGAGAAGCCCCCTCGCATGATGTTCAGCCAGCCAGTCGGCGAAGGACGACAACCGGGGCACGACCTGATCCTGTGCCACGCAAACATCTGATCGCCCGGAAGAATCAGCATCGAAATACTGGTGGGCCTCAAAAATCAGCCTGCGTTTTTCGTCGTGTATGTCGGCCAATGCTGCGCCATTGACCTGGACGAAATTATGCGCGCCATCCCAATTCACACCCGAGATGAGAATCCGATTCACCGCGCCGCTTTTTCTTACCGCATCCACCGCCTGCTGCTCGACCTGCGCCCAATCGGCTGCGGACGCCAATTGCGGCTCATTCATCAGGCCGAAGAGGACCTTGCCGTCCTTGCCGAAAATGGCCGCAAGGCGAGTCCAGAGATCCACGAACCCTGCAACCGGCACATCGGAAGACCCTATTAGTTGGCCGTGGTATTTTCCGTAATTATGAATATCGAGAATCACCTCGCCACCTGCGCCTTCGATAGCGGCGACCGCCGACTGGATGCGCGACAGGTAACTCGGGTCAAAATCGCCTGAGAGATTCGGTTGAAGACGCTCCCACGATAGCGGCAAGCGAAACAGGCTCATGCCTTTGCTGGTGTAGTACGCGATTTCCTCGTCTTTGGGGAACGAGTAATCCCACCCGTAACGCCCGGGTATATGCCCGGAGGAGAACTCCGCCCCGGCAAGATTGACGCCGGAGAGAATACGGTCCGCCGCGCGCGACCCTGCGGGCGCGCCGAGAACCGTCAGGATCGCCACGGTCGCGTGGAAAAGCTTACGCGCTTTCATGGGTTGCCCCCCTCATTCGCAAGCCGCCGCCTCCACCGGAAAAAGCGGCGCAGGCGCCTTCTGACGGCTTACCTGACGCCGCCCCATAACAGGAACTGCATCGAGGGCCCCATACAGGAACCACAGAAGCGCAGCGGTCTTGATAGTTACGGAATTTGCGCCGATGCAGAGAGAGCAGGAAAAATACACCGCAAGCATCGTCTTCATCACAGCGGCATCCCGGCTGGCGTTTCGATGAAACGCAAATATCAGCGCATAAAGCAGCGTCAACGGCGCGCCCAGGGTGTTGAAAATATACGCATAGCCGGTGTCCGCCGTGTAGACTGGCGAGACCGAGAACGCGAACCACGGCGAAAGCGTCCAGTAATCGAGAAGTCGTCCTGAAAAAACGAGCCTTCCCTTGAGATTGTCAGTCAGGATCGACGGCGTCGCACCAGGAATTTCGTGCAGCGCGCCAACGATTGTCAGCGCCGTGACAATCCCGATCGGCAGCAGGAAAACAAACAGCGACGAGCGTCGAACTGGTGAGATACGAACAAGCAGCATCGCGACGCAGCAACCGCTTGCAAAACGCGAATCTGTCAGAACGATGCACACCATAGCAAGAACGATCAGGAGGATCTGGCGGCCGCCGGGACGATTGCGCCACACAGCCAAACACCATGCGAACACCAGCGCCGCGAAATTGCCCATCGATACCGGTTCAAGAAAGACCGATGACACGCGATGAGATCCGAGCAACGACGGCAGGAACGTGCGCGCGCCCTCCCCACGATTGCCACTGACGAACATCGTGGTGCCGGAATAATTCACCGTATCCTGCGACAAAACGCCCTTCTCGACATAATATTGCCACACGTTGAAAAGTTGACCGTAGAAATCAGGGGCCAGCAGTTCGAACAATCCGATCGACAGGACGAGCGTCATCGCCGCCCAGACCGTCCATTGGGCTGCAGGGCGGCCTGAGCCGCGTCCCAGGCAATAGAAAACATACATAATGAAAAGGTCATGGAGGATCTTTGGACTCTCCGCCGGATTGATCATTTTGGCTGCGACCACATAGCCCGTGGTCAGCACCGCGATCACCACGACCCGCTCAGTCACCTGCCGTCGCACGCACCAAGCCGCAGCGCCTATAACCAGCAATTCGATCATCGCCACCGTCGCGCTGGAAGCATGCAGCCAACCGCGTGTCTGCAGGAAGCATAGCCCCAGATTGAACATAAGCGACGTCACCACGATCCACTTTCCGGTCGCAGCGTTTTCCGCCCCGACCGTCCGTGTGAACGGAGAAACTACCGCGTCCATGGCGCGCCCCCAGACCAGGCGTTACCGCAGCAATGGCGGAACGAACAGGATTCGAAAAAACAACAAAAAACAGCTAAACAAAAAAACAGATTTTCAGAACTCCCATCCCACGGACCACCGGCCGACGACGACGCCACGCGAAACCTGCGCCCTTCGGCGCCAGTCCTGAGTCCATCGAAATTCCGAGAACCCCGGCGTCCGGAAATGCCACACACCGAACGTCCAAAACACGACCTTTTGAGGAGTGCTTTCACTGTATGGCCGGCAATCCCGAACGCAAGTGCAAAGAAAGAGATTGTGTAAACATAATGAAGCGCGCCAATATTCTGAAACAATCGCTTTCCGGCCATTGATCGGGATGTCGAGCCGGGTAAATATGTCGGCGCCATCGCGAAATTCCTGCGATCGAAATCCATCCCTACTTCTGAGCGAAGCAGCGTCTGCTTTCCGTTCACCCGTCCCTCTCACCGGCGCGGAGCCCAGACTGCATGACAGATTCACTTGTCATTTCGGTTCACGATTTTCGTTCACGTCGCAAGGCGAGCGTGCATTTCATTGCGCGGGAACTCGCTCGCAGAGGTCGCACGCGATTCTTTTCCACCGGCCTCAGTCGCCTGTCCGAGCATCGTGGCGACACACGAGCCGATCTTGCCTCCGTCGCAAACGGTGTCGAGTTTTCCGACGGCGTGGAGTGCTATCTGCAGCGGGGGCTCTGGCATCCGTTCCGCCTGAATCGCGCGGCTCTGGAACCAGCGGAAGCGGCCATGTTTCAGCTCTACCGTTTATTGAAACCGCGCATCCTGAAGCGATGGATTAAAGACGCCGACACAGTTTTTGTCGAATCAGGACTGGCGGCGATCTTTGTGCCTGACATACGGAAGTTGAACCCGCGCGCAAAAATCGTCTACCTCGCCTCGGACGATCTCGGCGTAATCGGCGCAGCGCGCACGATCAGGCAAGGATTTCTCGATAATTTCGACGCGATTGATCTCGTCCGCCTGCCCTCGCCGCTCCTCCGCTCCGGCATGCCGCATGCCCGCAACGCCATATTCGCTCCCCAGGGCGTCGACCGCGCTCTCATGGAACGGCCCCGCCCATCGCCTTTTTCAGACCGTCGCGCCTGCGTCTCGGTCGGGTCCATGCTATTCGACGCGTCGTTCTTCAATACGGCGGCGCCAGCCTTCCCTGACATCGACTTTTACGTCATCGGTGCGGGTCGCGCGGCGGAGGCGCTCGACAAGCGTCCCAATATCATCGTGCTGCCGGAGACGCCATTTGAAGAAACTCTTGGTTACATCCAGCACGCTGCCTTCGGCGTAGCGCCCTATCGCGACGCCGACACGCCGCGATATCTGCTCGACACGTCTCTCAAACTCAGACAGTTCGCATTCTTTGGCAAACCCGCCGTCTGTCCCGATTTCGCGGCAGGCGGCGACGCCGGGCGGTTCGCTTACAAGCCCGGTGACGCTGCATCCATCGCCGCGGCGATCAACGGCGCGTTGGCGAATACGACTCCCATATCCGTGGACCTTCCGGACTGGAGCGAAGTGGTTGATCGCCTGCTGTATCCCGAGCGCTTCCCCGAGCATCGTCTGGAGCACCAGAGCGATATGCCTGTAGCGGCGATTTACCGAACCGAGGTCCTGCCACTTTCCGAAACCTTTGTACGCGATCAGGCTCTGGCGCTGCAGCGCTGGCGGCCGGTACTGATCGGAGAACGCTCAATAGACAAACTCCCCCTCGAGGGACTGGAGGCGCGAACCTGCCACACAGGCCCCGCGACTTTTGCGGAGCGCCTCATGGGCGCGGCGCTGCGACGCTTTGATCTTCCGTCCCCCGGAGTTCTGAAAATAGCACGCGCTGTCAAACCGAAGTTGATCCACGCGCATTTCGGCTTCGACGGTGTCGAAGCATGGCCGATCGCAAAGCGCCTCGGCGTGCCCCTGCTCGTGACGCTGCACGGCTCCGACATCACAACGCACATGAAATGGTTCGCCGAGGGGCGGGCGGGACGACGCTGGAAACGCTATCCACTGTGCCTGCAGCGCCTCGCCAAAGTGCGGAACGTCGGCTTTGTCGCAGTATCAGGTCCCATTCGGGACGCGGCGCTCGCGGTTGGAATTCCCTCGGACCGCGTCACGATCTGTCATATCGGCATCGATGTCGACCGCTTCGTCCCCTCCGGAGAAACGGCAGGCAAACGAGCGCCCCTTATTCTTTTCGTGGGACGTCTGGTCGAAAAGAAAGGCGCCAAACTACTGGTCGAAGCGTTCGCGAAAGTCCGTGAGGCTCTACCCGAAGCTCGGCTGGTCATTGCTGGCGATGGACCGCAGCGCGCAGAAATCGAGGCTATGGCGCCAGACGGCGTTACATTGCCCGGCGCGGTCTCGCAAGATCGTGTGCGGGCCCTTATGGCCGAAGCTCGTGTGTTCTGCCTTCCCAGCATTACGGCGAAAAGCGGCGACAAGGAGGGGCTCCCGCTCGTGCTTCTTGAGGCGCAGGCGAGCGGCGTACCTGTAGTCACGTCGGCCAGCGGCGGCGCCACCGAGGGCATGGAGGACGGCAAAACCGGGTTCGCGTTCGCCGAAGGCGATGTCAGGGCGATGGCGCACCATCTGATCGCAATTCTGAGTGACAGCGAGATGGCTGATCGCTTCGGTCAGGCAGCCCGTTCTTTCATTGAACGTGCACATGATCGCAAGAACTGCACAAAAAAACTTGAAGACGTTTACGACCGATTGTCGGCTGGAAAGGGTGTTCTCGACACGAGCCCTCCATCATGAACCGGCCCCGCTGTCAGATCAAATTTTATACGTCCGTCGAATCTTGCGCGGATCAATGTCGAGTGAAACTTAAACAAAGAATTGTATATTTAAAAAAATATCAATCTGCGGTGACGACGCATGGCGAACAGCCCACCGCATACCCTTGATCTTTTGTTCGCCAGATACGCTTTTTTGACAAAATCATGATTCAACATTCCACAGAGCGTGCTTATTCAATCCACTCGCGTGGCGTGGAAGAGGAGCGCTTCAGGCTGAAATAGCGAACAAGGATGACGGCGCATGAAAATCGCCTATCTCGTCATGGCCCATGCAGTCGATGAACAACTGCGATTGCTGATCGACAGGCTTCTCGAGGACAGCCGATCCTCCGTCTATATTCATATGGACAGGAAAACCGCCGATCTAAAATGGTTGGATTCTGAATCGCGACCCAACCTGCATATTTTGCGAAACAGGGAGATCGTAAACTGGGGCGGTTTCTCGATTGTTCGTGCGACGCAAAATTTGCTGCGAATGGCAGTACGTGACCCTAAGAACGAACGCTTCGTCTTGCTCAGCGGATCGTGCTTTCCTCTACTCCCCTCGCCTGCTCTGGGAGACGCGCTGCTCGCTGCGCCCGCATGCGTTGCGGTCTGGGGAAAAATCGACGCATCTCTATCACGTAACGAGGGATTAGGGCGTTACGTCGTGACTAAAGCCCATCCGCTCGATGTGACGTTCATCAATCCCAAGCGCGGTCCCCTTCGAGACCGATTGTGGAATATGTTCAAGGCGATCAACAACCGACTGCCTTACGAACGCCGGGTCGAGATCGACGATTTGTGGAAGGGATCACAGTTCTTCGTCTTCGATCGCGCGCTGGCGCTTACGTGCTCCTATCCACCCGATGAACTTGTGACGACACTGCGTCACGCTCTGGCGCCGGACGAGATCTTTTTCACGACACTGTTCGTCAGACGCCAACGAGAGGCAGGGAATCGCCTGACCATGACCGGCCCCGGGGCCCATGTTCAGGGGCGACATTTCATCCGCAAACAGACCCCCATGCACAGAACATGGCGTCAACGCCTTGCCGGAACCGTGGATCTCCGACGTCTGACGGCAATTGATCTTGCAGAAGCTCTCGTCAGTGACGCGTTGTTTACACGAAAGTGCACGCCGGACATATCGCGCGCCATTATCAAGGCCGCGGACGCGCGGTATCATTCCTCGCGCGGTGAAGTCGCCAAGGACCAGGCCGCCTTCGGAAAAGGCAAGGACATCACGTAGCGTTTCGTTTTTTGGTAGAGTCGGGAGCCTCGCAAACGCCCGATCTGACGTAATGGCTGCTGCACCAGATCAAGAAATACTCAAGAAATTGTGATATTTTCAGAAAAAAATCCAGATCTTCGCGATCAGCGCAATTGGAATTCGATCGTCCAATGTGCGCTTACAGTTTGCCCAGACGCCGCAGACCAGCCCACGCTCCGCCCTTCAATGCGAAAAAGTCATGCACCGCGATCGCCAGTAACGCGCCTGAGCGCGACAACTCCGACGCCAACGCCGCATCTGCAAGAACTCGTTTCTCCGGTACGTCCGCGTCGCCACAGAGACGTACGCCGATCATGGCCGTTGCGTGCAATTGCAGCGCCCGGCGCAGTATCGCTGCGCTCTCTACACGGGGCGCCGAGCGTGACGTGTCGGTGTTGACGGCTTCGTCTCCCAGCAACCTGTTCCGATTGTCCAAGTATAAAATCCGTAACTGCCCCGGCACGGCGCCGTCGAGGGCCGTATCGAAATAAACCAGCAGGGCCTCCCAATCGCCAAGTTGCGGACGAGAACGCGCCTCGACGCTCGCCAGTCTCGTTGCAGCCAGTAAGGGGAGACTTAAGGCTGCTACGCTGGCCGCGCTGAGCCCGGCCTCCGCAAGTGCGTCCTGATTCGCCTCCAGCACCTTGTGCAACGACCCGAAACGATTGATCAGTGCTTTGGCGAGCGGTTTGGTGTCGCGGCGGGCTATTCCCAAAAAAAGCAACATCTCCAGAATCTCGTAATCCGCGAGAGCTGAAGCGCCACGCGCCAGAACGCGCTCGCGCATGCGAGAGCGATGACCGGACGGCCCCGTGCTGGAGAATGCCGCTGTGGCGGCTCTTTCTCCAGCACGCCGAATGTCGCCGCGCGCACCCTCCGCAGGGGAATGATTGTCCATGTGGGTTCCCGTCATATGCGCGACGCGTGTTTCCTCTGACAGATCGAACGTCGTTTCCTCGGATCTGGCAAGTCCAGGGAGTTTCGGCATCGGCGGGTCTGAACTTCACGGATCAGGGGATTTACCCTCATCGAGCCAGCAACCCTGTCCGCGCGATCGATTCCCCCGTTCCCAATGATACGCCAGATCGGCGCCGCCCATTGCGTTCGTCGAGAGTCGCGATATGTCCGACCGGTGGCGTTCATTCAAGGACGCCCGCCAGGGGAGCTCGTCACATCATGACCGCGCTACTGTTCGCCGCCGTCGTTATCGTATGGGGCCTGAGCTGGTTCGCCATACATCTGCAAGTCGGTGGCACAACGTCGGACGTAGCGATTTTCTGGCGCTTCGCGATCTCTTCGGGCTTGCTCGGGTGCTGGCTGGCGGCCACGCAAAAGCTGCGCCCGCCGCCGCGCGCCCTAGTACCGTGGCTCGCCTTACTCGGCATGAGCCTGTTTTCCGTCAATTTCCTCGGCATCTACAGCGCGGCGAGCATTCTCCCAAGCGGCGTCGTGTCCGTCATCTTCAGCACGTCGACGATCCTTAACGCGGCCAATCTGTGGATTTTTTTTCGTCAGAGGCCCGACATCCGGGTCGTGGCGGGCGGAGTTCTCGGCGTGACAGGCGTCGCCTTGCTGTTGAGTTCCGGGGCCGGAGCGACCGCCGTCACGCGTGAGCAGTTGCTATCGGGCGTGGCTTTGGCGCTTGTCGGAACCACGATTTTTTCTCTTGGCAACATGATCACACGAAGGATCGCTCACAGCGGATTCGGCCTCACAAACGCCGTGTTTTACGGGATGGCATTCGGCTCTCTGCTTCTCGCGTGCGATGTCCTGTCGTTGGGGCATTCCCTGGCTTTCCCGCTAACTGCACGCTGGATCGGTGGACTTGCGTATCTGTCTGTAGCGGCGTCGGTGGCGGGTTTTATCGCCTACATGTCTCTTATCCACCGCATTGGCGCGGACAGGGCGGCTTACACGACCATCATTTCGCCTGTCATAGCCCTCGGCGTATCGGGGTTTTTCGAGGACTTGCATTGGACGACAGCCATGCTGTGCGGGGTTGTCCTTGTTCTGAGCGGTAACATCCTCGCCTTCCTGCCGCGCCGTAACGCTCCAGCAGTCATCGCGCCTATTGAGGTCGAGCAGGGTTGAAACATCGTGCCGCAGGATAAATCAACAACCATCTGGAGGCGTGTTCATAAGCCAGCGTAGACGGATAAAGCTTGGGGGTCCGCGCCTCGCTTGAGGGGTGGGTGGATCCGTAATTCCAATATCTGGGCGTTTTATGTTCACCGGATCAGCGGACCACGGCCCCCAAGGGACGCAGCAAGAGTTACAAAGGCCGGCAAGCCCCCACAATTGGGGAGCCTGCCGGCCTTCGTTGGGCGCGTCAGTGCGCTCCGCGCGCAGGGCCGCCGCCTTTGATCGGCGACAGCAGGAAACAGAACGGCACTACGGCAAGCGCCGCCAGACCGAAAATCATGAAGGCCTCGTTATAGGCGAGCATCGCAATCTGGGTCGTAAAGTTCTGGAACAAGCTGTGCTGCGCTATCACGTCGTAAGTCGAGGGGGCACGATTATGGTCCAGCGCAAACTGTCGTCCACGCGCCAGATACTCGTTGTAAGGCTGATGAAACGGCGTCATCAAGTGAACCATGTTCGCCTGATGTTTCTGCCTCAGCTCCGTAATCAGCGCCGTCGCGCCCGAAATGCTCAAAGACCCGAGGAAGTTTCGCGCCATCGAGAACAAGGCCGATGCGTCTGCATTCATCTCTTTCGGCAATGTCGAATAAGCAACGGTGGACAAAGGCACGAACAGGAACGCCAGACACGCGGTCTGACTCATCCTGAAGAAGACCAGGTGCTTGAAGTCAAGATACGGAACCAGATGACCGGACCAGAACAACGCCACCGCCATGCTCGCAAAGCCGAATGCGATGATGAACCTAACCTGGAACATCCCCATCAGCTTGCCGACAATCGGGATGAGAAAGATCACCGCAATTCCGCCTGGAGACAGAACGAGGCCGGACAGGGTCGCCGTATAGCCAATCACCTGCTGCGCGAATTGCGGCACAATGATCGCTGATGAGTAGAGCAGAGCCCCCATCATTCCCATCAGCAGCGTGCCGACCGCGAAATTGCGATCCTTGAACACCCGCAGATCGACCGCCGGGTATTTGGCTTTCAACAGCCAGATCACCGCTCCGATAATGCCTATCGCCGCGAGAACGCCCATGATGCAGATGAAGCGCGATCCGAACCAGTCGTCGTCCTCCCCACGGTCGACCATGACTTCAAGGCAACCAAACCCGAGCGTGATCAGGCTGATGCCAATAGCGTCGATGCGCTCACGCCGCTTTTTCGCCCACGGCGGGTCCTCGACCAGCATGCCGACGGCGATGGTCGCAAAGATACCGACAGGAATGTTAATGAAGAAAATCCAGCGCCACGAATAGTTATCGGTGATCCAGCCGCCGAGTGTCGGCCCCAACACCGGCCCGACCACCGTCGCAATGGCGGTAAGACCGAACGCAGCCGCACGTTTTTCGGGCGGAAAGGTGTCGAGAATGATGGATTGCTGGTTCGGCTGCAGACCACCGCCGAAGAACCCTTGCAGCAGGCGAAAAATAATCAGTTCACCGAGGCTGGTGGACACGCCGCATAGAAACGACGTGACAGTGAACATGGCTATGCAGCCCATGAAGTAGACCTTGCGGCCGAACAGCTTGCCCAACCAGCCCGAGATCGTGAGCACGATGCCATTGGCGACAAGGTAGGACGTCAACGTCCATGTCGCGTCGTCATAGGTGCTGGAAAGGCTGCCTGCGATATGCGGCAGCGACACGTTGACGATCGTGGTGTCCAGAATCTCCATGAACGCCGCGAGCGTGACCACCAGAGCGATCAGCCACGGGTTGTTCTTGGGCTTCCACTCCTCGGGCTTTGCGGCGTTTTCGCCGCTCCCGGCCGCCGCTGCGTCGCTCATGGGGCCTCGTTGTCGCCAGTTGAGCCAGCATCTCGATCAACCACGCGGCCGTTCGACGAACGCGCCGCCTTCGTGTCGACATGAACCGTAGGCACGACCGACAGGCCGAGCGCGAGCGGAGCGTCACGATCGAGCCCGCTGTCGATGCGGATCTTGACCGGCACGCGCTGCACGATCTTCACATAGTTGCCTGTCGCGTTTTCGGGCGGGAACGCGCTGAACGTAGCGCCTGTGCCCTTCTGCAACGAATCCACATGTCCGTGCAGCTTCAGGTCAGGATAGGCGTCGACAGTGATGTCGACGGCTTGGCCCGGCCGCATGCTCGTGATCTGCGTTTCCTTGTAGTTGGCGATAACCCAGACCTCGGGCGTCACGATCGAGAACAGGGTCTGTCCCGACGAGACGAAGTTCCCGCGTTCGATGTTACGCTGGGAAATCCAGCCGTCGTGCGGCGCGCGAATTTCGGTCCAGAGCAGATTCAGATCCGCCTGAACAAGCGACGCCTTGGCGCTGGAAAGCTGGGCGTCTTCGCTATTAACCTGTGCGCGGGCGTTACCGATGTTCGGCGCCACGGGCTCAGCGATCGCAACCTGCGCCTGCGCCTGCATGACCTGGGCCTTGGCGGCGTCGAGCGCAGCCTGAGAGTAGTCGATGTCCTGTTGCGACGTCGCGTCGCGCATGACGGAATGTTGCCGCTTGTAATCAGTTTCAGCGCGGAATTCCTGAGCCTTGGCCGAGGCCAGATTGGCCTGCGCCTCAAGCAATCTGCCAGGGAAGTTTTTCTCGGCGACCTGCAGCAGCATCTGGTTCGCAGCGACGGTCGCTTCGGCTTGCGAAACTGTGGCCGCGGCCTTGTCGCGCGCGGCCTGCCAGTCGCGCGGATCAATCCGCGCAAGCAACTGCCCCGCGCGCACGAACTGGTTGTCGTCGACGAGAAGCTCTGTCACGTAGCCGGAAACATGCGGTGCGATCGTGATCGCCCTTCCCTGCGTGAACGCGTCGTCGGTCTCCACGTCGAAGCGATGGAGGAACCAGTAGAACGCGGACCCGATCACCGCCAGAACCAGCAACCCGATCAGCAGTATCCGGACAATGGGATTACGTTTCTTCTTGGGGGCGGGTTGCGTGCTGCCTGAGGCGCCTGCCCCGGGGCTGTCGTGATCATGAATCTCGTCGGCCATGCCGTCTCCGCGCGCTCGAATCGATTTTCTTCGGTCAGGGCCGTCGCTCGGGCGGCTGACCGATCCGTTCGGTCAGCTTCTGACACGGCAACGCCCAACCATCAAGCGGGCATGGGGCCAGTCCCGGTGTCCACATGGTGACATGAACGCCTCTCGAAGCGTATAACCCACAGATATTATTCAATTCGACCGCTGAAATTCGTCGGGCCGTGACGCGCAGTTCTCTTGCGAAGTTTCGGGCGAATGAACTGGTGTTCGCCTCGCCAACAACATCGCCGGATGGCTGCAGTTCGATGACGGATATCCAGGCGGATGCGTCTGGCTTGAATGTCATCAGGCAGGCGCGTGGCGCTTTACATTGCCAGGAACAGGCGAGGCGCCCTTACCCGATCAGGGAAAGAGCAGCATGCATGTTCAAAGCTATAGTTGCTCGCTCCGGGCACACGGCACGCCCTGCGCTCAACCACGCTACTTACCGTAGGCATGTGGTTGCCCGACATCATGACGCACACAGCAGAACCGGCTTGACGGACAGCTTTGAAACCACCAAAAGCGACGCGAAGAGAGTGGATGACGCAGGTCTCTCCGTTAAGAGACTTACACGAAACGACGGCTCTCTGTCGTTCTGCCGGGTTAGCACAGTGGTAGTGCAGCGGTTTTGTAAACCGAAGGTCGGGGGTTCAAATCCCTCACCCGGCACCACAAACCCAATAAAATCAATTACTTAAAAACACCCTTGGTGTAATTTGGTGTAATCACGACGCCGTGATTGCTGCATTTAGCCGAACTACGACCCAGCATTCGAAGCTCATAGTCGGCCTATCCGAGCCCGCTACCCGGCCTGCACAGCCGCATTCCCGTCATCGAGCTGCCTGCGCGCGAACGCCCACTCCGCATCTGTCGGCGCCCGGCCCTCTTTCAGTGGCTTGAGCAGGGCGACGACGTCCTCGACGACGACGGGCGTGATCTGCACAAGCCCTTCAATGGCGGCCACGGCGATCGAAGCATATTCTTGATCCATGTTAATTTTTCCCTGTTACAATGAGGCCGGGAAAACGAAACTCCTGCGAGCCGCTTTCCCGGTAAACGAAAAGCCTTGAGGCCGTTCCCCTGATCAGCTCGCAGGAAGCAAAGCGCGGGCGGCCTGCAGCGCATCCTGCGCAGCCTCGATCGCCGCCTGGTCGAGCGGATCTCCTGCGCGCGCCGCGTCGACGAGCGGGCCGATCTGATCATGCGCCGTCTGAAACGCAGGCTTCATCTTCGCCGTGACCGCCGGATCGGCGACCGGATTCCGCTCATAGGCCGCAGCCACCTGAGCCGCCGCCGCATAGGACAGGTCCAGAGCAAAGACGGCCTGCTGTCGCTGGACAACCTGGTCGGCCGAACTGCCGCACGCTGTCAGCGACATGACCGACAGCCCGATCACCAGGGCTGCGACCGGCGCCACGCCAGAGGCTCGCGCCGCCGTGGACGGCTCGGCCTGCACGCTCGCCGCGGCGGCGCCAGCCAGAAGGGCCCCGGCCGGAACCGCATCAGCGATGATCTTCACCGCGGCCGGACCGATATCCTTATGTGTGGCGACAGCATGGACGGCGGCCGCCATATCGTTGCGCTGGGCCAGAATGCGCCCGACCAAGGCGCTGTTGTCGCTGGCGAGCAGCGGCAGCGCTGCCGTCAGCAGCGCGCAGGCGACGCCTTCGGGCAGCACGCCAAACCAGAGCGCGACCAGCGTGCCGAGGATGTCCGCGAGGGCGAACAGGGACGTTGGCTGGCGCAGATACGCGCCGACCTTCTCGAAATTCATGAGAGTGCTTTCACGCGGCCAGATGGCTGCGAGTGTGAGGGAGTATTCCACAGCGCCAGTTCGGCGCGTCTGCGGTTGGTGAGGCCGTTTGACTCGACGAGACGGCCGTCGATCCGGACGTGGTTCCAGCGCGCAAGCTCGGCGCCAGCCGCGACGTAGGCGCGCTGGTTCAGCAGCCGCAGCAGCGTCGATCCGGCGAGGGCGCTGGTCCCGAGGTTGTAGGAAAAGTCGATCAGGGCAGCTTCCTGCCCGGCGGTCATCGGCGCCGTGACAAGCTGACGCACCCTGCCCTGCACGACGGCGAGGCGGTCCGTCAGCAGCGCATCGGCCTCGGCCGCGCTGATCGGTCGCGTCGCGCGGGCGACGGCGGTCCGGTCGGCCAGTGCGCGGCTGCCGTAGCCGATGGTCCAGTAACCGGCCTGATCCTGATAGGGGCGCTGGCGCAGCCCTTCAAAACGGCGCGCGAGATCGGCCGCGAGTTGCAGCGGGTCATTCATCTGATGCTCCGGGCATAAAAAAAGCCGCCCAAAGGGGCGGCTTCAAAGACGGCACGAACAGTATGTAAATTGTTCATCAAAAATTATGATGAGTATTAAGCGCCTGCTCGCCTTGTTAAGAAAAACCCTTTCATCGCCCCATCCCTAGCAGGCTTTTACCCAATTTTTTGGAAATTCTAAAATGTCAGCGTTGGATACCGAAAACGTTGGAAAATCAAATTGCCCACGAGAAGTCCATCGGTTATCAAACCCTACTATTTTATGATCTGAATTATCGTTCCACAAAACGACTAACGGAACATTATCCCCGTCTATTTTTATTGTGACATTTACAAACTCTCGCCCATCTATAGCCAAATAACAAACACTCTTTTCCACACCATCGAATGCACTGAGCAATGCCTCTATCTCGTGGTATTTATCTTCAGATATATAGAGATTATCGAAATTCTTTGTCCTCATGCCAACGATAGAAACAAAATCCTCAGCCATCATGGGTACAGCCCCCTGAAGAAATACTGGAAGCATCAAACCACAAGCGATAGGGATCGATATCAAAATTAGAGATTTCTTTAAATTTTGTTTAGATATTTTATCAAGCGCAGCAACAAAGAACGCTCCAACTATAAAGAAATAAGTATACAAAGCAATACTATATCGATTTGCGTTCATTTCGATTAAATTAACAATCACTATTAAGAGGACTAAACATGAAATTATAAAGTACCACGCACATTCTGATTTCTTTTTTGGAATTATATTAGATACAGTAAAATTATTATTTTTTGCAAATTTACTGACAACATAATTTATTATCATGTAAAGCCAGAAACTGGACAGCATCCCGTAAAATAATAATATCGTATACAACACAACGCTAATAACTCCAAACAAAACAAATATAGATGTATTTATTGTCGATAAAAATGACGGCAAATTTCCAATATGAATCTGATAATAGAATAACACGGCATACCCCGGCATTGATAATGCCAAAACTGGCGTAATAATCGGAATAAAAAATGACAATATTTTTTTAAAGTCGAATTTCTTATCGTTGGGGTTAGGCAAATTGCTCATAGCTCAATCCATATATTTATATTCATGGAACAGACAATATGAACATATTATATTTTCTAATGTGCAACAATACAAACAGCGTAATTATTATCTTTTACATGATATAGTCTCGAACGTTAACGTGCACGTTATCCCCTCATATGCTGCAAAGCGTTGACGATTCCGCTTCCGATGGCGGAGCCGAGGATCAGCAGCGCCCCGTTCATGGCGGCGCGCCTGCTCTCGGCGGTGTTGAGCTTGCGCAGCTCGCTCCAGATCCTGCCCAGCTGCACGTCGGTTTCGTCCTTGAGTCTGGCGATGTCCTCTTTCGTCGCGACGTTATCCGGCATCGCTGCCCCCCGCTGGCGACGCAGGCAGCGTCGTGCTGGCCGTATCCGACCCGTCGACGATCGCTTTCAGCGCTTTCTGATACGAGATCCACGCGCCCGGAACCGCGTCGCCCAGTGACCCATACTCGGCCCAGACGACATTCTGCGCCGCCGTAAGCGCAAAGCCCGCCCGGACGGCGAGAGGAACCGCGTCCGCAAGCTGCTCTTCGGTCATGGCGACCAGCGCCCCGCCCTGCACGCCCCATCCGCCCGTCAGGCGGCCGTTCCACTGATCCGCCGTCAGCGGGACCAGGTCCGCGACCGGCGGCGCGACGGCGGGATCGCTCATGCCCCACGCATCCCACCAGCCCGTCACAGGCGCGGGCTGCGCCGCCAACAGGTCGCACGACGCATAAAACCGGTTCGGATAGACAGTCCGGACGTCGATCTCCGCCATCATAAAACCCCCATGATCAAAAAGGTGATTGTCAATGTCCGCGTGCTGCCGTCCGACCCGAACGCCGTCGCCGTAAAGCCGCTGTTATCCGCTGCGTAGCAGTTGACCCAGCTGCCGGACCCCGCGCCATTGGCGGAATAGGCGACGCCGATCGGCTGCGAGCCAAGCGACGACATCGCGATCGGATAGTTGACGCGCGTCCCCGGCCCGACATTTGCAGACCACATCTGGATGACCTTGTTGCCCACTGTCCGGATGACGCTCGCGGTGCCGGTGGCGAAGTCGTTGGCGTAGTCGGATTTCGCGACGTAGCTCTGGGCGACGCCGCTCGCTGTGATCAGTCCCAGACCGTTGACCCAGCCCTGCGTCGCGTAATTCGCGCCCGCAATGCCCGCGTTCGTCGCGTAACCCTGCGCATTCACCCATGATTTTGGGGCGTAGTCCGCCTCAGTAATTGCCTGCCTGGTCGCGTAGACGGCGTTTGCCCAGGTGATCGACGGATAATAATCCGATCCGTCTGTGTCCTGCGCCCACAACCGGCGGCCGCTGGCGTCTCCGACTGACACCAGCAGTTGCGAGATCGCCCTGTCGGTCGACACATTCGCGCCGCCCCGCACAAATCGGGCGCTCGCACTGCGGGCGTTGACGACCTGTTGTGATGTCCAGTCAGTGACATCTGGCAACAGCAAAGCCCCGCTGTCCTCCAGCATCGCCAGACGCTCGGCCGGGATTTCGCTATACACCTCGACCGTTCCGCCGAAGTTCAGCGCCGCCGTCGTGCTGGCCGTGGTGCCGAGGATTTTCGTGCGGGCGAGCGTCGCCGGAGATCCGGGCGAGAGCGTGCCCGTTCCCCATTCCGCCTGCGATCCGTCGTCCGCGAAGTAAAAGACCGAGCCGCCGGACGGAAACGCCTGCGTAAAACTGCGCCGGTCCGCCTCGGGTCCGTTGAGGGTGAACGTCCCCGTTCCCGGAGACGTCGTCGTCTCCAGAACAAAATTTCCCAATTGTGCGGGCATCAGAGCCGTTCCGTCAGATCAAGGGTGATGGCGTGCCGGTCGGCCGCGCCAAAGGGATTGGAGATCTCGCCGCCCGACAGGCGTCCGAACAGACCGCGTTGCGCAAGCGTGAGCGCATCCGCCGAAGGATCAGGCAGGAACAGGATATTTCGTCCCGTCGCCGCAACGCGCAGCATCTGCTCGACGACAGGCGCGTCGGCGTCGCCAAGCGACTGATGCGCGATCGTCAGCTTGCGCTGATACCAGCGCGTCGCCACGAACTCCTGACCGCCCAGCGAGACCACGCTGTCCTGCCCCAGCACGCGATCAGCCGTGCTCTCGCTGCTGAAATTGCGAACGGGCGACCACAACGGCCCGGCATACGCCAGAGGTATGTCGATCCACGTCCCCGGATCGGTGCGCGGCCAGACGGTGATCGTGACCGCGTCGCCGGTGACGTCGTTCGGCAGCGCCCAGACGCATTGGCCGCCCGAGACCGGACAGGCCATGACATAGGTGTCGACGACCGACGTTCCGCCGTTGCTCACCTGAATCCGCCATTGCGCGCCCGTCTCGCGCAGGTTGGTCCGATGCAGGCTGAACACCCGCCACGTCGCGGCCGCTGGCAGCGTCATCGTAAAATTGGCGCTGTCGCCTGCTTTTTCGATCAGACTACGAAACCCGAGGCTCGCGGCGCCATAGGGATTCTGCAGGTTCGTGACAGGCAGCGACCCGACCGTCGTGTTGCTGGCGACAAGCGTCGCGTCGAGGACGCGATTTTGCCACCCAAAACCGCAATTTTGCATTGATCACACCAGAATCTGGAATGTGACGACCTGATCGGTCGCCTGTATGTGCTCGCTGATCACCACGCCCGGAACACGCGACGTCAGACCGGCCGCCGGCGCGCTGAGCCCCACCACGTCGCCCAGCTCGATCGACCATGCGAGATCCTGCGGAACCGACACCGCCCAGAGTCGGCGCTGCACGCCCCAGAGCGCGCCGTGACGACTGGCGATGGTCTGCGCGTCCGCCTGACTGGCCAGCGCGGTAGCAATCGTCGCCGGATCGTTCGGCGCCCGCCAGCGGCTTTTGACGTCCGACGACCACCACAGGGCGGTCCGGTCGGCCACCGCGATCACCGACTGCCGATCGGCCGGAGCCTGCGGATGCAGATTCGAGCCCGTCGTCTGCACCGGGAAATTGTGCCGCCATCCCAGACGCCACCGCCAGGTCGGCGGATCGAGCGAGCTGTCGAGCGACGACGCGGCGATATCGGTGATCACGTCGGCCGACAGTTCCGCTGCGACCGGGCTGCTGGCCGCCGGGGCGACGAGCGGAACCGGCAGCAGCGTGCCGGTCCGCGTCGGCGCCAGCGATACGCCAAGCCCCGAGAGCAGCGTCGTCGCGATGCTCTTTCCGGTCAGGCTGTCCGCCCCGTCCCAGAACCAGCCGCCCGCCCATGGCGCGATCGTCGACGTCTCGGTCCAGCCCGCGTCGATATAGGCCTCGGGCATGACCAGATCCTCGACCAGCATCCGGCGCAGGATGTCGAGGACGTTCACCGGCGCGGCGCCCGAGCGGAACCGCCCCACGGCGTCGACCGTGATCCCGTAGACAGGCTTTGTGCCCAGACGCAGCCACGTCCCCGAGGCGCCTGTCTGCACCGTGTAAGACCCCGCCGCCAGAGAACTGGCGTAGATATCGGCGACGATCCCGCCCGATGCGATTCCGCCGGCGTATCCGCCCTCGTAAAGAGCCGTGATCGACGCCGGGCCGTCCGAAATCTGGTAAACGTAATTCGTGCTGTCGATCAGGACTGGCGTAACGTTGCACACCGTCCCGCGCATGACCGGCATCGTCCGGCCCGCGACGTTGCTGT
The DNA here is from genome assembly GCF_017377715.1 of Acetobacter sacchari. GTDB lineage: Bacteria > Pseudomonadota > Alphaproteobacteria > Acetobacterales > Acetobacteraceae > Acetobacter > Acetobacter sacchari. Next base: position 27,934 of record NZ_JAFVMF010000024.1, on the reverse strand, counting down.
CGCCGTCGAGCCGCCCGGAGCCCCCATAGGTCGCGACGGAGAGCGTCGTTTCCAGCCAGTAGGTGGCGTCGAGCAGGTCTATCGCAAGCGACTGCCTGTCCGGACGCCAGCTTTTGCCCAGCCCGGCGAACACCGGCCGCAACGAAGTCGAGGCAGGATCGACCTCGATCCCGCGCGCCGCGTCAAAGGCCTTGTCGCCCGTACGGATGCGGACCGGCATATGATCGTTGACCCGCGTCGTGATCATGCTGTCGAGCGCGCCGTCGACATTGGCCAGCGTGATCGACCCTGCCGACAGCTGACCGCCCAGCGCGTCGGCCGAGAGCGTCAGCCCGCGATCGAGCGTAAAGGCGTCCGTGACGTAAGGCGGCCAGGGCGCGTGGTTTTCGTCGACATAGCCGCGATCGGAGAACCGGACGGTCTCTGTCGCCTCCAGCGCGCGGGCGTTGCGCGACAGCGCGCCATGCGGCCGGGTTCCGTGCCCGCGCGTGACCGACGCGCTTCCCGACGCCTGACGCACAAGGTCGATCTCGACCGTTCGAAACGCCGTCATGCCGCTTTCATGCCTCCCACTGTTATGAGCCGCCCCAACTGGGCGACGCTGCTGTTGAGCGCATCGACGGACTGCTTGACCGCGAGCGTCGCATCGACGCTTTTCTGGGCGAGCTGTTTCGCAAGGCTCGCCGTGTACGTGTCCGATCCGACATTGCCGATCGCGGCCAGCATGTCCGAAACTTGCTTGACTGCGTCAGCGTAGCCCGTGCCGGAGCCGAACCACGCTTTGGCCTCGGTCAGATATGTCTGCATGTCCGACTGCACGCGCGACAGGGCGTCATAATCGCCGCCCAGCGCCGCCTGATAGTCGCTGTGCAGATTGTCGTTCGCCGCCGCATACTGGTCCTGCACGGACAACGGCGACGCATCCGACGTCATCAGCCCGCTGGCGTAGTCCGACAGGTTGCTGAACACCCCCGCGACGGACTGGTCCGCCTGCGAGAGATATTCCTTTTGCTGCGCCAGCGAAGTTCCGGCGTATTGCTCCTGAATCTGGAGCCGTTCCGCCGCCAGCGTCCTGTCGAGATCCGCCATCTGCGCCTGATACGTGGCGTTGCTCGCATACGTGTCGCCCAGGTATCCGTCCCAGCTGTCCTGCAGCTGTTTGACCTGCTGGGCGGCCGACACGTCGAAGTTCAGCAGGTCCGCCCCCTGCTGATCCCCTGTCGCTGCGAGATAGCGCGCCTGCACCGCCTGATCGCTCTGGTTCAGGGTCGTCGTCTCGTTCGCGATCATGGTCGCGGCGATGGCGTTTCCCTTGTCCAGAAGCGCCTGCGCGCTCAGCCCGTAGGACGCCGCCGTGTTCGCCGCGTCCTGATACTTCTTTTGCAGATCCTCGACCTGTTGCGTCAGGCTTTCAGATCCGGACGCCGTGACGTCCAGAAGGCCCGGCATCGTGGTTCCGACAAATTCCTCGATCGCCTGAAATTTCGACTGCAGGTCGTCGAGTGAAACCGTCTGCCCGTCGAGCGTGGACAGCGCCGTCGCCATGTCGCCCGTGTAGCCGGTGAAATGCGCGACGGTCAGATGCGAGGAATCGTCAAACTTGCTGACGACCACGCCCATGCTGTCGAGCGTGTCCGACAGGGTTTTCAGGGACTGGATCGCCTGCGTGTAGCTGCTGACGCTGTCGAAGCTCGACGGCATCAGCTGATCGAGCGCCATCTGCATCGTGGCGTCCGACGACGTCAGATGCGCGTCGCCTAGATGCTGTTCCAGCGTCTGCGAGTTGGAGTTTTTTCCTTTCTTGTAATGCCCGACGTCGCCGACGAACCCGTCGTCGACAGAGACGCCCGTGTAGCCATAGACGGCGTTGATCGCGTCAAGCGCCGACTGGAGAGATCCCGAAACGTCGTCGTCGGATCGCCTGACGCGCCTGTCGGAGATCACCAGCTGGCCGTCCTGCCCGCTGACGCTGTCATAGGCGTAGTGCGATTTTGAAAACAGCGAGCCGATCAGGCTGCCGATCCCGCCCAGAACAGTTCCGCCGACCATCGAACCTATCGGACCGAGGAATGACCCGACGCCGGTTCCCACAAGGCTTCCGATTGAACCGCCGATCGTGCTGCCGCTTCCACCGCCGGTCAGGCTTCCGACCAGGCCGCCGACGGCCATGCCGCCGCCCAGTCCCGCGAGCATGTTGCCTATGGAGGCGTTGCCGATGACTTTCGTTCCAAGCGCCGACTGGAGCCAGCTACCCGACGTCGCCGACGCCGGAGACGACAGGCTGTTTTTCAGGTTCAGTTCCTGCCCGACGCTGATCCCCGAGCCCTCGAAATCCATCGCGCCGCCGGTCGAACCCCAGCCGTCACTTGCCGAAGAGCCCGACGATCCGCCGATGTTTCCGAGAAGCTTCGACATGTCGGACAGCGTGCCCCGTGTTCCGCCGTCAATGTCGTTGAGCAACGGATTGATCAGCCCCATCTTGAGAATCATCGACGCAATCTGCGTCTCGATCGCCTGCAGCGTCGACCTGAACGACATCCCGCTCGACGTGCCCTGCAGGAATCCCTGCACGAGGCCGTCCGACAGCTGGTCCGCCATGTTCGAGATCGACCCCGTCAGGTCCGACAGCGTCTGTTGCTGGTGCTCATAGGCCACGGACGCCGCCGACACCTGGCGCGACAGTTCGACGTAATCCTGCGCCTCCTGCGGCAGCACGGCGCCATACTGGCGACGCATCTCCATTTCCGCCTGCAAACGCGCAATACCGACCTGACGCGCGTCGGAATCCTGCCCGATGCTGGCAGTTTCCGCCTGCAGCAGCGCAAGGTTGTCAGACAGCCCCCGGTTCTGTCGCAACTGCTGCGTCCGCTGTTGCGCATCCGACAGCGCATCGAGCGCCGAGACGCGCGCGTTCACTTCCTCGACGAACTTCTGCGACGCCGGGTCGAAATTCTGCGTCGCCGCGTTGTACGCCTCCTGATAATTCGTTGCATGCTGCAACGCCCGTGAGGAATCGCCCGCCGCAGACGAAATCGCCGTCTGGGCGCGCACCTGTCGCTCGATCCCGGTCGTGCCGTCTTCATACGCCGCCGTCAGCTGGCGCTGCTTTTCCGTCAGAGCCTGCGTCAGGGCCTGCTGGTTGACGCCGGTTCCGCGCGTCGTCGTGTCGAACTGGGCCACGACCTCGGCCATGCTGCGCCACCAGCCCGATTGCGCCGACAGGCTCTCGTTCTGGTCCTTCATGCCCTGCGTGATCGACGCTTGCGGATCAAGCGTGTTGGCGAGGGCGATTTTCGCGTTGGTGATGCGCTCGCTTTCCTCCTGCCATTGCTGTGAACCCTGCGTCAGGCCGCCGAGCATTTTCTCATGCACGCCGATCCAGTCCTCGATCGCCTGTCGGCTCTGGGTGATGCTCGTGGAGCTGTATCCGTTCGCCGCATCGGCGGCACCCGCCGACAGGGCCGCCTGATCGCTGATCACGGCGGCGGACGTCGCATGGTCCGTCGCGGCGGCCGACGAGGCTGCGGACGGCGTCGCATAGGACTGATCGTCCCACTGACGGCCGCCACTTTCCTGCAGCGCGATTTTCTTGATCAGACTGGTCAGGCCGTCGCCCAGCCCGAATTTCTGCGCCTCCTGATCAATCGCCTTCGAGATCGCGGGCGTCAGGTCCGCAAGGTTCTGCCCGAACACCGAGCCTGCGTATTGCTGGCCGCCAGCCGAGCCGGTTTTCCACCCGCCATAGAGCGCCAGTGCGTTTTCGAGATTGCCGCCCGACCGCTTCAGGAAATTCTGATACCGCGTGATGCCTTCGTCGATGTTTCCCGACAGGGAGTTGACGTCGTACTGCGAGCTGTAGGCCGGGTTGATCTGCATGATCCCCAGCGTGCCGCTGGACGGATTTGTGACGACATGCGTTCCGGACGCGCTCTGGCTGGCCGCGTCGCTGTGCGGCAGCAGGTTCAGCAGCGACGTGACCCCGTTCAGCAGTTTGGTTCCGATGCCCGTCGCCAGCTTCTCCAGCGTGTCGAGCAGCGGCGACGCCGCCTTGTTCAGATCCTCCATCGCCCGCCGAAACGGCGTCAGGCCTTCTTCATGAGCGTTCTTAACGGCGTCCGTCAGGTGCTCCATCACGAGGGCGTACGCCTCGCCCTGCTTTCCGGCCGCTTCCAGATCCCGCACCTGATCCACCAGCTGCGCGTTCACGCCCGGCAGATGGCGCTGATAGAGATCGCGGATCTCGGCGAGCGGGTCCGTCATGGCGGTCTGGACAGCTTTCAGCCCGTCTTCCAGAGACCCGAACACGGCGCCAGCGTCACGCGCGACGCCCGCAAGCGCCGTGATGTCCGACGAATTGCCGGAAAAATCATAGGTTCCGCCAATCGCCTGCGACGCCGTCCGCGCGCTGGCCTCGTCCCAGCCGGGCATCCCCTTGAGGCTGTCCGACGCGGACGTGATCGCGCTGGCCATGCTCATCGCGTCAGTGCGCGTCGCACGCAACTGCGTGGACAGGGCGGCGAACTTCTCCTGATCCGTTTCCGCGCGCGACGCCATCTCATACAGGCTGACGCCCGCAGCCGCCGCAGCCGCGGCGATGCCGCCCGGTCCAGCCAGAAAGCCGCCGACGACTTTTGCCGCGTTGCCGACGCCGCCCATCGCCTGCACCATATTGGGCAGCTGATACGTCGTCGCCGTGATGGCCGAGCCGCCAGAGAGAACCTGATCGACCCATTTGTGAAATTCATCGGCGATCTGCGCGATCTGGTAGGACTGCAGCTTGACCGACGCCGTGTTGCGCTCGGCCGCCGTCGTGACAGTGTCCGTCGCTTCCGCGAGCGTCTTTTGCGCCGCCGTCGCGGCCTCATGCTTGGCCGTGGCCTGCGTGACGCGGTCGCCCAGCGTCTGCAGCGTACGCTGCGCCTGTTCGGCGGTGACGCTGCCATTGGCCATGGATTTGTTCAGCGCGTCCTGCGCCGCGTCGAGATCCCGCTGCGCGCGCTCGACAGCCTTCGCCGTGCGGGTGACGTCGTCGAAACGGTTGACGAATGCAGCGCCGCTTTTCGTCGTGGACGTGATTTTCCTGTCCAGAGTCTCGGCGGCGTTTCCTGCGCTGTTCAGCGCATCGGCGTCAGCCTTCGCCTTCGCGGCGACGTCGCTTTCATAGGCGACCCGCATATCCGAGATCGAGGGCATGTCAGATCTTCTCCGTGAGAACGATTGCGGGATAGGTGATGGGCTGACCGGCCTGCCGATCGCCCGCGCGGCCCTTGCTGCGGCGCAAAATCCATGGCGCGCCGTCGATCAGGCCCGGCGGAATGACGACGAACCTGCGCGCGACCGTCAGCGTCGGAAACATGCGCAGCGCCTTCTGACGCACCGCCTCGACCACGCCGCGACCGATCGTCCGCATGGCGCCCGTGTCGATCTTGCGCGCATAGGGCTGGGAATTGACGATCATGACTTCCGAGCCTGGCGCGATGCGCGACAGGTCGCCGCTCCAGACCCGGCCATTGACGACAACCGCCCAGCTGCGCCGGTAGCGTCCAGATCGCGCGGGCGACCGGCGCATGGCTTCCTCGACGCAGAACATCGCCGCCTGCGGCAGGTAATTGAACTCGTAAAGAATGACGCCGTCCGGGCGCACCGCGATCTCGGCGCGGCCGCGCGTTCCGTCGACAAAGGTCGTGTAACTGTCAGGGGCGTCGCCCGCGAGGATCGCAGTCTCGCGCGCCGAGATCGCCGCTTCCGCCAGGTGGCGCGACAGGGCGGCGGGCGACAGCGTCTGGTCCACGAACAGCCTGATGTCGCGTTGAAACGTGCCGCTGACCGCCATATCGCTATTTCCTGAAAATCTGGTCCAGCTCGGCGCGGATCTGTCGACCGCGCAGGTCCAGAAAAACCCGGTCCATGGCCTTGACCATCAGGACCACAAAATCGCGCTCGTCCGCGTCGAGATCCTGCGCGTCGCACCACGCCAGCACGTCAAGCGTAGGCAATGGCTGCGGCCGGGACACCCCACGGATCGCGCCCATGCCGCCGCCGTAGATCTCGACCATGTGACGGCGATGCCCGGCCAGTTCGTGCCAGCAACGCCACGGCAGCCGATACGCGGGCAGCACGTCCACACGACGCGACTGCGCATCCACTGCATCCCAGTTCGGGTGATCCGCCGGGAGGACCGCATCGCCGTAAGGCGCCACCAGCGGCGCGTCCTCGATCGCCCAGACGAGCGCGTCGGTCAGTTTTTTTCCGCGCTCTCCAGCTGCGCCTTCGTCGCGCGCCCGACCGAGCCCGCCGCCTGCATGGCGAGCGCCAGCAAGGGTCGGTTCTCACGATGCTGGATCAGGTCGCAAAACTGCTCGATCGTGACCGGAGCGCCGTCGTCTCCGTTCAGGCCGGAAACGTCGATCAGGCATTTTTCCGCCATCGCCTGCGCGACGCAGCCATCTTCGATCGAGGGCGGCAGCGCATCAAGGCTGACGGGTGTCTCGTTCGCCGACAGACCCGTGTTGTAGCGGATGGCCGCCGTGCGCCGCAGCGACCAGAGCCGGTCGGCATAGGCGTCCGTAAAACCGCGCGTCGTGATCGTGAAGGAATCCCCTTCCGGACCAACGACGACGGGTGCACCCTGGGCGACCGAGGCGGCGTTGCGGGTGAACGTGCTGAGTCTGGCCATGATATACCTATCGCTTTGAGTAAAGTAGAAGAAGATCGAGAAACGTTACGCCCTTGACGTCGCGTCAGTTCGCCGCTGTTCCCGTAAGCGGGAAAATCGCGAATGTTCCGCCGCCCGCGGCTGGATTTCCTTCGATGTCGAAAGTCGCCTTGACCGTCTGGTTTTTCCCGGAAATTGGGTCTTTTCCGTTTCGCAGCGCGGCGTTCAAAAACATGAAAGCGTATCCGTCGCCCGCGCCGTCGACGCTCTTGATCACGATCGGCCCCTGTGTGCCCGCCGCCAGTTGATCGAACTGATCCCAGCTGCGGAAATAGAACTCGATCGACCCGGCGGCCATGAACGAACCGGACCGCACGCCGCACGCGTCGGCGTGACCCATGCCGTAATCATTGCCGGCCCCGTCGCGCGAGAGCGTGATCGTCGCCTGCGTGACGCACCCGACCGGAGCGACGCCGTTGATCGTCAGGCCAAGAAAACCGGAGATCGAGTCATGCACAACGCCCGTTGGCGCGGGCAGAACGGCCGCAGCGATGTCGGTCGTGCTGCGCGTCATATTTCCGCAGGTCAGATCAACGCTGACGCTTCCGAACTGCCCCTGTTGCAGCTGGATCTGCATCTGGTTGACCAGCGAGCCCGTGAACATCTGAAAGCCGCTGAGCAACTTCTTGCGGACCGTAAACGTCTTGTCGATGCTGCCGTTAACGAGGTTTGCATAAGTGAATGTATCGCCGTCTTTCGACTTGAGCACACTTCCGACAGGTCCAAGGTCCGCAGTATAAATCGTGGAAGAACCGATTTCGGTCTTATAATACGCGCAATAGACGTTTTTGAAGCCATTAGACGGGGAATTGATGATGACACCCCCATATAGAGGCTGACTCGTATAGTCCGCACTGGAGAAATTCATCGACGTGATCGAGCCGTCTGGGTTGAAATTGAAATAGGCCCCTCCGGATGTGAGTGTCAGCGCCTTTCCATCATTACCCATCACGCCCGCGAGGAAATCGTCGAAGCACCCCGTCGCCAGCGGTCCCGAGATCGTGCCTGACGCCGAGACCTGCGTCAGCACGGATTGCGACACTTCCCTGACGGCGTTGATCTCGTCCGGACGTGACGTGCTGTCCTGTCGGGCCAGCGTCTCGCTGGTAAAGCGCAAGGCCTGATAATTGCCGCCGGGGGCCGTCCCGTATGTCGTTTCAAGCGCGAAATCCAGACTGGTGTCGTTCGTCTGCACGCCCGCTGCGAGGCCGGATGTCGCTCCGGTGTAAGTCGCCATGAATAACCTCATAAAAAAAGGCCGCACGAGGCGGCCCTGTTTCGGGATCAGGAGAGATTGAAATCGTCAGCCTTTGGCGTCGTCGTTGCCTGAGGCTCCGCTGGCCGGGGAACCCGCGTCTGGCGTGCCGGCGTCTGTTGAGCCGCCGGACGTCGACGGTTTTGCGACAGGTGCCTCGCCGGCGGGCATCAGCCCGACACGAAATCCCATATAGGCCTGCATCGACAGGCAAAGGTTGGATGCGTCGCACAGCGTCGACGTCAGGGTCTGTCCGTCTGCGACGAACAGCTGATCCGCGCCCGTCGCCTGCGCAAGAACGGTATAGGCTTTGCCCACCTCATCAGTCGCAGGGGCTGCAAAGGCCGGAAGGCCCCGCAATTCGCGATAGGGCCACGCGCCGTAGCGCAGGCCCGCGCCAACGCCTGCCGTGATCAGCGCCAGTGCGGCGCCTGTGCTGTCGGCTTCAATAACCGACGCGCCAAGCGCGTATTGACCAGATCCGGCTGCGGTCTCGATCAGAGCAAAGAATTTCACGATGTCGTCTCCATAATGCTTTGGACATGCCGTGTGTGGCGGGGACTGTCAGTTCCCGGCCAAAATGTGGATCAGTTCGGACATGGGTGGACCGTGCAGCAGATAGGCGACCTCCCATCCGGCGCACAAAAGCGCGATGACAAGAAAACGCATTGACGTCATCTCTCTAATTTCTTGTACCAAACGAAGAATTTGTTTATAGTCTTTCCAGTTCATCACTCAGCCCCCGTGGGTGGTGAAACAGAAAACCCCGCCGTCTTCACCCGGTGGGGTTTTCGCTATTCTGCCTGACGGATCAGGGCACTTTGAAAGCGATAGGCAACCCTCAGGGTCATCGCGTATCGGTTCCCTGTTTCGTTGAGGTCAGGCGGATCGAAATCCTGCCCGTCATAGACAAGGCCATTTGGAAGCGGCGTCGACGGATTTCCGACCGGCGCGCGAAACGCCGCAGACATCGCCTGACAATGCGTGAGCGCATCGGGCGTGCTCATGGACCCGACCGGGATCATCAGGACCAGCAGGATCTGGCCGGTCTCCTCGTTCTCCGCGTCTCCTGCGCCCATGCGGTCAGACGAAGCGGCGCCGACCGGAAACGCCCAGAAAGCGTCCGGAAGGTCTCCGATCGTCTGCCGCAGCGGGTCGATCAGCGGAAGTCCCATCCGCGCCGCGACAGCGGACGCGCGCGCATAGGCGTCGCTCCACACAGTTGCGGATATCATCAGTTCCCTCCTGCGGCGATCAGCGTCCACCCGCAGATGGTCGGGCCGTCATAGACGGGCGTCGCATCCGTGAGCGTGTATGTTTTCGGACCGTCCTCGACCCTGTCGCGCGGTTTCGGCATGTAAGCGGCCGCCGTGACCTCATCAGCCCCGATCTGCGCCACGAACGGAGCCCTTGCGACGCCGTCCGCCAGCTGGGAGGCCTGCGGCGGCGGGGCGTAGGCCATGACGCTGACGCTCTGCGACTGATCCGCCCGCATGAGGCGCATCATGCGCCCTTTGTCGGCGATCTGACGTCGTCGCCGCTCCGTGCGCCACGTCATGCCACGCCCGCCGGGCGATACGCGTCGAGAATGTCCGCCGCCGCCTGCGGCATGCCGCCGGTCGCCGCTGCGGACGTGTCCCAGCTGGTCGACCCGACGCCCTGCTCGCTTTCGGATTTGAGCAGCGGATCGCGCCCCGTCGCGTGCCACAGCGCCGCAGCCGTCAGGCGAACCGCACGCTGGATCGAGGCTGGCAGCGTGCCGCGAACAACGGTGGTCCCGTCCGCCGTGACGCTGTCGAGCGTGTAACCGGCCCGATAGGTCACGACGTAGCGCGCCGCCATCCAGCAACGCGCAGATCCATCGTCGGGCGGGTAGAGGATGCCCGCCTCGGGATTGATCGCCAGCGCCGCAACCGTGTCCACGTCGAGCGCCGTAGCGCCGATCGTAAGCCCCGTGACGGCCGACACAGGGTAACGGCCCAGAACGAAATCCGACTGGCGCGCCTCGCACCCCAGTTCGATCACGTCGCACCATGCCCGGTCGATCAGCGGACGCCCGACATAGACGAGCGCCATGGACGACGCGTCCTGCAGCAGCAGCGCAAGCCTTGCGTCCTGCGACGCGTCAGAAATCCCTAGATCCGCCTTGAGGTCGGCCAGAGACGCCAGCGGCGCATCCGGCGCAGGCGGACCGACTGGCGTTGTCCGCCTCATGGTCCGACCTCCCGACCGTTACGAGCCGCCGCCGGCGGCGGCCGTCGTGGTCAGATCCGCGAACGATCCCTTGATCAGCGCCTCGGGGCGATACACCGCCAGCGCAAGCCGCTCTTCCGCAAGGATCGTGACCATGTTCTTGACGAAGTTGTCGCGATCTTCGGTCGAGATCGTCACCGTCGCGTCCTCGCGGTCGAAGATCTGCGCCGCGTAGCGGAAAGCGCCCGTCATGAAGCCGCCCGCCGCCATGGCGAGGCTCTGCGCCACGGGAAGCCCCCACAGCACCGGTCCGGCGACGCCGGTCGGGTTCGCGAAGACATAGCGCTGCTGGCCATCTTTCGTCAGCTCGATCGACGCCCAGTCGGTCGGGTTGAGAATGTGGCCCGTCGCCGGGAAGAGCGCCAGCGTCGACTGCAGCATGGCCAGGCGCAGGCGGTCGATCATGGTCTCGTTTTTGACGGTGACGCCCGCAGGCTGCGCATACGCGGTCGCCTGCGTCATCAGACCTTTCAGGTTCTGACCGGTCCCGTCGCCGCTCAGAAGCTGTGTGTCTTCGACAAAGGCGAGACCGTAGCGCAGACGCCCGTCAATGTAGCTGGCCAGCATGGGCGCGTCGGCGAGGATCTGCTTCGACGCCAGAACCCAGTGGGCGATGGTGCGAACAGGCAGGTTTTGCAGATCGAACGTGAGATCGGACTGGGGTTTCGGCGTGGTCGGGTTTTCCGCGACTGCGGCGGCGTTGTTCGTAAACCCGGTTTCCCGGACGTAGTCGATCGCGCTCGAACTGGTCGACCCAGGCATCAGCAGATCACGGATCACCAGCTGGCGGTTCGGTACGACCTGCACGATTCCGGGCTGGCGATCGGCGACCACAAGCCCGGTCGTTCCGGACGCGCCCGTCGTGCTGCCCGACGTAATGCTCTTCAGGTCCACAGACAGGCGACCTTTCCAGCGGTCGCCCTCGGCCATCGCCGCCTTGATGTTGTCGTCGGCGACAAAGCGCTGGCCGAGCGAGCGCGTCTCGATCTGCTCGCCGCCGCCAGCGCGCGCGCCCTTCTGCTCCATCTCCGTCACGCGCGCCGCCAGCGCGTTCATTTCCGTCAGGGCCTTGTCCGCCGACTGCTTCGTCTCGCGGGTCATCTCGCCGAGATTCTTCATCTCCGTTTTCGCCGTCTCGGCGAACTGCCTGACCTGATCCGTCGCCGTTTTCAGATCCGCCACAGCCTGCTTGTATTCGTTTTCGGTGGACATCCCGTTTTCCCATGAAAAAAGGGCGCCGAAGCGCCCTTGCGTGAAACATTGAAAGTGAAACCCGGACGACGCGGCGCGCCGTCCTTCCCCCGTCTCAGAGACCCGACAGATTCGGCAGGTCGAGACTGGCGAATTGCGAGAAAGGCGACGTCGCTCTCGGCGCTGCGCCCAGAAGCTCCAGAATGCCGGCGGCGACCGCGCGTATCTCGCGCAGCGGCGCAGCCTTGGCGTCGAGCGCGAGCGGCGCGCCGGTCAGCGCCTCATGCGCCGCCTGCAGGTGCTGCAACAGGGCGTCGCGCTCATCCTGCGTCGGCGAGTCACCACCGACCAGCGCGGACTGATGCAGCTGAATCGCTGCGGCGACGGCGTCGGTCGCTTTCGCGGGCGTGATCGTAGACCGCAGCTCCGGCGCGGCGAGACGGCGCTTCATGTCCGTGACCCGCGCCATCGCATTCGACGGATCGTCGACCAGACTGACCTCATGCAGGTTCACCCGCTTGAGCTGGCGCCGGGGCTCTCCGACCTGCGTCCCCTTGATCGCGCCGCCGTCAGGCACGGAAAAGCCGATCGAAAGCCCGCTCAGCGCGCCGTCTTTCACAAGCCCGTAAAGGCGCTTTCCATAATCGGTGTCCATCCCTGAGAGCTTGCCCTTGAGGTGCAGGCCGTGGCTGTCTTCCGAGGCGTCCGTCCAGACGCCGGCGGGCAGGCCGTCGCCGCCGAGAAATCCGTGCATGACGTGCATCGCAATGCCGCGCCCCTGCGACTTCCTCTCCGCGAGAGAGTCCGCGAACGCTCCCGGCAGCACCACGTCGCCGTGAGCGTCCGTGTTGTTAAACACGCTGCCGTAACCCTCGAACGTTCCGTCTGTCGCGCCAGGTGCGAACTTCACCTCGAACGGCGCGGCAAGGTAATCGCCGTCAATCATCGTCTTCGCTCCCTGTTGAGTCGGGTTGTGGCGGATCGGGCGGCGGCTGGCCGCCTGCGACAGGCTTGAGCGTCGGCTGCACCGCCGCCTTGCCGATATCGGCGCGCGGGATCATCTGCGCCTGCACGCACAGGACGTTTCCGTCCGGGGCCGGCGGCAGGTTTTCCTTCGCGCGAACTTCATTCGCAGTCACGAAACCGTTCTGCAGACCTGCGACATAGAACGCAGTCCGCGCTGCCGTATCCCCGCGCATCAGTGCGTCGACGTTGTGCTTCGCGTAGAAACGCAGGCGATCGGCCGGACTCAACAAACACCGCGTTATCGCCTGCTCGATCCGGATCAGCCACGGCATCAGGCCATATTGCAAAAACCAGAGGTTCATCTGCTCCAGCCCGGAGCCCCACGCGGTGGATTTCTCCATCCTGCCAATCATGACCGGCGGAACCGCGAACCAGCGACACAGCGTCTCGACGTTGAAACCGCGTGTCTGCAGCAGTTGCATGTCTTCCGGGTTGAGGCCGATGGATTCCACTTTCCAGCCTCCCTCCAGCAGCGGCGTCTTGCCTGCGTTGATGGCGCCCGCGTAGTCCGCGAGAATGGCTTTCGCGCGCTCTTTCTCCGGCTCCTTGAGGTAGTCGGGAGCCGAGATATAGCTTTGCGTCAAAAGGCCATTCTTGAACGTCTTGCCCGCCGTCTGCTCCGCCGCCAGCGCCGTGCCGATGGACTGGCGCCCGACAGAGATCGGCGACAGCCCCAGCAGACCATCGAACGAAAAACCCTTGATGTGGAAAATATCCGCCTCGGCGAGAACCAGATACTTGCCCTGCCACGCATAGGTGTAGGTCAGCGCGCCGCTGTTCGGATCGCGCCTGACCGTCATGCGATCCGGGCGCAGCGGGTTGATGGCGATCACCGACCCGTCGCCGCGCCGCATCACCTGCCCGAACGCGTTGCCCCACGTCACAAGGCACGCGATCATGGTTCCCCAGAACTCGATCGGCGTCATATCCGCGTTGGGAGACGTCGCCAGAACCGAAAACAGCGGGTGGTTACGGGCGACGATCGACGTCTCGTTCGGCTGCCGCTCGTATAGCTTGAGCGGCAGCGACGCGATCGTCTCCGACAGCAGCCGCACGCACGCCCAGACCGTATCCAGCTGGATCGCCGCGTCGACCGTCACCGTCTGACCGGAAAAGGTCGGCCCGCCCGCCAGAAACGCGCCCAGACGCAGATCCGTCAGGCTGACGCCCGTCGTCGCCAGCGCCATGACGTTCGCCGCCTTGAAGAACATGGCCCCGAAGGCCTTACGGATAGTCATACCGCGATGATCCCGGTTCTAAGAAAATCCTCGACCTTTCCGCCGCCGCCCGGCGGACCCGGGTTACGCGACATCAGGGTCACGGCGTTGAAGGTCGCCATCAGCGGGTCGATCTTGAGGTTTCCCGCCGCCTGCTTCGTGATGATGATCGCGTTGCCTCTCGGCTCAACCTTCGCGTTGGACGCCGCCCACGCCATGATCGGCCGCGCGCCGTGCCGGAACGTGCCGTCAGCGAGCTTGCGCTCCGCCGTCTTGATGGCGCCCGACAGCGTCCAGCCCTGCGAGACGCCCACGACGCGGTCGCGCCCGATGCCGCGCACGGCCAGCGCGTCGACGATGGCGCCCACGCCCTGCGGATCAAGCCCCACCTGGGCGAGGCCGCCCCCGGCGTCGACAACCTCCAGCACGTCGGCCAGCTGCTCGATGTCGTCTCCCGGCTCCGACACGATCGCCAGATCGCCCTGCGTCTGAAAATCGCGCATGACGCTGGCCTCTTTCTTGCGAAGCGAAAGCACGCCCTCGAACACCCAGCTTTTCTGCCAGTGCAGCCATTCCTGCGTCGTCGCGTCGCGCCCCAGCACAACCAGTGACAGCAGGTCGTCCAGCCCGCCGCCGTCGATCCCTGCGACCACGACCTCGGCGCGGGCGAGAACCTCCTCCAGCGTCAGGGTGTCCTCGCCTGCGCCCACCCAGTAATCCGCGCCGACCCAGCGGTCAGAACGGAGCGCAAGGCCGATCTCGACATTCAGATGCTGCGAGGCCCAACGGGACAGTTCGGCAATTCCCTTGCCGCGAGCCGTTTCATATTCCTGCTGTAGTCGATGAATTGTAATCGACCGCCCGAGATTAGGCAGGACCATTGGCCAGACTGAAGGGTCTTCCCACGCCGCGAGATCACCGATCAGCGCAGGCTTCTGAAGCCTGTCCGGAAACTCGTAGATTACCGGCAAAATCCCAGTTCCGACCGCCACTTGCGTCTCGCCGTCGTCGCCTTGCCGGTGCGATTTCCCATCACGGATCGCCCGGGCCTGCAGAAGATCCTCTCGAAAACAGCCACGCGGCGGTTTGTCACTCTGAGTCGTAATGATTGCAAGAAACGCTTCCGGCTGGCTGATCATGCCTCCCCGGATCTGTCCCATCACGTCGCCCGCGTCGGCGTTCAGGGCAATGACGTGTTCCTCGTCAACAAGAACGCCCGCCGGTTTGACGCCGGTCATCACCTCTTTCGAGAACGCCTTCACGCTCAAAGTCGCACCGCTTCGCTTCAGCGTCAGCCGCTTCTGGTTCTCCTGAATATGGAACATCCCGAGCAGTTCTCGGTCCGCCCGGACCATACCGGACGCCTGGTTGAACGCGAGAAAAGCAATCTCTTTCGTCGGCGCCACGATCAGAAATTCCGCGTTTGGCCGCTGATTGACCATCAGCGCCGTCATCATCAACGCAGCGCCATTAGTCGTTTTTGAGTTCTTCTTCGGAACAAGAAGGAATAATTCGCGGATCTGTCGCTCATTGGTCGCCGGATCGAGCGCCCCAAACAACATTCGGACAACGTCTCGGAACCAGTCCCCAGCGGCCTCACCGAACGTAGGCTGCCCGATCACATCCGGGATGCAGAGCATATCGAAAATTTCAACAGCCTGTCTTGCCAACGCAGGATTAACCGGCTGGATCTGCGGCAGCAGCGATTGCCCCTCGCGCAACCGACTTTCCCAGTCTGGCCTGCTCAGATTCAGCATACGCCCCTCAGTTCATTGTTCGGTCAGGCGACATGGCCCGTTCCCATTTACTCCCGGCCCCAGGCATATCCCCCAAGTCTCCCTGGCCCGTCGCAATGGGCGCAGGCTTCGCATGCATGAAAGGACCTGCCTTGTCCGCCGCCATCGCACGCAATTCAAACGGCGCTCGAGGATCACGCAGGACCGCCTTCCAGAACTCCAGGGGCGTCAAAGTCGAATAATCGGCGATGACCGGCCCGTTCCATTCCTCGGTGGTCTGCGTCTTCTTTTTCCGGCCGGCACCCGGACGGGCTCCACCGCGCGCCATGACCTATCCCCTTTTGAATAAATTGATTGTTTTCAAACACAGGCGAAAAATCTGCGCGTGAGACTGGCGCGGTTAGCGCCCCCGATCCGGCCCAGACTTTCGCACCGCCCCCACCCGGTCAGGCAGAGTCCACGTAAACCGCAGAAATCAGCCGATTTTCATGGTTTTTCGACAATCGCAGTTCTGATCGCGCGGGCTCGCGCCGTCTTGGTCGTGTGGCACGACCCGCAAAGCAGCTGGACGTTCGACGGATCGAGCGGAGCGCCGCCGTCTTTCAGTTCATGGACGTGATCGCCAAACAGGCGCGTTCCGGTCCGTCCGCATTTCTCGCAGGAACGTCCTCGCTTCTCGATCAGGCGACGCATGAGATCGCGCCACGGCTTAGAAAGGTAGAAGGCGTCAGCACGCTTGGGCGGCGGGACCGCGATGCGGGTGTCGATTGAACGCACCACAGAAGCGACGCAGGTCAAACGTGGCCGCATCCCGCGCATCTCCAAATAAAATGGCTTTACGATAGCTAACGTCGTAGCTTTACGGAGGGGAAACCTTCTCCCGAGTTCATCCAGATATTAGAATCATCCAGATAAACTCAGCCCAGAGCTCAAAAACGTCGATGAGCCATCTATGTGATCAAAATCAATCGTCTATATATTCCATGGCTGCACGCATTTTAACACCCGGAGCCTGCTCAGAGCTTCCCTCAAGATCAATTAAATTTCCATATCTTTTTCCTTCGAGATTTATAACAGCTCGATCTACTCCAAAAACTGAATTTCCAGATAATTTATTATTGTATGGAAAAGTTTTAATCTCTGCTTTTATATTATCGCCATCAAGACTGTATGATCCAACATACGCCATTGTAGTGTCGCCACCATGCACTTGCCCGTCATGCAAATATGCAGCGCCGCTACCTTCACCCAACCGTGTATGAAACCGAATGTGGTATAGACCCTCTGCAAGAGGCATTTGCTGTTCCTTTCGATGATCAAAACGGAAAGTATTTTGAGGTGCGAGAAGACCAAAAAGTTACCCCCGCACGTAAACCTAATTCACAGAAACTCACCTGACCAGCTCTAGTGGACCATGCCGTCGTGTTTCCAAACTATGCAATCGTCAAACAAAAAAGGCCGGGCAACCGTCTGGCTGCACGACCCCTGATGATGGTCCTAAAAACACTGCATTTTGGAACATTTGGAAAGGGGAAAATTGACCTGGCCGAAGATTTTTCTGGTGATCACCGCTAACCCACTGGAATGCCAGCGTTTAGCGGTGACATGGCTCACGCTCATTCGCGATCCTATGTCACGCCAGCTGAAAAGATGACGACGGCTGATCGGATGAACCATCATCCAGAAAAGCACGACACGGCGTTGCCCGGCGTCCGTGATCCACGACACCCACTCCAGCGCTTCATCCATCTGACTGATTGCAGCGGCAGACGGGATGACCGGACGGATCACGTCCGATCCTGTCAACGTCAACAGATCTTCGAGCTCCATGAGCGTATCGCCCCACGACGCGCCCTTGCTGGACGGGCGCAGACCATGCGCCGGAAGCGCCGCCAACGTGCAGGCCGCATCGAGCAGACGCTGCTCAATCCACACGACCATTTCCGCGCCTGTCATCGAGCCATCGACCGCCATCATGCGGCGCGCGCACCGCTAAACTCCACCAGCTGCGGCTGCGGCCCCTTCCCACCCGAACGCATCCACTCGCCCATGGCCTTCTGCCACGCATCCTGCGCCAGATGATCCGCCACCTTACGCGGCGCATGAACGTCAAACCGCTCGATCGCCTGCGCCACAGCAGGTTTGAAATATCCCATGTGCGGAGGCACTCGCCCGGCGCCACGCTCACGCGCAGTCACGGTTTCCACGGTCTCGACCACGACCTGCTCGATCTGATCCGCCGTCATGCCGCGCTGCAGCCCGTCCGCCGCCCATTGGCGCGCCACGTGGTAATCACCCCTGTCGCGGGCCAGATCGAACCCGGCGGCTTCGAACGCCTTGGGGCCGATGCGGTGATACGCCGCGTCAATCTCGGCCTTCGTCGGTTCCCGAGCTATAGCTACAGCTTTTATACTTTCAGTATGAGCTAGCTTAGCTAGGGAAACCGACGCGCCGGTTTGGGTTTCCGTTTTGGCTTTCTCTTTCACGCTCACGCCTCCCGCAATGGCCATCGGCGGCAGATGCCGCTGGGCCGGATCGCTTCTCTCTGTGACCTGATTTTTTCGCGGTCGCCCGCCCTTTGCGCCGTTCGCCCGGTTCGCCAGCGTGCGCCGACTGGCCTGCTGATCCGGCCCGTATCCCAGCGTGCGCGTCGCCGCGTCCCAGGTAATCAACTGGGTTTCACTTTGGGTTTTCAAATGGGTTTCCAGTTCGGTTTCATCCATCTGAAACCGAATGCGCGCAACGTCCGCCAGCGACGGCGCCCGGCCCATGCCAAACGTCACCACGTCGTCGACGCCAAGCTCGCGGATCAGGTTGATCAGCGCGAGCCATATGCCAACGGCCGCAAACCCGAGGGCCTGCAGCCGTATGTCGCCGCCCATGTCCAGCAGCTTCGCTTCACGGTTTATCCGGGCCATCTCAATACGCCTTCAATCGAAACCCATGGGACAATTTCTCGACGATCTGCCGCTCGACCAGATGCGCGAGCGCTCCGTCCAGTTCGTCGCCGCGCGCCGACAGAAGCCGGATCAGTTCGTCACGCGACACCGCACGCCCGGCGCCCGGCTGGCGAAGCTCCGGCATTACGTCGGCGATATCGGTCAGCTGCAGCCACGCGGCGCGGGCGGCGAGCGGCAGCAGCGCCCAGCGCTGGTCCAGCATCACCGCCCGGACATGGCGGCCATAGCGTTGCTGTTTCGGACTCATGCCGCCTCCATCATGTCAGGGCGCAGCCACGCCGGACTCAACTCGTCCTCATGCGCATCGCGGAACCAGGTCGTGTGATCGGTGAAGCGAAGCGGGCACGTGCCGGTCGGCCCCTGCCGGTTCTTGGCGAAGATCACGTCCGCCCTGCCCTCGGACATGCTCACCCGTTGCGCCATGGCGCTGCAGCGATTGGCGTAGTCCTCGGCGGCTTCCTTCTCTTTCCGCGCAAGGCCGCCATCGGCCATTTTCTTGAGGTAATAATGCTCGCGATGCAGGAACAGCACGACGTCCGCGTCCTGCTCCACCGCGCCGGAGTCACGCAGATCCGCAAGCTGCGGCCGCTTGTCCTCGCGCCGCTCGTTCTCGCGGTTAAGCTGCGCCAGAACGATGATCGGGATCTGCAACTCCAGCGCCAGCTGCTTGATCTGTCGGGAGACCAGCGTGATCCGCTCATACGGGCTCATGTCGGCGCGTTCCGAACCCGACGACATCAGCGAGATATAATCGACGACGATCAGATCCAGCCCCTTGCGGCTGCGCGCCATGCGACGGGCGCGAGAGCGCAGCCGGGCCACGGTGATCGCAGGCTGGCTGTCGATCTCCAGCGACAGGCCCGCCGCCGCGCGCTCCCCGGCTTCCAGATCGCGCCACTGCCAGTCCGACAAAGGCTCGCGCTCGCCCGTCTCGACGTCTTCCGGAATATCGTAACGACGCCCGGTGAACACCGACTGCGTCGACAGGTTCGCCCAGGCGGCGCCAGCGCGCGCGCCAAGCTGCTCCGCCTTCATCTCGCCCGACCAGAACAGCACCGAACTGCCCGCCGCCGCCGATCGCGTGGCGATGCCGAACCCCAGCGACGTCTTGCCCATGGCGGGGCGCGCGCCCAGCACGTAGATCGCCGTCGGCAGCAGCCCGCCCGTCATGCGGTCCAGCGCGCGATACCCCCATGACGCGCCCGCCAGACCCGTGCCGCGCGCCGAGGCCTCCAGCGCGTTCAGCCGCGCGGCCTCGATCGACGCTTCAAGGCTGACCGTGGGCATTTCTTCCGCCATGCCGCGCGCCAGCGCCAGCAAACTGCTTTCCAGACCGTCAACAATGTCGGACGCCGACGCGTCGCCCGGACGGCAGCACAGATCAAGCGTCTCCGAACACGCCCTGAACAGCCGCCGCCGCAACCACGCGTCGCGCACGGCGGCGGCGTAATCCCGCGCGTTGATGATGCCCACCATCGCCCGCAGCAACGCGCCCAGAACCTCGCCCGAGGACTGGCGCCCAAGCAGAACGTCGCCGTCGATATGCGGCCTGACCGTAATCGGGCTGGCCTCGACGTTCTGATGCACCAGCTTGCGACAGACCTCGAAGATACGGCCATGAATCGGAACGGCGAAATGCTCCGGCTCGCAGATGTCGTCCACGAGCTGGAACGCTTTGTTGTTCGTCAGGATGGCGCCGAGCAGCGACTGCTCCGCCGCCACGTTCTCAGGCAGCGCCCGGAACGCGTTCGTAAAAAGACCTTCGTCGGACATGGCGGATCACGCGTCCTTCACGGGGCGCGCAAGCGGCGCGAAGCGCGTCAGCGGCGCCATGAAGCCCAGATGCGCCAGAACCGGGGCAAGCCCGCGCCGCGCGTTCACGATGTTGCTCAGATGCGAGACGCTCACGCCAAGTTCTTCGGCGGCGGCACGCTGGCTTTTGCTCGCACGGATAAAACTATTCAGTTTTTCGTAAACGACCTTGCCCGCGACCAGCGTCTTCGGATCGGCGATCACCGGATAACGCACCGTCACCGCCAGACCAAGCGCCCGCGCAACCTCTTCATGATACCGCGCGCCGTCCTGCGCATCGTAAACCTTGCGCGGACTGACGCCGTGCGCCCGCGCGAAAGCCGTCACGCCGCCCGCCGCGCGGATCGCCGTATTCAGTTTTCTGTAAAAATCCTTCGGGTGGATCAGCTCTTCCGTCATGTCACAACGCCCTCATGCGCCGCATGCGGCCAACGCGGATGATCGTCATGCCGCTGGACGTGCGGACCTGCCGCCCCAGATCGGCCGGGACGCGATGGCTTGCACGCAGCGCCGCCGGGTCCAGTTCCCGGCGCGGGATCGAATACGGATGTTTGCGCGGGCGCGCGCCGAACTTACGCGGCGTGGGCATGGGCCGCTCTCCTTGCATCGCGCTTTTCGCGCTGTTTACGGGTGAGGCCAAGAATGGTGCGGCGCTGATAGATCGCGCGCTCCGAAACGCCGAGCCTGCGCGCCTGCATCGCAACGCTGACGCCGCAATTGGCCAGATGGCGCAGGATCGGATCAATCGTGATCCAGTCGCATGATTCCCGCGTCATTACGCCGACGCCGCCACAATATGCGGCCGCGTTCCGGCGATGATCTTCGTCATCCCGGCGGCGATATGCTCGGCCACGCTCTTGACCCGCTGCATATGCGCCAGCATCGCCTGCGCCTCATGCACATCGACGACGCCATCTTCCAGAATCTCGAACCCCTTGCGGATCGCGTCGGACGTTTCCTCGGTAAAGCGCTGCATGTCGCGCGGCAGATGGCCTTCCCCGAACTGCGTCGGCACGAGCATATAGCCTTCGGCGTGCGCCATGGCGGACAGGATCAGCGGCGCCTGCGCGCACAGATCGAGCATGATCGCGACATCGACAGGCACGATATGCGGGCGGTCACGATTGCCGTAGTCCGACAGGTTGGATTTCCCGACGCGCACGACGCAAGCCGCAGCGTCCAGACCGCCGCAGCGCCTCACGGCTTCCTTTGTTGCGGTCTTGATCGAGGGGATCGGCATCAGGCCAGACCTCTCGCAGAGGCGCAGGCGGAGCCGTTGGCGGCCCCGCCTGCTTCGTCCATCATGGAGCTACAATTAACCTTAGAGGACGATTCGAATGTCTGAAGGCGTGAAACTGAAACAAGATGGAACTGTCGACGCGAGCAACATAACAGCGTTCTCAACATCAATCGCCGCACAAACAATAATATTCCTGAAACTGGAGTCAGCAACCGCCGCCAAATATCTTGAGCACGGCGACAAAATCGACCAATTTTTGATGACGCCATTACAGGCGATGGAGATCGCGGACGCACTGAAAAATGCGGCACAAGCTGCTCTTTCATCCATCTCCGGCTCACCAATGAATTGAGATCGCCCGGCGACAGAGCATCACAGCGCTTCACCGCTTCCTTGGCGGCGGTTTTGACCGAGGGGATCGGCATCAGGTCAGCCCTCCCCCTTCACAACCGCACCCCGCACCGTCACGACATCCGCGCCCCGGACCGGCAGATCGAACGACAGATCGCCCGGCTGCACGCCCTCCACCTCAACACGGCTCTCCGCAATCAGCCGCAACGCCCCACGCTCGTTCTTCGCGTAACCCCGCGCGATCAGCAGCGCGCCAAGGGAGAGCGCCTGCGGTTCAGGCTGAACCTCCGCCGCATCCGGCGCGCCAGCCGCAGGCAGAGGACGACGCGGCCGTCCGCCCCGCGCGAAATCCCGCCGGGGCAGAGCGCGCTGGACGGCGCAGGCCGCCCCGGCGCAACCGCCCCCTTCCGCCACCCACTCAAGCGCGCGCTCAAGATGCGAGAACAGCGCGTCGTCGCTCGCCCACTGGCGCTGTTGCGACAGGCGGTAAAGCTCGAAACGGAGCGTTTCCGAATGACGACGCGAAAAGCACGCGCCAGTGTGACCGCTATGAGCAGTGTTCATGCTTCACCTGTGGGGGTTTTGTACAAGCGCTTTCGTCTAGCCAATCTACCGCTCTGTCCCTGTACTCACCGTTCAGTCCGTGGTCGTACAGGTCAGGCCTCAACTCGGCGCGGGGTATCCCGGTCACACGCTCAACAGCAATGACACGCGTTGCGGGAATGTGGGTCCACCTACAGACCGAGGGAGCAGAAATCCCTACCCGCCTGGCGAGGGCGGACACTCCCCCAGCCGCATCAATCGCTCTTGCAGTCGCTTTTGCTCTCATATCTACAAATTAGCCACCAGCTAATATGCGACGCAAGGGAAAATTAGCCTCAGGAAAATACGACACAAAAAAAATGTGCAATCACGTCATAATGACCATGGCCGAGCGCTTGAGAACATTGCGAGAACACGCCACACTGAGCCAAGCTGAGGTGGCTGCCGCTCTTGATGTATCTATTCCGACAATTTCGGAATGGGAAAAGGGAAAGAAAAAGCCAAGTAGGGAAAGGATACCCGGGTTGGCAAGGCTCTATAAAGTGAGTTCCGACTATATTCTTCTAGGAAAAGATATTGATCTTAATACGCCAGAAGTAGACGACATAAACGAGCTTGTAAGACTATTCCGCTCCGCTGATCAAAAAATTAAAGATGCCGTCATCACTATACTGAAGTCATCGTCTTCCTAACGTTATGTAATTTTTTCTTATTATCTCTTCTAGGGAGATTACTTGGCCTTTCAGGCACTTCTAAAATGTTTTCGTATGGGATTTTTGTTGTCGCATAATCGGTCGGCAATACTATTCCGAACGCTCGGCACCAAATAGCCGCACACAAGTAGGCATCTTGAGCTGCATCGTGATTGATTCTATCGAGACGAAATCCGATACGCGCTGCACAAGAAGCCAATGATGCAGGATACTGCCCTTGGGCTTGAGCCTCCCGCATAGTGCATTGGGTTTCTATATTTGGAAATTCACTACCACACTTTTCAAACTCTGCTTTGAGAAATTTCAAATCGAAATCTGAATTGTGGCACACTATCGCGTCACAATCCGAAATTATGGATTTTATTTCTTCTATTTTTTCAAGAAATATTTGCTGGTGACGAAGAACCCAATCATCTATTCCATGCACTTTCTCCGCCTCTGGATGAGATTTTTTCATTGGATCAAATATAAAATGACTTGTGCTAATTTTTATACTACATCCATGACGTGATATTAGTTTTATCATTGCCAGAGTGACTATTCGATCGGTGCTATGTAGTCCTGTGGTTTCCACATCAATGAATAGAGGTTTTTCGACATATCGCAATGTCAGCGGCGCACGTGACCCAAGATCAGATTGAATTCGGATCTTACCTGAAGCAGGTCGAAGATGAGCGGGGGGTCGCCCGCTATCCTTGCGGCGAGGCGAAGATACCCTTCCCCGCCTTCCCCCGACAGCTAAGCTAAGAAAGATAGATACGACGGCCAAAATCCAGATCAACTCAAACGGCTCCGTTTCATTCAATCGCACGCTGTTACAAGAATATTACCAAAGGGAATTAGCTTATGGCTAATTTTTGCTTGCAGAGTTAATTAGCTTATGGCTAATTTCTTTTATCGATATCCGCGATGGAGCAAGCCATGCCCCCAGTTGTCTAGGGTCTCTAAAGAAAAGTCATCAACATCAAGATTAGTTCGTCGGAACCACGACGAAGAGAATCCAGCGCACACACTCGCCGGAAAGCGATAATTCTCCGAGGGGAACTGATAAATGCAAAACACTCAAAATAGCTTCTTTGTGCCGTGTCCGCTGTCACCAATGCTCTCCAGATTACCTCCAGCCTTACAGGTCCGAGCGATCGAACTACGCCAGCAAGCGCTATGGTTGCGTCAGAGCGAGCGCGCAGCTTTGGACCGCGCGAACGCTCGCGACGCCGCGATGTATGGTGACCACGCGGCGGCGATCGAAGAGGAAATGGAAGCCTACCTGTTGCCCTTCATGACCGCGCTTGAGGATGCAAAAGGCGAGCTTCCATCTAACGTGATTCGTTTTCCGGGAGGACGGCCATGAGCGATTCATTGTGGACTTCGCGCGAGTTGGCGGAGTTTTTGCGGTATCAGGAGAGCACGGTGCGGCGGCTAGTGAGCCAGCACCCGGAGCGACTGCCGCCGCGAGTGGCGGGGCTCGGACGACCGCGATGGGATGCGGAGACGGTGAAGCGGTGGGCGGCTATGCCTGCGGCCAGTGGCGCGCGGCGGGGGCGGCCGCGGGTGGTGCCGGGGTTTTGAAGGGGGGGGGGGGCGTCGCGGCAGAAATTCGAGGCTGCTCTCGCCCTTCATGTTGATCATTAAAGCGAGTAATCTTATCTAAAGAAAGCCTACATCTACGCCCCACCCTTGCCGTCTTTAGAGATTTTTTTCAGTGAAATTGTTTTATGGCGTAGGTCCTTGATAGGGTGAAATTTTTGGAAAATTGATGGCATAAAATTCTTTGTACCAATCGTGAAGGTCTTTGACAGTAGAAAAATAGCGCCGCTCGAAGACACCTACACCTGGATCGGAAGCAAGGAGCCTAAGCTCACTCGATTCCGTTCCAGCCAATTCGTAGAGCTTATCAATGTAATATTGGAAAGCTTCTGGGTTTAATCCCACTCCGCTTTCAGTCTCGATAAGATTTCTGACATAGTCTTTACATGTTATGGGACGACCTCCGATCAAGTTAATCTTCTCAACAGCGCAATCAGATTTCTTAAAAACGCGACTATTACAAACTTGGTTCGAATATATATCTAATAAAATATTCGAATGTTCGTACCACGCTATGTGATGACATAGGCTATGATAGTCTAGCAGTGTATCGTCATTCGCAAACTCTTGGCACAGAAGCCTCCGCAGATTTTTTCGACTCTCATGGAAGATGTCTGATGGAACTCCTTTGAATTCAACAAGACAAAAACTTAAGTTGTTGCAAATCATCTGATCGGCAAGAAATACATCTTGCCCTGAAAGCGCTGTAGAAAAGCTTCTATCCTTCCCGTCAATTCTGCAGTTCTGCAAGAACCGATCAAAATCTTGAGCAACATTTTCTTCATCTGGCATGACAACTCGTAATTTCAACAAACCCGATTGTACGAAACTCTTTCGCGTCGGATTATTTACATGACATCCCGATATGTCAACGAAATCATTATAAGTCCAGCGTATGCGCGATTGCAGTCAATTGCGGATAGACAACTGCCTTCCACGAAGGCGCCAATATGCGCGGTGACCCAACCGCCCCCTTTTTGTACCCCGCACTCAACGGCGCGTGAGAACGACGCTCTGTGGACCGCTCACGATATGGGCGCGTCTTCGTCGTATCAGGAGATCAGGGTGCGGCGCTAGCCAGTCAACACATCGAGCATCTGCCGCCTCGCCCGGCGAGTTTGGGGTGACCGCCGCGGGAGACAAGGAAGGCCCCGGGTTGCAAATGGCCTCAGATAGCAGTCCGCCTAACTGATGCTCGCTTACAGACACGCATCATCACTCACGCAAAAAATAAAGACACCCTAGAAAACGCCGCCGCACTCAACCACAGTCGTAGAATTAGACAGAAGGCGTCCAATTAACTGACCCAGCCGGCAACACAGTCATACGAAAGGTGCATATATACCGTCATGCAACAAGACACCTTCACATGAATATGGCGTAACCACTATGCGGGCCAGTTTCTATGGGGTTACTTTACGACCATGCAATTAACCTGATAGGGTCGTGTTCGTATCTACATAGTGATCGGATGAACGCGCAAGACTGTTCCCCCAAAGAGCTTCCATGAGATGGGTAATCAATATTGATCGGCCAATATCGTCTCCAATTTACGAAAGCGATCTAGAATGCGCCTTATTTATCTAACCACCAGAAAACTTTATGGCACACTAAATCTCAATCTGAAATTTTTTTCTGACTTAAATATTTTAGTTGGTATAAATGGAAGCGGGAAGACAAGCGCGCTCAGCGTTATTGATTGGTTGCTCACGCTCAATTTAGGCAAACTTGCGACCGTGCCTTACGAGCAACTTTCGCTCACGATAGAGCTCAATAGCATAGTTTATGTGATCTCTGCAGATCGAAGCGACGTCCAAGTTGTGATCTATCTCCAAAGTGACGCTGATTTTTATGAGCCTATTTCCGTTTCTCTGAGGCAGGGACTAATAACCAGAGATGCTGAAACCTACTACAAAAACCTAAGTCCAGAAAAACACGAATTAAAAGCTTGGAATTTTATAAAGAGTATAAAAAACCCGACAATAGTTTCTCTTGAGAGGACTATTACCGCAGAAATTGAAGACGAGGTTTACCTCGACAGACCGTCATCGTCACGAGTACGTCAAACCAAAAGGCCCACAACTCCAATAGAGTATGTTCAAAGAATTTTTGCTGATAAATACGCAGAGTATCGACAGGCTGCACGCATAAATGATGCCACACTTAAATCTGAAATAATCCTTGCTGCATTGGACAGTCCACTGAATGACGAAATACTCGGGCATGGATTTTTTCTGCCTGCGGAAAGCACGGAACAACTCGAAGAGAAGGTCAAAGGCTATCTATCTGCCTCAATTCCGGACCAGAATGTTGAAATATTAGTTCAACGTTTCTTTACTTATTTTAGGCAGCTACAAAAAGAAGTTGAAAATAGCACTGAAACGTCTGATAAAGTAATGAATTTAGTTCAGTCTCAGTTTTTAAAAGTTGACAAACTTGCCCGCGCTTTTGCTACATTTGAGCAGGGAAATGCGCGCGCTTTCTCGCAAATAAAAGCATATCTAAATTCGGTTAATGAGTTTCTGAAAGATAGCGGAAAAAATATTGTTGCTGATGATAATACCGGCATGCTTGCCTTCACCGATATAAAGGCATCAACACCACACACACTTAGCAGGCAAATTAGCAAACTATCCTCTGGAGAAACTCAAATTATCATTTTATTCGCACTGATTGCCTTTGAAGCATCTGAACGCTCGGTCTTTATCGTGGATGAGCCGGAATTATCTCTACACCCTAAATGGCAAACGGAATTCATGAATTCTTTTTTGAAACTATGCCCCAAAAATGCACAAATATTTATAGCAACTCATTCACCAGAAATTGTCGCTGGCAGAAGACTTTCTTGCGTATTTTTCTGAGGTATTCGGTATGGATAACCATGAGTCGGCTTTTCCTCAGAGGAGCGCAGGCGGTCTAGCTGCCGCAGATATTTTTTACAGAAATTATAATAATTTTAATTTCTATGTGGAGGACCAAGACAAAGAAAATTTGTATTACGAGATATTACGAAAAATATTTCCCTCGTTGCGGTTTGATAAAATTTTTCCCCTTGGAGGGAAGTCTAATATCATTGTTCATGCGCGAGACAGTGCAAACGCTTCATTACCTAATAGAGTCTACATTGTTGACAAGGATTTCGACGATCTCCTCCACAAAAAAGAGACTATAAGTAATGTTTTTTATTTGAACAAATTCTGTATTGAGAACTTTCTTATACAAGAAAGCGCACTCATAGAAGTGATTGTTGAATCATGCCCTACAGAAAAGAGAGACGATATAAGAGCCTGTTTGGAAAATCACGGGTGAGCATTTCTGCGCATGAGATTGGCGCC
>NZ_JAFVMF010000023.1 GCF_017377715.1 Acetobacter sacchari | reverse complement strand
GGCGCCAATCTCATGCGCAGAAATGCTCACCCGTGATTTTCCAAACAGGCTCTAAGTGAAGTTTTACGGTCGTGTATCGTCGGATTGCAACCCGAGAGTGTCTGCTGCCTCCGAGCGAGATGTCGATATAGGGACCATCAACGCCTTACGATCAGGCTGATAGGCGCAGGCGTTCCAACCGCGCGCCTGAGCGAGTGCGCTGACGACTTTGTAAACGGCAATCCAGCGGGAGTCACTCGAAGGTGGCTTCCAGAAACGCATGACGAGCGCGCACGAAGCTACTGTGAATGATACGAACGAAACGCTCGTTGCGGCATAGCTCGGTGGTATAAAACCAAGGATCGTTGTGATAAAAAGAGACATATCCATGAGGAAGACTTTCTCCGGCAGTGAAACGGAAGGATAGACGTCTCTGCGGCTAAATTTGTGATTTTTCGCAAATCAATTTGTGACTACAGAGTCAGTTATAAGGATAGGTTTGATACTGTAAATTTCGAAATTTCTTATTGTTATACGGGAGAATTTTTCTCACAAAAAATCGACTTTTGGCCAAAGATCAGGGGACGTTTCAGCAACTACGCGGAGTGTAGGCGCCATGTTGAGAGATTCTGGATATGAATTGATATTTTTAAGAACTAGAA
Source organism: Acetobacter sacchari (assembly GCF_017377715.1). Lineage (GTDB taxonomy): Bacteria > Pseudomonadota > Alphaproteobacteria > Acetobacterales > Acetobacteraceae > Acetobacter > Acetobacter sacchari. The sequence goes on along the minus strand of NZ_JAFVMF010000023.1, from coordinate 55,528 downwards.
CGTCCGCCATGACCGAGGCCGACGTTTCGTATAGATTTATTCGGCGGCCTTGCATGGCGAGATTTTCATTGTCTGTAACCGACGTCTCTTCTGCAATTTGTAAATGGGCCCTGTCCCCTGGAGAGTAATAAATTTTTGCTTTTTTTTGATAACGACGGGCAAGTGCGATATAGCTGACGGCCACGCTCGTTCGATGGAAGTAAATAAGATTGAAGCTGTCGTTTTGAAGGCGAAAGACTTCTTCCACGGATCCGAAATACGGTTTACCCCATTGGGTGATAGAGTAAATTTCAAAATCTTTCGACTCAAATGGTTCACTTTTTAACGAAGAGGCGGCTATGAAACTAACTTCGTAGCCGAGTTCTTCTAAGCGCTTCATATGCTTGAGAAGAATTTTTGAACGAGGATCGTCGCGCGGTGCATAATCGTCGATTAGCAGCGCTCGTGGACGCTTATGGACGACCTCCACTGTAAGAGAACGACCGAGACGTCGGGCCATCTCTTGTTCCAAATTACGTTCATTGATTGCCGTGGCGCTATCCGCGACGCGTTTCCGAATTTTTTGCGTCTGTTCGGAGAGAACATTTAAAAATTTCTTTTGATTATCAAGACTATCGATAGTGTCGGTAAATCGGGAGATGTATTGGACGAAACTGTCGTCAAGTTCTTTTGATACCTCTAATATGACAGGAGATCCAATCAATTCCACTCCATCGCTTTCACGTGTAACTTGTATTACATGCGATTGGTTGGGCGGCAGGCTGATGGGGAGAATCAGATCGAAACCGTGCATTCCTGTGTCATATCCTGCACTTTCTATGTCTTTTCTGTATTTGTTAGCAACGGATCGAGTAAAGAATTTGCCGTTTATCAATATCTGTATCGCAACAGGTTTTGTGTCGTTATTCCCGCTATGCGCCCAACCAGTGATACGCTGTCTTCCGGCATGATCGAGATATCCAGCGAAGGAAGTCGATTTAATAGCGGAAACAGGAATCGCTTCCGGCCGAACTGGATGAACAACATATGGTGAGCCACTGATTTCTGATCCATCGTCGATTCTAATTATGCGCACGACGTGTCGTTGGTACGGGTTTAATCCTCCGTCAACTATAAAATCGAATTCTATTATATGAATACCGTCGGATAATTTGGGCGGACCTTTGGGTGTTATTGTGCCTAATGTTATGTCGTCGACAACTATACGTAATTTTTGTAGTTTTTTCGAATTCTCCTCTATCCAGCCTGATATATTTGTTTCCGATACGGATGTTATGTATCCATTTATTTTTCCGAATATCGAATTAGATAAAGGAAAATTAAAAAGTCGATTACGAATTTCTTCGAGTTTCTCTCCGCTGTCGATTCGGGGGGCGCAATAGCTTGCGGGTTTTGTATTGCAATTTTTATATAATGAAAAATACTCGTTTATATTTTGAAATTCGCATCGGCCTCCGTCGTCTATAAATGTTTCCGTTGCGGCGCCTTCAGCGAAAATTATATCGTGATTATCCAATTCTATATGAAAATACTGTATGTCTTTTCCTGTTTTTTTTATAAAGATATTTTTTCCGTTTATTAGGCTTCTGGCCGGAATTAAATTACCTTCAATAAACATGGCGTGATTCTGCGATACGTAAAGATCGCGACGCGGCAATCCGGATCCAAGCGATCCTTTTAGAAAAACTACCGGGGTTAGATCAGGATTTTCCTTTTCTGCCGAGGCTGAATAGTTCCGTTTTCCGATCCATCGTATTGATCGAATTTTTCCCTCTACAGTTAGGACATTATCGCCGATGCGTAACGCCTCCACGGGCACTTCCCCATCTGATGTCGTTATATGGGTTCCGGCGCAAAAACACGCTATCAGCACCAGAGTCCCGCCACTGCCGTCGCTCATGACCGTGAAGTCTCTCGCGACGTGGCCGCCGGCCACGTAGATGGGTGTACTGGTATTGGCAGTGCCGTTCGACGTGAAGTCTAATTCTCCTGTACTGGAGTTATAAGAGACGCCTGCTTCATCGCTGTAACCCGAACTTACAAAATCGACATACGCGCCCGGCATCAGAGTGGCGTTACTGGTGGGAACTGTGAGCCAGGTATTGGAGTTCTTGTAAACCATCAGAACGCCGCCCGACGATACGGTGACGCCGTCTATGGTTCCGCGCCAGTTCATGACAGCGCCGCCTGATTCGACGGTTATGTTCGATGCCGAGCCGAGAATATCAACATTGAGATATCCTCCGGATTCCACAATTATGTTTGAGGCAGTTCCCCCGCTCGATATATGTAGCTGTGCGCCTGACGAGATGGTTACATCAGCGGCCGAACCGCCATTGAGCACGATTTCGGTGTTTTCTGTAAGCGCATAAGCAGGATTGCCGCTGCCGCTAATGGTGGAGTGTGACGTCGTCCCTCCGGAAGACACAGTCAGGACGCCGCCTGATTGTATGATCGTCATATCGGCTTCTCCTGAAACAATCAGGCTGCCGCCGCTTTGCACGGTGGTGTTTTCAACGACACCGCGGGAATCGACTGTGAGGACATCTCCACTGGCGACGATCAGGCCGTTCGAAGATTGCCCGGTTGAAACTGAACTGGTCGCCATGGCGAATTTCCTTTTAATAAAGGAATTTTCGTTGAATGTTGGAGAAAGAAAATTCCCTACTGAACGTGGGATGATGTCTGTAATATATTAATAAAATGAAAATTTAAGAATTTGTGAAAGGTTTGTATAAAAAGGAAATTTGTTGATATCGAAAACTTTTTTATCGGGAATTTAGAAATATTTTTTCGAAAATTCTCCAAGTTTGTTACAAAATCGTTATTTATTCTATAATAAATCTCACGCCAGTTGTTCGAATACCGAGCGCCATTTGTGATCGCTGTCCTGAGGCTCGATTATATGCTGATCAGAGGGAAATATCGCTTGCCTCCGCCAGCCAATGCGGACAAGAGAATTCCCCTCGGAAGAGGCCGGACATGCTCACGCCTCAAGAGTGAGCATGTCCGAAGTCCTCCAAATTCGTCAGGCTATTGTGGGCACGATTCCACCTTCAACACGAATGGCGGCGCCATTGGTGACCGCTCCCAAGGGACTGGCCAATAACGCGACCTGCGCCGCGACTTCGTCTGCGTCAATAAGGCGGCGAATTAGAGAAAGCGGGCGCATCTTGGCGAAAAACTCTGCCTCCCGTTCGGCTTCAGGGGCGTCTTTGTCATCGACGACGGAGCGGATGAACTCGACGATTCCCTCGGAGCGCGTCGGGCCTGGCATGACGGAGTTCACCGTAACCTTCGTGCCTCGTGTTTGCTCCGCAAGTCCTCTGGCAATCGCAAGTTGCGCTGTTTTGGTCATGCCATAGTGGATCATTTCCTGCGGGATCACCAGAGCGCTTTCACTCGCAATGAAGATAACCCGTCCCCAGTTGGCGGCCAGCATTTGCGGAAAATAATGACGGGTCAGCCGCACGCCGCTGATGACGTTGACTTCGAACAGGCGTCGCCAATCGTCGTCGGTGATCTCCGTGAACGGCTTGGCTTCGTAGATACCGAGATTGTTGATCAGAATATCGACCTGAGGCGCTGCGGCGATCAACGCTTCGGCGCCTTCGGCAGTCGCAGGATCAGCGAGAACGCCCCGGGCGACCCCCTTGGCAGCGACCAGTTTCACCGCCTCGTCCAGTTTGACCTGCGAGCGACCGCACAGGACCACATGGGCGCCTTCTTCCGCAAAGCGCTCGGCTATCGCCAGTCCGATGCCGGCTGTCGACCCAGTTACGAGCGCTGTTTTTCCTGTGAGTTGTAAATCCATGACCTGCTCCCTGATGGTTCGTCATGCAAGACACTAGTGCAATGGACTTTAGATGATTAGAATGCACGTAATCACAATAAAAGTGTATTTTAATCATGAGTGAAAATGGATAACCGACTGGGAGAAATGCTCGTTTTTCTGGAGGTTGCGCGGACTGGAGCGTTTGCCGCCGCGGCCAAATCGTTGCGCCTGACGCCGTCAGCGGTCAGCCGCGCGATGTCGCGTCTGGAAACCCGTCTTGGCGTGCAACTGGTGTCACGTACGACGCGCTCGCTGGCGCTGACCCCGGAAGGCGAATCCTACCGAGCGCGTGTTTCAGGTCTTGTTGAAGAACTGGATGATGTTGAACGCAGTTTTGGAAAAGAAGCGCAGACTGCGCGCGGCCCGTTGCGCATTAATGCGTCCGTGCCGTTCGGCGTTCATGTACTGCTACCCCTGCTGCCCCGATTCATGGAATGTCATCCGGGAATAATCCCGTACGTCGACCTTACGGATTCTGTCGTCGATTTGGTGGACCAGCGCGCAGATGTGGCGTTCAGAGTTGGGCCATTGCGTGATTCGAGTCTCTTGGCGCGCAAGATCGGGCGGAGTGGTATGGCGGTCGTGGCGAGCCCGGATTATCTCGGCCGTTATGGCTATCCATCACGGCCCGAGGATTTGGAGCGGCATTTGTGCTTGAGGTTCAGCTTTCGACGGACAGTGGACGCCTGGCCATTCCTTATCGACGGCGCTGGGGTCCAGAAGGCTGTAGAAGGCGCATTTTTCGGTAACTCGGGCGAAGTCGTTCGCCTGATGGCTATCGCTGGCGGCGGCGTGGCCAGGCTTGGGCGTTTCCATGTCGCGGATGATCTGGCGAACGGGCGGTTGGTCGAAATCCTGCAGGCGTTTAATCCGGGTGATGGAGAAGACATTCATGCGGTGTATGTCAAACACGAACGTTTAGCTTCTCGTATTCGCGCTTTTCTCGATTTTTTCTCGGAGTCATTCACGGGTGACGGCTTTGTCGGTGGCGCCCCCCGCAAATCCTCAAATGGGCACGGAGGCTTGATCCGGCGATGATGACGACCTTGATTTATATGGTTGCTGCTCTTGCCGAAATTGTCGGGTGCTATTCGTTCTGGGCGTGGCTTCGTATGGGAAAATCTGTTGTCTGGCTTGGTCCCGGCTGTCTTTCTCTGGTGGTCTTTGCGTTTCTTTTAACGCAGATCGACACCGCCGCCGCCGGTCGGGCGTATGCGGCGTATGGCGGGGTCTACATCAGTGTAGCTCTTGTGTGGTTGTGGCTTGCGGAAGGTATCCACCCGGATCGGTGGGATTTTTTTGGTGCAGGTCTGTGCCTGCTAGGCGTTTGCGTGATTCTGGTCACGCATCACCGCGCGTAGACTTTACGCATGACTTCCGGGCGAGCAATTCATTTATCTGCGCAGGATGTTTCATATTTCGTCAGAAACCCTTCGATATCGGCGTTCATCAACATTTGTAAGCGTTCACGGAGAAGCGTTTCTGGCCAATCCCACCAGGCGATTTGTAAAAGTCGTGTGATGATTGGCTCCGGGAAGCGATACCGAATGACTCTCGCCGGGTTGCCACCAACGATTGCGTAAGCGGGCACGTCTTTCGTCACAACAGCGCCGGTAGCAATGATGGCGCCGGATTCGATCGTTACGCCAGAGAGTATAGAGGCTCTCGCGCCAATCCAGACGTCGTGCCCTATGGTGACATCTCCGCGGGAGCAGTGATCGTCCACGCCGCCCGCGGCTTCGGGCCAAAAATGTGAAAGCGTCTTGAAAGGATAGGTCGTCACTGTGTCGTGCCGGTGGTTGCCCAGTATCATCAGCACCTCCGGCCCTATCGAACAGAAGCGGCCAATTTCGAGATTTGCATATTCGGCTTCGATGACCGTCGGGGAGCCATATGTATGTTCTCCGATTTTCCATCCCCATTCGGCGATCTGATAGGCAAGAGCGAAGTGCGTCAGCGACGCAAACGCGTTGTTTCCAAACATGCGAAACTCCTGTTTCAACGAGCAGAACGCAATGAACCGGGTGCGACGAATTTTTACGGGTGAGTTGACTGTGCCGGAGGCGTAAACGACGGCGGGCGCAGATCGCAGGCAGGCGGTGTCACCGAGCGTCCTGATCGAAACGGCTGCGGGCGTCGGCGATGCGTTCGCGGTTCGCAAACGCCCAACGCCCGAGCGTCTGTACCGGCTCGCGCAATGAGTGACCAAGGTCGGTCAGCGCGTAATCGACCCGCGGCGGTATGCTGGGCGTGACTGTCCGGGTGACAAGGCCATCGCGCTCCAATCCACGTAGCGTAAGGGTCAGCATGCGTTGTGAGATGCTGCCGATTGAGCGGCGCAGATCGCTGAAACGACGCGACCCGTTGCTCAACTGCATGACCACCAGAACGGACCATTTGTCGCCGATGCGTGACAGGACGTCGCTGACCGCACGGCACTGACCGGGGTCATGAACCTCAGTGGCAGGAACAGGACTGTTCTCAGGTGACAATAATGTGCCTCCTTGTGCGTTCTGGGCGATTACATAATGTGAGTCGGTATTCAATAGTTACCACAAAACTAAGGAGGACTTCCATGAAGCTTCTGCACATCGATTCTTCCATTCTCGCCGATCATAGTGTCAGTCGGGGGTTGTCGCGCGCGATCACGGCGAAGTTTGTCGCTGAAATACCGGGGCTTGAGGTCAGCTATCGGGATCTGGCGGCCGACCCGATCCAGCATCTCTCGGGCGGGGTTCTTGCCGCGCAGGGTTCAGAGGGCGAGCCTGATCAGGCGCTGAAAGACGACGTGACGGCAGGCGGGGTCGCGCTGCAGCAGTTTCTTGAAGCGGATATCGTCGTCATTGGCGTCGGTTTTTATAACCTGAGCGTCTCGAGCCAGCTCAAGGCGTGGATCGACAGGGTGGTCGTCGCAGGAAGGACATTTCACTACACCGAGGCTGGCCCTGAGGGCCTTGCTGGAGGGAAGCGCGTTATTCTGGCCATCTCGCGCGGGGGTTTTTATGGGGAAGGCAGCCCGAATGCGGTCTTTGAGCACGGGGAAAGTTATCTCCGCGCGGTTTTTGGCCTGCTCGGCGTGACGCAGCTTGAAGTGGTCGCGGCAGATGGCGTTGCAAGGGGCCCGGAACAACGCGCCGCAGCGACGAAGGCCGCTCAGGAGCGCATCGCGGTTCTAGCTGCCTGAAGAACGTTGAGAACAGATTGCGCACGATGAGGCAAAGCGCTGCGCAATTGCATTCAATAAACACAAGGTTGGCGCTCTACGGCGTCAGCCTTGCGTGGAAGTGACGTTGAGTAGGCATCTACTCCCTGTTTCTGACATACCCTTTGGCGGTTTCTTTAGTTTTCTCAATATAGATTCAGCATGCAAGCTGACGCGCCAAGGTTTGGTTGTCGCGAAATTGTTCGCATGATTTTCAAGAGCAGCAAATCGTGCAGGAAACACTTTTCGCTGATTCTTTGATTGAGAAATGGCGTGAATGGCGAACGATAGCCCGCCCCGCGTAGAATGAGCTGCGGCTGTATGGGTGTTTTCAGTTTTCGGAAAATTATTCGCTTCTTGGGCGCTTCACGTGGGACGCGCGGCCCGTGCGTTTTCTGAGTGCGCCAAGCACTGCCGACCAAGGCTAAGCATTTGCAATTTTTAGGGGAATAGTAAAAATCCTGGTGGGCGCACAAGGACTCGAACCTTGGACCCGCTGATTAAGAGTCAGCTGCTCTACCAACTGAGCTATGCGCCCAGGATTTATCTCCACCGGGTGTCCCCGGCGAACAGGCGGGGTTCTATCAGGCGTGAAACAGAAGTGCAAGCGTCTCTTGCGGTTAAATTAGCGATTCAGCAATTCCAGCAGACGATCGAGTTGATCGAGCGTCCGGTAGGCGAAGCGGATTGAGCCGCCTTTGCCGTCGAATTGAACCTGCACTTTCAGACCCAGCTTGGCGCTGAGGTCTCTCTCCAGCATGGCGATTTCCGGATCGCCGCGTTCCGCTCGAATCTTCACAGCTTCAGTGGGCGGGATCTTGCGGTGAGATTGGGCTTTTTGCACCAAAGCCTCCGTCTGGCGCACGGAAAGATCGCGCGAGATGACGTCCCGGGCTGCGGCAAGTGGGTCGGGGTGTCCGAGCAATGCACGGGCGTGCCCAGCCGACAGGGCGCCCCGCGTTACGTCCTGTCGCAGCGAGGGCGGAAGACGCAGCAGGCGCAGCGTATTGGCGACGTGCGGGCGCGATTTGCCAATGGCGCGCGCGAGCTCGTCCTGAGTCAGCTGATATTCTTCTATGAGCCTGTTGAAGCCTTCCGCCTCTTCCATGGGGTTAAGATCGCTGCGTTGCAGGTTTTCAACCAGGGCGGCGGCCATGGCGTCTGTGTCGTCCAGATTACGGACCAGCACCGGGATTTCATGCAGGCCAGCTTTCTGAGAGGCCCGCCACCGACGTTCGCCGCCGATGATCTGGTAAACACCTGCGCGTTCGGGGTGAGGGCGAGCCAGAATGGGTTGCAGGACGCCGCGAGCGCGGATGGACTCGGTCAGTTCGTCAAGGGCTTCGGGCTCCATGACCTGTCTGGGCTGAAATGGACCGGGCTCGAGGCTTTCGATGGGAAGAGCGGCTACCGCGCCTTTGGGGCCGCCGCCCTGCGGCGCTGCTGTGGGAGCCTGTTCGCCGAGAAGGGCAGCTAATCCTCGCCCAAGACGGGGTCTGGCCGCTTGCTTCGGTGGGCTCATCAGCTTTTCCCCTTCTGTCTGACGTCGAATCTGGCGAGCAATTCGGTCGCCAAAGCGGTGTAGGACTGTGCGCCGCTTGAACGCGGATCGTAAATCATCACCGGCGCGCCATGGCTTTGCGCCTCGGAAATGCGAATATTGCGCGGGATCACGGTTTCCAGAACGGCCTCGCCGAAGAAGCTGCGGGCGTCGGCTGCGACCAATTCAGACAGATTGTTGCGCTTGTCATACATCGTCAGCACTATACCTGCGAGATGCAGCGCCGGATTGAACTGGCTGCGCACGCGTTCCACAGTCTTGGTCAGGTGACTTATGCCCTCCAGCGCGAAGAATTCGCACTGGAGGGGGGCAATGACGCCATCAGCCGCGACAAGCGCGTTCAGGGTAAGAAGCCCGAGACTCGGCGGGCAATCTATCAGGATATAGTCAAATCTTTTTCCAATATCCTGCAGCGACGCCTTTAAGCGGCGTTCGCGATCGTCCATCCCGATAAGCTCGATCTCTGCGCCCACAAGGTCTGTGTCGGCCGAGATGACCGACAGGTTTGCGACGTCGCTGGGTCTGGCGAGAGACGCTGGGTCCTTTTCTCCCATGAGGAGGGCGTAAGAGCCTTGCTTGCGGGCGTTGAAGTCTACGCCAAGGCCGGTCGAGGCGTTTCCCTGCGGGTCCATGTCTATCAGGAGGACACGTCCGGCTTCCTGCGCAAGGGCCGCGGCGAGGTTGATCGCCGTCGTGGTTTTGCCCACGCCGCCTTTCTGGTTCGCGATTGCAAGGATTACAGGAGTATCGATGGAGTTCGCCGGGCCATTCGGACTGGAGCCACGCTTTTTACGCGGAGATGTAGAATCAGACACGTCTGAGATCGCTTATCTTGAGGATGAGGCCGCCGGGCGTGCGGCTTGTAATCTGGTCCACCGACATGTGCCAGCCGGGCGTCGCGTCGGTCAACTCGTCAGGCGCCTGTTTCCCTTTAAGAAACAGGGCATAGCCATCCGGCGCGAGCAGTGGGTACGTCCAGTCGAGCAGGCGCGGCAGAGGCGCCAGCGCGCGCGCCGTGACGATAGGCGCGGGGTCCAACAGGACGTTTTCTATGCGATCGACAATGACCCGGGAACGGCAGCCGGTGGCTCGGCCAGCTTCCCGAAGGAACGCCGCTTTCCTGTGGTCGGATTCGACCATCGTGACGTCAGCGTCCGCCGCTATGGCCAATATCAGCCCCGGAAATCCACCGCCGGAACCCAGATCAGTGATGCGCGCGCCACGTTCGACATAGGGAACCAGTTGCAGGCAGTCTTCGATATGGCGCGGCCAGAGATGCGGGACGTCGCGGGGTGATATCAGATTGATGCGCGCGGTCCATCGTAGAAGCAGGTCGGCGAAACAGTTCAGGCGTTCACGGGTTTCACGTGAAACGTCCAGCGGGGCTGCGATTGATGCTGTCATCACGCGGCCTGTCGCAGGTGCGCCAGAAGCGCCATAAGCGCGGACGGCGTCATGCCGGGGATGCGTTGCGCCGCACTGAAATTCGCCGGACGCGCGCGCTCCAGCCGTTCGCGCATTTCGGAGCTGAGGCCGCCCACGCTTGCGAAGTCGAAATCGGGCGGCACGGTGACGGACGTCTCCGCGTTCAATTGTTTGATTTCACGCTCCTGCCGGGCGAGATAGCCGCTGTAACGGGCCTCGGTTTCCGTATGTTTTCGGACGCGTTCAGGCAGGTCAGCGAACCACGGAGCCAGTCGATTGGCTATGGATGCGTCGGGGGTGGACGCGAGAACGTCGAACAGGGAGCGTCGCCGCCCGTCCTGTGACACGGTTGCGCCCGCAGCGGCGACCGCAGCGGGTGGCCAGGTTTCGTCGTGCGCGCGCTCCATCGCGTTCGTCAGCGCAGTTTGCGTTTCGTCGTGCAGCTTTGCGCGAAGCGCGCCGACGCAGCCCCAATCGACGCCAATGGGGGTAAGACGCAGATCGGCGTTGTCTGCGCGCAGGGTCAGTCGGTATTCGGCGCGCGACGTGAACATACGGTAGGGCTCGGACACGCCCTGCGTCACCAGATCGTCGATCATCACGCCGATATAGGCCTGTCCGCGATCGAGGGTGACCGGGGATGCATCGCCCGCCTTGCGTGCGGCGTTGACCCCGGCGAGCAGGCCCTGCGCTCCGGCCTCTTCATATCCTGTCGTGCCGTTGATCTGTCCGGCGAGAAACAGGCCGGGCAGGGCGCGCAGTTCGAGTGTCGGCGCAAGAGCGCGGGGGTCTACGTAATCGTATTCTACAGCGTAACCCGGACGAACGATTTTGGCGTTCTCCAGGCCAGGAATGGTGTGAATCATTGCCTCCTGCACCGATGCGGGAAGGCTGGTCGATATCCCGTTGGGATAGACGAGATCGCCGCCGGGATTGCCGGGCAGCGCCTCCGGCTCAAGAAATATCTGGTGTGCGCTGCGTTCCGCAAAGCGAACGACCTTGTCTTCGATCGAGGGGCAGTAACGCGGACCGCGACCGGCGATAGCGCCGCCATAGACGGCCGAGAGATTGATGTTCTCGCGGATAATGGCGTGCGTGCGTTCAGTGGTGGCAGTGATGCGGCATGATATCTGCGGATTGGGAAGGGTGGTTGTCAGGCGGCTGAACGCCTCCGGTTCGGCGTCTCCGCGATCCTCGGCCAGATCGTCCCATGCGATGCTGTTGCGGTCCAACCGTGCGGGCGTGCCGGTCTTTAGCCGTCCCATAGGAAGCCCCAGCGCCTCAAGGCGTTGACCGAGCGCGTTCGCCGGTCGATCCCCAACCCGTCCCGATGGCTCGCTGTCATGGCCTATGTAGATGACGCCGCGCAGGAAAGTGCCGGTCGCGAGTACAACGGCTCCAGCCCGCCAGACGCGCCCGTCTTCACTGATTACACCCGCGACCGCGCCGTCGCCGTCGAGCATCAGATCGCCTGCCGCGCCGTCTTCGATCGTGAGGTTGGCCGTGTCCTCCAGAAGATTCATGATCGCGCGACGGTAGAGGCCGCGATCGGCTTGCGCTCGTGGTCCATGCACGGCAGGGCCTTTGGAGCGGTTGAGCAGCTTGAAGTGGATGCCTGCCTGATCGGCGGCGCGGGCCATCAGGCCGTCGAGCGCGTCGATTTCGCGTACCAGATGGCCTTTACCGATGCCCCCGATGGCCGGATTGCAGGACATAACGCCTACCGTCTCCCGGCTGTGAGTGAGCAGGAGCGTGGATGCGCCGCAACGCGCTGCCGCTGCCGCTGCCTCGCATCCAGCGTGTCCTCCACCGACGACTATGACGTCGAACCGCTTGTCCACTACGTAGTTCCCTTACTTGCCAATGCAGAACTGACCAAAAACGGTATCCAGAATATCCTCGACGCCGACTTCCCCGGTCAGGCGCCCCAAAGCGCGCATGGCCAGTCTTAACTCCTCGCCGCGCATCTCCGCCCACGGTTGCGCGAGGGCGGCGCTTAGGGCTGCATAAACCTCATCAGCCGCAGCCCGATGTCTGGCCCGGGTAAGAGGCGGCGCTCCACTGCCCGAAGTCAACGCAAGCGCCTTTAGCTCAAGCGTCTCGCGCAGATCGTCGAGGCCCTGTCCCGTGCGGACGCTGACGCCGGAAACGGATATTTCTCCGAAACGTGCGGGCGCGGGCGCCAGGTCGATCTTGTTGCATACGACAATCGCGTCCGGAAGCGGAGTCGTTTCCGTGTCGGGAGGCGCGTCGGACGCAAAAATCTGCACGACGCAGTCCGAGTGTTCCACGTGAAACATCGCGCGACGAACGCCTTCGGCCTCGATAGGGTCGCTCGTCTCTCTGATCCCGGCCGTATCGACGAGCGTCACTTTCACGCCCGCGAGCACGACGGCGACCTCGATCGCATCGCGCGTCGTGCCTGCGATCGGAGACACAATCGCGGCGTCTCGTTCTGCCAGCCAGTTGAGCAGGCTGGACTTTCCGGCGTTTGGCGGGCCGACGATCGAAAACGAAAGTCCTCGGCGAATACGCTCGCCACGGGCGCCGTCGGCCAGATGTTCGGCAATCTCCTCTCGCAAGGTCGTGATGTCGGAGATCAGCGCGTCCTCTACCTCCGGTGGCAAATCTTCATCGGGGAAATCGATTAACGCTTCCTGACGCGCCAGCACGCTACGCAACCTGTCGGCCCACTCGTGGTAGAGAGCGCTCAGTCGACCATCGGTCTGCGCCAAAGCCTGTCGCCTTTGTGCTTCGGTCTCCGCTTCTATCAGATCGGCGACGCCTTCCGCTTCGACCAGATCGACCCGCCCGTTCAGAAACGCGCGCCGGGTGAACTCGCCTGGTTCAGCCGGGCGCGCTCCCTCCGCCACCAGCGCATCGGCGACGGCGGAGATGATCGCGGGGCCTGCGTGCAGATGAAGTTCGAAGCTGTCCTCTCCGGTGTAACTCGAAGGTCCCGGAAACCACAGCACCAGAGCGTCGTCCAGGTGATCATTCTGCGTCGCTGCATCGCGCCACAATTTTCGCAGGACGGCGCGACGTGGCGTGGGCGGCCCTCCGAGCATCCGCGTCAGGATGGCTCCGCACCCGTCGCCGCTTACGCGCATCACGGCTATAGCGGCGCGTCCGGCTCCGGTCGCAAGCGCGAAAATCGTAGGCGCTCTGCGGCCTCGTGCTTCGTTATCTCGCGTTTCGCGGCTTCCGGCTGGCGTGGCTTCGATCATGCGTGCGTCGTCCAGATAGAGGTGGCGGGCAAAACGCGCTCTCCTTCCGAAGACGACGCTTTCGCTCTCGTGGCGCAAAGAGATACCATGCGGCGACGCCATAGCGGGCGCCGCGCACAAAGGCCATCATCATGCCCCAACTCTCTCTGCACTCACCGCTTGGACCGCTTACCTTGTCGGAGGAAGACGGCGCTATCGTTGCTTTGGATTGGGGCTGGGGACGCGACCAGACTGAAACCGACGTGCTGGTGGCCGCGCGGGAATGGCTGGACAAGTGGTTCGACGCGCCGTCCGACCATATCCCCTTCAGGTTGGCCCCGTTCGGGACGCCCTACCAGAAGAGGGTATGGGACGAGCTTCTGAAGATACCGGCGGGCGAGGTGAGGACTTACGCTCAGGTTGCCGCGGCAGCGGGGGGATCGTCGCGATCCGTGGGGCAGGCGGTGGGGCGTAATCCGATCCCGATCCTTATCCCCTGCCATCGCGTGGTGGCGGCACAAGGGATAGGTGGATACTCCGGGGACGGCGGTACGGACGACAAGGTCTGGCTGCTCGAACTGGAGGGCGCGCCGATTACTGGGATCCTCCGCGATCAGTCCTGACCGGTGGCAGAGTTTCGGCGCGTTCCGAGCGCTTCTAGAATCCACTTGTTGGGCCGGTTTTGACTCGCGCGTTTTTATCAGGCTTCGCGTAGGAGGGTCCCAGAATGTTCAAGGCTGCGCTACGCCTCCGTTGAGAGGCGTCTGTCGTGTGTTGCCGCTTTCTGACCCGGCCACTGCGCGAAACGGAAAGCCACGATCAATCCGCCCAAAAACGCAAGCAGGGCTGCGAACGCGACGCCGTAGTCGAGGCTGCCGGTGGCGCTCTTGATGACGCCCAGCACAGACGGCGTGACGAAACCGCCCAGCCCACCGATCATGGTCACCATCGCAAGTCCGGCAGGCGCGTCGTCAGGCTCCAGGAATTCTCCCGGGATCGTAAAAAATACAGCGTAACCACCGTATATCCCGAAAGCGATCATCGACAGAAACAGGATGGACAGCGCGGCGGAGAGATGAACGAACGCCAGAAGAAAAGCGCCGGTCGAGATGAGACCCGCGCAAACGACATAATGCCATGCGCGCTCGCGACGAAAGTCGGATGACGCGCCGGTGAGATACATCCCGACACCGCCGACAAGATACTGGATGATCGAGACGAATCCGACCGTGCCTGCGTTCTGGACGCCAAGCGAGCGGATGATCGATGGTCCCCAGAGAGATAGAACTGAAACGGAGGACATCAGGGTGAAGTAGGCGAGCGCCGCCATGTATACGCGGGGATCGGTCCACACGGACTTGTGGGGGGCGGCGCGCACGCTGTTTGTGGCGGAGGCCCGGGAGCGTGAGACCTCATGGATAATGTAGTCGCGTTCCTCCGCCTTAAGCCAGGAAGCGGTTCTCGGGGAGTCCGCCAGACTGAAGAAGGCGACGACGCCCGCGATCACCGCCATGGCCCCGCCGACGATGAACAGGATTTGCCACCCACGCAGGCCGAGCATTTCGGCGTGGGACATGAACCCTCCGGCCAGTAGCCCCCCGACGATGCCTGAGGCTGGATTGGCGAGCATGCAGAGGGCGTAAGCTTTGGCCTTGCGATCTCCTGGGAACCAGTAGGTGAGATAGAGCAGGAGTCCGGGGAAAAAGCCGCCCTCCGCGGCGCCCAGCAGAAAACGCGCCACATAGAACTGCAGCGGCGTCTTCACCAGCGCTGTCGCCATGGTCACGACGCCCCAGAACGTCATAATGCGCAGGAGCGTTCGCCTAACCCCCGTGCGGTGAAGCCAGATGTTGCTGGGCACCTCGAACAGGATGTAGCCCACAAAGAAAACGCCCGCGCCAAAACCATAGGCGGCTTCGCTAAAGCCCAGATCGGATAGAAGTTGCAGTTTGGCGTAACCGACATTGGCGCGATCGATCATGGCGATCAGATAGCAGATAGCGAGAATCGGGATGATGCGAAAAGCGACGCGACGGTAGAGTGCGCCTCTTTGAAGTGCGTCGTCGTTCGTTAAGGCGGTCGTTATTGTCATTATTGTTCGCCTGTTATGAAAGCCGCAGTTACGCGGATGAGAGTGTGCGGGACTGCGGTCCGGAGCGGGAACAAGGGAGAAGCCGCGAAGGATGGCGCAGTCCCTTGATGAGCATGCTCAAAAAGACTTGGCGACGGTGCTCGAACGCTCGTTCAGGCTGGCTTTCGTCGCCTCAATGGAGCGGGCCTGCGCGGCGTCATACAGATCAAACTCGTCGATAAGGTCCGCGCCCAGAGCATTCGCGAACATTTCCCTGTTGGCGTTGGCGGCGTAGCTGCGGCGCTCTTGCCCTCCGAGATTGGACTGGAAAATTCCTGCAGCGCTGACAGGGAGAAAATCCTCGTAGATGATGGGCGTGGCGATCGCGTAACCGCGTTCCACCAGCGCTTCCGGGGGCATGGTGGTGAAGTCCTCGGTGATGGTTACGTCCGTCGGGGTGTAACGGAAGTAGCCTAGGCCCTGCTGCCGGATGTCGTCGTAGTCGTCCGGGAAGTCGCGAAAAACCTCAGCCAGACGTGTCGGGTAATCGCTTGCGGTAGAGCCGGAGCCGCCCTTTTCCCGGACATCCGCCAGAAGGCGGTCATACAGCGCCCGTCCCTTGCGGGTCAGCGCGACGCCGCGTTGCTCTATTTCTCCGAACCGCGCGGTATGGACGCCTTTTTCCAAAGTTCCGTCTGTGGCCGGAAAGGAGATCGGTTCGTCGAGCGCCTTGAAACTCGTCTGGCGAAGAAGGATCGGACAGGCGCGGGGCGGAGGGCCCTCGATAACGTCCTTCGGCGTGACGCCGCGTGCAGGCATCTCTTTTTGAACCGTATCGATGTCCAGAGTGCGCGGCGTTAGGTGATTGATGTGCGGCCCGCGAAACGAGACGATGTCAGCGATCAGCCGATGCGTCGCGGAGAGACGCTCGTAGGTTTCAGCGTTGACTGACGCCTGCCCATGCCAGCGAAAGGTCTCGAGCGCCTCGCTCACAAAGAGATCGGCTTCTCCGGGTGTAAGGCCGCCTTCCTGCTCGGCCCGTTCGATCAGACGAAGTGCGCCTGGGGTGAAAATGTTGCGGCGAGACAGAATTGCGGCGACTTCCGAGCGCAAGGCCTCGTCCGTGATCAGATCGACGCGTAGCAGCGACGTGAAGACGCGAAACGGATTATGCGTCAGGCTGGCGTCGGTGATCGGACGAAACGCCGTGGAGTGGACCGGCATTCCTGCGACCGAAAGATCGTAGTAGCCGACGGGAGCCATGCCCATGATAGCGAATAGACGCCGCAGTGTGTGCAGTTCCTCCGGCGAGCCGACGCGAATGGCTCCGTGGCGCTCCAGACTGATACGGGAAAGTTCGCCGGTGCGTTCGAAGTCTGCCTGAAGGTCCGGGCGTCTGCGTAATGTGGCTTCGTTTACGTCAGCGACCAGATCCAGAAGGACGCCGTAAAGTGGCACCTCCTTTTTGTACATTACAGACATCGCAGCCGAAAATTGCGACCGGATGTCGTCCGGGTGCATATGTGCAGAGTGAGTCATGACATGCCGTCCTGCAAACAGGTGAGGTTTCGGAGCAAAAAAGCTTTCTGCGCGAAATGCTTGCGCGTGAGCGGCGCCGGATAGAATTCACGTTCATGTCAGCAGCACGCTGAACACGGCTCGCCGCGACCGGAATGATGCGCCGTGTGAGTGTTTCCAGCGGGGAATCACCGTGTCTTCATGAATGGCACCGTTGTTTACGTAGTGTTGCAGCCGAGATGCGGGCGGAGAAGCGCATCCAGCCAGTCCGCAAAGACGTGAAGGCGACCGGAGAGATGTCTGCGGTGCGGATAGAGCAGCGTCATGGGCATCGCTTCGGCTGGGTAATCCGACAAAATCTCGATCAGTTCGCCTCGATCAATATGACTGCGCACGTCATAGAGGGGCGCTTGCGCCACACCGAGACCGGCAATGCAGCACGCGATCATGGCTTCGGCGCTATTGACTGTCACGCGACCAGACAACGCTATGGAGTGAAGCCTCCCGTTTTCCTTCCACTCCCAAGTCTCAACCCGTCCATTTGATGGCGACGCATAGCGCACGGCGTCGTGTCCGATGAGTTCGTGCGGTGTCCTAGGCTGCCCCTTGCGGGCGAGATACGCGGGACTGGCGACGTTCGCCATCCGCAGCATTCCCATTTTCCGCGCGACCAGAGCGGAGTCCTGCAACGCTCCGACGCGCAGGACGCAGTCGGCACCGTCTTCGACAAGATTGACGACCCGGTCTGTGACGTCGAGGTCAATATCGACGTCCGAATACCGTTCGAGAAAATCAGGCAGCGCAGGCGCTACGATAAGCCGTCCGATACGTCCGGGAAGACTGACGCGCAGCACGCCTCGGACGCGGTTGCGCTCTTTTAAAAACAGGGCTTCGGCTTCCTCCATGTCGGCGATCAGCCGCTGGCAGTGTTCGTAGAACAGACGTCCGTCGGGTGTGATGGACACTGATCGAGTGGTGCGCGACAGGAGACGTACGCCAAGTCGCGCCTCCAGTTCCATGACTGCAGCGGAGACCGAAGAGCGCGGCATGTTCAGGGCGTCCGCCGCTCGGGAGAAGCTGGCGGTATCCGCTACACGCACGAAGATGCGAAAGAGGTCTATTCGATCCAAGAGCGCCCTCGGCGTTATTGTTCGTAATATCTGAACAGAGTTGTCAGAATGAGCGTATTTATACGCAGATTCTGGACGATATGCTCGTGGCCGCAGCGCCGTTTGCCGACATACCGGCGCTTTCGAAACAGGGAGAGGCTGGCATGGTCGACCATTCTATCGCAGGCAAAACGGCTTTCATCGCCGGTGGCGGCAAAAACCTTGGGGCGCTGATCGCCCGGGATCTGGCTGCGCATGGGGCGAAAGCGATCGCCATTCATTATAACAGCGAGAGCAGCCGGCTGCAGACGGAGCAAACGCTGAGCGAACTGAAGGCCGCGGGCGTCGAGGCTGTGGCATTTCAGGCTGACCTGACGGCCTCAGGCGCCACCGAGAAATTCTTCGCAGACGCCATCGCTGCTATCGGCCAGCCTGACATAGCGATCAATACGGTGGGCAAGGTGCTTAAGAAGCCGATAGTCGAGACCAGCGAGGAAGAATTTGATTCGATGTTCGCGATCAACGCGAAAGTCGCTTATTTTTTCATCAAGGAGGCGGGCATACACCTGAACGATCACGGAAAGCTGGTTACAGTGGTGACGTCGCTGCTGGGCGCTTACACGCCGTTCTATTCGACCTATGCGGGTTCCAAGGCTCCTGTTGAGCATTTCACACGCGCGGCGTCCAAAGAGTTTGGCGTGCGCGGGGTCTCCGTGAATGCGGTCGGCCCTGGCCCGATGGACACACCATTCTTCTATGGGCAGGAAGGAGCAGACGCCGTCGCTTATCACAAATCCGCCGCTGCGCTGTCGGCGTTCAGCAAGACCGGCCTGACAGATATCGAGGATATTGCGCCTCTGATCCGCTTCCTCGTTTCCGACGGATGGTGGATCACGGGACAGACCATTTTGGCGAATGGCGGCTACACGACGAAATAGCGTCTGCTGTGCGCCTGCGACGAGAATGATGCAGGCGCGGCAATCAGATTATGCGAAGTTGTCTGCTCAGGTAGCGCAGTAAGCAAACGGCGGTCGCGCCCACGCGTTTTGCGGCCGTTGCTCAGCAGCAGTCCCGGACGACCACATTGGGAGTCCGGTGACGCATGACCAGCTTTAAGTCAGGCGGTATGCCATGACGGCAGGCGCTGCTTGTAAGGGGTCGCGAACTGGTGGATGACCCGATCAAACATGATGTGGTCGTAAATTTTTATAGTTTGGTTGGGTCTCTCGCCAATCAGCGAGTGATGCGCGATCCGTGAAAGCGCGCGATTGAATATGCCAGGGCCGGTCTTGTAGGCGATGAACAGACCGTGGTGGAGATAGCAGTTCCGGTACAGAGACAGCAGGCAATCCTGACCGATGATACTGTTGCGCACACTGCCGTAGAAATCGTTATGAATAACGCCATTGTCAGTCAGCAACAGAACGTTCTGTGCTGTTTGTTCGCGCAGGAAGTTGACGCTTTCTTCATCTCGCAGCCGGATGTCGGCGTCGAGCCACCAGCCGCCGTAAAGCTGCATGATGTGCACGCGGAGAAAATCGGCGGCCTCAGCGGGATGTCGGGCGCCGAGGAACAGGCCCCGCGCTTCGACCCCATAGTTTTGGTAGAGCCATTCGGTTGCGTGATCCTTGTTGAAAACCTGATAATCCAACCCCTGAATCTGACGGTGATAATCAAAATTTTCCTGAATTTCGGGCGGTGGATTCTGATCCCAATACATGTAGACGCGGAACGGAATGCGTGACGAATCCAAGGCTGTTCCGTCCAGCAATCCCGGCATGTACTGGCGGACGAGGCCGAGATACAGGCTGTCGATTTCTTCGCCGGTATGGAACTCTTCAAAGGCGTTGCCGATGGCCCGAAGCGCCCTTTCGCCGTCTTTGTCACGCCAGGCTGCTTCTATGCCCTGGATGTAGTTGGCGAAGGGAAGGTTCAGGCGCTGCAGGACTTCAATTTCGTCCTGCGGGACCCGGCGCCCTCCTTTCAGAAGGCACAAGAGGCGCGCCTGCAGCAGCGACTGCGCCAGAGGGTAAACGCCCGGGTCGCGTGGGTGCATGCGAAAGGCGAGGCCATAGATTGCTGCGGCGCCGTTGAAGTTCCGATTGGTATGCAGAATGTTGGCGACGGAGAACGCGTCGTGCAGGTTCGGCAGTCCGTGGGACTCGAAATAGGCCTTGGCCTGCGGATCGGTGCCTATCTGGGCAAGATCGTAAGCCGTAGGCTCTGCGGACGAGAAAATAGAAGATTCCATCGCTGCTTCTTCTGTAGGCGCCAAAATATTGTTCATGTTGCTCTCGAAGCTCCGCGAATAGTCGTCAGCCGGCAGGTTGCCGGTTATGGGCCACGTCATGCTGCCGGATGCGCGCCCGTGCTCGGAAGCAATGCTGGGGGGCATAAAATATCGTTCCTGAATTGGAATGTATGTGCTGGCCGATCTTACTTGCCGCCGCCTTTGTCGTCTATTGCTGACACCTTATGGCGGGGCCAAAATCGAATGAAATTCCGTGGAGGGAACAAAGCGTGAAGCGTCGGACATTGCCGACGCTACGTGGCTCAGAGGACTGTCTTGTGGGTTACGAACCGGGTCTCCAGGTAAGGTTCGATCGCCTCCGCGCCTCCTTCCGACCCGTAGCCGGAATCGCCGATGCCGCCGAAAGGCGTTTCCGGCAGGGCGAGCCCCAGATGATTGATTGTCAGCATTCCTGACCGGACCTCGTCACGCAGACGGGCGGCCGTCGCGCCGGAGCGGGTGAAAGCATAGGCCGCAAGCCCGTAATCCAGCCGATTGGCTTCCTTCAAGGCCGCGTCGACGTCTTCAACCGGCGTAATCAGCGCGACCGGGCCGAACGGCTCCTCGTTCATGATCTGCATGTCCGGCGTCAGGCCCGTGACGACAGTCGGCTGGAAAAAATACCCGGCGTTCCCCATACGACCGCCACCTGTCTCGACGCGTGCGCCCAGCGAGGTTGCATTGTCGATCAGGGCTTCGATGGCGTTGACGCGCCGCTCATGCGCGAGAGGTCCCATGGTCGTCGTCGCGTCGAGCCCGTCACCGGGCTTTACGGCCGATACATGCGACAGAAAACGATCGAGGAAACTGTCATAAGCCGGGCGCTCGACAAGGAACCGCGTCGGAGAGACGCAGACCTGCCCGGCGTTACGGAACTTGGACGCCGCCAGCAACGCTGCAGCCTGATCCAGATCAGCGTCAGCGGCGACGATCACCGGCGCGTGGCCGCCCAGTTCCATCGTGCTCCGCTTCATGTGGCGACCAGCCATTGCGGCCAACTCGCGTCCGACGGCGGTAGACCCCGTGAAGCTGATTTTGCGGATCGCAGGGTCAGGAATGAGACGGGACGATATCTCCGCAGGAACGCCATAAAGCAGAGAGAGCACGTCTCCTGGCAATCCGGCGTCGATAAAGGCCTGCACGAGAGCCGCCGGGGACGCCGGTGTTTCCTCCGGCGCCTTGAGAATGATGGAGCACCCGGTCGCAAGAGCCGCTCCAAGCTTGCGGGCCGCCTGACTGATCGGGAAGTTCCAAGGGGAAAAACCGGCGACCGGCCCGATCGGCGTACGCAGCACCATTTGCGTTACGTCCGGAGATCTCGGCGGCACAAGGCGGCCGTAAGCGCGTCGCCCTTCCTCCGCAAGCCAGTCGAGAATGTCGGCCGACCCAAGAATTTCCGTGCGAGCCTCCATTAAAGGCTTGCCCTGCTCGATGGTCATCAGACGGGCGATCGTATCAACCCGTTCGCGCAGCAAAGATGCAGCTCGTCGGATTACGTTGTAGCGTTCGAACGCCCCGACGCGGCTCCACGTGGCGAAGCCTTTGCGCGCGGCGATGACGGCTCGCGCAATATCGGCTTCGTCTGCGCGTGCGACCTGCCCGATCGCAAGGCCCGTAGCAGGATTGACGACAGGAATGGTCTGGCCGTCATCGGCAGGCCGCCATGCGCCGTCAATGAACAGGCGTGTGTCTGGATATGCGCTCATGGTTCGCTTCAGCTCGGTTTCGTCGCAGCGAATTTCGCCGCAATGTGTGAAGGCGCATAGGCGCCTTCGGTGATCAGGCCCTGCAGGGTCTCGCAAATTCGCAGAACTGTCACGTCGTCCTGCGAACGTCCGCCGATTTGCATTCCAATGGGAAGCCCCGTGGATGAAAAACCGATCGGCAGCGACGCGGCAGGCTGCCCCGTGAGGTTATTCAGAAAAGCGAAGCCACCCCATTCCAGCCAGTCCGGCCAGGATGAATCAGGCACAGTCTTTCCGGCTTCGAATGGCAGGATCGAGACTGAGGGGGACAGAACAACGTCGAAGTCTTCGAACATTTGCCCGGCCTGCTGCCGATATCCGATGCGACGGAGGTGAGCGTCGGCTACCTCGTCAGCGCTCAGAAGACGCCCCTTTTCGGCCTCGCGCCAGAACTCCGGATCGACCATGGCGGCCTGTTCCGGAGGCAGATTCTTCAGGGCCTGCCATCCTCGCGAACGCCATAGGGCGCGATAGGTCGGGCGCCAGTCCTCGAATGCCGGGACATCCCGGATCGTGGCCCCGGCTTGCACCACGATGGCGACGGCTTCACGGAAGACGCTGCGGATCTCCGGATCGACCGGTAGAAATCCGAAATCTTCGGTCACGCCTATCCGAAGGCCAGCCAGCGGCAAGGGGCCAGCAAGGAACGCGCCAGGCTCGGCGGGGGCGAAGCTGTAGGGATCGCGTGGGTCATAGCCTTCCAGCACCGAGAGCATGAGCGCGGCGTCGGCGACGGAACGGGTCAACGGTCCGTAATGGGAAAAATCTGAATAATGCACGCCCATCGGCCACTGAGGCACCCGGCCAAAGGTCGCCTTCATGCCGAATACGCCGCTGAAACTCGCTGGTACGCGGATCGAGCCGCCGCCGTCGCTGCCGAGTGCGAGGGGACCGCAACCAGAGGCGATGGCGGCTCCTGCGCCGCCGCTGCTTCCGCCTGGAGTGACGTGCGGATTGTGCGCGTTGCGGGTCACTCCCGTCAGAGGCGAGTCCGTGACGGCCTTCCAGCCGCCTTCACAGGTTGTGGTGGAGGCGAAGATGACTGCGCCAGCGGCACGGATGCGACGGGCCGAGGGAGAATCCTCGGCAGCGGGCGGCTGTCCGATGGACAGCCGCGATCCCCTGCCCAGAACCCACCCCTTCACCAGAGCGGTGTCCTTGATCGATGTCGGCACGCCTTCGAGCGGCCGCGTCGGCAACCCTGCGCTCCACGCCCGTTCCGACACCCGCGCCGAGGCGAGGGCGTCGTCGTCGTCGATATGCACGAACGGGTTCAGTGCGCTCTGCATGGCGTGGGCGCGCGCCAGCACCGCCTTGGTGACGTCAACTGGAGAAAATCTCTTCGCCGCATAACCGGATAGTAGAGCGTGCGCATCCAGATCGCAGAGATCACGAAGTGGCGCGGCTGAACTGCCTGACGAAGAGACGAACGGCATTACAGCATTTCCTTCGCAGTTTCATCGAGAGCGCTGCGGAGGGCGGACAGAATCGCGTCGATCTGATCCTTCTCGATGATCATCGGCGGACAGAATGCAAGCGTGTCGCCGGCGGCGCGCGATATGACGCCCTTGTTCTGAAGAATGGCGGCGGCGCGTTTGCCGAGCGCGCCCGCTGGGTGGCGCGATGACTTGGCGCTTTTGTCCGTGAGCAGCTCGACGGCTGCAATCAGGCCAAGACCACGCACTTCTCCGACCAGAGGGTGATCCGAGAGCGCGCGAAGGCCATCCTGCAAAGCGGGGGAAATATCGCGGACGTGACCAACGATATTGCGCTCTTCGAGGATGTTTAGATTTTCGAGTGCGACAGCTGCGGCGACCGGGTGCCCGCCTCCGGTGAAGCCATGGCCGAACGTTCCGATCGTATGCGTCTCATCAGCGATCGGCTCGAACACGCGTTCATTGAGCAGGATCGCCGAGATCGGTTGATAGGAAGACGACAGCTGTTTGGACAGCACCATGATGTCCGGCTTGATGCCGAACGTCTCACATCCGAACATGTTGCCGGTTCGTCCGAAACCGCAGATTACTTCGTCAGCGATGAGCAGAATGCCGTATTTCGACAGGATGGCCTGAATTTTCTCCCAGTATGTTGCTGGTGGCGCGATTACGCCGCCTGCGCCCATGACAGGTTCGCCGATGAATGCGGCGATGGTCTCCGGTCCTTCCTTGAGAATCAGGTCTTCAAGTTCAGTGGCGAGGCGCGTCGCGAACGCTTCCTCGTTCTCGTTCGGCTGCGCCTCGCGCCAATGATGTGGCGTGGAGACATGGAGGAACCCCGGCAGAGGCAGATCGAAGGAGCGGTGGTTTACTGGCAGGCCCGTCAGGCTTCCCGACGCGACCGTGATGCCGTGATAGCCTTTTTTCCGTCCGATGAATTTCTTGCGTCGCGTCTCGCCGAGCGCGTTCGAGCGGTACCAAAGCATTTTCACGACCGTGTCGTTGGCTTCCGACCCGGAGTTGGTGAAGAAAACCTTGCTCATGGGGACCGGGGCCATGCCGATCAGTTTCTCCGCCAGATCGACCATCGGGTTGTGACCCTTCTGGCTGAAAGCGTGGTAATAAGGCAGCCGATTCAACTGCCTGACCGCGGCATCAACCAGGCGTTGCTCTGAAAAGCCCAGGCCGACCGACCAGAGACCAGCCATGGCTTCTATGTAACGATTGCCTGCGTTATCGAACACATAGACGCCTTCACCACGCTCCATGAGCAGCGAGCCGCTTTGCAGGTTGGCGCGGGCATCCGTCAGGGGATGCATCACATACCGCGCGTCGCGCTGCTCTGCGGACAACAGATCGTCGCTCAATTTCTGCTCCATTCGTTACCAAAGTGTCATAATGCGCGCCGGAGATGGCATCTGGTCGGCGTAGTCCCGGTGTCAATGTTCTGACGGAAGACCAGGCGCGGCCCGCGCAGGCGGCGGCTGGCCTGCCGCGCGGGATAGTAGAGATCGTTGCTAAAGTTTATCAAGTCTCGACGTCGCGAAGAGCGGCCGCGATACCCTGACGCATATCCCGAACTCGCCAATCCCTAGCCGCCGCATCGTCAGGGGAGCGTCGTGCAAGAGCAGGGTCTGCGAGCAGAGGATGCGGATGAATCCGGAGGCGTCTCCAGCTCATCGCCATGAACACGATCTAGTCCGTAAATGAACAAGAACCGGATGTGGTGGCCCTCGATCCGCGGCCGGATGGGCTGCAATGTTCCCTTCCGCGCGCTTCCTTGTGTGGGTCGTTGTGATCGGGAGCATTGAGATCGCATATCTGTTTGATGTGGTCGGATGAAGAAACAGGAAGATTCGACCTGGCCTTGTCAACTTCAGGAGCGACGATTTGGTCAGTGAGCGGAGAGTCCAGACAGAAAGCCCATATCGATCATTAACTGCCCGGCAAGAACGACACCATTAGAACTGATCCTTTTCGCTGAGGGATTATAGTAATTGTCCGGATTGAATATGTACTGAATGCTGGGTTCGAACGCCACTCCGGGATAAATCGAGATGTGGCCGCTCGCTTCCAGACGCATGATGTCCTGCGAACCCATTCGTGGGTCTCCGCCTGCTGCTACACGGAGGTTTCGCTGATAAAGCATTTGATGTTTGGACGCCCTGACGTAGCTGAACTTGATCTGCTCTCTATCCAGAAGGCGTCCGAAAAGGCCATGGTAGCTGAATCCGCCTTCGGCGAGCGCCTTGAATGGGGCCGAGGGGTCGGCCGCGAAACCGAGAGTTCCAAAGGCGTTAAGCCCTTCCGGGATAGGCGAAAGAACCGGATGGTTGTGATCCCGACGCCAGATGAGTTGTTGGCCACGAAATTCGGCGCCGGCGCGGCCGTAATGCGTCGTTTTGGTATAAGGGTCGGTATATTGAGAACTGTTATAGAACCCGGACAATTGATAACGGCCGCCGTAGAGATGAGTCACCTGCAATCGTCTGTAATTGAAACCGCCCAATAAAAGATAACCAGAGGCCGTTCGGGTGTCCCAGCGCCACCCGTTTCCGTGTTGAAAATATTGGTTCAGATTGGCCTCAAAGGCGCCGGCTTCGAAGCTGACGTCGTTAAACATGCGCGCGGTGACATATCCGCCCCATGTAGCATATGGAGGTGGAAGTATACCGGCGGAAGCCTGCATGATCGGATCCGTGCAATTCAGGACGTTGTCGCAGTTATTGAAGAAGAAATAACGTCTTGGATGAGTTCTGCCGACGGAAAAATTAACGCGGTTATGAAAGAGTTTTTGTTGATACGTAAGAAGGGCAAGCCACCCTCCCGCGATATCGTTATGCTGGTCTATGCCCGCGAAATAGCTGCCGACCGCGCCTGCCCATGCAGGACCAGCCGGGTAACCGCCATTCGCGGTCGGGCGAAAGAGAATCTCCTCGAAATGAATCTCGCCGCCCTTTACGCCAATAATTTTCTGAAGATTGGCGTCCAGGCCTAAAGCGATTCCGGTTCCGAGAGAAAATCGACCGGGCCGAGGGCCGGTATCAGGATTGGTCATGTAGAGTTGGTTGAAAATCGCGTGCGGGGTTAATCCAATGCGGCGAAGAAAGCGCCCCAAAAACGTAAGAGGGCCTTTTGGTGGCCGAGACTCAGGCAACGTTAGAAGTGGAGCGCCGGCCAGAACCTGAGGCGGAAGCTCAGAGGGGACCAGCGTAATCGGTCCCTGAACATTTTCGTAACGAATTTGCAAATCTTTTGCGACGCTGTTTGAGTCCCAAAAATGACTGCCGGAGGATGCCTGGGGGGACTGGGTCGCGTCTTGCGCAAGGGCGGCGCCTGACGTGGCTGGCGCCAGGAGCGCGAGGCTGAGCAACCCGATTCGTAACCGTGTTGCCTGGTCGGACGAAAGCATTCGCCCCGAATGGACGAAGTTCATGAAACACTCCTCCCTGACTGAATTTTTTTATTATTCAGACAGAAGCGTATGGGGGATGGGGTAGACGGAACCTCCCGCGCTATTGCCGGTCGGTCGTGTCAGGCGGCGCGGGGCACCCGGGCGCCTGGGTCGGACGCGAAAGAAAGAATCGCTCCTAACGCAATTCCCAGATAAGCCGCAAAAACGACGCGCCACATATTCGGCAGCAGGAATGTAATCGTGTGAGCTGGTGTCCAGAAAAAAATCAGGCATAGAAAAACAATTTTTGCCCATCTCGCGAAGCCCTGAGAGCGCATGTATTCGACCGGATTTTTTACGCCTTCCTCGATCATTCGATCGGTAATAAAATGTGTCAGCATCATGAAGAAGCCGTATCCTGAAAAAACATTCATCCAGGCGCTGATTGCGAATGCAGTAACCGTGCCGGAGGGAGAAGTCGTGCCGACAAGCCAGCGGACGCCTGAATCAAGGATCATGAACGACGTCGCAATCCACACGCCGAAGCAACCCCAGATAAGAGCACGTAGGATCAGGTGATCAGGTACCCATACGCCTTGTGTTATTCGCTTTTTAAGACATTCGCCAAATGTAGCGAGAAGGAAAAATTTTACATAAGCGAGAATAAACGGGTGATCGTGTACGTTTTGGACGAGATAGATCACCAGCCATGTAACCAACGCCAGATACAAAACGGCAAGCAGGTCATGCGCCTGCAATCCCATGCCTCGTCGCGGCGCAAGAGTATGCTGTAGATTTTCAGACATTGAAGGCCGCCTTTTTCTTTTTATTCAGCGTGACTTCGCCCGTGTTCAGGCAGAAAAACTTATGCGAGTCTCCTGACAGATGTTAGGGCGTGGAGTCGCCGCCCTATCGTCTCGTCCCGGAGTTTAGGATAATTTGATTATCATGTTAACTAAAAAAATGAACGTTAAGCAACCTCACGTAAGCGTGTTCTCTGAGGCGGCCGCCAGTGGCCCGCTTTTGGCGTTCTCCGCCCATCGCCGCCTCCACTCTCGTGGAGAAAAACCGCACGACGTATGAAAGAAGCGGGAAAAATAAGCGGCGTCCGGAATTCCGATTTCCGCTGCTATCGCTTCTATGGGGCGAATCGTAAACGCAAGAAGCCTCTTGCTCTCAAGCAGTCTGCGATCAATAATCAACCGTTTGAGACTTTGACCAAACGCGATCTGCGCCGCATTGTTGATCTGATAAGGCGTGAGAGCGAGCTCGTTTGCATAGTCGTTGACCGTCCAGGGCTCACGAAACCGCTCTTCGATTAAATATCTGATTCTGGCGGCGGCGCTGCTCCCATCGTGGCCCCCCGTCGCGTTGGTTAACGAAACGGCTTCGCCAAAAACGGCGATCGCAATACCACGAATTACACTTTGAGAGGTTTGCGGAGCGCTCTTGTAACGCTCGTAACCGACCTGCATTAGCGAGGCCATGAGCGGCGTTGGTGGAGCGCCTTCAGGGACGCCCAAAACCAACGGTAGTCTGGCTGCGGCGCTCTTAAATAGAGGATCAGAATCAGTGTAACTGTTGGCGAGAGAAAATACGATCGCGTCGGATACTGACGATACATCGAAACCGTGAACGACCCGTGCGGGAATAAAAAGAAACATGGGCGCTTGAAATTCGATAAGACGATCTTCAACGGCGTAAACGCCTGAACCAGAGGTCCATAGGCATAATTGGAAGATCTGCTCGTGTCTGTGCGCCGGCACATGACCGTTATGGATCAATTTGCGATCCATAACCTTTTCGACGTGCACAAAACCTATGTCGTCAGTTTTCTGGTCGACGCCGTATGTCAGGAAATTTGGAATGTCGGGTTTGCGGGGCATTTCGGAAAAGTCCAAGTTTTTCTTTTTTTTCTGCATTCTCGAACGGTAACAGAGGACATACCATAAAAAGCAATAATAATGACAAGGGATGTTCGAAAATGAGCGATGCAGCCGGGGTGAGCCTCTTGAAAGGCAGTAAACCGAGTCAGGCGAAACGACCTTTTACCGGTGCAGAATATCTCGAGTCGTTACGCGATGGCCGCAATGTCTATATCGACGGAAAGCGTATAGATGATGTCACTACGCATCCGGCGATGCGCAACTCAGCACGCTCGATAGCGCGCTTGTACGACGCGCTGCATGATGAGCAGCAAAGTAAAATTCTGACCACTTCCACCGATACGGGCAATGGAGGGGTCACGCATAGAAGCTTTGTGTCCCCTAAATCGGTCGATGATCTTGTCGGTCAGCAGCAGGCGATCGCCGGTTGGGCCAGGATGACCTACGGATGGATGGGGCGGACGGCGGATTACAAGGCTGCTTTGACCAATACTCTGGGGGTCAACGCGGAATGGTATGGTCCCTTCGCCGACAACGCTCGCTCATGGTATGCAAAAACGCAGGAGCAAGTTCTTTTCCTTAATCACGCGATTGTAAATCCGCCCATCGACAGGCACAAGCCCGCTGAGGAGGTTAAGGATGTCTTCGTTCATATAACGAAGGAGACAGATGCAGGCATCTATGTCTCCGGAGCGAAGGTCGTCGCGACGTCGTCGGCTTTGACTCACTATAATCTGCTCGCCCAGAGTTCAGCGACAGTCACGGAGGATCCTTCAATGTCGGTCACGTTCATCGCTCCGATGAACGCGCCGGGCATAAAGATGATCTGTCGCACTTCTTATGAAGAAACGGCCAACAGGGTTTCATCGCCATTCGATTATCCGCTGTCGTCACGTTTTGACGAAAATGACGCTATTCTCGTGCTCGATAACGTGTTCGTGCCATGGGAGGATGTCCTGATCCTCCGGGATGCGAAGAAAATCCTGTCTTTCCCGATAGGCTCCGGCTTCATGCAGGGGTATTGCTTTCAGGGGTGCACGCGGTTCGCGGTCAAGCTGGACTTTCTTGCGGGCGTGCTTGCGAAGGCGCTTCGCTGCACCGGGGGCGACGCCTTCCGTGGCAATCAGGCGGCTTTGGGGGAGGTCATCGGGCTACGTCACCTGTTCTGGTCGCTCTCCAACGCCATGGCGCGAGCGCCCCAGCAGTGGCACAACGGAGCAGTGCTTCCCAACCTTGAAGCCGCGCTGACCTACCGGGCTTTCATGTCGGACGCATACCCGCGAGTTATCGATCTGGTGCGTCGTTGTGTGGCGTCCGGGCTTATCTATCTTCCGTCTTCCGTGAAAGATTTCGCCAACCCGGAAATCGACGGATACCTTGCCCAGTATGTGCGCGGCTCAAACGGCATCAGCCATAAGGAGCGTATCAAGGTCATGAAGCTCCTGTGGGATGCGACTGGCACGGAATTTGGCGGTCGTCACGCCCTCTACGAGCTGAACTACGCGGGGAGTCCCGAAGATGTCCGTTTGCAAATACTCAAAGGAGCCGAGCGCGGATCGGTATTGCGTCAAATGGAGGAACTCGTCGACACCTGCATGAGTGATTACGACGAACACGGCTGGACTGGTGAAACGTGGCTACAGCCGGTAGGGGCTGGGGGAGGCGCGCAATGAACACCGCGCATGAACAGCAACGCAGAACGTCCGGCGTGAAGTCCGCCCAGCTCGAGTTTCGCGCGGCGATGGCGAGAGTTGGCGCGTCGGTGAATGTCATTACATCTGCCGGCAGCGCAGGGCGTGGCGGCTTCACTGCGACGGCCATGTGTTCCGTGAGCGACGATCCGCCGACGCTGCTTGTTTGCATGAACAGGCGATCCGCGCAGTGCGATCTGTTTCTCCAGAATAAAGTATTCTGTGTGAATGTGCTCGGCCACGAACACGTCGATCTTGCCGGGTATTTCGCAGGCAAGGTGGCGGATATGGAAGAGCGTTATGCGTCAGGCATGTGGGAGAAACTGCCCTCTGGCAACCTTGCTCTGACGGGGGCGATCGCGTCCTTTGACTGTAAAATCGCGGCGCATCACGTCGTTGGCACGCACTACGTGATATTCGGCGAGGTTCAGGACATTCGTTGTTCGGCGGTAGGTCATCCGCTTCTTTATCTGGATCGAGCTTTCGTCGGCGCGACGGTGGGCGTCGCGCCGAACTGACCATACCTCAGAACTGAGCCAGTTCGTCGAGAAGGCCCAGGAGAAGGTTGATTTTCTCCTTGCCAAAATACGCTTCTATTTCTTTGTAAACCTTTATTCTGTCTGGAGAAATTTTGCGAAACGCCTCCTC
Organism: Acetobacter sacchari; assembly: GCF_017377715.1. Lineage (GTDB taxonomy): Bacteria > Pseudomonadota > Alphaproteobacteria > Acetobacterales > Acetobacteraceae > Acetobacter > Acetobacter sacchari. The sequence goes on along the minus strand of NZ_JAFVMF010000023.1, from coordinate 24,511 downwards.
GCCGGGCGCCGTCAGCCTGAAGAGATAGCGCCGACGGTCTGATGAAGACTGCACGCGCGTCACTAAATCGCGGGTTTCCAAATTAGCAAGGATGCGCGTCAGGCTGGGGGGGAGGATGAATGCTTTCTCCGCGAGCTGGGCGGCGTCAAGCGTCGAATGCTCGTTCAGAAGCCGGATAACGCGCCATTGTTGGGACGTGAAATCGTGCTCAGCCAGCATGGGCCGAAAGCGGGACATAAGAGCCTCTCGGGCTCTGAGGAGCGCGATCGGCATGGCCTTGGTCGCTTCGTGAGGTAGCTCGGAGGCTGGGTTGGATGCGGGGGACCTTGTGTCGCGCTGGGCCGACGGGCGCTTCAGGAGGGGCATGCTTAGCCTCGGCAGGGAACGTTCTGAAAAGAGTATCATGAACTGTAAAATGAGGAAGCGTAACGTAAATGTGAGGACACGAATAGACCGGTTGATTGTTATACTGTTAACACGTTAATTAAATTGTCTCGGAAACAGGAGACTCTCCGTGCCGCACCTCTCTATCGAGTATTCTGCGAACTTGCGGGAAAGCGTGGACCTGACGACTCTGTGCGCCGGATTGCGAGATGCGATCCTGGAAACGGGTTTGTTTGAAGTAGGCGCGGTTCGTGTTCGAGCGTTCGAGGCGTCGGCTTGGGCGGTGGCGGATATGCTTCCAGAAAACGCGTTCATCGATATGTCTTTTCGAATCGGAGAAGGAAGAACGCTCGATGAAAAGAAGCGCGCGGGTGAAGCAATTTTTTCCACCGCCGCCATGGTGACCGGACACCTCCTAGAAAAATCTAACTTTGCTCTTTCTCTGGAGATTCGAGAAATAGATTCTCGATTAAGTTGGAAAAAAAATTCAATGCACGGCCGCCTTCGTTAAGAAGATAGTTTGGCAATAAACAAAAGAACGAAAATAAGTAAAGCAGGAGATCTGGTATGGCGACGTTGCAGGAAAACATAAACAAAGCGGAGCGATATATCGCCGATATTCGGGAAACGGGCGTTCTCAACCATATAGATGGGAAGGAGCGCCCTGCCGTTGGCGGCGAGTTTTTTGAAACCATCTCTCCAATCGATCTCAAGCCGCTTGCTTCCGTTGCAAGGGGCGATGAACGAGATATCGATCTGGCGGCAAAGGCTGCAAAAGCCGCGCAGCCCGCGTGGACCGCCTTAAGCGGGCCGAAGCGTCGGGAAATCCTGCACTCTATAGCTAATGCTATTGAAGCGCGCGCGGAAGAAATCGCTTTTCTGGAGTGCCTGGATACCGGCCAGTCTCTACGGTTTATGTCGAAGGCGGCTTTGCGCGGCGCCGAAAATTTCCGGTATTTCGCGGACAAGGCGCCCGCCGCCCGAAACGGACTGTCACTGCCCACCTCGGGACAGGCGAATGTGACGACGCGGACTCCGGTCGGACCGGTGGGTGTCATCACGCCATGGAATACTCCCTTTATGCTTTCGACATGGAAGATCGCGCCTGCGTTGGCTGCCGGGTGCACCGTCGTCCACAAGCCAGCCGAGTTTTCACCTATTACTGCATCACTTTTGCTTCGAATCGCTGAAGACGCCGGGTTGCCCCCGGGGGTGTGGAATCTTGTAAACGGCTTTGGTGAAGATGCTGGAGCTGAACTGACGCGTCATCCGGATATCAAGGCGATAGCTTTTGTGGGAGAAAGCGGCACCGGGTCGCTGATCATGAAGCAGGCGGCAGATACTCTGAAGCGTTTTCACTTTGAACTGGGAGGAAAGAATCCGATCGTAGTCTTCGCAGACGCGGATCTTGAAAGAGCGGCAGACGCAGCGTTGTTCATGATTTACTCTCTCAATGGGGAAAGGTGCACGTCGTCATCGCGCCTCCTTGTGGAAGCGAGCATTTATGACAGGTTCACGGCCACTCTGGCTGAGCGTGCGAAGAATATAAAAGTAGGGCACCCGCTCGATCCGACGACTGTTGTAGGACCTCTTATTCATCCTGTTCACGAGAAAAAAGTTCTTGAATATATAGAAATCGGAAAAACGGAAGGCGCGACCGTCGCCGCAGGGGGCGAAAAATTCTCCGGTCCTGGAGGCGGATGTTACGTCGCGCCTACGCTTTTCACAAATGCGACAAACAACATGCGCATTGCGCAAGAAGAGATATTTGGCCCTGTGCTGACTGCGATTCCCTTCGCGTCGGAGGATGAGGCAGTTCGCCTGGCGAATGACACCCAGTACGGCCTGGCCGCTTACCTTTGGACTTCGGATGTCACAAGATCGTTTCGCGTGTCAGACAAATTGGATGCTGGCATGATCTGGGTGAACTCTGAAAATGTGAGGCATCTCGATACTCCATTTGGTGGCGTCAAAGCATCCGGTATCGGTCGTGACGGTGGAGACTGGTCGTTCGATTTCTATATGGAAACCAAAAACGTCTCCTTCGCTACAACGGAACATGTCATTCCACGCCTCGGATAACGTTTCCTTCGAGGTAAGTAAGAAAAACAACATGTCGGCGGCCGAGAGCCGACTTATCAGGAAGCAGGACCATGTCTCTAGAACCGTTCAATTTATATCCTGATTTTAATATCGTTCGTCTTAGTCATGTCAATTTTTCAGTGACCGATCTCGCTCGCAGTCGGGCGTTCTACTCGGACACTCTGGGGTTGCAGATCACGGACGAAGACAGCGAACATATCTACTTCCGGGCGATGGAGGAACGGGGACACCATTGTATGGTGCTGACAAAAAGCGACGTCGCCGAAGTTAGGTCCCTGTCGTTCAAAGTTTTTTCTGAAGTGGATCTGGATAAGGCGGCTGAATATTTTCGCGCGCTGGAGCACTCGGTGGAGTGGGTTGACAGGCCTTATCAAGGTCGCACGTTCCGTACGCATGACAACGCCGGAATTCCGCTTGAGTTCTATTTCAAGATGGATCGATTGGCGTCTATCCATCAAAAATACGCCCTCTATCACGGCGTGAAGCCGCTGCGCATAGATCATTTCAATTGCTTCTCGAGCGACGTCGACAAATCCGTTTCATTTTACAACAAAATGGGCTTCAGAACCACGGAATACACGGAAGACGAAGAGTCTGGTCGGTTGTGGGCGGCATGGATGCACCGGAAAGGCGGCGTTCACGACATGGCCTTTACCTGTGGCAGGGGGCCGCGACTGCATCATACGGCATTCTGGGTTCCAACTCCGCTCAATATCATTGATCTGCTTGATCTTATGGCTACGACTGGTTATGTCGCGAATATCGAACGTGGCCCTGGCCGGCACGGCATATCTAACGCCTTCTTTCTATATGTTCTTGATCCAGACGGTCACCGAATTGAAATTTACTGTTCAGACTATCAGACGGTGGATCCGGATAACGAACCAATTCGCTGGAATCTGAAAGACCCTCAGCGGCAGACGCTTTGGGGAGCTCCGGCCCCCCGGTCGTGGTTCGAGCACGGTAGCTTGTTTTCAGGCGTTAGCGTCGAAGAGCCGGTTGTGACGGCGAGCCCGATTATCGCCCCATAATTAGGACAATGGTTATGGAATTGCGGGATCCTTCTCTGCTGCGTGAAGCGGCCTTGGTTGCCGGACATTGGATTGAATCGCGGCCGAAATCTGGCCGCACAATTTTCAATCCCGCTACCGGGGATGCGGTAGGGCGGGTTCCTGAGATCAGTGACATTCAGGTAAACGAAGCGATAGATGCTGCGACGGTCGCCCAACGGGCATGGGCCCGCGTCACGGCGGGTCGGCGGGCCGAGATATTGCGGCGTTGGTATCAACTGATCCTTGAAAACAAAGACGACCTTGCACTGATTATGACTCTGGAGCAGGGAAAGCCTTTAGCTGAAGCTGCCGGAGAGATTCAATATGGCGCCAGCTATGTTCTTTGGTTCGCAGAAGAAGCCCGCAGACTTTATGGGGAAATAATCCCTGGTCATCAGGAGGACAAACGTCTTCTGGTCATCAGGCAGCCTGTCGGTGTTGTGGCTGCTATTACGCCATGGAATTTTCCCTGTGCGATGATCACGCGTAAAGTAGCGCCTGCTCTGGCGGCGGGGTGCGCTGTCGTGCTGAAGCCTGCGGAGCAGACACCGTTTTCAGCGATCGCGCTTGCCGTTCTTGCGGAGCGCGCTGGACTCCCGGCTGCGCTGTTCAGTGTCGTCACAGGCAATGCGGTCGAAATTGGCGGGGTTATGACGTCCAGCCAGAAAATTCGAAAACTGACCTTTACGGGCTCTACTGCGATCGGTGCTCTTCTTTATGGACAATGCGCGCCGACAATAAAAAAGCTGAGTCTGGAGCTTGGGGGAAACGCTCCCTTTATTGTTTTTGACGACGCAGACCTGAATGTAGCGGTTGAGGCAGCCATATTGGCAAAATTTCGTAATAATGGACAAACATGTGTTTGTGCTAATAGAATATACGTTCAAAAAAATATCTATGATAAATTTTCCGAAACTTTCAGTGAAAGAGTTCGAGAGCTTTCCGTCGGAAGTGGTCTGGATGCGAATGTGTCGCTTGGGCCGCTTATAGACAAACGGGCCTTGTTGAAAGTGGAGGGGCACATCGCTGACGCTTGTAACAACGGAGCCGAAATTCTTGTTGGTGGGAAGAGGCACCAAAAAGGCGGGCTGTTTTTTGAACCGACGGTTCTTAAAGGCGTCACGGCCCGGATGCGTATCACGCATGAGGAGACTTTTGGTCCAGTCGCGCCGATCATCCGGTTCGATACAGAGGACGAGGCGATTTCGGCCGCCAACGATACGGAGTTTGGTCTGGCGGCGTATTTCTGCACCAACGATGCGTCTCGTGTTTTTCGCGTAAGCGAAGCGCTTGAGTGTGGAATCGTTGGCGTAAATACGGGCGCCTTGTCTACGGCAGAAGCTCCTTTTGGCGGTCGTGGAATGTCCGGCATCGGACGTGAAGGTTCGCGTCATGGAATCGAAGATTATACAGAATTGAAATATATTTGCGTTGGGTCTGTCGCTTAAGGAAGAGGGGGCGCGAAGTGACTGCTAGATTGATAACATTCTCGGCCGGTGGTGAAACTCGATACGGGCTGTGGCGTCCCGAGGGAATCACGGATCTCTCCGCTGTGTTCGGCGAGCGTTGGTCGGACCTCAGGGAAGTGATAGAAGCAGGAGCACTGACGGAGGTCGTCGAAACTGCTCCAGATCGAATTGATTTTCAGGAGTCGGAAATTACATTTTTGATTCCTGTAACAAAACCGGAAAAAATCATTTGTGTAGGAGTGAATTTTCCTGATCGTAACGAAGAATACAAGGACGGACAGACTGCCCCAACAAACCCGTCCTTGTTTATTAGATTCCCGCGGAGCTTTGTTGGTCACAAACAGGCTCTGCGACGCCCACCCGAATCGCCTCAGCTTGATTACGAGGGTGAGATTGTCGTGATCATCGGCAAGGCTGGGCGTCGAATCCCGGAGGATAAGGCGCTTGGGCATATTGCCGCGTTGAGCCTTTGCAACGAAGGCACTATTCGCGACTGGGTAAGGCACGCCAAGTTCAACGTCACGCAAGGAAAGAACTTTGACGGCACGGGCTCTATTGGGCCGTGGCTCGTTCCCTTCGTTTCTGAAGAGCAGATTCGCGATGCGGAACTGATAACGCGCGTGAATGGGGAAATCCGACAGCATGACAGAACAGGTCGGATGATTTTTTCATTCCGTAAGATAATTTCCTATATTTCTACGTTTACGACACTTGTTCCTGGAGACGTTATCGTCACCGGGACGCCGACAGGCGCTGGCGCGCGTCTGGAACCGCCTGTGTGGTTGAAACCCGGAGATGTTGTGGAAGTTGAGGCTACCGGACTCGGTCGTCTGGAAAACTCCATTGCCGATGAGGAATAGGGAGGCGACATGCTGACATCGGAGCAGATATTGTCGGCCGCTGAGTCTCTGGATGAAGCGGAACGTACCAGAAAGCAGATCGGGTTGCTTTCCCTTAAATATCCGGACGCTGCTCTGGAGGATGCGTATGCGATTCAGGATGCATGGATAAGAAAAAAAATTCTGTCAGGCCGAAGAGTCATTGGCTGGAAGATTGGCCTTACCTCTCGGGCGATGCAGTACGCTCTTGGAATTGATACCCCGGACTCGGGCGTACTTTTTGACGATATGCTGTTTGAAGATGGCGCGAGTATCGCCGCAACGCGCTTCATCCAGCCGCGGATTGAAGCGGAGCTTGCCTTCGTCTTCAAGCGGGATCTGACGGGTGACGCGATCTCTTCTTTCGACGTGCTCGCTGCGACGGACTATGTGGTCCCCGCGCTGGAGATTCTGGATACACGGATATTGCGCGTTGATCCCGCCACAAAGACTCCGCGCTCCATCATAGACACTGTGTCAGATAACGCGGCGAACGCGGGCATTGTGCTTGGCGGGAACAGGCGTCACGTCGATGATGTCGATATACGATGGGTAGGAGCTATAGTTTCTCGTAACGCAGTGGTAGAGGAAACCGGGCTTGGCGCCGGTGTTCTCAACCACCCGGCGCGTGGCATTGCGTGGCTTGCGGCGCGCCTGAAACAGTATGGCGGCAAGATCGAGGCGGGGCAGGTCGTGCTTTCCGGTTCCTTCATACGGCCGGTCGAAGCCAGGCCAGGCGACACCATAGTCGCTGATTACGGGAAGATTGGAACCATAAGCTGCTTTTTTGAAAGGAACGCGTAAAGCCATGCCTGCTCCCTCAAACGCCTTCAAGGCGTCTCTAGGGGGGGATAAGCCCCTCATCGGACTCTGGCTTGCGTTGGCGGACGCCTACACGGCGGAAATCTGTGCTGGAGCTGGTTATGACTGGCTTCTTGTGGACGGCGAACACGCTCCTAACGATATTCGCAGCATCATGCGGCAACTGCAGGCCATTGCGGCGGGGCGTGGACAGGCGGTGGTGCGCCCTGTGGCGCCCGAAACATGGATGATAAAGCAGATACTCGATGCGGGCGCGCAGACGATCCTCGTGCCTATGATTGAATCGGCCGAGCAGGCGGCGGAGATGGTGCGCGCCGTGCGATATGCTCCTGCAGGGAAACGCGGTGTAGGCGCCGCGTTGGCCAGAGCATCGTCGTTCAATCGGATTCCGGATTATCTGCAAACGGCTGACGAAGAAATTTGTCTGCTATTGCAGGTGGAAAGCCGCGCGGGCCTTGCCGCGCTTGACGATATACTCAAAGTCGATGGGGTTGATGGGGTCTTTATCGGCCCGGCAGATTTGGCGGCCGACCTTGGGCGTCGCGGAAATCCGGGGCATGTCGATGTTCAGCGCCATGTTGAGGCTGCGCTCCATACCATTATGGACGCAGGGAAACCGGCCGGAATCCTGTCAAGCAATCTGTCTCTGTCGCAGCGCTATGTCGAAATGGGCGCGCGGTTCGTAGCGATCGGAAGTGATGTGGGAATACTCGCGGGCGGCACGCAAAGACTATGCGAGGATTTTCGTAAAAGCATCCTGAACGCGCCCTGATTCCTGCTCTTTGTCAGGGAGACGGTCCGGCGTCGCGATGGGACGAGGTCTGCGTGATGTGATGTGCATGTCCAGACGTTAAGATCGGCGCCTGGCGGATACAGCGGCCCGCGCTGCGGCTGACTGTGGTTTGGCGACATTGCGCTCGATGAAACTGTCACCTCAGTCGCGGGCTGCCCGCCAGCCAGATTCTACCAGATCAGCCTACTCGCCAAGACGGTCCGTGCTCTGCGAGCCACCGCCGCAGAGCGAGTATGGCCGAGAGGTCTGGCGCCAACGCGGCGTAGACGGAAGCGTCGTCTGCGCCCGCTATCAAGCGACCGCCATCATTTTTCGCCATTGCGGTGGCTTCGGGCTGGGCGGCCGCCAGTGTTGCGGCGTGCCGCCAACGCGCGGCCTGTGCGGGCGGCGTGAGCATGGGCAATACGAGCGCCATGTCGACGCACGCGGCCGCAGCTGTGGCTTTGAATGCGGGGTAAAGGGGGTGCGCGGGAGCGTGACCTCGCAACGCCTCGTAGCGGGTGGTGAAATCCTGGGCGATGGAGACGCTCGGATCGGCAGTCGGCGTGATGGCGAACAGTGGTTCGAAACCGTCTGCGGCCAAACCCTGCAACAAGTCAGGGTGGGCAGAGTCAGCGGGGAGCTGTACGACGTCGACCTCGCCGCGGCGCAGAGCCCCTATGGCCGCCTCTGCTCCACCGAAGCCGCTGATTGGAATCACGCGCATCGACAGGATCGTCAGCGCAAGCATTGTCGGCAACTCAAGTCCGTTCGGCGCGGAAACCGCGACGCGAACGGGACGGTCCTTCAGCATGGTGCGTAAGCTGCGCCGGAAGTCCACGCGACCGACGGCGATAGGGGCGCTGACGCTGAGCAGCACGGGCAGCCAGCGTTGATAGTCGAAATGCACGCGCGGATCGCCGGCCTGGGCGGCGAGAATGGCCGCGCCCGGCGCCAGCAGCGCGCTGCCGCTCTCGTCTGCGGAAGCGAGTGAGTCAAACAGGTTCGCGCCTGTCACGCCGTCCTGGCCGCCGGTCTTTCGCAGGACGATCGGGGAGTCGGTGGAGAGCGTTTCTGAAAAACTCGAGGCGATGAGCGGCGCCCAACGTGCAGGGGCTGCGTTTCCAGCCACAATCAAGGTCGGGGTGCCGATCGCGGTGGCCGCGGTGACCTGCGCGACCGTCTCGATGTCGGGGCGAGCGTGTTGCGCACGTAGAGGAGGCGCGGCGTGCAGAAGACCGCAGCGGGCGGCGGTCAACGTCCCGACGACGGCGCCGACAGTTTTCAGGACCTCGCGGCGGCCCGAGACGTTCAACGGCGGCTTTCGCTCGCGACGTCGTGGGGCTTTGCTCCCGTCTTCAGTTACGTCGTGATCGGCCTCAGGCACGTGACTCCAGACTCCCTTCATCGCTTTATCAGTTCAAACGATCGACCTTACAACCAGGTTAAAGCGTGTCTGCGGCAAAATCAGGGCCATTTCACCTCCGGCGGCAGGCTCATCAGGATGGCTTCTGTGTTGCCGTTGGTCCGAAGCCCGAACAGCGTGCCCCGGTCGTGCAGCAGGTTGAACTCGACATAACGCCCGCGTCGGATCAACTGTGCTTCGCGCTGTTCGGGAGTCCAGGGTTCCAACATGCGGGCGCGGACAATCTCGGGATAGGTCTCCAGAAAGGCAAGCCCGACGTCGCGCGTAAAGGCGAAGTCGCGTCTTGCGTCGCCGCTGCGCAGGTGGTCGTAGAAAATTCCGCCCAGCCCGCGCGGCTCCGTGCGATGCGGCAGATAGAAATACTTGTCACACCACGCCTTGAAGTGCGGATAGTACTCCGGGTCGTGGCGGTCGCACGCGGTTTCGAACCCTTTGTGAAAGCGCGCGGCGTCGTCCTGCGCCTCGGCGCTTTCGGGAAACATGGGGGTGATGTCGCCGCCGCCGCCGAACCAGCCTTCGGTCGTGACGATCATGCGCGTGTTGAAATGCGCGGCGGGAACGAGCGGACTGCTCATATGCGCCACAAGGCTGATTCCCGTGGCGAAAAAGCGCGGATCTTCGGCCGCTCCGGGAATGGTCTTGCGAAACTCGGGGCTGAATTCGCCCTGCACGGTCGAGACATTGACACCGACCTTCTCGAACACCCGCCCTCGCATAAGGCTCATAACGCCGCCGCCGCCATGGCCGCCGCTTTCGTCCTCGCGCGACCAGCTTTTGCGCTCGAAGCGCCCGGCGGCCTCCCGGCCCGGCAGGGTCTGCGTCCCGCACTCCACCGCGTCCTGCTCGATCGCTTCGAACGCGTCGCAGATCCGGTCGCGCAGCGTTTCGAACCAGCTCCGGGCCTCGGCCCTCATAGCCTCATGCGTTGCGCCGACGTTCTCGGACTGTTCCATATCGGGGCCTCCGCCTGTTTGCTCGTCCGGCCGCACGCGCTGCGTTCGCGCGGCGTCGCCAGTCACGCAAGACGGGTGCGCCATCCAGCCAATCATTGCAAGGTCGGCCTCATTGCAAGAGTGGCGGCTCGGCCGTTAAACAGTCGCGCGGGCTCTGGTCGCGCAACCGATTTCCGGTTTTTCGACTTCGAGAGGGAATGCGCATGGCGACGGCGCCTTCAGACCACGACACCGACTGCTCCGAAGGCCGTCCGGCAGGCGCGCTTGGCTGGATCGGCGCCCGACTCCCGGTGGTCGGCGCCTTTACGCGCGAATACGTGCGCTTCCCGATGCCGCGCTCCCTCAATGTGTTGTGGACGGTCGGCGCGATGCTGACGGTGGCGCTGGCGTTGATGCTGTTGTCCGGTCTGGCGCTGGCCCTTCACTACACGCCCAGCGCCGCAGGCGCTTTCGCCTCAATCGAGGAGATCGAGCGGCGCGTCCCCGGCGGCTGGCTTTTGCGCTCGATGCATATGACCGGCGCCAGCCTGTTCGTCGGCGCGTTGTATCTGCACCTGTTCAGGGGGCTTTATTACGGCTCCTACAAGGCGCCGCGCGAATTGCTCTGGCTGGTCGGCATGACGCTGTTCGCCATGGTGCTTGCCACCGCTTTCGCTGGTTACGTGCTGCCGTGGGGGCAGATGTCTTACTGGGGCGCGGATGTCGCCGGGAAGGCGATCGCCGCAGTCCCGGGCGTGGGGCCTGTCTTGGAGCGCATGTTCCTTGGCGGCGATCATCCGGGCGACGGGACTCTGCATCGTCTGTTCGTTCTGCATTTCACGCTCGCGTTCGCGGTGTTGGGCGTCGTCGGGATGCATATCGCGGCGCTGCATGTGTCCGGGCCGGGGACGCCAAGCGGCCGCCCTCCAGCAGGGCCGAGCGAGACCCTTCCGTTCCACCCGTATTTCACCGCCAAGGACGGGCTTGCGCTGGTCGTCTTCGCTCTGGCGTTCGCGGCGGTGATGTTCTTTTTGCCGAGCCTGATCGTCGAACCGGCGAATTATCGTCCCGCCAACCCGATGCGCACGCCGCCCAACATAGAGCCCGAATGGTACCTGCTGCCGTTCTATGGCGTCCTGCAGTCGGTGCCGTCCAAACTGGGCGGGCTGCTGGCGTCGGTCGGCTCCATTCTCGTGCTCTTCGCAGCGCCATGGCTTGATGTGTCGCCGCTCCGCTCCGCCCGCGAGCGTCCGGTCTACCGGGCCGGGATGGCTGCGCTGGTCGTGGCTTTCATTCTGTTGGGCATGGCTGGCGCACGGCATGTTCAGGGTGTGTGGCTATATGTCGGGCAGGCGGCCACGCTCTATTACTTCGTGCATTTTCTTGTTCTCATGCCGTTGATCTCGCGCCGCGAGATCGCGGCGGCGAAGCGCGCGCCATGAACCGACCGTCCTTTCTGCGGGGTGTGGCGAGCGCCGCGATTGTCGCAGCGCTCCTGTCTCCGACGTCGTCTCTCGCAGCAAAGGGCGAGCATGACCCTTCGCCGAAACGGGCGTGGAGCTTCGACGGACCGCTCGGCCATTTCGACCTCGCCAGCGTTCAGCGCGGCTACGCTGTCTACGCACAGGTCTGTTCCAACTGCCACGGGATGGAGCATGTCCATTTCGGCGATCTTCGCGGGATGGGCCTGAACGACCATCAGGCTGAGGCCGTCGCGGAGAGCCATACGGTTCCAGACGGCGCGGAAGGAAAGACGCGTCCTGCGACGCTGGATGACGCTTTCCCGACGCCGCCTGTGGCGCAGGGCCTGACGCCGGGCGCGGTCATCCCGCCCGATCAATCGCGGCTGGCGGTCGTCTATCCCGGCGGCCCTGATCGTATCTACGCCCTGTTGACCGGCTATGGGCCGCCGCCTGCGGGCGTGACGGAGGCAAAGGATACGTTCTACAACCGCTTCGCTCTGGGGCGGACCATCGCCATGCCGCCGCCGCTGCATGACGGCTCGGTGGTCTATGCCGACGGCACGCAGGCGACGCTCGATCAGGAAGCGCAGGACGTCACGACCTTTCTGGCGTGGGTCGCCCAGCCCCATCTCGATGAGAGGCGCCGCGTCGGAGTGCGCGTAACGCTTTATCTGCTGTTCCTCGGTTGCCTTCTTTTCATTCTCAAACGGAGAGTCTGGTCCAATGTCCACTAACGCTACGCAGAGCGTGAGCCCAGTCATCGGCGTCATAGGAGGGTCCGGCCTCTATGACATCGCCGGGCTCGAGAACAAGGAGTGGCGCAAGGTCGAGACGCCCTGGGGCGCACCGTCTGACGAACTGCTGTTCGGCACGCTGGATGGCGTGCGTTGCGTGTTTTTGCCCCGGCACGGTCGGGGCCATCCGCTGCCCCCTTCGCGCCTGAACTACCGCGCCAATGTCGCAGCGATGAAGATCGCCGGCGTCACCGACATTATCTCGCTCTCCGCCGTCGGGTCGCTGCGTGAAGATCTGCCGCCTGGGCATTTCGTCATCGTCGATCAGTTCATCGACCGCAGCTTCGCGCGCGAGAAAAGCTTCTTCGACACGGGATGCGTCGCGCATGTGTCTGTGGCGGATCCGGTCTGCCCGCGCATAGGCGACGTGGCGCAGGCGAAACTGGCTGAACTGGGCGTTCCGCATACGCGCGGCGGCACATATCTGGTGATGGAAGGACCGCAGTTCTCCACCCGCGCCGAGAGTGAACTGTATCGGAGCTGGGGTTGCGCCGTGATCGGCATGACCAACATGCCGGAGGCCAAGCTCGCCCGAGAGGCTGAGATTTGCTACGCGACGGTCGCCATGGTGACGGATTACGACTGCTGGCACGACGGGCACGACAGCGTGACGGTCGACGCCGTGGTCAAGGTCATGCACGACAACGCCGATCACGCGCGTTCTCTGGTGAAGGCGATGATCCCGGAGCTTGGCAAGGCGCGCGGCCTGTGTCCGGCTGGCTGCGACCGGGCGCTGGAGCATGCTCTGATCACGGCCCCGTCGCACCGCGACCCGGCCTTGCTGAGCAAGCTGGAGGTCGTCGCCGGGCGAGTGCTCCGGAAGCATTGATCTAACGGGCCTGCGTAGCCCGCAAGCGCGCCCGGGCACGAGCTTGCGGAGCAGTCAGATGGTTGAGCCCGGCAGGAGACGCTTAATGACAAGGGCGCTTTCGGCGGTCTTGGGGCATTCGGCAATGTCCCGGGGGCAAGTGCGAACCTATCGCCGGGGCTTTTCGATCGGGCGCCGAGGTGTCTAAAATCGTGAGTGACGATCGTTGAAGCCCGCAGCAAAGCCGTGGCGCTGATTTCACGACGTCTGAATTGGGAGAGCAGGGTTTGTCTTCAGCCACGCCGCAGGCCGTCGGGGAGAAACTGACGAGCGCCGCGATTTTCCTGACCCTTACGTTGCATCGCGGGCCCGAGCACGGCTCGATCCTGCGCGATCTTTGCGCCGATCTCTCGTCGCTCGTGCGTGGCGTAGGATTCCGCGCGCCGGACGGTCGTCTGTCCTGCGTGATGGGCGTGGGGTCGGAGGCGTGGGATCAGACTTTCGGCGCGCCTCGTCCAAAGGAACTGCACCCGTTCCGTGAAATCAACGGCGTTCACCATGCGCCGTCGACGCCAGGTGATCTGCTGTTTCATATCCGTGCCGCACGGATGGATCTCTGCTTCGAACTCGCGGCCAACATCGTCTCGCGCCTTGAGGGCTCGGCGGTCGTGGTCGACGAGGTTCATGGGTTCAAGTATTTCGACGAGCGCGATCTTCTGGGGTTCGTAGACGGGACGGAAAACCCGGTGAAGCAGGACGCCGTCGCCGCCACCATAATCGGCGACGAAGATTCGGATTTCGCTGGCGGGAGCTATGTGATCATCCAGAAATACCTGCATGATCTCAAAAAATGGGATGCGATTCCCGTTGAGCAGCAGGAAAGAATTGTCGGACGCAAAAAGCTCTCGGATATCGAGCTTTCGGAGGCCGCCAAACCCAGCTACGCGCACAACGTTTTGACGAATATCGAAGAGAACGGCGAGCAGTTGCAGATTCTCCGCGACAACATGCCGTTTGGCGACGTCGGCAAGGGGGAGTTCGGCACCTACTTTATAGGCTATGCGAAATCGCCTGCGCGCATCGAGCGGATGCTGGACAACATGTTTATCGGCCTGCCGCCCGGCAATTACGACCGTCTCCTCGATGTCAGCCGCGCTGTGACAGGATCGTTGTTCTTTATCCCGACAGCGGATTTTCTGGACGCCACGTCTGCAGACGCAGAGCCCATCTCGGCCGAGGACGTTCAGGACGCGGGCAAGGCTCCCCCCGTTGCACAGGGCGCGCCCAGGGGGTCTCTCGGTATCGGTTCATTGAAGGAAGAAATCTGACATGAATAATCTGCACAGGGATCTCGCTCCCATATCGGACGCCGCCTGGGCGGAAATCGAGGACGAGGCCTCACGCACGCTCAAACGCTATCTTGGCGCGCGCCGTGTCGTGGATGCGCCAGAGCCCAAGGGCGTCGGCTTCGCCGCAGTGACGACGGGTCACACGACGAAAATAGACGGTCCTGCGGAGGGAATCCGTGCGCTACGTCGCGAGGTTTTGCCTCTGGTGGAGCTTCGTATTCCGTTCTCCCTGAGTCGGGAGGCGATCGACGATGTCGAGCGCGGGTCACTGGACTCCGACTGGCAGCCGCTGAAGGATGCGGCGAAGAAGATCGCTTTTGCAGAAGATCGCGCTGTGTTCGACGGTTACGCCGCCGCAGGGATTCAGGGCGTCCGTGAGGGAACGTCGAACCGCAAGCTCACCCTGCCGACATCCGTCATGGACTATCCGCGGGTTATCGCTGATGCGCTGAACGAATTGCGCCTCGCGGGCGTCAACGGGCCCTACGCCGTCGTTCTTGGCGAAGCCGCCTCCGCCGCCGTCAGCGGAGGGAACGAGGAGGGGTATCCCGTTCTTCGCCACATCGAGCGCCTCGTTGAGAACAAGATCGTTTTCGCTCCTGCGATCGAAGGGGTCTATGTTCTTTCAATTCGCGGCGGCGACTTCGAACTGAATATCGGGCAGGATCTGTCCATTGGCTACAGCAGTCATTCGGCGGAATCCGTCGAGCTGTATCTGCAGGAGAGCTTTACATTCCGTGTTCTGACCAGTGAAGCGTCCGTCGCGATTCTGTCGGCGACGGGCGAGTAGCATCGCGAAATGGCTTCCACTCTCTCCGCTCTCGGCGGAGGGAGCATGGACAGTCAGGAAGACAGACGCAGGACGCTCGCCCGGGCGGCGTCGTGGGCGAGCGGATATCCGAACCGCTCCGCATGACGCTCGGCGAACGCCTGCCGCTCCAGTCGTTCGCAATAATCGAGATAACGGATCAGAGCCCGCTCCGCACGAGGCGTTCGTCCATATTGTCGCTTGTAATGACGCCACAGCATCAGGACATTGACCGCCCACGCGTCATAGCTGTGCTCGTTCAGCCTTCTGCGGACGGTGCAGGGCAGTGCGTCGAAAGCGTCCCAGTCGTCGCCTTCATATCGCCGCCACATCTCGCCTCGTAGCGTGCGTTCATTTGAGCGTCCAGGATCAGGCATCCTCGAAGGCCTCCTCCTGCTCGCGACACCAGATCGGGAATGGGTCGGGCAAATGCGCGTAAAGCAGCGGGTCGAAGCGCCCGGCGTCCAGCTCCGGGATCAAGGCCGCGTCGAGCGCCTTGCGGATTGCTACCTCGTCCATGGCGGACGTGCCGATGAATACGATCTCCTGCCTGCGGTCCGCGTATAGCGGGTCCCATTTGGAGAGGATCATGTCTTCCCACTCAGAGCTTTCGGGCCATTGGCTTTTCGGGATCGCTCCCCACCAGAAGCCCAGAGCCTGGGTGCGGACCATTGGGCCCGCCTGGCCGAGTTCGCCAACCCATTCCGGGCGGGTGACCAGCCAGAAGTGCCCCTTGGCGCGAATGACGCCGGGCCATGAAGCGTCGATGAACGCCTTGAAGCTCTCCGGGACAAACGGTCGGCGGGCGCGGTAGACGAAGCTGCGGACGCCGTATTGCTCGGTTTCTGGAACATGATCCTGAAATTCGAACAACTCCTTGTACCACAGAGGATGTTTTTGCGCCATTTCGTAATCGAAGCGTCCGGTGTTCAGGACGCGGTCCGGCGCCACGACGCCCATGTCCGTCTCGATGACATCAGCGTCCGGGTTCAGGCTGCGAATAATCTGTCTCGCCGCATCCTGCTGCTCAACTGTTGCGGCCGATATCTTGTTCAGAATAACGATGTCCGCGAACTCGATCTGCTCCACAAGAAGATCGACAAGTGTACGGTCGTCTTCCTCTCCGGCGCTCTCGCCTCTCTCACGCAGGAAGTCGGACGAACTGTAGTCGTTCAGCAGGTTCGCGGCGTCAACGACCGTCACCATGGCGTCGAGGCGGGCAATGTCGGACAGGCTGTACCCGGCTTCGTCTCGGAATTCGAATGTCGCGGCGACGGGGAGAGGCTCCGAGACTCCAGTTGATTCTATCAGGAGATAGTCGAATCTCTTCTCTTCGACGAGTCTTCGCGTCTCCTGCAGGAGATCGTCGCGCAGGGTGCAGCAGATGCAGCCGTTGCTCAGTTCGACGAGTTTTTCGTCCGTGCGGGACAGCGCGCCGTTTTCTCGCACCAGATCGGCGTCGATATTCACGTCGCTCATGTCGTTGACGATGACGGCGACTTTCAGCCCCTGCCTGTTGTTCAGGATATGGTTGAGCAGCGTGGTTTTTCCGGCGCCGAGAAAGCCGGACAGAACTGTGACGGGAAGGCGGGACGTCATGGGGTCTGATCCTACTGTTGCGCCGAAGGTGAGCGTCATGTTATGTTATAACATAACAAATGCGGGAAACTCAAATGCGCTCCGGATGCACGACACAGCGACGGTTGCTGGTTCCTTCGTCGTTGCGCGAGATAGAGCGCCCGGCTTGTCATCTGGCCCACTTACCGCGCGTTCTGGATCAAAATCTTGCTAGGGCTGTATTCGCCTATCTTGAGACTGGTCCGGAATTTTTCCTCGACATGGGTAGACCGGAAATTCTGGAGACCCGGCTGAGGAGCGTTGCCGGGAATGCCGCAGCATGTCTCGTCGCCGACGTTCTGGCGTTAGTGCATCACTACAGACATTTGACCGGAGAAGACGATGTGCGTCTTCGACTTGAGTGTATTGACCACGACAGTTGCCGCCGTTTTCACGTCGACAATGTTGGGTTGCGGTTGCTCTGCACCTATATCGGCCCCGGCGTGCAGTGGAAACGCGCCGATGATGACGATATTCACGAAACGCTTGCCGGAGATATAGTTATTCTTAAAGGCTTGCTCTATCCGGGGCGGGTGGCCACAGGAGCCGTGCTTCACCGGTCGCCGCCGCTTTCCGAGCTTTCCATCCCGACGCGGCGTTTGCTGCTGACCGTCGATCACGTGGGGGCATGCGGAATGGACGTTCGACAATCCGTTGCAGCGCGCACCTAAAATGTTCGTAGTCGATAGCTGGCCGGCCAGCCGGGACGATGCTGGCGCAAGGGTCACGGCGTCGTCAGATCCCGCCATCGTTGCTGACGTTTTAGGGGCATCTTCCGACATCGTGGTCTGGGGGCGTCGGGTTCCTCGAGACTGGACGGAGCATATCGTCAATGATGCGCCCGTAGACGACGGTGTGGCGTTTTCCGGCACTGTTGATCAGGCCATCTTGTTTCTTCGAGACAAGGCAAAGATTTCGAAAAATTGTCGTTTTCTGAGAGAGGATGTCGAACAGACCGTATCTCTCGTCGCCGCGTTGGCGGTCGTCAGAAAGGTACGCATAACCCTGAGGCCGTTCAGGAAAAGCTTCTCCATTCCGCTTTCTTCCGCGGCGACGTTGTCGGTGTTTTGCCTGTATGGAGACGGCGATTTTCGTCTTGCCGATCATGCGGACGCCTCTCCTTCGGATATGGTTGCGTTGGATGCATACGCGTTGGCGTTCTGCTGGCGCGCCACGCAAAAATTCGCTTCGGCGACGTTTTCGTGCATGTCGAGCGTATGTTTCGGCCTCTGTGTGGAGGCGTTGCCGGACGCTCCGGCGCTTTTCGGGGCGTGACTTGCGTCGTTCGGTATGCGGCGGCGGTGTTGCGATAGGGCTGTTTTGGAATCGTAACCGTCGACATCAGTTCTGGATTCGATCCTGGGGCGTCATCCGGTCAGACGGAATCGGCTGGTCGGATGATGCGCGCCAAAACAATGAACCGGAACCTTATTCGTGAACCCGTGTGAACAGATAAGGTGCTTGATTCTTATTTTTTCGAGGGTTTTTCCGATCCTGCGCAATCATCGGATAGCCTCACGCTCGAGTGACGCCTGCCGAGTGGCGGAGGCGTAGGATGAGCTGGAATGATGCGAATTGGGTGGGGGTACCAAAAAATGGCGGCTGGACAGCGCTTTGGTAAAGCAGACGCCCGCCAACGGGCGCCTGATTGGACCTCGATTTGCTGAGGCGCCGTAAGAGCGGCGGAAAATCCGGCGGGGTCCGTCTACTTGCCGATAAGGGCTGACACGGATCCTGCCTTTACGTTAACCGAGACTTGCGCCAGCTTCGGCGAAGATTTCGACAGCGCGCGCAATCTGCGCGCTCGTATGGCTGGCCATCACCGAGCACCGCAAAAGCGGGCGATGGTCAGGCGTCGCGGGCGGCAGGCTCAGATTGACGTAAAGCCCGAGGTCCAGAAGCCTGTTCCACAAAGCAATCGCTTCTTCGACAGTTTCCAGAGTCACCGCCACGACCGGGCTGACCTGCTGGCTGACGTTCAACCCCAGCCCCTTCAGACCCGCGTGAAACTGCGCAGCGTTTTGGGATAACTGCGTCCGCAGTTCCGGCTGGGCGACCATGTCGTCAAGCGCGGCCATCGTTGCGGCGATCACTTCCGGCGGCAGGGAGGCCGTGAACATATAGGGGCGGCACTGCAGCCGGACGAGATCGATCTCGTCGTGATTGGAGACGCAGTAACCGCCAACGGTTCCCAGACTCTTCGAGAACGTGCCGACGATAAAGTCGACATCCGCCTCGACGCCTTCAGCCTCGGCGACGCCGCGACCGGTTGGACCGAGAACACCGAACGAGTGGGCTTCGTCGACGAGGAGCGTCGCTCCGGTTTCGCGCTTGATCGCCGCCATTTCCTTGAGGGGGGCGACGTTGCCGGTCATCGAATAGATGCCCTCCACGACAACGAGCTTGGCGCCGGGCGTTCCTTCGAGGCGCCGCAGGCGTTTGTGCAAGTCGTCGGGATCGTTGTGCTTGAAGCGTATAACCTGAGCGTGCCCAAGACGGCTGGCGTCGTAGATGCTCGCATGGCTGTCGGCGTCGAGGATCAGGTAATCGTCCTTGCCGGCGAGGGTCGAGATCATCCCGAGATTGGCTTGATATCCGGTGGAGAACACCATGCAATGCTTCTGCCCGAAGAATGAGGCAATGCGTTGCTCAAGCTCCCGGTGCACGCTCTGCGTGCCGTTGGCGATACGCGATCCGGTGGTGCCAACGCCTCGCGCGCGAACGGCGTCGATCGCGGCGTCGATCGCACGCTGGGACTGGCTGAGTCCAAGATAGTTGTTCGTGCCGAACAGCAGCGTCTCGCGGCCTTCGATGATTCCGACTGTCGAGGACACGGGCCGTTCGATCATCACGTCGAACGGGTTACGGCCGCCGCCAGCGGTCAGCAGGGCGAGCCTTTGCTCGACGGTGCGGAATTTGTCGAAGATGCTCATTCAGACCTCAACCGCCGTTTTTGAGGGAGACGATACAGGTCGCAAGGTCGTCCACCGTACGGATGTCGGCAAGACGGTCGAGCGGCACGGAAACATCCATTTCGTCCTCGATCTCCATGACGAAATTCATCACAGCGAGTGAGTCGAACGCCAGATCCTCCACAATCTTGCTGGACCCGTTTATGTCGCGGGGCACCTTGGGATTGGCCAGCAGCTTGTTGACGATCAGCGCCGATACATCCTCAATTGTTTCGCTCATCGGATCACCTTTCATCATTGCTGTCCGCCGCTGCGCGTCGGCGTCTCATTTGTCGTGGACGGCCGCCGCGTCTCGCCGTGCGAGCCGAGGGCGGTCGTTATGGCTTAAAAGCTGATGGCTGGCCAGAAGTGGTCCGGCACTGCGCGCGCGTCATGCGCGCGGCGCATCACGCGGCGTTGGCTGTTTCGTCGCGGGGATCGAAAGCGCCCGATAGCAGCATGGTTTTCGCCTTTGCCCGGGTCAGCTTGCCGGAGGATGTCTGCGGCAGGGAGTGTGGGGGCACCAGCACGACATTGACGTCGACGCCGTGCAAACGGCGAAACAGGCTTGCGACGCGGTCGCGCAGTTCTTCCCGCGCGTCATCGGTGGTCGCGCGGCATTGCACGAGCGCCACCACTTTTTCTCTGTCGTCTTCCTCTATCGAGAATACGGCGACGTCGCGGCTGCGAAGCGTCTCGATCTCGGTTTCGGCGCACCATTCCAGATCCTGCGGCCAAATGTTGCGGCCGTTGATGATGATCAGGTCTTTGGCGCGGCCGGTGACGACGATTTGCCCGTCTTTCATGTAGCCAAGGTCGCCGGTGTTCAGCCAACCGTCGGCGCTTAACGCCTCGGCGGTTTCCACGGGCAGGCGGAAATATCCGCTCATCAGGCTCGGCCCGCGCACGTAGATCGCGCCGACTGTCCGTTCGGGCAGAGCCGAGCCGTCCGGGCCGCGAACTTCCATCTCGTGCCCAGGCAGGACGCGGCCGCATAGCATGAACGTACGCAGGGAAAGGGAAGGATCGTTCGCGGAAATCGCCACGCCATCGGACTCCAAACGGCGCAGATCGACCGTGTCGGTCTGGATGCCGTTCCCCAGTGGAGCGAAGCTGATGGCCAGGGTGGCTTCGGCCATGCCGTAACTGGCGACGAAGGCCCGCTGATCGAAGCCGACGGAGGCGAAGCGTTCCCCGAAATCTTCGAGGATGTGCGGTCGGATCATGTCTCCGCCGATGCCAGCGATCCGCCAGCACGACAGGTCGATGTCGCCCGAACCGGATCGACGGGCGCAAAGTTCGTAACCGAAGGACGGGCTATAGGAGATGGTGCCGCGATTGCGCGAGATCAGTTCCAGCCACACGTGAGGGCGGCGGGCGAATTCGCGGGTCGGCAGCAGATCGACGGTCAGCTGGCAGGTCATGGGCGTCAGGAAAAACCCGACGAGACCCATGTCGTGGTACAGCGGCAGCCAGGATACGCAACGATCCCCGTCTTCCCGGACCTGCAGGCCGTCGAGAGCGATGGAGCGCGCGTTAGCCATGCCCGATTTTTGGGTGACGCAAACGCCTTTGGGGAAGCGTGTGCTGCCTGATGAAAACTGAAGATAGGACAGCGCTTCCGGTTTGATTGCAGGAAGCGGGCGCATTGGCGCGGGCAGGGTGGCCAGTTGGGCCGGGTTTCCCCCGAATTTCAAATCAAAGCCGGCGACAATCTCGTCGGTCCATCCGCCAATGACGTCCGGGACCACGAGAGCGGATGCGTCGGAGCTTTCGATCATGCCGCGTATGGTCGCGACATAGGCCTCGCGTCCGCCGAAGGCGACGGGCAGCGGCATGGGGGTCGCGACCAGTCCGGCGTATTGGCAGCCAAAGAAGATACGCGCGAAATCGCCGTCGCTCTCGGCGATCAGGCCGACGCGGTCGCCGGGCTTCAGGCCGAGCGCCAGCAGGCGAAGAGCCATCTCTCGCGCCTGTTCTCTGAGAGTGGCGTAGGGCAGCGCTTCAAGCAGCACGCCGCGCCCGGAATATATGTTGAAGCCGGCCGAACCTTGCGCAGCGTAGTCCAGTGCTGCGGTGAAGGTGTCGAAATCCCCGTGGCGACGCTTTTGCCCCGAGGCGCTCGGAACTGGAGCTGGCGTTGTGTTCTGGAACGCAAGATTCAAAGAAGCGTTATCCACACGAGATATGACGGTCATCAGCTGGCCATTCTTAGGTAATCGACAATTGCGTCCGCCCCGACTGGCGCTGTAGGGGCGTCGCCGCTCAGGTCGAAAGTGTCGCCTATATAGTCTTTTTGGCTGGCGATGAAATCTTCATGCGTGAAAAACGCCCGATCAATCGCCCCACCAATGTCGTCGGTGCTGTCCCTGACGTCGCCCAGCGACCAGAAACGGTAGTTCGGATCGTCCTGCCAGGCGACGTCGTGGGCGTTCAGAAACAGGCACGGGCGGGGCCGGATCAGAAACTCCGCCACCTGAGAGCTGACGTCGCCAAGATAGAGATCGGAGCCCATGGTGTAGGTCATGTCGAGGCTGCGCGGGCTGCCTGTATCAATCAGCATGTGCTCGTAATGGCCATAGGCGCGCTTTAACTGCGCAATCTCGGCGCGACGCGTGTCGAACAGACGATAATGCGGCGCGAAAACGAGGTTGTAGCGGTCCTGTCGGGCGAAATGATCAAGGATATTAAGCCCGAAGCGCGGCCACGAAGACAGTCCACGGCTGAAGTGTGGATTGTACATGACTGTTGGACGATCATTCGGGAACAGGCGGGGCCGTCCCGTCTGCATACGCTGGACCATGTCGAATTTCGCGTAGACGCCGGTCTTATAGCGGCCTGGTCGTATGGACCCGTCGGCGAGCAGGCGCTGCTCGAGCTTGCGGCCCGCCATGAGAACATAATCGAACAATCTTACGTCACGAGCGAACCCGATGGCGCGGTCGCCGGCGCCGTGGCGAGTCCAGATCATCCGCGGGGTTTGGACACCGAGCTTGCGGAGATAGAGCGAAGTTCTCTCTGGAACCACTATACCCTGAAATGTAGAGAAATAATTCTTGTTATAAAACAGGCTCGCAAACTTCGAAATAACGGAGTGTCCGTGCTTCTCAACCTGCCTGCGGATCAAGTTTGGCAAGTGTAGAAGCTCGAATCGTACCTGTGCCTCCGGGTAAAACGAGGCAAGGAACTTCGCGTAGTCCAGGTGCTTTTCAGTCGCGCAGGCGACATGGACCTCCACGCCGGGGTGGCGGCTGGCGGTCTCCATGGCGATCGGGAGGGAATGAAGCGTCTGGTGAGGTTGCGCTATATAGGGAAAAAGTAAACGCATCAGTAGGTTACGCACTATCCTTTGGGGGCGCGTCTACGCTCGTCGGCTTTGAGCCGCTCAGTCGCCAGACAAATCCCAGTTGCATAAGGACAAGAAATACGGTGGCTCCAAGTATCGCCGGGCCCGCTCCATCAAGACCGTACCACTCGGTCGTCAGCACGAGAAGTGGCAGATAAAGCATGGCGTCCAAGCCCCGGGCGATGATCACGGCGCCAATCCGGCGCATCGTGAACAACAGAGGCTCAAGCGGCAATCCCCATATGGCTACGACCTCGGCTCCAAGCAACCACATCGTGAGGGGTAGGGCGTCTGCTCCATTCGGTCCGATTACGATCTGCAGGATCGGTCCTCCGAGAAACCATGCGAAGCACAGCAGCGCGCTTCCCAAGGCTCCGGCGGCAAGGGCGGCGCGCACAGCCAATACATACAGATGCAATGTATCCCGTTTATTCCAGAGTCGGGTCATCTCCGGGTACAGCGTCGACTGCACGAGGGTCGCGGGCTTCGCGATGCCCGCGGCGATCTGGCTTCCGACACGATAGTAGCTGGCGCTCACCGGCCCCAGCATCCCGCCGATCACCAGAGTGCCGATATGTCCAAAGGCGAGGGTCAGCGTCGAGTTCAGGTTGGTTGTCAGTGCAAAGCGCCAGACCCCGGGAAATGCACGACTGATCTCACCGCGAAACAGGTCTTCAAAAATTTGCCCCGGGCGCTCCAGAAGGCCCCTCAGTAGATCTCTTTTCGCCAATTCCAGCGTAGCGAACCCGAACAACGTCACGCAGGATGCCACTTCCGCCAGCATCCAGACTGCAGCCATTGCGGTCACGCTGCCGCCCCCCGCCCATAATATGAGTGTCCCAACCAGCCGTACCACGGTGGCCACGACGCTTTGCGCCGAAATCAGGCTGTATTTGTTCAGAAGCCTGAGTACGCCGACTGGAGTGGCCGAGGCCATGAAGAATATGCTCGTGGCGTATAACGGCCCCAGAAGGGAGAGCGAGTTCGGCCAGCCGAGCCACTCGCGTCCCAGCCACGCGAAGGCCGCGCCGATCAGAGCGCCGAAGAATCCACCGGCAATATCGAGCGTCAGGCCGAAGCGCAGAATCCGATGGAACGCGTTGATGTCGCGCCTGCCCAGAGACTCACTGCCGAAATTGAGGACCGTCTGCCACGACTGAAAGTCGGCGATGTCTCCAACCGTGCGCGCGAACGCATAAAGAAGGACGATCAGGCCGAAATCGTGGGCACCCAGTAACCGTATGGCAAGAGACGTGTGCAGCAGGGCCAGTGGTGCGTTAAGTGCGCGCCCGGCCATAAGGATGCTGACATTGCGAACGATACGCCTCTGGGGAGAGGCGTTGTCTTGTTCGGTATGGGCGTCCTCAGGGGCGTTGGCGTCGGAATGCGGTGGTTGACCGCGAGAGTTCCGGGCGTTCTGGCTGCTTTCGGTCATAATCGCCGTATCGGCCATTCGGCAGAAACGGGCAATGTTGGCCGTCCTTCCCGAGCGTTGGGGTGGCTACGACTGGCTTGAAATCGCGGTTGGCTGCTGGTT
>NZ_JAFVMF010000022.1 GCF_017377715.1 Acetobacter sacchari | reverse complement strand
CGGCGGCGAACGAGACGATGACTGAGTCGAATGGATCTTCCGAGACATTCGCAAGGAGTGCAGGCTACGTCTGGAACCGCATCCTGTGGGATGGAACATCCACATGGTCGCCCCCCACTGGCAGCGCGGCTATCGTCGACCCTGACGGCGCGTATCCGATCGGCAGCACGTATAGCGCCTCCTGACAACCGCCCTCTGAGGCGTTTTTCCATCCGGGACAATCAATGTTCGTAAAACGATTCCTCACGGCGGCCCTGCTGGCGTGCCTCTGCGCGTGCTCTGGCGCCAGTGACGTGACGCACCCGGTCCTCGGCGACACTCGGCTTGCTGGCGCCCCGGCGCGCGTATCAGCTACACGCATGATGGCGACGGCTTCGGTGGTTTCGAACACGCCCATTGTGACGTTTTCGAACGGCAATGTGTTGACGGCCGATCAGCTCAACACGATGCAGCAGGGGCTTGTCCCGGCGTCTGCGGGCGCGTCGACCAATCAGTCGCTAACGACACCGACCATCACTAACGGCACGGTGACAGGCACGGACGAGAGCGCTGGTGTGGCGAAGGCGACAAGCGGCACGACCAGTCGCTCGCACGCGCTGCACTATTCTGACGCGACCAACGTCATGGACTTCGGGTCGGTCGCGTCCCCGGCTACGGACAACACCACTGCATTTCAGGCCGCGATCACAGCGGCTTGCGCCAAGGTTGTCGCGTCGTCGAACGGGACCGCGTATCCCTCGACCTCTTCGACGGGCGCGGGCGACGTCTACATCCCGCAAGGACGCTACGGCGTTGTCGGCCCGATCAACTGGACGTGCCCCATCCACCTGCGCGGCGCGGGTCCGGGCAACACGACGCTGGTCTGGACTGGCACCGGGACCGGCACGCTCCTTAATCTCGCGTCCACTCTGACCGACAGTAGCCGCTATTGGTATGACGGTGCGGTCCACGACCTCAGCATCGTCAACGGTGGCGCTCAGACAGGCGCTGCTATCCGCATCAGCCAGTGCAACGGCTGCGATGTCTATCGTATCAACACATACGGCATGTATCGGTCCGTCGTTAACTACGCTGGATCGGCCATCAGCATCCACGATTTTAATTTCCGCCAGATGCACGAGCAGGCGACAAACGGCGTCGCAACAGGCGCGGAAGCGTTCAGTACGGGTATCGAGCTATACGGCTCAGATAACAACGGCGGCACTGGCTGCACGCAGACCGATCTCGGAAACTGCACTACACGATCTGATATCGTTGATGTCTTTGACGGTCACATAGACTCCGCGCTCGACGGCACGCATGAGGCGAGTGACTGCTTGTATGTGCATGATTTCGTCGCGACAGTGTGGGCGACCAAACTGACATGCAACCAGACTCGCAAAGGTCTCAATGTCCGGTGTGATAGCTCGATCGGTATCAATTCCTGCCCTCAGTTTTTGTATCTCGCCCGGTTCGAAAACGAGAGCAACAACACGGCGGGGACCGGCACAAACATCAATCTTGATCTTGACAACTTTGCGCACTTTGCCTGCTACGACTGCGAATTGTATCAGTCTCAAGTCGGAAATAATCTGGCGATTTTCAATTCGACAAGATTTTACTCAGGCGATGTCGAGTGGTACGGCGGCAAGGTCCAGAATACCAAAGGCGCTTGCATCGTCAGCTACATCGACGGGTTCAAGATGCACGGCGGCCTGATTATGGGCTGCGGGCAGAGCGGGTCGACCGATGATGAGTGGGGCATCCAGCTTTCTGGCGGCTCGACCGGGAACACGATCAGCACCAACAACTCCGTCGACAACGTGCAGTTTTGCCACGATAACCTGGGCAACACGACGACGACCATGCACGCGGTCTACATCGGCAGTTCGACGACATATTCGTCGGTCAGCAACAGCAACCTGCACAACTGCGCTGGCGGAAGCTCGAACCAGAACAGCAGTGGCAACAATCAGATCATCAACGAGCTTGGCCCGTAAGCAGTCCTCGCGGGTAGGCGTCGAGTAATCCCAGCCGCCCTTTGAGGCGGTTTTTTTTGTATCTGGAAACTGAAATGCCTGCACAGGACACGACCGCGGTTGCAACCGTGGATCGCGAACTCGGACGCCTTGAGGGGCGAGTAGAGTCCCTTGAGAAAACTGTCGAGCGCCTTGAGACGTCCGTAAATGGCCTGATCAGCGTGATAGACTTCGCGAAGAACGGGATAAAGATCGTCTGGTGGGCGATTGGCCTGATTGGCCTTGATGGCGTCGTGCGGGCGCTGGCGTTTCTCGCCCATCTGGTGCGCCCATGACCGCCACCAACCTGCAGCCCTGCCTCTCGTTCACACTGACCGAAGAAGGCGGCTACCAGCGTCTCTCCGGTGATCCCGGCAACTGGTACCGCGGTCGCCTCATCGGCACGAACATGGGCATCAGCGCCGTCACTCTGGCGGCGTGGCTACGTCGCGGCGTCGAGATCTCGGACATGCGCGACCTGACCGTCGAGACGGCATCAGCGATCTATCGGCAGAATTACTGGCAGGAAGTGCGCGGCGACACGCTGCCGTCCGGCCTCGACCTGATGGGGTTTGACTATGGCGTCAATGCAGGAGTTGGCGCGTCTCTATCGGCGCTTAGTGATTCTGCGGTTGCTGGCGTGGCGTATCAGGCCATGAACATGGGTCGGTCTCGCCTGCGCGTGCTGCAGGATCGGTTGGGTGTGACGACGGACGGCATCTACGGCCCGATCACTTCGTCCGCGCTGGCGGAGAGTCAGCCCGGGCAACAGGTGGCGCGCATCCTCTACGTCTCCCGCCTGCAGGAGCGGCGCTATCGCAGCCTCGACGGTTTCCCGCAATTCGGCGCTGGCTGGCTGGCGCGTCTCGCCCGGCGGCAGGCGAGGGCTCTGGAGCTTTTTGATGGAGTGAGCGCATGACGACGACGCTACCCAACGGTCTCGTGCCTAGTGCGCTGCGGCTCTACACGGTTCCGGGCGCGAGTAGCGGCGGCGGGTGTCGGCCTGATCAGTGTCGGATGCGCGGGTTTCAGACTGCATTCAAGTCTCCCTCGTTTCCGAAGAAGGCCAGCGCAGACGTCCTGGATTATTCTGTGGACTGGTCGATCTGGGGGGCTGGAACGGGAGACACGATCGAAGACGTATCCGTATCGATCACGTTGTCTGACGGCTCATCTTTACCGGGCACTGCTTACGACTTGGCTGTGATTTCAGACAAATGGCCCGCCGCGGATGGCATGGTCGGCGTCGTGATGCTCGGGTCCGGCGTGCCGGGCACGACATATCGCGTCCTGTTTGAAATCGAGACCGCGCAGGGCCGCACTGACAATCAAGTCGTGCTGCTGATGATCACCAACGACACTCCAGCGACATCACTTTCCGACGCGCTGCTTGCTGCAAACGGAACAATTGTCACAGCCAAAGGCGTCGCGCTCGCGGCGGCAGCGTCATGACAACCACAATCGACATCACTGCGGCAGATGCAGCCACGGCGCTTGAATCTGGCGACATCCTCGCCCTCGTGCGCGGCGGCGTCTGGATGCAGGTTGCAGCGTCGTTGCTTGGCGGCTCTGTGGCGGGGTTCGCGGGCGCGTGGAACGCTGAGACCGCATATACAGCCGGGCAACTGCTGAAATACGCAGGCGCGATCTACGCTGTTACGGCGTCATTCACATCAGGATCGTCCTTTGACCCGACGAACCTGACTCTGGTTAAGGCGCCGACCGGCGTGACGGCTACGACGCTCGGCACACTACCGGACGACGTGACGCTCGAAGGCGACGTCTACATCGCAGGCGCGACCGCGCTTCCGACCGGCCTGACCACCAACGGCTCCGTCATCATGACGGACGGCACGGTCTATTTCCCGAACACACAATCGAACGGCGGCGTCCTGTCCGTCTATACTGGAGCGTAACCGTATGTCTGTTGCAAATGGCAATCCTGTTTTCGTTACTGTCGGCGGCGATGTTTCGGCAGCGACAGTCACGGCGTCAGGTGGGGACACGTCGCAGACGCTGGCGACGCTGGCGGCAACTGTTGCGTCCAACACGACAGCCGCGACTACAGCCACGATCAACGCTGCGGCTGCCGTGACGACAGCAAACGAGGCCACTACGTCCGTCGCAAATTCTCTTGCTAAATATATCCCCTTGACGAGCATAAACGCCGCCAGTGGCGTGCTGGGGCTTGATTCTGGCAAGGGCGTTACGATCCCGACATCGCCAGCCACGAGCAACGCTTATCTGACGATCGGCGACTCCTCGACGACGCAGCCTTATCTCCAGTTCCAGATCGGCAGCGCGTCAAGTCAGGCGGCTATTTTCGGATGGAACAGCAGCTCAAGCCCATACCTTGCGGTTACTGCCGCAGCATTCCATCCGCAAACCAGCGGCGCTTGCACACTCGGGACGGCCAGTAATCCGTGGGGTACGATCTACTCCACGACGAGCACCATCAGCACATCCGATGTTAACGCCAAGGTTAACATAAAACTTCTGTCCGATCCGGCCGGTCACGGGGCGGCAGTTGGGGCGGCGGCCCCCGACGACGAGGCGCAAAAACTTTTGCGTGTTGGACGCAATATCCCCGTTTCGGTCTGGACCTTTTCAGATGGTAAGCGTCGACACATCGGGTCTCTGGCGCAGGCTGTGCAGAAGGCTTTCGAGGCCGAGGGCATGAACGCCGCTGATTACGGCATGTGGTGCGAGGACGCCGTGACGGAGATTGGCACGGACGAAAACGGAAAGACTGTAGAGCGGGCTGTCCTCAATGAGGATGGATCGCAGAAAATGAAGCAAGGCCTGCGCTATGACGCCGTGCATGCTCTGTGCATCGCCGCCCTGCGCGCCGATATCGCCAGCAAGTGAGGTAAGCTGTGGCCACTCCGTCAGCCATCGACAATGCGGTCTGGGGGCTGCGGTCGTCAGAGACGTTCGTCTCCCTGGATTTCCCGGATCGCATTGTGATTACCACAACAGCGCTTCCCGCCATTGGCGACACTGTGGACTGCAACTTTGCGCTTATGCGCGGAGATGCGGTTCTATACTCAAACGATAGCGGCCTGAGCACACTTGAGATACAGGGTCAGACGAGCGCCGATGCCGTAAAGCAGAACTGGAAGATCAAGGTCAAGAACGCCAGCAAGGACAAGGTGGCGCTGCGGTTCGGATCGTGGGACGAGACCACGTCGATCACGTTCAAGGCTTACGGCTCGATCAACAGCAACGCGACAGCCTTTGACCGCACCATGACGCGAGAGGCGATCTGTCTGGAACTCTGGCGTCGCATTCGACGCGCCTACGATCCGCCGAACAATCGTATCGCGCCGTGGTATGCGTGGATGGATGCCGACCTGTCGTTGCTGTCAGATGCGCAATTCTCATGTGACTGTCGCCCGATCGCCGTTTACATGCAGATAGGGTCAGCGACGGCGCCAACGCTTTACGGCGCATATATGTTGCGGTCGAACAACACCAACGCGACATACCTGATCGACGACAGCAACGCGCAACACTATCTGCTGCAACCACAGCACGGACCAACGGATCTTTGGTCCAATACTGCCCACCTGTCAGATGACACGGTGTGGGAGTTTTCGTCCCCGGCGACGCCTGACGATACCGTCCCGGCGCGATTGTTGGCGTGGTTCAAGGCGGTTCTCGCGGGGACGGATAGCTGGGCGAACTACCCAAGTTATCTGCGGCTTGAGTCGTGGATCGACTACAAGATTTTCTGCGATGTGGTCGGCAGCTTTGACAGCATGACCAACAATCTGATGCTCAAATCCTACACCGGGACCGAAACTTCGGGCTTGTGGGAGGTAGATGCATACGATCTCGACGAAAGCCTCGGCTGCAAGTGGAATTTCCCGTACGGCTCTGACCCCGAGACGACGGGTATAACCACTGATCAGGACGCTATGTGGACGTCGTTTTCCGTATACTTCGCGGGCGCTATCAACGCCCGCTACGCCTACCTGCGCGCCAACGGCGTTCTGACGCTCGAAACACTCACGGAGATACAGAAATTCTACAGCGCAGGCTTCCGGCCAGCGGATGTGGAGTATGACTGGACGACGTGGGGCACAAACCTTCCGTCGAACAATCCCTATATCCTCAACTGGTTCTCCAGGCGTCTCGCGTGGCTCGATGACCGATGGGGCTACTCAGCATAATTCAGGAGTCCAACAATGGACCTCTCAACAATCCTCGCGCTGCTCCCGGCGCAGTATGCGGGCGACGCGACGATCATCGTGTCGTTCGTCGTCTCGACATGCGCGCTGATCGCCCGGTTCTGGCCGCGTCCTGCCGCCGGCTCGAAGTGGCTGCCGCTTTACCAGATCGTCAATGCGATCGGTATGAACGGCAAGCACGCGGCAAACGCGGATGATGTTGGGGCCGGGAAGTAACGGCCAAAGCCTATAGTGATTACTTTCTTGTAATAAGCCGAATTATTCTGTCGACACGACTCGTGGAAATTCCACAAACATCGCTGCAAAACACAAATACCACGGCATAAAAACAAGCAAAATCATGAATATACTGATCAAGAATCCCGGAAGACTGGCGTCAAGGAATTTTTTGCGATTGCGACCCCATATCTTGTGTTGGGTCAGGCACCCAATCAGCATATAGTAGTCACTGCTGGTTCAGCGTCGTGATGGCGGCGAACGGGATGCGGGATTTACCTTGGCCGGAACCCGCATCCCAAGCACGTCTCCCGCGCGTCAACGCGGGAAATCACATCAATCGGAATAGGAGTCCGAATGACGAACCGTACACTTACCACCATTCCGTTTCATGGCGCCACCCTTGCTGCTGTTCAGGGCGATAGCCCGCAGACGACGCTGGTAGCGATGAAGCCCGTTGTCGAAGGTATTGGGCTGGACTGGGAGCCTCAGCGCAAGAAGATCATGCGTCACCCCGTTATCAAGTCACGAACCTCCATAATGGAGGTTCGTCTTGATGGAGATGACCGCGTCAGGGAGCATACTTTCCTGACGCTCGACATGCTGAATTTCTGGCTTGCGACAATCCATCCCGACCGCATCAAGGATGCAGGAACGCGAGCCAAGGTCATCGAATACCAGACCGAATGCGCCCGCGTCCTGTTCAATCATTTCTTCGGTAGCGCGCTGCACGCGAATGACGCGTCCTCACTCAGCGACATCGACGCCGGAGACCTGAACGCACGCATCAACGCCTCAAAGCACGCAATGCGTCTGTGGGGTCGGGCAGCAGGCGCGTGGGCGTGGAAGTCATCGGGGCTCCCGGTTCCGCCTCGTAATTTGCTGACGCACTCGCAACAGGCGGTCCTCAATCTCTTGGATAATGCCGCCTAACTTTTCCTAATCCGTTGCCGGATAGACACCGGCCTGCCGACACACAGCCGCCCCTAACCGGGCGGCTTTTTTATTGGAGAAAGACCATGGCCGATCTGGCCTCGATTACCTCGCTCGAAAACCTGATCTCGACCGTTGCGGGCAAGCATGAATCGTCTGCCGTCAAAGCGGACATCGCGCTCGCGGGCAACGCCCTGTCGCTGCTCGTCAACGCGCTAGTGCCGAACCTCGCGCCCGGCGTGGATCTGTCCGGCATCGACGCCGGCCTGTCCAAGGCATTCGACGGGATCACCGCCGTCATCAGCGCCGTCGAGGGCACCGCCAGCACGGAGACCGCCGCCAATGCGTAACGTATCCCGTCGCGCCGCACTGCGTGGCGTCGGTATGCTCGCAGCCGGGACCGCGCTTGCCGCCTGCACCGTCACCACGTCGGGCAACGTCACCACGATCACGCTCAACGTCGCCAAGATCACAGCTTACGGGCAGGCCGGGGTCAACGCTGCGGCCACGATCATCAGCCTCGCGTCGGGCATCTCGGCGCTGACGCCGTATCTCGCCGCTATCGAGGCAGCCGAGACCGCGCTTTCCACGGCGTTGACGGCGTTCTCCACCGCCGCCGGTTCGAGTGTCACGATCAGCTACGACGACACCAACTGGAAGACGCGCGTCGACAGTCTGCTGTCGGATATCGAGTCCGTAAGTTCGACGATTGCGAAAGCGATTTCCGGCGCGGGCTCGTCTCTGTCGTCCACCGTCAAGAGTGACGCGACCACGGCGGCGAACGCGCTGGCGACGGTCGTGTCTCTGTTTGAGGCGCTGCTCGGCTCCACGTCGGCGGCGCGCCTTGGCATGACCGAATCGCAGGCGTTCAAGACGCTGGGCGTGTCGCGCTAATGTGGGGCGCGGCTCTCATCGTCGCGGCTCCGGCACTGGGTCTTTGGCTGTTCTCATGGGCTCTGTGCCGTGCGGCCGCCCGGTGATCCTCGCCGGGATGGCGGCTGCGGCCGTCGTCCTGTGGTGGCTCTGGCGCTGGTATTAGCGATCTCCGCATTGCGCCAACGCGAAATACTCAAAGGGCGATGGGTATGACCATTCAACTTCTCAGTTCAAAACTGGCAACGATCACACATGAGCGCGACGGACTTCCCATCAGTGTGCAGCATTTTACGTGGTGCCCCGGCTGTCAGATGATTCATCCCATCAATGTGACCGGATGCCCGCAAGATGGTCCAAAGTGGTCGTTCGATGGGAATGCGCAGGCCCCTACCTTCGGGCCGTCCGTCAAAGTCGATCTTGGGAGGAATCCCGGCGCGACGTGTCATTATTTCGTTCGAGCGGGCCAAATTCAGTTTTGCGGCGATAGCACGCACGCATTGGCGGGAAAAACTGTCCCGCTGCCCGATATCCCTGACGATTGGCGAGATTGATGCGCGCGCTGATCTTTGCTCTGGCGCTGGTATTGAGCCTCGCGGCCTGCGCCGACCGCACGGAACAGGCGCGCGCCGAACTGGTCGGCATGCCGTATCCAGATCTCGTCGCGTGCGCTGGGCCGCCATCGGTGCGCGTGCAGACGGACGCGGACGATTGGGATGGCGAGTGGGGCGGCTCAGTCTCGACTCCGTCCGTATCCGGCGCAGTCCCGCTGATGGGCGATCTGGTCAAGCCGACCGTTTCCGCCAGCGCCGCAATGTCCTGTCGCATGACGGCGCGCATCCGTGGCGGGCGCGTCTACTCCATCCACTACGTCGGCACGTCGTCGCTGATCTTCGGTGCCCATGCTGCCTGCGCTGCTCTGGTCCGCGACTGTCTGCTGCATCCAGACCACACGACGCTGCCGGACGGTTATGATGCCGGGCGGTATCTTGGGGTAAAATGACGTGACTGCGGGCCGGGCTTGATACCGGCTGTGCATGTGCTCGTGACCCGGGTCTCGAAACCCGGAACGGCTGAACCCACCCACATGCAGGCAGCCCCTGTGCTCAGGGACTAGACCGTCCAGCGCCTAAACGCTGCGTCAGGGTATCCCATTCCCCCAGTCCCGCGTGTCCATCCACGCCGCCGCAGTCATGCGCCAACAATACCACAAATCAGGAACTGAAATGCAAAGAAAGCTGGGCAAACTTTCTCCGCGCCATGACGCGCGCACCTACCGCATGGCCGTGCCACTGGCCGCCGCACTCCCCGTCATCCCTGCGTCCGCGAACTGGGCGAAGGATGTAGCGTGGCCGGTTTGGGAAAACGACCGATACGGCTGCTGCACTCAGGTAGGCGTGGCCAGCGCGATCCGCACGTGGACCGGCGCGGCGCAGGCTCCGGTTCTCCTCGACGACGCGGAAGTCCTGCAGAACTACGCCTCGGCCACGTCGCCGCCGTTCGATCCGGCCACGGGTGCGAACGACAACGGCGCGGTCGAACTGGACGTCCTGAACAAGTGGTGCGTCGACGGCTTCGAACGGCCCGGTCAGACGCGCGACTACCTGACGGCTTACGGTTCGATCGCGCCGACCGACGTGCAGGGCATCCAGCGTGCAATCGCGTTCTTGGGTGGCGTCTATATCGGCCTGTCACTGCCGGAGTGGGCGTGCGTCGTCGGCTGCGGGGATTGGGTGTTCAATCCCCAGCAGAACAACAGCATCGCGGGCGGACACTGCGTCTGGCTGCATGGATTTGACGCTGACTGGCTCTACCTGAATACCTGGGGCGAGCAGAAGCGCATGTCGTG
The DNA here is from genome assembly GCF_017377715.1 of Acetobacter sacchari. GTDB lineage: Bacteria > Pseudomonadota > Alphaproteobacteria > Acetobacterales > Acetobacteraceae > Acetobacter > Acetobacter sacchari. The sequence goes on along the minus strand of NZ_JAFVMF010000022.1, from coordinate 46,867 downwards.
GAGTTTCCTGCGCCAGTTCTGCGACGAGGCTTATGGTCTGGTGTCGCGGCAGAACTGGACCGGGATCAGCGGCCTGTCACCCAACGGCGAGGCGCTTGACGCGCTGGTAGCTGAGATGCGGGCGAGCGCAGCATGACCGACTTCCAAGCAGGCTTCGCGGCAGGCGCTATCTTCGGCGCTTTCGCCGCTGGCGTCGTGATCTTGCTCGCGGTCAGGGCGCACATGCGGCGGAAGTGGCCGGATTAGGGGTGGACTCGCCGACCTTAATGCAAAACAACTCCCAGAGACCCGGGTGCATTACCCGCGTCCCAAGCTCCCAATTTTGCCACGTCCGGCGCTGAGAGTGGATCAGAGCAGCCGCATCCTCCTGCGTGAGACCGGCGGCTACGCGGGTATCTCTGATCTGGTCAGGGGTTGGTTGCATCGGGCTTAGCCTTTTGTCCGGCGCGCATATTACGTCCCTTGCGAGGCGCGCTCGCCTCGACGCTGGTTTGCAGCCTGTTGGTTATGCCTATCGGGCGCGGGGAGATCGGGGACGGCCCCTCTCTCCAACTGCGTCCCTGATCTCGCTCTATTGCAGCCTGCCTTTGTTTTTCGGCGGCGGCGGGTGAGAGTAGGGATGACGTGCGCTTGAGGCCAAACACCTCTTTGTATGTCTCGGCGTCCAGATCATGCACACGGACATGCGTGTTGAGCGCGCCAAATAAACGACCGCAGGCGTGGCAGCGGATTTTTGTGCCGTCTGCGCTGTATTCGTAAGCGCCAAAGGGCGGCAGTCCGTTACGCTCCTGCGTCTCTGGACTCGGCCGATGCTTTGCCCGGTATGCCTCCAGATATGCGACCCTCTCGGCTCGTGACTTATGCGGCATCCGCCGCGTCCAGCATCGCTTGAGCCTTGCGTTGGTCGAGTGTCCCGATCGACCCCCCTGGCAGTTGGATAACCAGAGCGCCGGATGCGAGGCGCAACAACCGCCCCTGATCGTCGCCGCGCTGGATATAGCCGAGAGCCGACGCGCCGGGCGGATTTGTCCAGCTGATTATCTCCAGCGCGCGAGGCGATGGGGACAGGAGCGTGATGCGGGATCTGTGCTTGCTCATTAACGATTGGCTGCGTCGCACGCCTCAAACGTAACGTCGCGGCCCTTATCATCCAGCACCCGTCGGAGATTGCCAGTGTGTGCTGACTGGTAGGAGCGGCCAGCCGCTGCCAGCGTGCGGTGCTCAGACACCAAAGACGTGTCTTTCTGATCAACGTTCGCAAATACGGAGAATTTAGCCATCGTCTTGTCCTAACCCCTGATCCAGCGAGGTGCCTGATGTGATTGTTATGCACTCATTGGGTGCATTGGTCAACGGGGAAATGCGGGTTGGCGCGAATTATTTTTGCTGATCACATGCGGCGGAAGTGGCTGGGGTAGGGGGCGATCGGCTCCAGAGCGAATCCGGGGTAAATGTGGCTGACTTCTGCCGTTTTTACCCGATAGGATGGGCTAAATCGCGATATTCGGACCCGGCCTTATGGGTGATTCTCTCTTGCCGATACGGCTGTCCCGTACGCTCATTTTCTGGCTGTTAACTGCCGAAAACGGGGCGATTTCCTCTCGTTCGTACGGCGGCCAGTTACTCGGAAATCCCGCTCAGCCAGCGGCGCGATCAACAAGCAGAATACCCCATGTGCGCGGGTAAACGCCGGGGCAGTCCGGGCCGCACGCGGCGTCGGACAGGCTCACGTTCGCAAATGGCTCCCCGCACTTGTTGCATGTCAGTCGCTCCGCCAGAGCGATCACGGTCATGCGCCTGACCGATGGCCTGTCGCGCACTACCATCTCCAGATGGGCGGACCCCGATCTGCCGCACCCGCACCGAGCATACAGACTCAGCCCCAATCGCGCGGCCGTCGCAACATCAGTCTCACGCAATGCGGCGTCGAGCGACGGATGGTGAGTGTGATTGCTGCGTCCAAGCATGGATGGAACAGAACGAGAACGCGCGCTCAGAGTCAAGCGCCTCAATGCCGCGTGTCGCTGCCCCACTGCATGATCTGCCGGACGTGCGCGCGGACCTCCATCCAGTCGCGGGCGTTCATTGGTGAACGGTATTGTCCCAAGCGATACGTGGCATCCACACTGTGATTCCCTGTGACCGCGCCTGACGGATCATATCATCAGTGCCTCGACCACCAGGGAAGGCGACAACTCCGTCCGGCGCTCCCTCTAGTAGCATTCGAGAATTTCGATCCGGGCCGGCCCTGCGACCAACAGACCAATCTGCTGGGTATCGATCTTCGGCGACACCGCGCGCAGCGGCCCATTCGCTTGAGAGCTTGTCGGCTCCGCTCGCGCACCCATGGATGATGCGTTCAACCCCGTATCTGCGTGCGATGGCGTCAAGGCAATCGAACACAATATGTCGATGCGGGTATGATCTCCCGCCGCATACGAGTATTCGCACGGATCACGCCCCCTATGGAGTGTTGCCGGGCTTCCACCGGCTGCGGCGTGGGTGGCGTTAACCAATCCACGACTCTGCATGCTCCTTATGACGGGTTCATGCTCCCGGTCCGTCTTTATACGGCGACGACTCTAACGGCCTTGCGGCTACCGTTTTGCTACCGCCTCACGACGGGGGCTGCTGCGGCGGTCCGTACCCACCGTAGTGTTGATCCGACTACTCCACCTCTAACAAGTAGATATGGCCAGTATCGGCACCCAGACCGCCCACGACTTACGCGGTCCCTCTATACTGATTGCTCAGCGCCGCAGCCCGCGCAGAATCGCACGGATGGGGGTGGGGTACAAGGGGAATTTTCTGGAGCGTTTTGTAAAACCGAATCCGCGAACTGTAAAACCGTCTCAAGAAATGGCTGTTTTCTGCGGTTTTTTATTGGTGCTGGTGTCCGCGGCGGACACCGAACGTATGTATCAAGCAACGTCGCGGTAACTCAAAATATCCCGGTAATCCGCCATTTTTTCCGCACCATGTGCGTCTCTTTGCGGCTCGTTGTATCTCCCTATAGCACGCTCTATCGTGGGTTCTATCAGGGGGCGAGGCCCTCTCTTGGGACAGGGATTCGAACCTCATGCCACGGGTAAGACCAGGGCGATTGACCGCTCGGCAGGCGCAAACCGCTAAGCCGGGAGCGCACGGCGACGGGGGCGGCTTATGGTTGATCGTCCGCGAGAGTTCGCGTTCGTGGGAATTTCGCTTCCGGTCGCCGGTGACCGGCCGGGACAGGGCTATGGGCCTCGGACCGACTTACGACGTCGGGCTGGCCGCCGCGCGGGAGGCGGCGCAGAAGGCGCGTGAACTGATCCGCTCGGGTGGCGATCCCCTTGAGGATCGGCACCGTGAGCGGGCGCAGGCGCGGCGTGAAGTTGTTCGTACATTCGAGAGTGTCGCGGATCGGTACATCGACTTGCAGGCGCCCGGTTGGCGCGACCAACGGCGTCCCGAGATCTGGCGTAGCTCCCTGCGCATGTACGTCTACGAGTCTTTCGGGCGCGCGCCGGTGGCGGCGATCACGACTGACGACGTAATTTCGGCCCTGAGTCCGGTTTGGCAGACGGTGCCGACCACGGCGAGCCGCATTCAGGGGCGTATAGAGCGCATTCTCGATTACGCCCGGGCGCAGGGCTGGCGGGAGGGCGAGAATCCGGCTCGCTGGAAAGGGCATCTGTCAGCGATATTCGCCCCGCCGACGAAGATATCCAAGGTCAAGCATCGGGCTGCGATCGATCACAAGGACATAGCCCGCGCCATGGCGGCTTTGGCAGCCTCGCAAGGGCTGGCCGCGAAGGTCGTCAGGTTCGTCGCGCTTACCGCTGCGCGCTCGAACGAGGCGCGGAGCGCGACATGGGCCGAAATCGATCTCAATGCGAGAGTGTGGACGATTCCGGCGAGCCGCGCGAAAACGGGCAAAGAGCACCGCGTGCCTTTGTCCGAGGGTGCTGTGGCTATCCTGCAGGAAGTGCGGCCGCTCCGAGACGAGAAGCAAGGCGATCTCGTATTCCCCGGCCAACGCGCCGGTAAGCCGCTCTCAGACGTGGCGGTGTCCAAGGCCCTTCACATCGCCGCCGGGACAAAGGATGTCACCGTGCATGGCCTGCGATCCACGTTTCGCGACTGGGCGAGCGAAGAGACGGGCTATCCCCGCGAGGCCGCTGAGATGGCGCTGGCTCACGTTGTCGGCGGGGTCGAAGGTGCCTATCGCCGGGGCGATCTGTTCGAGAAGCGGCGGGAGATGATGGGGGCGTGGGCGCAGTGGTGTGCGACCGGCGGAAGGGGAGAGGGGCAATGAGAAACGCTGTCGATGTTCGAGACATTTCGCCCGTGGCGGATGACAAGATAGAAATGGTGAGCGGATGGCTGAAAGAGATAGGAGTGGTTGACTCCGAGCAAAAGGATATCAAGCCCTTTGTCACTCGAATTGAGCTTTTGTCAAAAAGAGCTGCATTACGAAAAGAATCTAAAACTTTCTCCGAATCCAACGAGGAAGCCAGAAGAGAGCTTGTAAAGTGTCTCCGTTCCGCCGATCTGGCGATAACGCGTTACCTCGGTAACAATGGCGCTGAGAACGATTTTTGTGACGACTTGGCGCCCGTGAAACTCGGTTTAGAGGGCTTCCTCACAAGGTGGGGTGAAGTATACACTGCGCGCAGTCCGGACAGCCGCTCGGGGCATTACCCGGATGTTCGCGACGCTGTCAGTTTGGCTAGAGCGTTTTTTCGACTTCGGGGGTTCGGACCCACAGCTCCTCAAATAAAACTCGCCGCTTATATAATAAGGTATACAAGACCTGACCTGTGGAACAATAACTCAATTAGTGAAATCGTAAAAAAAATAAAGGAAATTCAAAAAACTACATCCAACCCACGACCGCGTAAGTCAAAGGTCGCGCCCGGTGCCCATCAAGGCGGTATAGGGGGAATTTCTACCCCCAAAGTTTCCCCCTAGGGGAAATATCGCTCGCTAGAGATGCACTCTATGCCGCACTGTTCCGAAAGACATAGAAAGCTCCTGCTTGATATAACAAGCAACATCAATGCAGGGGGATAGAGATGAAAAAGTTTTACTCGATCCGCGAAGTTTGTGAGATGGCGGGCGTTAGTCGCGCGACTGTCCAGCGTCGTCTGGACGACGGTACGTTACAGTCTATCAAGCTCGGGACAGCCCGTCGCATTACGGTCTCCAGTCTGAATGGGTGGCTAGGCGGGACTCTTGCTGAGGAAACCGCATGCGCGGTGCGCGGACGATGACCGATCACCAGGAAGCTGCGGAGCGCGTCGCGGGAATCGTCGTGGATTCCTACGAAAATGACTTCCGTCGTGCTGTTCGAGCAGGTGCGGCATGGCCAGATCCCCGGTCCCTGGTGGCGGCCCTGTCCGAACATTTGGAGCCCGCGTACGCGCCTGAACAGCGCCGCGAGCGGATCGCATGCCTCACTGCGAGCGTCGCGTATGAGCTCGCCGTCGAGAATGTCGTCACGCCACCGGCCGTCGCCAGCATTCGGAGGCGCTTTGATCGAGCGATCGCGGAGCAGTTCGAGAGCGAATATCCTACGAAGCCGCTTACCGCTGCGATGCACTAAACGCGAAGATGTGGAGATCAATAATGGCGCGCAATAAGACAATTCCTAATACATATACCGTAAAAGAAGTGTCTGATATTACCGGATACTCAGAAAGCACGATCCGTCGGCAAATCGGGGCCGGCCAACTGTGGGCGGTCAACATAAACGGTCTGAAATTTGAGGATATAACCGCAGGCGAGCGGTTTGTCATGGGTTGTTGGGCGCAGGACGCGCATGTCCACTTCCTGAGTCTGTTCTTTTCCGCAGCCAGGGCTTCCGAGCATCCTCGTACAGGGGGCGAACGCAAAGAGATTGATAACGCTATCAGCGTCGCCGTACGCAGCTACAAACGCCGTTTTCGAGCGGCAACTCTTCGCAATACGAGTCGGCCCTTTCCCGAGTGCCTCATCTGGTTACTAGAATCATTCGTCTGGAAGATATACGCTCCGGAAGAGCGGCGGGACGAGCTAACGAGCCTCGCGGACCAGGTCGTGGAAGATTTGCAGTGTCTCGGCGACATCCCGATACACGTCATCGCGGATGTCCGGCATCGCTGCTATCGGGCGATCGCGGAGTATTTCGAAGTTGCGGCGTGAGTTGTGTGTATAAATAGGCTATATCCTATCTATACGTTTTGAAAAAAACTGAAAAAATGATGGATTGTTGGGGCGGAACGTGCCAGCGTGACAACGGCGCCGGGAATGGTCCCGGAAACATGCATTCAGGAAAATAGGCCATGAAATCAGAAACTATGCGCGTATTGCGCAGGAAAACGTGTGAGGTCGACTGTGAAACAACCAGAGCGTATTCTACTCCGGCCAGGCGAAGCGGCGCGAATGCTTGGCGTGACGACGGCGACCGTGCGGGCGTGGCTCGATAAAGGCAAAATCGCCGGATACAATACGAAGGTGGGGTGCCACCCGCGGTACGATCGAATTTCGGTCCAGAACTACCTCGAGCAGACCAAGGGCGGTGACCGCAAATGACGGTCCTCGAGTTCAAACGAAAACGCCCCCGGTTGCAGGCCGGGGGCGAGATCGAAATCAACAATGACGCAAGCGAAGAATACTGCGGAGGGAGTTTTCGACGCAAGGGAAATCGATTCCAGTATGCAGAGAAAACGCAATCGCAAGGCGTCGAAATTGTTCTCGCCTATCGTGATCTTTGTGCCGCGTTCACTGTAGTGGGCCGGCTGGCTGGCGATCCATGCTGTACACTGCTCGCAGTTCAGAATTTCTCAGGAAAAACTGTCGAGCTGGAGATTCACGCCGAGATCGTTACAGAGCGCCTCGGGTTTGTGAAGTTGTTCCGGGCGAGCGGGGTTTACGTTGCCGCCGGTAGAGGCATAAACGAGCTGATCGTCTCGCTCCTTACCGCTCTGGAGCAAGACTCGCCTGTGTATCCGACACAAGCGAGGCCAGGATGGAGTACTGATTTTTCCAGCTACGTAATGGCCAACGGTGAGGTCATCGGCCGAGCAGATCCGCCTCCGTATCTGCGCGGCAAACGTCCAGATCGCCATGTTCGGTATCCTGAAGGTGGCCGAGGGAGATATCCGCAGTTCGCACTCGCCACGGGTAATCCGACCTTGTTGACTGCGGTAGGTGCGGCACTGGCTCCCGTGCTATTGCGGCCGCTCGGTCTGGAGGGCTTCGGACTACATCTCGACGGGGAGTCCGGGCTCGGAAAGTCAGTCGCGCTGTTGGTCGCGGGTAGTGCCTGGGGGGACCCGGGCAAAGAACGACAATCCTGCGCAGGTACTACAAACGCCCTCCTCGCGCGGCTTGCGGCGGCCGACGACGGGCCGCTTGTTGCCGACGAGTTGGGCGAGATAGGACTCCGGGGACGCGGTGACATTGCGTACGCCGTCGGGAACGGCGGCGGAAAGTCGCGTTGTCGCGTGGATGGCAGTCTTAGACCCACAGTCAGCTTCCGAACGGTTATGCTTTCAGCAGGCGAAATGTCGTATCGGGCTCTGGTCGAGAGTTCGAAAGACGGTGAGGGTGCAGCAGGCCAAAACGCCCGACTGCTAGATTTGCCCGCCGAAGGGTCTGCAGGCGGAATATTTGACGAACTGCATGGCCGCGGGGGCAGTTATGAACTGTCGCAAGAACTGCGCGACTGTGTTCGGCAGGAACACGGCATACTAGCGCGCGCATTCATAACCTCGATTTTGTCTGATCTTGGAACGGTCAGGCGGGAGTGGGGGCAGTTTGGCCCCGCGTTCCGCGTGCGATGTGTTCCTGTGAACGCTTCCGCCCAGGTCGACCGCGCCGGACAATCTTATGCGGTCATCGCCTTTGCGCTTCGCCGCGCATGCGGCGTCATACCTCGGTGGCGAGGGCTTGAACAAGAAATGGAGACGGCCGTCGCGACTTGCTTCGGGCGATGGCTGGACGCGCGGGGAGGTGCTGAAAACGGCGAATTACTTCGGCTGGTGGAAGGCCTCCGCGCTTTTCTGGAAACGCAGGCCGCGAGATTCATGCCTATGACAAGCGGCGGTCCATCGAGTTTAACGCCCCCGCCAAATGCAGCGGGTATCCTTCTACAAAATCGATCAGGCGATTCCGATCTGCATTTACTGAACACGGCCGTGTTTAAGGAAATTAAGGGCCGCATGAATGTCGAAGCTGCAGCGCGCATGCTTTTCAAGGCGGGATTGTTGCGAGGATATGGCGCGGATCCGGAAAAATACCGCTGGAGATATCAACTTCGTTTAGGAAGCGGGCGACAATCCTCTCCGCGATATTTCTACGCGATCGAATCTTCGATCTTTTCTTACGGGGTCGCGAACAATGAAAATTGAACTCGAGAAAATCCGAAAATTCCTTCCTGAAACTGGCGAAGTCGCCATTGTCGGCATGGTCCGCGACCCTGATGCAGGATTCTCCGTCACCGCCGCGCACCACGTCTGGCTCGACCTCGATCGTCCTGACCTACTCGATTACATCGAGGGCGCCGTCGAGGCGTTGCAGGCGCGCGGCGCCACGGATTTTTACTGGACGCCGGCCGCCTTCGAGTTCGAAGCAGGTGTGCCTAAGCGCCGCAATGCGGCCATGGCCAAGGCGTGGCGGTGCTTCTATGCCGATCTGGACGCGCACGGCGGGGATGACGGCTATGCCAACCCCCGTGCGGCGCTGGAGCACCTGTTCGAGGTTTGCCAGCAGGTCAACCTCATGCCGTCCTGCGTCGTGTTCACGGGGCGCGGCGTGCAGGCGATATGGGGGTTCGACCAAGACCTGAGCGTCACACGATGGCGCGTCGCCGCAGATGATATCTGGACGGTCCTGTCGCACTACGGCCTGAAGATGGACCCTGCATGCCGGCAAGACCGCGCACGGGTGATCCGTCTGCCCGGCACTACGAACAGCGTTGCGGGGGCGCAGGCGCGCGTTGTCTACGAGGGTGACCTTATCTACATCCCGCGCCGGATGGTTCGGTACCTCCAGGTCTTCATGACGCAGCGCGGAATCATGCCCCCGCCCGAACCGAAGGCCCCGGTCGCACGTGCCGCCAGTGATGACGGGACGGTGTTCGATTGCGAAACGAATCGTAAAACTTTGGAGTTCCTGCTCGACAAGATCCCATCCAGCTTCACCGGCCGCAAGGCGAACAATTCAAACGGCGCCGTTGATCCGAAGTCCGGTTACGAGCGCTGGAGGGACGTCGTCTGGGCAGCCAAGCGCACCGGTCTGCCGAACGCGTGGAGCGTTGTCTACGACTGGGCGCACAAGGCCGCGCGCGAGTATGACGATCTTGACGAAGCGCTGACGCGCACATGGGACAGCGACAACGCGGGAGCTGCCAACGCGATCGGGCCGGGAACGCTTGTCATGACGGCGCGGCAGTTCTGCCGCAGGAAGGCTGACGTTTCTGCGCTGCAGCGCGCGCATTTCATCAATCACGGCGAGGCTGTTCTGCGGGGCGAAGCGCTGCCCGATGAGCGCGTGGACTGGTGGGGTCATCAGATCGTTCGTGACGAGCAGGGGGAAGTGGCATGAATTACGAACACGAAACGATCTGTGCGGCTGCGCCCGTGGTCGTCTGGGCAGCACTCGGGGCGCCTGTGACCGTTACACATTTTGCGATTGTCGATCGGGACGACACTTTTTCAGTCGTCGATTCTACGCTCTCGCAGGCGGCGTACCAGCTCACGCCCAACGCCATTGCGGCGACTATGGCCGGGTATCTTGCCGCACCGATCGCGCACCGAATCTGCGAGAAGCGGGTTGTCGACGCGCTGTGGGACTGGCGGGTAGCAGACCCTTATGTGCAAGAGTGTGAGAAATTTCTTGCGGAGATGGGCTACGGTCCGGACCGAGTTGCGATTTTCAGCCACGCAATGGACGCGGCGGAATTCGCGCTCGGTGATCCCGAAGTATGGCGCGCGGTTCAGACGCTTGCGCGTCATGCCCGTCATCGACACGGCCCGATGCAACGAAGGGCGCTCGCTGCAGTGCTGCGTGACGTCCACGGGACATGCGCTGGCATAGCGGGCGACTTCCGCATAGCGGGCACTTGATAGGACGCCCCCTCAATCTATGGCCTGCATAGTTATGCCGCGCCCTGTAATGCTTTAGGGGTGCGGTTAGTGCGATCGCTGTCCTAGCGTGCGGCGTCGGTCGTACAGCCTGTTGGCGAGCGCCACTATGAACGAACTTAGAGCGAGCGAGGCGATCAAGGCAAGAATCCCGAACGTCGTGTAGACGGCTTCGTCTCCAGGCGGGCTCATTCGCGCGAGCAATTGAGCGCCCGACGCAGGCATATTTGTCGCGGCCCAAACCCACGCGACACGCACGCCGAGGACCGTCAACAGTGCAATGCTGGCTAGGTTTACAGTGAACCGCTTCATCGTACTTCGACGGTCCCGTAGGCAAGCATTCCAGCGCCAGGGATCGACATCATTTGCCCACCAAGGATTTTTGTGCGCAACCGGGCATAGCCGGTCCTGTCCACGACAGTAATGCACCCTTCGGAAATTCCACGGATACCGGCAGGATGAAGCCGAAAATTACCACGTTTGATTCCTTCGATAAACGTATAATCGTCTATCTGACCGTCTGCACGGTATAGTGCAAACCAGTCGGATTGGTCCGATTGCAAGATGTATCGATGAACCAGTTCATAGAGCCAGCCGAACCGGCCCCCTGATTGCCTGCCGACGATGTAGTAAAGCCCGCGCGGGAGGGGGCCGACCATTGGGATTCCAACTTTGGCTGGATTGTCTACAGCCCCAGCCGCCCCTGAGAACGCGGGCAAATCCCCGAAACCCTCGCAGTGCAGGACGGATGAGGATTTGTTGTTCAGAGAAAATGTGCAGCTAACCGCCATAAGCCACGCTCGTTTACTTTACGAGACATTGATAGCGAGCGGCTAGTTCAGAAGCAAATTATCGTCGAAAAATACTTGCTTCGACCATTCGCGGCGGTGGGAGCCGTGACTCTGATCGCCACAGCGCCACGGCGAGCGCCATCACGACGTCGTCGTGAACGCCTTGCCGGGCGTCGCCTTCGAACGCGATCGTACCAGACGCGCGCCGTTTTGCCCGGAATCCCGCGAGTTCTTGCCGGAGGATGGCGGAAGCAGAACTTTCGCCTGTGATCGACAAGCGATCGTCGGCGAGGACTGCATCGAGCGTGCTGACGAGGAGCGATTTTGCGACGCCGAAATCTTTCGTACCATGCGCGACAAAGTGCTCGCCCGAGGTGATCGTCACCGCGACAGGGGCGAGGCCGTTGTGACGGAGCAGGTCGATGACCGGGCGCCCGACGCCCGATGCGTCGACGACCAGTTCCGGGCGCTCTTCGCGGAGGGACAGTTGGCCGAGAACCCCTGCGACCGATCGCGTTATTGCCAGATAATCGCATCCAACCGGGTAGCGATGCACGTTACGCACCGCATACTCGCGCCGGACGCGCGATGCGACCCGCTCCGGACGATCTGGGCCGAACTTCAGGCGCATGCGCCGTTCCTCTCGCCGGTGCGATTCCTCGATCACGACGAGCGCCGTATGGTCGCTCATTTTTCCCAGATCAACGCCGACAGTGAATCGCTTCGGCTGGGTATCGGTAACCACCCACTCGTCACTGACAACCAACTCTTTCGCGGAATGCTGCGGAGCGGCGGACATCACAGCGTCTCCAGGGCGTCCGGGTGGTCGGGAGCCGACGTTTCCTCCACAACGCCGAAATGAAACCGACCGGCGATCACGGTGAAGGGGCCGCCCCAGTAACTCACTGCCAACCCTGCGGCATCCGCCAAGTATGCGCGCTTGAACGGGTCGATTACGTGGCGCCGTGCGGGGATGCGCGGGACACTGTCTGGCAGGGTCGAGACACCGTCGGTGTAAGTAAGGATGAGCGGCACTACGCCCTTGTTCGCAACCAGCACGACGTTTGCAGGCGTGTCGCCTGCCAACGTCCCGGGGAACACAACGGCGGCGCCCAGTGGGGCGACAGGGACTTGGATCGCATCGGCAATGCCCGAAGGCGTTGCGTTGCCGGAAGCTGGATTGTGTGGGGCGGATAGAAAAAGACGCGTGATCTTCATCTCGAAATCCTCAGAACCGTAGGGGAAGAAATTCAACATCGCGATTGAATGCGCGATCTATTGCGGCATCATCGAACAATTGCAGGTCATCGCCGATGAATTTGCATTGATACTCCTGAGAGAACTTGAAAGGCCCGGCGGTTCTTCTGGCTTCTTCAAGAAATTCCGCAGATATGCGCGGGCATTGCTCGGCGGGCACTTCGAACCGGCGCCAGGTTTCGCCGCCTTCACTCCAGAAGCGGTAGAATGCGCCGTGTTGCCCGTTAGGCGTCGACAGGAGCAGCATGCGGGCATGTGGCGCGGCGGCGATCATCGGGAATAGCGCGGTAAACACGCGCTCATCGATGAATGCCGCTTCGTCGGCGATTATGAGGTCCGGCGCGCTGTATCCGCGGATCGCATCCTCATTGTCGCCGGGAAGCGCCACGATGCGCGACTTGTTGCCCAACTTCAGTTCGAGCGTGGCGTCCTTGTCCAGAGAAGGTAATCCGGGAACACGACCGAGGAAATCTCGTGATTTTCCCAAAAGCTCAACAGATTGACGTTGCGCGCGGGCTATCATGAGAACGAGTGATCGCGGGCGGTAGAGCGCGGTATGCGCGGCGAGAGCCGCCGTGATGGTCGACTTTCCACTCTGCCGCGAGCAATTTAGCAAAACGCGCTTGTCTGCGCTCCGCAGGAATTGCGCTTGCCAGCGATCAGGCTGAACACCGAGTACGTTTGTGGCGAAACGGACAGGGTCGATTGCGTTCGCTAGATCGCGGGCGAATGGATCGGACGTCATGGCGCGTCGATACCCTCCAGCGCGTTCGCGACGGCCCTGCGCGCATCTGCGTACGGCGCCAGCGCGTCGGCAAGTTTCGTCCGGATCGTCTGCCAGCGATCAGAATCCAATGTGACGTCGCTTGCGGCCGAGACCTCGGCCGCAGCCCGGGCTTTAGCAAGTGATTCCAGGCACTGCCTGTATTCCCGGTTGAGCGGGCCGATATCGCGTTTCGGGAGACCTTTCCGCTCGGCTTCATCGAGAACCGCCCGGAGACGCCGGGCGCTCCGTTCGAGTTCGTCGATCGGCACGATCGGCGCATCGTCTGGCAGCGCATCGACCGTCGGTGAGGCTGCGCGCCCCAGATGCCGCGCTAGGTGGCGCTGGATCGCCGCCCGGTGCAGGCCGTACTTGTCCGCAAGCGCCTGCTGCGTGGCGCCCGCTGCGGCGTCTGCGTCAATCGACGCCAGATCCGGATGCGCGCAGACGGCGCAGGTCCTGCCCTTCGTCGTCTTCAACATGCCGCGTCGCCCCGGTTACGTTCGGTCTGAATCATCCGCTCGACGTGCCGAAGCTCTGCTGACAGCGCCGCCAGATCCGACGCGGGGAAGGCGTCGTCAGATGCCGCGCGGATCAGACGATCGCGCAGGGCGCCGGCTGCACTTACGAGCCGCGACGCTCCATCGGCCCGGAGACGCCGGACGCGGCGGTAGAGGGACTGTTCGGCCGTACCGAAACGGGCGGCGATGTCCGGGACACGCGCCCCGCTCAGGAGCGCCGCGTCGATCTCGGCGATCCGGGGGTGATGGCGTAGAGGGCGGCTCATAGCACCAGCTCGACGGGCACGCAGGGGCGTGCGCGGATGCGTTGAATCGTAGTCGGACGCGACCCGTTGATGAGCTCCCTTTCTGACGGCTCAAGTTTCACACCGGCCGGACAGAAAAGGCGTACCTTGCCATCCGGCGTAGCTTCGTAGTGGATGCCGCGCTCCAACCACGCGTCGAGCATATCGTCAGTCTGCTCGACCAGCGTTTTCGCCTGAATGGGAGGCGACGGGGGCGGTGGGGGCGGTGGGTCGATCTCTCGGACGATGGCGGCGGTCGGAAGGCTCTCCCACCGGGCGACGTCGGAACGCAGCTCCCGGAACACGCCTGCAATGTTTTTCAAGTTGACGGCGTTCTCAGTGCCGCCGATGCCGCCTTGCATGGATCGTAGGTTCGCGACGTTGTAGGACAGATTGCGTCGGCGCGCCGCAAAACCTTCCACAACATGAGGCGGGGCTTCTTTTGCCAGGCGCGCCGCCATAGCGTTTATTGCGGGCTCCGCCGCAAGCCGTGCGTTGTGCAGGTCGTTCCAATTTCCGATAGTTTCAGGCATTTCAAAAATCCTTCGGGTATAGGCAAAGGGGGCGCGCGGCAATGTCCGTCGCCAATTCCTCAGGCGTCATTTTTTCCCAACGATCGACACGCATTTTCGCAAGACCGACCGCGAAAGCAGCGGAGTCCGCAACCATTTGGCGTTCTGCAGGCGAGGTGCGCTCCTCGCTCAACCGCCGGGCGCGTTCCTCAAGTCTGATCTGCGCTTCGCCGATCCAGCGATAGATGACGCCTATGTGCGGGCCGCCCGCGCGCAACGCCTGCTGAAGCGCCCGAGGGCGTAGAGCCCGGAGGGATGCCAGGCATCGTTCGAAGGCACGAGGCGCAGGTGCGATGATGGGAACACTTGAGGCAATTTCCCGGTCGAACTCCGCCTCAGACATGCGACGACGCCTCCGTGATCGCATCGATCACCGCTCCTACGTGAACGGGATCGGCGACGCCCGCCAGTCCGGACGGGCGGACTGTAATCATCGGGAACGGTCGACATTCATGCTCGATCCGACGACGATCCGAGCGTCAGCGCGGCCCCGGCGTGCCATGAGCCTTGCATAAGCTGCCTCATGGTCGTGGCGATTGGTGCCCGTCTGGATGAAGTGCGCACCGACGTCCGGATTGATCCCGAGTTCGGCCGCACGCGCCCGGCGCTCTTCCGGCGTTGCAGTGACGGCGTTGAAGCGTGGGCCAGCAGCGTAATCCGCCACAGCTTGCGCCCGGGCCTCTTCTGCCTGGGTGGCCAGCGCGAGGCGTTCATGTTCCGCCTGGAGGGCGCGGGCGGCGCGCTCTTCCATGACCTGCTGAACAGCGATGGACGGCCGGGGACGGCTGCGATCAAGCGCCAGAGCATTCGCAGCCTCTCGCAGCTCGAAAATGTTCATCTCGGACGCAGGTTTTCCCCGCCATCTACCTGTAATCGGATCGATATTATGCATAACAATTTCTCGGTAGGGTTTCGCGTGTTCGTAATTGACGCTTTTTCACACGTTTTAGTCAATAAAATGTATAATCAATACTTTTGATATTTTTAAATTTTGCAATGTTTTTACTTTTATATCGCTGTGTGCGTTTTGCGCCCTCCGCTCGATTGCGGGGTATATGGTTAGAAAATATTGTTTATCAGTCGATGGAATTTAAAAAACTGATTTTTTGTGAGGCTACCATGCGCGCCCGCGCAGGGGGCGGGGTGGGTAGGGCACCCCCCGGCCTCTCGCGCACGCGCGGGCGCGCGTGGGGTGTGCTGGCGCGCATGCGCGAGGCGCGACGGGGGTAGCGTGCGCTCCGATAGGGCTTGCTCCAGTGGAGCGGCGACGGTGGAGCACAATATCGCTCCATTAGGGTTGACTATCTGATTTTCGGAGCGATATGGAGTGAATGTCTAAACCCTATTGGAGCAATTCCCCATGCGCATCGGATACGCCCGCGTCAGCACGACGGACCAGTATGCAGGATTGGCGGCGCAGGAACGCGACTTAGAGGCGGCCGGATGCGAGCGCGTCTTCGCGGAGCGCGCCAGTGGGGCGCAGGGCGACCGTCCTGAGCTGGCCCGCGCGCTGGATATGCTGCGGGAGGGCGACACACTGGTGGTCACCAAGCCGGACAGGCTGGCGCGCTCCACAACCGACCTGCTGGGCTTTGTGGAGGCCGTGAGGGCGAAGGGCGGCGCGCTGCACGTCCTGTCCATGAGCCTGAACACGGCGGACGCATCGCCCACGGGCACGCTGTTACTCACGATGCTCGCCGCCGTCGCCCAGTTCGAGCGCGACATCATGAAGGAACGGCAGGCGGAAGGCATCGCCAAGGCCCGCGAGGAAGGCAAATACAAGGGACGCAAGCCAACCGCCCGAGCGCAGGCGGACAAGGTGCAGGAACTCGCAGCGCAGGGCGTAGGCGCGACGGAGATCGCCCGCCGTCTGAACATCGGGCGTAACAGCGTCTACCGCTGCATGGGCAAGGATTTCTGAGGAGTCGGGCTGCGCGCCTTTACGCGCGGTTTCCGCCTAGCTTCTGCGCGGCCAGATGCCGAAAGGATCGCGGGCGACGGCTCGACAGGCGGCGGAGGCGTTCCGCAATTCGTGCGCTAGGCGCACACAATCCTTTCTGAGGCGCGAGCGAGAGGCTGCCACTCGTAAGCCTCCCACCAGACACGCCCTTCGCACCTGCCGTCAGCCCGGTCGTGCGTATCCGGAGTATCCGCCAGTATCATCGGCAGGTGGATACACGAAAAACCGCAGAAAACTGCCGGTTGCAGCCTATAAATATATCTATGTATCCATGTATCCAGACATTTATATATACATACCGCGAATCATATCTGACTGTTTACAAAGTCGTTTACTGTTTATGGAGTGTGTACCGTATGAGTGTGTGTGCGCCGCGAAAATTGATACACGGATACACCGCCTAAAGCCCGCGGTTTTCTGCCGTTCCGGTGTATCCATCAAATCCGGATACACGCCCCGATAATTGCCCTTTTCGCGCCCACACACGACGTTCACAGCCTGTAAACATCGTTCACATGCTCGCGCCGGGTGGCCGCCCGTGCGAGGTAAACTATGTTGTAAACGTCCGGCTGGTCTTGCTGCAGCCATGCCGAGGCTTCCAGCGGCCCGGAGCAGGGGGCTGCGAACAGTGCGAACAATGGCCGGGTGGTGTCCGGTAGATTGTGCGGACTCTGACATGCCTATTATGTGGCTGAAATATGTAGGTGGTGTGCTATCAAGCGCGCGGAGCTTGTTTCAAGGCGGCCGCTGCTACACGCCGCACTCAGATCTGAGCGGCAAAGAGGACTAAGGTTTGATGTAGTAACTTCGGCATGCTACCGAGCATACCGCTATGGCTTTCATCTCAACTGTTCTAAATGGCGGCACATACGAGGAGCGCTCGTTTGTTCGCGATACGGCGCGCACTACTGTCGTGTGCATTGGATACGATAGTGCAGATCCAATTAGTTATTCACTGCTAGCTGATATATCCCCATCGCAAAATGGCAATGAATTGTTTTTTTGTTTGGTGGAGACGTTTAATGATGTGGACAGAGAAATACTAGATTCAAGTGAGGCATGTTCGATTATTCCAAAATATAGTAGAGGTGCGGTACGGGCCGTACTCTTAAAAATGATTTTGAGTCTCATTCGATCGACTGATATTGATGATTGCTATATGGTAACGTTTTGCGCGCATTTGCCGTTAGCTGCGCTGACGAAGTATCACGATATTTGTAAAGTTTTTGAAACGTGTGGTTTCCAAGTCGAACATGAGGGACCCGATGCGTGCGGTAAGCATATCTGGATGATGAGCAAAGCTTAGCGCCATTGACGATATGGCAAGAATGTTCGTATCTGATGCTTAGCGGGTTCGCATGCAGTTCTACAATCAATGGCAACCACCGGTTTCTATGATCGTTAGAGCTTATGATCCCGTCATAGTTTAGGGGGTTGTTATGACCGACAAGAAGACATTGACCGACGCCGAGAAGGCCGAAATCAAGAGGGATGCGTCGGCGCGTATGATCGCGCGCGCGCGCTCTTGGTTGCAGGACAGCAAGGTCAAGAAGTCGCTCCGCGAGACTGCGCCTGTCCGTGTAGTGATGCGGCAAGCTAGCTAATCCAGCAGGGACAGAGTGTCTGAGCCGACATCGCCCCGCTTCGGCGGGGTTTTTCTTTGCTTTTTTCGTCAACATCGGATCGCGAATTATCACGAAACCGTGAGTAACGGCGATTTTCTTATCGTGGGTTTTATCGGGAGTTGACGCTGAAACTTCCCGCTAAGCTCTTGATTTAATTGATAAAAATTAGCTTAGTGGTGTCCGCGGCGGGATTCGAACCCACGGCCCCAGGATTCATACCACTTCGGCTTTCGCCGCCGCGTGGCGCAGGCCCCGCGTTCGTGGTCTGGACTGTCCCTTCGCCGTAGGCTGTGAAGCCTGTAGGCGTCGCCCGTCCAGTCTCTACACCTTCCCGTCTCGGAGAGACGGGCTTGGCTCGGGATTGGCACAACCCGAGAGGGTCAAGCGTTCCCCGAATTTGAGCGATTCCGTCGCGTGGTTTCCCCTCGCGACGCCCAATTCAATAGGAATCCTGTGCTCTATCCTGCTGAGCTACGCGGACGACACGCGCCTTTGTATCGACAGCGTCAGCAGATCACAAGTCGTATTCAGCGTTGTCAAAACGGATACGTCGCTCACGTTTACAGCATATGCGGCAGCCTGTGTTTGGGCGGATAGCTCAGGCGGACAGATGACGCCGTGGCGTGTCGGCCGTTTGTCGAAGGCGCGGGGTGAGGCGTATGTGGACGCTTGGCGTCTATACAAGAATATCGAGAAGAGCGCCCCGTCTTCGGAAGGGGGGAGGCGCGCCGCTAGGTGCGAGCGTAGTTCCGATCGCCCGGGGTTGGGTTTCATCGGAAATTGTGCTGCGCGCGATCACCGTCGTGGACGATTTTACTGTCGCGCGTTTCGAGTCCGTATTGGCGGGAGACGAAAGCAGGCTCAAAAGATCGGTCGAGAGCATCAGAACAGTAAAGCCGAAACGTAAAAACCCGCCCATTGTGGTAGCGGGAAATCGTTAAGGTTTAGACAATCGTACAGTCACTTCTGGACTCCACGTGTGGGACTGTCGTTTACGTGGGAGGACGCCGAGACGCGTTACGGCTGATGGTCGGGGGAACCGTCTCTCGCGTATGCCGGCGCCACATTAGGACCGAAGGCCCTGAGGCTACCTACGCAGGCGAGCCTCACATTGGGACGCCTGCGCGGTCTGTTTCTTGTCAGCAAAAGAGATTCAACGCCTATCAGAGAGGCGCTGCTTCCTGCCCGATTGCACGCAGCATCTGGATTCCGGGAAGAATCTTTCCCTCGAGCCACTCTAGGAATGCTCCGCCCGCAGTAGAAACATAGGACATGTCGTGCAGGACGTGCGCGTGGCGTAGCGCGGAGACGGTGTCTCCGCCGCCAGCGACGGTCTTGAGCTTGCCTTCCTTCGTCAGGCGGGCCGCTTCTTGGGCCACGGCGTTGGTTCCTTCATCGAACGGAGGCAATTCGAACACGCCGAGGGGGCCGTTCCACACAAGCGTCTTCAGCGAAGCGAGCTTCGATTTCAGCAGGGCGACCGTCTCCGGTCCGACGTCGAGCGCCATCCATCCTTCGGGAATGGCGGTGACGGGGACGATCTTCGTGGGTGCGCCAGCCATGAATTCTGCTGCGACGACGACGTCGACAGGCAACACCAGATCGCAACCACGCTCGCGCGCCTTGGCGAGGATGGCCTTCGCGGTATCGAGCATCTCCTCTTCCTTCAGCGACGTGCCGATCGAAAGCCCGTTCGCGGCGAGGAACGTGTTCGCCATGGCGCCGCCGACCGCCAGAACGTCGACCTTCTCGATCATGTTGTTAAGCAGGTCGAGCTTGGTCGAGACCTTCGCCCCGCCGATGATCGCGCCGACAGGGCGCTCCGGCGCTTCGAGCGCGGTTTCGAGGGCGCCGAGTTCGATTTCCATCAGGCGGCCGGCGAAAGACGGCAGGTGGTGCGCGACGCCTTCGGTCGAGGCGTGGGCGCGGTGCGCCGCCGAGAAGGCGTCATTGACGTAGACGTCGGCCAGAGAGGCCAGAGTCTTCGACATGTCCGGGTCGTTTTTCTCTTCGCCGGGATAGAAGCGGGTGTTTTCCAGTACGACGACATCGCCGTCAGCCATCGCGGCGACCGCTTTCGCTGCGACATCGCCCAGGCAATCCGGCACGAAGGCTACGCTATGGCCGAGAGTCTTGGCGAGGGCTTCAGAAATCGGAGCCAGAGACATTTCCGGCACGGGCTTGCCTTTGGGGCGGTCGAAATGGCTGACCACGATCACGCGGCCGCCCTTGTCTGCCAGTTCCCGAATCGTGGGCGCCAGACGCTCGATGCGGGTCAGGTCGGTAATGGCGCCGTCACGCACCGGCACGTTCAGGTCTGCGCGGAGCAGGATCTTTTTTCCGCGCGGATCAAGCGAATCCAGTGTCTTGAAAGAAAGCGTCGTCATGGAAAAATCCTTCCTGCCCCGCCGGAGCGTCATGGTGGCGTCTGCGCGCCCGTGCCTAAATTCACAGACGACCCGTAGGGCAGGGTCGTCGCCCCGCGCGTCGCTCCGTCACCGGAGAGCGTCGCCCGGGAACTGCGTCATCGGACGGTTCAGAGGTTCCCAAACACCGCCGCAGTGTCGGACATGCGGTTGGAGAAGCCCCATTCGTTGTCGTACCATGTGCAGATACGGACGAGCTTGCCACCGTCGACCAGCGAGGTCTGCGTGGCGTCGAACGTCGACGACGCGATGGCGTGGTTGAAATCCGAGCTGACGAGCGGCGCGGTGTTGTACGCCAGAACGCCCTTCAGGGGGCCTTCCTCGGACGCCTTCTTCACGACCTCGTTCACGGCTTCGACCGATGCCGGGATGGTCTTAGGCACGAAGTCGAGCGAGACGAGGGAGACGTTAGCGGTCGGCACGCGGATGGCGGTGCCGTCCAGCTTGCCTTTCAGGTGCGGCAGGACGAGCCCGACCGCGCGTGCGGCGCCGGTGGAAGTCGGGATCATGTTCAGGGCGGCGGCGCGGGCGCGACGCAGATCCTTGTGCAGCGTGTCGACCGTGCGCTGATCGCCCGTGTACGAGTGGATCGTGACCATGTAGCCGCGTTCGATGCCGAATGCGTCGTCGAGGACCTTCGCCACGGGCGCGAGGCAGTTGGTGGTGCACGAGGCGTTGGAGATCACCGTCATGTCGGATGTCAGCGTGTTCTGGTTCACGCCGTAGACGATGGTCGCGTCCACGCTGTCGGCGGGGGCGGAGATGATGACCTTGCGTGCGCCAGCGGCGAGCAGCGGGGCTGCCTTTTCCTTGGTGGTGAAAATGCCGGTGCATTCCATGGCGACGTCGACGCCCTGAAGCGGAACTTTCGACGGATCGCGCTCGGCCGACACGGTGATCGGGTCCCAGGTCCGGCCGTTGGCCGAGATGATCAGGCTGTTGCCCTCGACGCGGACATCGGCGGGGAACCGGCCGTGCACGCTGTCATAGCTCAACAGATGTGCGTTGTCGGTGACGCTGCCGAGGTCGTTGATGACGGTCGGGATGACGTCCGTCCGCCCGCTTTCGATGATTCCGCGCAGCACGAGGCGGCCGATACGGCCAAATCCGTTGATCGCGATCTTAACTGCCATCTGAACTGTCTCCGTCTTTTTCTGATTGCCCCGTGACGATGCGTCGTGGCGAGGCGTCGCGTTTGACCGTATGGCGGGGGTCGGTGCGGCGATTGGGTGCTCCGGCCTTATGTGCGCCGGACGCGCGTCCCGTTAAGGCGGCGCCATCGCTCCCCAGGTTGGGAAGCCGAGAATCCGACACTCGTGAACCCAGAAGTTGGCGCACCCGATCGCGTACTCCCTCGGGAGTGATCCCGAAACTGTCGTGGAGCGTGCCCATGCTGGAGGACGAACCGAAGTCGTCCCGCCCGATGAATACGCCCTCAAACCCAAGCCATCGTTCCCAGCCGAAGCCGGACGCCGCCTCGATCGCGACGCGCGGCGCTGAACCGAGCACGGCAGCACGATAGGCGGTATCTTGTCGCGCGAATAGCTCCCAGCATGGAAGTGACACGACGGCGACGGAGATGTCGTCACGCATCAAAAGGACCTGCGCTTCTCGGGCGATCGCCAGCTCCGGGCCTGATGCGATGATGGTGGCTTGCCGGGCCGTCGGGCCGCCGGGGGCTTCGGCGCGCACATAACCGCCATGCGCTGCGGCAAATGTCATAACGCCGGCTTGCGACGACGCGTCCCCGCGCAGATCGTCCATCATGCCGCTCTCGCCATTCGTCGCAGGACCTAACCCGAGAACGATAACGGCTGGACCGTCGCGCCATTCCAGAGCTTTCTCCCAGACCGCGATCACTTCCTGACGGTCGCCGGGCCGGAAAAGTGCCAGATTCGGCATCGCTCGCAGGCTCGCGAGCTCTTCTACCGGCGGCCACAAATCGGCGGCGGTCCGAGGATCGTCCTCGACCAACAGACACAGCATTCGTCGTCCCGCCAGCGCAGCGAAACGGAGCGCCGGACGTATGCGATCAACCATCGATAACGTCGCCACGCCACAAGCCAGAGCGCCGCCATGCAGCGATAGTCCGTTCATCAACCCGACCATTGCTGGCTCGCGGGCTCCGAAGAACAGAGGCTCGCCGGGGACGACGAGAGGCGTTGTGGAAATGTCGGAATTCGTTTGCGTCGCCTTGCTTCGCCGTCGTCCGGAAGACGGCGCCGGCGGGGAAGGCGAATCTTCACCAACGTGGCGTGAAGAGTCGCCACCTGCCGACATTGAAACGAACTCGGGCAGGAGCGTCGTCAGAATGTCGCGTCCGCGAAGCCCGTCACGTACAATCGACCGGGCCGCTCGTTCTTCCCCGGCGTGGTAAGTCTCGATCGAAGGTGCGTTCTCAACCGTAGCCCATGCCCGGCGCCAATCGTCTATCAGGCGTGGCATTGCACGCGATTCGGTGGTCCGCTCGAACTCCGCTCGCAACCTGTGGCGCGCAAGACGACGAAGCCATGTATGCCGCGCCACACGACCGCGCCGCGCGGTCACGCTCCACGGACCGACCAGTTCGTATTCGCCGTCGTCCTCGACCGGGAGCCGCGTCCCGTCATCCTCGCCGTCGCAGACCAGAAGACTCGGCCGCCGGCTTCGTTGACATGTTGCGAGCGCGGCGCCCAAGGCGTTCGCATCGTTCGCCGCGACGCGTCGGACCGCCCAGCCAGACGCCTCGATCCGGTCGATCGCAAGGTTTAGATCGTGGGTAGAGGAACGCGTAAACGCGTCGCCGACGATTACAGTGAGCCGGTCGAGGCGAAAGCGTCCGGCGATTGCGGACGCTTCAAGCGCAACGCCTGCGTCAAGATCGGCGGGGGTGGCGAGGAGCCAAGTGCGGTGATCGACGAGGGACTGCCCGAAACGTGCGGCGAGCATCTTTTCTGTCAGGCTCATGCCGACAGCCGCCGCAACGCCTTGTCCGGCCAGGCCGGCTGTCATGCCGATCGCGTAACCATTTCCATGGTGAGCGGCAACGTTGTGTTCCGGCGCTCCTGTCAGACGCAGAAAGGCATGAAGCAGGGGAGAAAGCCGCATGGAGGAGACGTAGAATCGATCGCTGTCCGCCCATGCGGGGGCAGATGGATCAAAGCGGAGAAACCGCTCCCATAGTATGGCGACGACGAGATAGAGCGCGTTCACGCCTGAATGCCCGAAGGATATGCCGGTTTCGCCGGAGCTCTGCGCGCGTGCGGCGCGCGCGAAGCGTATGGCCGAGCGAAAATCGCGTCCTGCGCCCGAAGAAAAATCGGCGCTGATCATCTCGCGGTCGGGCCGCCTGCTTTTAGGAGCCCTTTTTTCCGGGAGATCCGGTGCACCCATAAACGGATCGTCAGACATTCACGCGGGGACGTCGCGCCGGAACGGGAAAATCGCTTCATGATCGTCACCTCATGCACTCTTGCTCCTTGGCGCGGTTCCTGCAACCGTCCCGCCATGCCGTTCCGAGCCCTATTCCGTCGTTCCGCCGCCATAAAGACCACAGCGTCATCGGCTGTTCCAACATCCGTTCAGGCGAAGCCCGTAATCTCCGGGAAAGCAGGCGACAGGCTGCCTCGCCGGTCGTTCGCCGGACTGTCGCTGACGGCTGCAGCCCTGTCGCTCCCCGGGTGCAAGCTGGTGGACCAGCGGACCTTCGATCATACTGCAAGCCGCCCCCCAAAAGTCATCGTGCCGCCGCCGCCGCCCGGTCCGCCGCCGATCCCGCCGTTGGTGGAGGTCATCGCCGGGACGCCTGTCGCCGATTGGCAGGGGCCGCTGGAGGCCATCGTGAAGCGTGCTCTGGCGCGCAAGCCCAATATTCTCTTCCGTGTGCAGGCTCTCGCCCCGCCGGGGGCTGACGCGGACGCTGATCGCGCCACGCTTGCGCGCCTGACGACGAACGACGGACAGGCGGTGGCGAACGCGATTGTCGCGGGCGGCGCCTCCCCGGCACAGATAGAGATGACGGCTATGCCCAATTCCGGTGTGGCAAGCCCGCGTATCCGGGTGTATGTGCGCTGAACGACTAATCCTCGCCGCTGCGTCAGCCGATCTGGCGTAGTGTCGCCGCCGCAGGGTGTAATGCGCTGCGGCCCCTGTGGCTCGATAGACGCCATCCGCGTTTCGGCGGTTATGCATCGTCGTCGGCCCACCGATGAAGACAGGAGTAGACTGGGTGACTATCCGGAACGCGCGACACCCGTTTTACGATTTCTGCGACGAAGCTCTCGAAGACATACGGCGACAGGGCCGCTACCGCAGCTTCACGCCGCTGGCCCGTCAGGCTCCCCGTTACCCGGTTTACGAGGAAGAAATAGATCCGGTTCCCGGTGAGACGCCCGAGGGCCGGGAAGTCATCGTGTGGTCTTCGAACGATTATCTTGGGATGGGCGTTGAGCCGGAGGTTTGCGAAGCTGCGATCGCCGCCATCCGCGAGCATGGCGCAGGTGCGGGCGGAACGCGGAATATCGCAGGCACCAGCCCTCTGCATAAACGTCTTGAGGCCGAACTCGCCGCGCTGCACGGCAAGGAGGCGGGACTGTTGTTCGTTTCCGGCTACGTGTCGAATCAGGCCAGTCTGCAAACCATCCTCACGTCGATGCCTGGCTGGATCTGCTTTTCCGACCGGTGCAATCATGCCTCGATGATCGCTGGCATCAAGGGCGCTCGTGGATCGACGACCGTCATTTTCGAGCATAACGACCTTGCCGATCTGGAGGCCAAGCTCGCCGCAGCTCCGATTGATGCGCCCAAGCTGATTGCGTTCGAGAGCGTTTATTCGATGGATGGCGACGTTTCGGACATCGCCGGGATCTGCGCTCTCGCCCGGAAATACGGCGCGATGACGTATCTCGACGAAGTGCATGCCGTCGGCCTTTACGGTGACGAAGGCGGCGGCGTTTCCCAGCGTGACGGCGTCGCCGATCAGGTCGACATCATCGAGGGCACGCTGGCCAAAGGGTTCGGCGTTCACGGCGGGTACATCACGGCTTCGGCTCAGATCGTCGATTATCTCCGTTCATCCGCGTCGGGTTTCATTTTCACCACGTCGTTGCCGCCCTCGATCGCCGCCGCGGCGTTGGCCAGCGTGAAACTGGTGCGCGCCCAGAACTGGCGTCGCGAGAAGATGTTTGAGAGGGTGAACGAATTCCGCCGTCGCATGCGCGCTGCGGGCGTGCCGTTCATGATGACGGCGAGCCATATCGTGCCGGTTCCGGTAGGGGACGCGGAATTGTGCAAGAAGATCAGCCGTCGGCTGCTTGATGAGTACGGTCTTTATGCGACGCCGATCAATTACCCGACGGTGCCCAAGGGAACAGAGCGCCTGCGTCTGACGCCGGGGCCGTATCACACCGACGAGATGATGGATCAGATGGTTACGGCGCTCTTGCGTCTGCTGACGGAAGAGGGGCTGCGGCCCGGGGCCGAAGGAACTGCGCAGGCCGCGTGATCGGAGCAAATGCGCCGCTTTGTTGACTGAGTCATGCATTAATATTGACTTAGTCAACTATCATGATCCATGTTCCGAGACATGGAAAACTTTGTCGCATCTGTAAGAACGTTCAACAGGTTCTACACTCGCGCCGTCGGCGCTCTTAACGCACGATTTCTCGGCGCAGATATGACGCTGGGTGAGGCTCGTCTGCTGCACGAGATTGCTCGTGCGGATACCGCGCAGGCCAGCGAACTGAAGCGGCGGCTCGATATGGACGCGGCGCAGATGAGCCGAATGCTCGCGCGCTTCGAAGCCAGGGGCTGGATTGTTCGAGGGCAGGAGAACGACGATGCCCGTGCCAAGACCGTTGCGTTGACGCCAGAAGGTTCGGCGGCTTTCCAGGAACTGGACCGCCGCCAGATCGAGGCGACGACGGCCATGCTTGCCGATCTTGACGCCTGGGGCGCTGGCGACGTGACGGCGGGTCTCACGATGGCGCGGCTCAGGCTCGACCCGTCATCGGGCGAAGTCCTGAATGTGCGGCCGTTTCGGAGCGGCGACGTCGGGATGATCGCTGCGCGGCAATCTCTGCTCTATGCTCAGGAGAATGGCTGGGGCGCGCCGCTGGAGGCGCTGGTCACGACGACGGCCGCCAATTTCCTGCGTGATTACCGACCCGGACGGGATGCTTGCTGGGTCGCCGAACTCGACGGCGTTATGGCCGGTTCAGTGATGGTAACAGATGAAGGCGGGGGGCAGGCGCGCCTGCGCTTGCTGTACGCCGAACCCTTTGCGCGAAACAGGGGCGTCGGAGCCGAACTGATCGGTCGATGTGTGAGTTTCGCGAAAGAGGCAGGGTACGAGAGCCTGATCCTCTGGACACATACCGTTCTTGAGGGCGCCCGCCGGTTATATTCCAGATACGGGTTCGTCCTTACGGAAGTTGAGACCCACACCAAATTTGGCGAGCCTGTGCAGGGGGAGACCTGGTTGCTGACGTTCCGGCGTTGAGCGTCGTCGCAATTATCCGGCGGGATACAATCGCCGCATCTGTGAAGCAGGCGGCGGAGTAAAACGCCGCCTGCACTTTCCGAATCCCGCGATCCGGATGGGCTTAGTTGCCGGAAGCGCCCGCTGGTGTCGCAACGTCAGGCGTCGCAGGAGCCGGCGGGGCGACCGTTCCGGTTCCAGCTGCGACAGAAGGGACCGTCGGAGCGACTGGAGCCGCGGTGGGGGCGGTTGCTCCGATCGACGGAACCTTGTCCTGCTGCGCAGCGGCCAGGCTGCGGGCGTTCAGGTCTTCGGTTGCGCTCGTCGGGGCCGTTTTGCCCTTCGACATCTCGCCATCATGGTGATGATGGTGGTGATGGTGCTCTTCGGCCGAAGCGAAAGAAGCGCCGGATATGGCGATAGCAGGCGCCGCGATGGCGAGCGTAGCGGTCAGGACGACCTTCGACAGAACTGCTTTCATAATTCCACTCCTTACAATTGCCACGCACCGTCCCGCCTCAACCTCGGCTCGACGCCCGTGGGCGCGGCACGTTCTGGCGCGCAAGCATAACCTTCGAGGGGTCGTTCCCAAAATTCGGCCAAACGACAACAACCGGCGTATTCGCGAATCCTCAAACGCTCAACGCCCGCTCTTGGACGATTAAGCGTCTGGAACGCAGAGGAGTTTCTTTTTTCGGGGACGAAACTGACTCGCTACTGTCCGACCACGCCAAAAACCATCCGCAACCCGAGCGACAGAACGGCGCCGACGCCGAACCCCACCAGCGTGCCGTTCATGCGGATATATTGCAGATCCTGCCCGACCCGCAGTTCCAGCCTGTCGGCGATCGCCGCCGCGTCCCAGTTTCCGACCACGGTTGCGATAAAGTCGCCGAGGCGATCGCGCAGGGTGGGAAGGGCGCGCCAGACCGTCTTGCGGACGCTGTCCTCGATACGGCGGCGCATTAACGGGTCATGTTCCGCCTGCACCGCCAGACGCGCCAACGTTTCCCGGACGATAGTGGCGATCCAGCCGTTGTCGCGTTCGGTATCTTCAATGATCATGCGGCGCAGGCGCGCCCAAAGATCGCCCCCCCATGTCACCATGGAATCGTGATGGAAGACGTCGCGCAGTGAGCGCGACAGTTCATCGGCGCGTTCAGGGTCGTTTTCAATCCGGTCGATTTCGGCTCGAACCCAGGCGGTGAATCCCTCGCGAAGGGCGGAATCCCGTGGGTTTATGCGGTCGAGTTCCTCGGCAGCCGCGACAAGAACTTTCGTGGCGATCGAGCCGCCGATCGCCCAACTGAGAAGGCGCCCGCCCTGTTCGCGCACGCGATCTTCGATCGTTACGCGGAGGGCGGCCTCCTTCGACTGCAGCATCGATTTCAGTTGCCCGACGAGGAAAGACAGAACCTCCTGATGGTGCTCGCTCTCCACCAATGCACGCAGGGCGCGCGCGATGACTGGAGCGAGATTGCCCCCTCCGAGCAACACCGGCAGGCTGCGCCCCAGGGCCGCCCCGGCGCGACCGTCCTCCAGCCGTTCCAGCGCATTCGGAACCATGCCGATCGCTCCCCGCGTGAGCGATTCGGCTGTCGTCGGGTCGGCAAGCAGTCTGGCGACGATGCCCGGGAGATCGGCGTTCAACAGAACCCGATCAACCTCGGCCTCCGTGAGCACCTGCGTCGTGACGAAGCGTCCGAGCGCGCGCCCGAGACGCTCTTTTTGGGCCGGAATGATCGCTGTGTGCGGAATGGGCAGGCCCAGAGGCTGTCGGAACAGGGCTGTGACGGCGAACCAGTCGGCCAGCCCGCCGACAATTCCCGCCCTGCCGCCAGCTCGAAGCGTGTCTATCCAGAGCGATTCGGAGAGCCATCCGCGTGCAGGGAGAATGTACCCCGCCAGCGTCAAGGCGGCCATTCCGCCGAGCATCCCGGTAGCCATACGTTTTTGCCGGATGAGCGCCCGGCGTGCTTCGTCGTCTGGTGAGGTCTGTGCGTTCATGGCCTCGCCTGATAGCATCCCCGTGAACGGCGCCCCAAACGCGGTTTGGTATGTGGCTCCGGCATTGCGTCGAATGTGTGGCCGTGAAACCCTTAGCCCCTAATTCCTGCGTGTGAGATTTTTTATGGCCGATACGTCGCCCGCCGAATCACGGACTCCGCCTGCTCAGACCTTGTCGGGGCATAGCGGCATGACGGACGCTGCGCGTGCGGCGTTCTCGCTGCTGGCAGGGGAGACCCAAATCGCTGGCGATGAGACTTCCGGGGCGAAATCAGGACCAAGCCTCCATACGCTGGTAAGCCGCCTTGAATGGATGCTTGATCGCGGACGTCTCTCCGTGGACGATTTGCGTGAAGTCGTAAGGCGCCTGCGCGACGAGGCGTTCCTGCGGCGCGCCACCCGGCTGCACCGTTATCCGGGAGGAGCGGCTGCTGCGGATACGGCGGAACGGCTGGCAGGGGTTGCTGCCCACATTGTAGAAGAGGCGGTCTCCGCGCCAGACGGAAGCGGTCTGGACGCGTTTCGCGCAGCGGTCGAGCGTACAAGATTCGCGGCTGTGTTCACTGCTCATCCGACATTCGCCGTGGCGAACCCGGTCTATGCGGCGCTCGCAGAGTGCGCCTCCCTGCCGACGCCGCCGGTTGCGGCTCCAGCGTTCGAGACCCACCGGCGTTCAGGTCCGCCGACGCTTGAAGAAGAGTTCGGTCTGGCGTCCGACGCGATCCTGCGGGGGCGGGATGCGATCGACACGTTCGTGACGGATCTGCTGCGAGAGGCGCGCGAACGCTGGCCCGATAACTGGACGACGCTCACGCCGAAGCCGCTGATCCTGACGAGTTGGGTGGGTTACGACACAGACGGCCGCACCGACATTGGCTGGTGGGACACGATGCGGCTGCGGTTGCGGATGAAGCTGTTCCAGCTTCAGCGTCTACGCGCGCAGGTGCAGCAGAGCGGCGTCGACGCTGCGGCGCTGATCAGTAGAGTTTCGCGTGCGATCTACACGGTCGAGGCGCAGATCGCTGCGACGCCGAAAAGCGCCGATCCGGCGGCGGCGCTGGAATTTGCGGCGCTGATTGTCGACCGGGCGGCTGACGCCATCTCGGACCCGCAGGCTCTGGCGGACGCGCTGCAGGACGCTATCGACAGTGCGCCGGACGATGCGAAACTGGGACTCGCAGTGGCGCGGTCAGGGTTTCTGGCGCACGGCATGGCGGCGGCGCAAACCCATACGCGGCTCAACGCCACCCAAATTCATAATGTGCTGCGTCAGCGTCTGCGGCTGACCGACGATCCGGCCAACCCGACTCACCGCCGTGCGCTTCTGTCGCGCATCAACGACGCGCTGGACACGGTGACGGCGACGCCGGTCGATTTTGGGGCGCTGTTGGTCGAGCAGGCTTCGGCGGCGCGGCTGATGATGACCATCGCGCAGATCGTCAAGCACGTGGACACCGCTACGCCGGTGCGTTTCCTCGTGGCGGAGACGGAGAGCGGCTACACGCTGTTGGCGGCGCTGTGGCTTGCGCGGCATTTTGGCATCGCCGACAAAGTGGAGATATCGCCGCTTTTCGAAACGCGAGAGGCCCTGATGGGTGGAGCGCAGATCGTCGAGGAGGCGCTGCGTTCGCCACACTGGCGCGATTACCTGCGCCAGACCGGGAAGATGAGCCTTCAGTTCGGATATTCCGACTCAGGCCGCTATGTCGGGCAACTCGCCGCGACGTACCTGATCGAACGCCTTCGTCTGAAGATCGCGGATCTTCTGCAGAAATGGGATCTGCATGACGTCGAGGTCATCCTGTTCGACACCCACGGCGAAAGCATCGGGCGTGGCGCGCATCCGTTCAGGCTGTCGGACAGGCTCGATTATCTCTCGCCGCCGCATGTTCGCGCACGTTTCGCGGAGCTGGGGCTGCGATATCGGGAGGAGAGCGCTTTCCAGGGCGGCGACGGCTATCTGCTGTTCGGCACCCCCGAACTGGCGGGGGCCTGCATCGCGACCATCGCGGAACATGTCTTTACGCCGCCGCGTCGGGAGCGGGATCCGGTTTATGACGAACCTGATTTCTCGGCCGATTTTTTCTCCACCATCGCCGAGGGCATGACGTCTCTGGTGGACGATCCGGGCTACGCGGACCTGCTCGGGGCGTTCGGTCCGTCGCTGATCGACAAGACAGGCTCGCGTCCGGCAGCCCGGCAGAGCGAGGGCGGCGGGGCGACCCCGCGCATCACGCACCCGAGCCAGTTGCGCGCAATCCCCAACAACGCGATTCTTCAGCAGCTTGGCTGGTGCGCCAACACCATTCAGGGGCTGGGGTCGGCGGCGCATCGGCATCCGGAGACGTTCGACTCCTTTCGCGACGGCAGTCCGCGTTTTCACCGTGCGCTGGATTTCGCGGCGCACGCGCTGGCGCATTCGGACGATCAGGTCTTGCGCAGCGTGATCTCTCTGCTTGATCCGGGGTACTGGCTGGATCGTGCGACAGCGGAGGATGAGGCTGCACGACGCGGACCCTATCTCGCGGTGATGCACGATCTGGAGAAACTCGATTTCTGGGCCGACACGCAGTCGATGTTCCGGCGTATTCAGGCCGACCATCTGGCGTTGCGTGCGGCATGGCCGGATGCGCCGTCCATGAGCGCGACCGAACGCGGGTTGCATGCGATCAGGATCGCGATGATCGAGCGCATCTGGCTTCTGGCGACGCAGATCCCGTTCTTCATGCCGCGTGGCGCTTTCACGCGCGACGTCATGATGCGGCGGATACTCTGCCTTGAAATTCCGTCAGTGCTTCGCGAACTGGATGCCGTGTTTCCTCGGGGAGATCGTGCGCCGGAATTCGATTTCCACGAACCCGCCGGGCCGCAGGTGGAAAACGCCTATACCTATGAGCACGACTACATTTTCCGCCCCATGCGCGCGATGTTCGATATCGTGCGGGAGATCAGCGTGGCCATCGCGCATAATGTGGGCGCGTTCGGCTAAAGCCTGCTGTGGTACCGTTCAGGGCGCGTCACGTAATGGTGTGCCCCCTTGACGGATCGAGGTCGGCGAAGCATCTGTCTCGTTGAAACAGGACTGATTTGGTCCTTAATGGTGGCGACGCCGTTTCAGCAGGTGACCTTCGTATGTTCAGGCTGTCGAAACTAACCGATTACGCCGTCAGGACGCTCGTCGAGCTGGGGCGACTGGATGGCGTCGTGACGTCGTCCACGTTGTCGGCGGAAACTGGCGTGCCGGAGCCGACTGTAGCGAAAGTCCTCAAAACGCTGGCGGGAGACGGTTTGCTGGCCTCCCAGAGGGGCGCTCGCGGCGGGTATCGGCTGGCGGCGCCGCTTGAGGAGATTTCCGTCGCGCGCGTTATTGCTGCGATCGATGGTCCGATCTCCCTGACAGCTTGCGTAAACGGTGGAGCGGGGTGTGAGGTCGGACCGGATTGCGCGCTTTATGGCTGCTGGGATCCGGTGAATGACGCGATTCACGAAGCCTTGTCCGGCATCTCCCTCGCCCGTATGGCGGAGACCAGCGGGCGGACGCGCGGCGCGCGCGTGAAGTCAGACGAAGCATGTGCAGATATGGCCGCGACGCGCGGCAGAGTGGCCGATTTTACCGGCGCGGTGGGAGGATAGGATAGATGCCAGCTGTTACAGAGACCCGCGAACAGGTCGAGAAGCTCGGGCAATCCTCCTATAAGTGGGGATTTGAGACCGATATCGAGATGGACTTCGCGCCCAAGGGGCTCAACGAAGACACCATCCGACTGATTTCTTCGCGCAAGGAGGAGCCGCAATGGCTGCTCGACTGGCGTCTGGCGGCGTTCGCCGCCTGGCAGACGATGGAAGAGCCGACCTGGGCGAAGGTTTCCCACCCGCCGATCGATTATCAGGACGCGTATTACTACGCTGCGCCAAAGAAGAAGGCCGGGCCGAAGTCTCTGGAAGAGGTCGATCCGGAGCTTCTGCGGACTTACGAAAAGCTGGGTATCCCGTTGCATGAGCAGGCGATGCTCGCCGGCGTCGAGGTTCCGGAGGGCGAAGAGGCCCGGATGCCGATCGCGGTCGACGCGGTATTCGACAGCGTGTCCGTCGCCACGACATTCCGCAAGACGCTGGCCGAGGCTGGCGTGATCTTCTGCCCGATTTCGGAGGCCGTTCGGGACTACCCCGATCTGGTGCGGCAGTATCTCGGCAGCGTCGTGCCGGTCGGCGACAATTTCTTCGCGGCGCTGAATTCCGCCGTCTTTACGGACGGGTCGTTCGTCTACGTTCCGAAGGGCGTGCGTTGCCCGATGGAGCTGTCGACGTATTTCCGCATCAACGCCCGCAACACGGGGCAGTTCGAGCGCACGCTGATCATCGTCGAGGACAAGGCTTCGGTCTCGTATCTGGAAGGATGTACCGCGCCGATGCGCGACGAGAACCAGCTTCACGCGGCGGTCGTCGAGCTTGTCGCGATGGAGGACGCCTCCATCAAATACAGCACGGTGCAGAACTGGTATCCGGGCGACGAGAATGGTCTTGGCGGCATCTACAACTTCGTCACGAAGCGCGGCGCGTGCCGCGGCGCGCGGTCGAAGATATCGTGGACGCAGGTCGAGACGGGCTCGGCGATCACATGGAAATATCCGTCCTGCATCCTGCAGGGCGAAGGGTCCGTGGGCGAGTTCTACTCGGTCGCGGTCACCAACAATCGCCAGCAGGCCGACACCGGCACCAAGATGATCCATATCGGGCGCAACACGCGCTCGACGATCATCGCCAAGACGATCAGCGCCGGTCATTCCGACAGCACGTATCGCGGTCTGGTCCGTATCCTGCCGAAAGCGTCCGGCGCGCGGAATTTCACGCAGTGCGACAGCTTGTTGATTGGCGATCAGTGCGGCGCGCACACGGTACCGTATATCGAGAACCGGAATATGGCGGCGCGCGTGGAACATGAAGCGACAACCTCGAAAATTTCCGAGGATCAGATGTTCTACTGCCGTCAGCGCGGACTTTCGGAAGAAGACGCGGTCGGTCTGATCGTCAACGGGTTCTGCAAGGACGTGCTCAAGGAACTGCCGATGGAGTTCGCTGTGGAGGCGCAGAAACTTCTTCAGATCAGCCTTGAAGGCAGCGTCGGGTAAAAATCGGGCGACCGCTCCGGGCGGTCGCGAAGCAACGTAGTAGGGATAGGTTATCGTCGTGGCGTCTTGGCCAGACGATCGCTCCGGGAGCCATGGTATGAGTGATTTTCTGAACATTTCCGGTCTGCACGCCAGAATCGACGCCGATGGCGCGCCGAAGGAAATTCTCCGTGGCGTGGATCTGGTCATTCCTCCTGGCGAAGTCCACGCGATCATGGGGCCGAACGGATCGGGCAAGTCGACGCTGTCCTATGTCCTCGCCGGGCGTGAGGACTACGAGGTGACCTCTGGTTCCGTGTCCTTCAAGGGGCAGGACCTGCTGGCGATGGAGCCGGAAGAGCGCGCGGCGGCTGGCGTGTTTCTCGCCTTTCAGGCGCCGATCGAGCTTCCCGGCGTCAACAACGCCAATTTTCTCCGCACGGCGGTGAATGCCGTGCGTCGCGCGCGGGGCGATGCGGAACTCGACGCCGTAGCGTTTCTGAAAACCGTTCGCGCGGCGACGAAGAAGCTCTCCATGTCTGACGAGATGCTGAAGCGCAACGTCAATGTCGGCTTCTCCGGTGGAGAGAAGAAGCGCAACGAAGTGCTGCAGATGACGATGTTGCAGCCCAGCCTCGCCATTCTTGACGAGACGGACAGCGGTCTGGACGTCGACGCCCTGCGTATCGTTGCCGACGGCGTGAATGCGCTCCGGTCTCCGACATTCTCGGCGCTGGTCATCACGCATCACCAGCGCCTGCTGGATTATCTGAACCCCGACCGTGTTCACGTGATGGCGCGTGGCCGCATCGTTCACAGCGGCGGCGCAGAACTTGCGAAGGAAATCGACGTGCAGGGTTACGCGTCGTTCCTGGCGGAGGCGGCATGAACGCGATAGCGCCTGTTGGCCGCAGTCTGGCGCCATTCGAGGCGCGGCTGGACGGCATTGCAGATCCGGTCCGCCACGCGGCGGTTGGAGAACTGCGGCGCGTCGGCCTTCCGGGACCGCGCGTGGAGGCGTGGCGCTACACGCATCTGCGGCCGCTCGCGGGACATGAGTTCCGCGAGGCCGCGGCGTCTTTTGACGCTGATGTTGTCGGGTGTGCGCTCGACGAAGTCTTGCCGCGCGACGGATTGCTGGCGTCCACGCCGCGTCTTGTCTTGGTCAACGGAAGATTTGCGCCAGAACTGTCGTCGCCAGCGAATGGCGTGGCCCTGCCAGAGGGCGTGATGTTCGAACGCTTCTTGGCGTCGCCGGAATTCGACGCGCTTGCGACGCCGGAGCGCGAGCCTCTCGTGGCGCTGAACACGGCGCTTGCGACGGATGGCGTGCGCCTGTCGGTGGCGGAAGGCGCGGCCGTAGGGCGGATCGTTCTCGTATCGGTCGCATTCGCGGGTGAGGAGACCGTTTCTTTCCATCCTCGACATAGCGTTTCTCTCGGGACGGGCGCGTCGCTGGAGTTGATCGAAGTCGCCGTTTCGAGTGGAAATAACGCCAGCGCGGTAACGTATTTTCACAATCCTGTCCTGACCTGCAGTGTCGGGGAGGGCGCGAAGCTCACGCATGTGAAGGTGCAGAAAGAAGCGGCCGGGGCGACGCATCTCGCCACGGTTTACGCCAATATTGCAACGCGCGGCGCCTATGACAGCTTCACGCTGGGACTTGGCGCCGATCTTGCGCGGCATGAGGTCCACGCGCGTCTCTCCGGTGCGAAGGCGGCTGTCCATGTAAACGGCGCACAGTTGCTGGGCGAGAAACAGGTCGGCGACATCACGAGCGTCATCACGCACGCGGCGCCCGACTGCATTTCCCGGCAGACGATCCGCAATGTGCTGACCGATCACGCGCGCGGCGTGTTTCAGGGCAAGGTGCACGTTCATCAGATTGCTCAGAAAACTGATGGCTATCAGATGAACCAGGCGCTGCTGCTGTCGCCGCACGCCGAGATCGACGCCAAGCCGGAACTTGAGATTTACGCCGATGACGTCAAGTGCAGCCACGGCGCTACGGTCGGCGCGCTGGACGACGAGCAGTTGTTCTATCTGCGCAGCCGTGGTGTGCCCGAAGCGCAGGCGCGGCGCATTCTGGTCGAGGCGTTTCTGCTCGAAGTGCTTGACCTGCATGAGGACGAGGCTGGGCGAGCGCTTCTTGACACAGCGCTCGGCGCTGCGCTTTCGCTGCGGATCGGACGAGAGCAGATCCTGGAACAAACTGCCGGGGAGGCCTCGGAATGATAGGAGACACGACGCTCGATACGAAGAACGTGGCGGACCTTTCGCATCTGCGCGCCCAGTTTCCGATCCTTTCGGAAACTGTGCATGGAAAGCCGCTGGTGTTTCTCGACAGCGCGGCTTCAGCGCAGAAACCCGACGCCGTCATCGATGCGATGTCGACGATGATGCGTACGCAATATGCCAACATCCATCGCGGCCTGCACTGGATGAGCGAGCGGGCCACCGAAGCGTACGAGATCGCACGCAGTCGGGTGGCGACGCTGCTCGGCGCTAATGCGCGCGAGGAGATCGTCTTCACACGCAACAGCACGGAGGCGATCAATCTGGTCGCCTATTCGTACGGCTCTCTGTTGAAGCCCGGACAAGCCGTTCTGATCTCCGAGATGGAGCATCATTCGAACATCGTCCCGTGGCAGTTGCTGCGCGATCGTGTGGGCGTAGAACTGCGCGTTGCGCCTGTTACCGATGACGGTGATCTCGATATCGAGGCGTTTGGAGACCTGCTGTCCGACGGAAAGGTTGCTCTCGTAGCAATCACGCACATGTCGAACGTGCTCGGGACTGTGACGCCTGCGCGGCGTCTGGCGGACATGGCGCATGCGGCGGGCGCGAAAATCCTGTTCGACGGCAGTCAGGCCGTGGTGCACCGTCGCGTGGACGTGCGTGCGCTCGACGCGGATTTCTATGTGTTCACCGGGCATAAATTGTACGGCCCGAGCGGGATCGGGGCGCTTTGGGCGCGCCGGGAGTTGCTGGAGGAAATGCCGCCGTTCATGGGCGGCGGCGACATGATTTCGACAGTCACGTTCGAACATTCGACCTGGGCGCCTCCGCCGGCGAAGTTCGAGGCTGGCACGCCCGCCATTGTCGAGGCTGTCGGGTTGGGTGCTGCGATCGACTGGGTCGAGGGCGTGGGTTTGGACGCCATCTCTGCTCATGAGGCGGCGCTGACGGCGCACGCCTTACGAGTGCTGCCGGAGGTTCCGGGCCTCAGGATCGTCGGTCGTCCGGCGGATCGTGGGGGCGTGGTGTCGTTTACGATGGAAGACGTCCATCCGCACGATATTGCGACTCTGCTTGATCGCAACGGCATCGCCGTGCGTGCGGGGCACCACTGTGCTGAGCCGCTGATGCGGCGCCTTGGCCTCAACGCGACAGCGCGAGCCAGTTTCGGCGTGTATACGACCGAGGCGGAAATCACAGTGCTGGTGGAGACGCTTGGGCGTATCCGCAGCTTTTTCGTCTAAGGGCGGGCTGTGGACGGAGATTCGCTGTACGACTCACTGATCGTTCGTCGGGCGCGCGAACCGCGTCATGCGGGAGAACTCGCCGACGCGACAGTTCAGGCGGCAGGGAGCAACCCGCTCTGCGGCGACAGGATTGCTTTGGGCGTGCGTGTGGACGGCGATCGCATCGCCGCCGCCCGGCATGTCACGAAGGGTTGTGCTATTTGCGCCGCTTCAGCCGACCTGATGGCCGGATCGATAGAAGGGCGCACATTGTCCGAGGCTCTTGATATGGCGGGAAGGTTCCACCACATGCTCGGTAACGGATCATCTGTGGAACTGGACGATCTTCCTGAGTCCATGGCTGCGTTTTTGCCTTTGAAGACCCATCGGTCGCGTCTGCGATGTGCGACGTTGCCCTGGACTGCGCTGGAGGAGGCGCTCGGCCATGACTGATCTGGATCAGACGCCTGCGGCGATGGACGCCACGAAGCCGGAGGATCGCCTTGCGGCTGAGGCTCCGGCGCAGCTTCGACACTGGACGCCGGACGGTGAAGCGCCCGCGCCCGAGAGTTCCGGCGCGCCGTCGGAAGATGCGGTTATCGAAGCGATCGCGACCGTGCACGATCCGGAAATTCCGGTGAATATATACGAACTGGGACTGATCTACGCCATTGACCTGCATGATGATGGCAAGGTGAAGGTAGAGATGACTCTGACGGCGCCGAACTGTCCGAGTGCTCAGGAACTTCCATTGCAGGTCAAGGATGCGGTCGAGAAAGTGCAGGGGGTAGCCTCGGCGGATGTCGAAGTCGTGTGGGATCCGCCGTGGGATATGTCGCGCATGAGCGACGAGGCCCGTCTGATGCTGAACATGTTTTGAGCGGGAGTATGGACATGAGCGCCGAACAGAACTCCGTAGTGGCTCCAGAAACGAAACAAACCGCCCGGCGCGCGTTGCCGCCATTAATGACGGTTTCAGACGCCGCGGCGGAGCGTCTGAGAACTCTTTACGCCAGCGCACATGCGGGACAGTTGCTGCGTATCTCAGTGACGACGAAGGGTTGTTCGGGCAAAGCGTATGACATGACGTTCGTGCCCGAGGAGGGGGAGAGCGGGGACGAGCGGATACTGGACAAAGGCGTTACAGTCCTCGTGGACCGCAAGGCTACGCTATTCCTGATCGGGTCCGAGATGGATTACCACAGCGGAGAAATGGAGTCGGGCTTCGTGTTCGCCAACCCCAATGAGAAGGGCCGGTGTGGCTGCGGTCAGAGCTTTCACGTCTGACAGTCGATTACAGAGTTAACCCCTCTTAGGGGGAGGGGCGTCGTATTTCTGCGGACGCAGATTGCAACTGATTTTCTGTCAGGCGTTGCGTCGCAAACGCGGTCGAATACGACCTACCCGGCACAAAATGCCGAGGCATTAACCGTCGGGTAAGGCCCGGCAAGCACAATCGTCCAGTCAAATCACGCTTTGCCGAGACGGACGATCGTGCGCCACATTTCCTTTACGTTATTACAGCCCAGCGGGTCGAACCACTTAAAGGCTTTCCGATCGGAAAGCCTTACGTGAAGGATATTCTTGCCAGTCTTCGGTCACTGGGCGTTCCGCGTCTGATTACGCTGGGCGTCGTCGCCGTCGGGTTGCTGGGGCTTCTGGGGGCTTTGGCCCTCCGCGGTTCTCAGGAGCCGATGTCGCTGCTGTATCGCGATCTCGATCTCCATGAAGCGGCTCAAATGGCCGAAGATCTCGACAAGGCTCACATCCAGCACGTCGTCTCGCCTCAGGGGGACAGCATACAGGTTCCGCGTGATCAAATCGCGGCGGCGCGTCTGCTTCTGGCGCGTGACGGTCTGCCGTCTGGCGGGTCAGTCGGATACGAAATATTTGACCGCGCAAACTCGATGACGACGACGCAGTTCGAGCAGAATATCCAGGAAACCAGAGCGCTGGAAGGCGAATTGGAGCGCTCGATACGCCTGATCCGTGGGGTTCGTGGCGTCCGCGTGCATCTGGTGCTTCCTCATCGAGAGCTGTTTTCAACCGAGCGACAGGCCGCGCAGGCGAGCGTTCTCCTGACTATGGGAGGCGGGAGGCTGGATGCGGAGGGCGTGCAGGCAGTGCTTAACCTTGTCGCGGCTGCCGTGCCTGACTTGAGTCCAGACAACATCTCGGTCGTGGATAATCGTGGTGACGTTCTCGCTAAGGCGGGCGACAAATCGGGTGCGCGAGGCGAAATTCAGACCGTCGAAGACCAGCGCCGGGCGATGGAGACGCACCTGGCGCAGACGGTGGAGACGATGCTGGCGCCGGCGTTGGGGGCGTCGCATGTCCGTGCGGAAGCTTCGGTGACGATGAACCTCGATGAAGTGCGGGATACTCAGGAGAGTTATGATCCTGATCAGCAGGTGTTGCGATCTCAGCAGATAACGACTGACAAGAGCGTTAATACGGAGGCTCAACCGAACGTTACGGTTTCCAATAATCTTCCAAACGCGAATGCGGGGCAGGCTAAAAGCGGCAGCCAGAACGACCGTAGAGAAGAGACCAACAATTACGAAATAGGTAAACGGGTGAAGACGCTGGTGCAGACGCAACCGCGGTTGCAACGCATCAGCCTGGCCGTGATAGTCGATGGGATCACTCGACTTGGCGCAGATGGCAAGTCGATCTGGACGCCCTTGGACGCCGCGACCATTGACCGCGTGACCACGCTTGCCAAGTCAGCGATTGGTTATGACGAAAAACGGGGAGATGTCGTTAACGTCGTTTCAATGAAGTTTAGTGAGGAAGCGCCTCCGCCGGTTGAAATTCACGGGTGGCTGGGCACGTCGTTCGACAGAGCCGATGTCATGCACATTGTGCAGTCTGTTCTTCCCGGGCTTCTGGTTTTTCTCGCGTTGATATTTTTCGCGCGACCATTACTACGCAAAAGTATTACCGCCGCCGCCGTGGACGCGGATGTCGAGGCGTCACTGAGCGGGCAAGACGTGAGCAGTAACGCTTTGACAAGCCCTGCCGCCCAGGCGTCTCAAGCGCTTGCCTACGAACCGGTCACGCAACTTGCGTTGACGGGGCCAGATGAAGGTTCCGCAGAGTTTGTCAGTCTGGCTGGAATAGATGGGCGCCTCAAGGCTTCAGCGATCAAGAGAGTGAGGGATCTGGCAATATCAAATCCTGAAGAAAGTCTGAATATCATGCGTAACTGGCTTACGCCCCAGCTTGAAGGTTAGTCTTATGCTTGGTACATTAGAGGCGACAGGCCCCCAAAAAGCCGCGATACTCATGCTGGCGCTCGGTGATCAAGGCGCTGCGCAGCTAATCGCTCTCATGCATGAAAGTGAGATACGGGAAATTTCGTCGGCAATGGCGACAATAGGACCAGTTCCATCTGAAACTGTTGAGTCTATATGCAAAGAATTTACGAAATCAATTTCCTCTACGGACATGATCGTCGGAACTTATGAGACTACGGAAAAAATTCTGCGCAAGGCCTTGTCGGATGATCGGGCCAGCCAGATTATGGAAGAGATACGTGGCCCCGCAGGCAGAACGATGTGGGACAAGTTGGCCAATGTTCCAGAAAATGTTTTGGCGAACTACCTGAGAAACGAATATCCGCAGACCGTTGCTGTAATTCTTAGTCGTTTGAATCCCGCTCATACAGCCAGAGTGCTATCGCTTATACCGGAAGAATTCGCAGTCGATGTAATGCTTCGTATGCTGCGTATGGAAAACGTACAACGTGACGTGATCGACAGTGTGGAAGCCACGCTGCGTTCTGAATTTATTGCGAATTTGGCGCGATCGACAAAAAGAGATAGTCACGAACTTCTTGCTGAAATATTCAACAGCTTCGAAAGAAAAATCGAAGGCCAGTTTATGAATGCCTTGGAACGGCGAAATCTCGAAGATGCAGAGCGTATCAAGGCTCTTATGTTCACATTCGAGGATATGAAGAGACTTTCTCCGGAGTCCATCATGAGAGTCATGAGAGATGCGGACCGAGAGCGTCTGCCCTTAGCATTGAAAGGCGCATCAGAAGATATACGAAAATTATTCTTGTCGGCAATGACCGGACGAGCGGGAAAAATTTTGCAAGACGAAATTCAATCACTCGGCCCTGTGAGAGTGAAAGATGTCGATGCAGCTCAAGCCGAAATAGTCGCAACGGTCAAAATGTTGGCCAATCAAGGAGAGATAGATATAACGCCTGCGTCAGGCAATAATGAAGTGATTCTTTGATGCGGATAGAATATATTGAAAGGCCGTCGTTCGATAAGTTTACTTATGGAGAAGATTTTTCGGAGGTTATTTCCGAGCAGAGCGTCGTAGAAGACGAAATAGAGGAAGAAAAATCGGGAGATATTCCTGCCGCGCATCAGGCAGAGATCGTTTATTCGCAAGAGTATTTAGATCAAGCTATTTCTGATGCCGTAACGCTTGCGAATACGAAAATTCTCGAGAAAATAGCAAAAAATCAAAAATGTGATATAAATTATAGTATAAAAAAAATAAATGAAAAAATTCACAAACTACACAAATTCTCTCTAGGTCAAATTCAAATGTACTCTGAGTCTATTTCTAGATCTCTATTGGACTCTTTTTTTGCGATATTTCCTGTGTCTGAAGATGTTGTTGCTGCAGATGTAGTGATTGGGATTTGTGGCAAGGTATTGCCCCTTTTAGAAAATAATTTCAAAGTTACCGTGACTATTAACTCACTGACATTCGATGCAATTATGGAACGGGATGAAACGTTAAAAATTTCACAATTTCCGTGGCTCACTGTTGAGAAATCCATGATATTGGGCCCTTCTGATATCGAAATAACATGGCCGGACGGCCACCTAATTCGGAATGTTAAGTCGACCGCAAAAGATATACTCACGTATATTTTGGACAGTACTGATAGATGATATCAAAAAATAGGCGTAATAAATGAACGATGTGACGATGTTGAATGAACTGACTGACCTAGGCATTGATGCCTCGGATGCTGGTGGTATTCATGCGCATAATCTTGAAGCCGTGTACGATATTCCGGTAACGGTTAGCGCTGTTCTGGGAAAATCAACGATGCAAGTAAGCCAACTTCTGAAACTTGGAAGGGGGGCGGTTGTGGAGTTGGATCGGAGAGTGGGTGAGGCAATCGATATATATGTAAATAATAGACTCATCGCGCGCGGTGAAGTCGTTATGGTTGATGAGAGCAGGCTTGGTGTGACCATGACCGAGATAATAAAATCAGAAAAAAAAACGTGAGAATTGAACATGCGTGTCCTTATCGTTGGTTGTCTCGGAAGTCGGCTTGAACAAGCTGCGAATATTGTCATCAGTCGAGGCTCGCAGGTGGATCACGTGGGGACCGTTTCCCAGGCGATAGACCGGGCGTGTTCCGAGGGGAACCATCATCTTGTTATTTGCGAGGTTGAGTGCGGAATCCGCTCACTTGTGAATGGGCTAGCAAGTCAGCGCGTTCATATCCCCGTATTGGCTTGTGGACCTGCGAGTGCAGCATTGGCGACAGGTGCGATATCGGACGGGGCGGATGACTACTTGCCTCTTCCTCCTGATACAGATTTGGTAGCTTCTTTTTTACAAGATGTCGCGTACGAATCACATAAACTGATCAGTATTGATCCTGGTATGTCGCAGCTGCTGTGTCTGGTTCAAAAGGTTGCTGTCTCTGACGCTTCTGTGCTTGTGTGTGGAGAGTCCGGTACTGGAAAAGAGATTTTATCAAGATATATTCACAAAAAATCTAAGAGATTTAAGGGTCCATTCGTGGCGTTCAATTGCGCAGCTCTTCCAGAGACTCTTATTGAGTCTGAGCTGTTTGGACACGAGAAAGGGGCTTTTAGTGGCGCAGCTACGCGTCGAATCGGACGCTTTGAAGCGGCCAATGGCGGAACTTTGCTTCTTGATGAAATAAGTGAAATGGATGTGCGGATGCAGGCAAAACTTTTGCGTGCAATACAAGAACGCGAAATAGATAGACTTGGTGGTAATGCATCGATTCCACTCGATGTCCGGATAATAGCAACGTCTAATAGAGATCTAAAAAGTGAAATAAAAAATGGAAGATTTCGTGAGGATTTGTATTTTCGATTGAATGTCGTTTCGCTTACGGTGCCACCATTGCGATCACGACGGCTCGACATTGTTCCGCTGGCACAGCATTTTAGTAAGAAATACTGCGAATTGAACGGCCTGCCGTCGCGAATCATTAGCGATAAAGCTAATGAAATCCTTACAAATGGAATTTGGAAGGGTAACATTCGAGAGTTAGAAAACGCGGTTCACAGAGCCGTTCTTTTATCGCGAGGTGACGTAATCAATGTCGAGGACTTCAACGCCGCCGGAGTTTCTTCTTCGGTAAATAGCGAGAGGTCGATAATAAACACAAACCCGTGGGTTGGTAATAGTGTCGATGATGTTGAACAAGCTTTAATCTTAGATACCCTTACATATACTGATGGAAATCGAACGCATGCGGCGTCTATTCTGGGAATTTCCATCCGCGCGCTTCGCAACAAATTGCGAAATTATGCTGACAAAGGAGCTAATGTTCCTCGGCCGTCTTTGGGGTTGGTCACGCAGCAGTGATTGACATGATACACAAACGCGACGGAAAAAGTAAATGAATTTGACAATTTATCAGGATATAGGTAAATTATTTAAAGTAGAAAATGTGAAATTCGGAGCGTGGAAGAGCCTCATTCCGGGAACCGACATAGGGCTCGCTTTGGGAGTGACGGCTCTTTTGTCTATTTTAATAATTCCGTTACCAACGTTAATTCTAGACGCCGGTCTATCTATTTCTATTACCTCTTCAGTTTTGATTCTGATGGTGGCTCTTTTTCTCAAAAAACCATTAGATTTTACTTCATTTCCAACATTGTTACTGTTGACGACCTTACTGAGGCTCTCTCTTGAAGTTGCCACTACCCGCTTAATTTTGGCGCATGGGAGCGATGGGGTGTACGCGGCT
Organism: Acetobacter sacchari; assembly: GCF_017377715.1. Taxonomy (GTDB): domain Bacteria; phylum Pseudomonadota; class Alphaproteobacteria; order Acetobacterales; family Acetobacteraceae; genus Acetobacter; species Acetobacter sacchari. The sequence goes on along the minus strand of NZ_JAFVMF010000022.1, from coordinate 2,526 downwards.
GGGCATGTTGTGGCCGCATTTGGTGGTTTTTTGATGGGGGGTGACGTTGTCATAGGTGGAATTCTCTTTTCTATTCTTCTTATTGTAAATTTTATGGTGATTACAAAAGGGTCCGGTCGCATAGCGGAAGTCGCGGCTCGATTTTCTTTAGATTCTATGCCTGGAAAACAAATGGCTATTGATGCGGAATTGGCGTCTGGCGCAATTTCGGACAAAATGGCCCGTAAAAAGCGTCGCGAACTGGAGGAGGAAAGCGGGTTTTATGGCTCGATGGATGGTGCTGCCAAATTCGTGAGAGGTGATGCTATTGCGAGTCTGATTATTACCGCAATCAATATTCTCGGAGGGCTGACAGTCGGTGTTATTCGACACGGGATGCCGCTCAGGGATGCTGCGTCCGCGTTCACAACGTTAACCATTGGCGACGGTCTTGTGTCTCAAATTCCGGCGCTGCTGGTTTCGACTGCTTCCGGTATCGTGGTTACAAAAGGAGGCACTGAGGGTGGTGCTGATGTTACGTTGGTACGGCAGTTGGGGGGGGGGGGGGGCGAAGCCGCTCGCTCTTGCCGGAAGCGTGGCGATGATACTTGCGGTCATACCTGGCTTGCCAATGCTTCCGTTTTTGGCGTTGGGGGGGATGTGTGGGGCGGCTGCCTGGTCAAGATTTAAGCGTCCGGTCGATGAGGACGAAGATATATCTTCGACTGTGCAGGCTTCTCTCTCGCCCACTGAGCCTCCAATTGCAGATTCGCTTAGAATTGACATGATTCGTTTGGAGCTGGGTTTTGGTTTATTGGGTCTAGCTGGCGGAGAGAATCCACAACTAGCGGAGCAAATAAAAATATTAAGAAAAACCATTGCTGCAGAAATGGGATTTATATTACCTTCTGTTAGAATTCAAGATAATTTGCAGCTGGATTCAGATAGATATTCTTTAAAAATTAAAGAAATTGAAGTTGGTAGTGGTGAAGTTCGTCCGAATCGTTTGTTGGTTATGAATTCTAAGGGAGGTATGCCTGATTTGCCAGGTGAGGAAACGAAGGAACCAGCGTTCGGTATTCAGGCAATGTGGATTGACGTTGGTCTGCGTGAGAAGGCTACATTTAAAAATTATACAGTCGTAGATCCTGCTAGTGTTATCGTCACTCATTTAAGTGAATTGGTGCGAGAAAATCTTGCAGATTTACTAACATATGCAGAAATGCAAAAACTTCTCGATGAAATACCAAGAGATCAACAGAAATTGGTTTCAGACCTTATTCCCTCTCAAATTTCGTTGAATGCGGTGCAGCGTGTAATGCAGGGGTTACTTTCCGAAAGAATCTCGATTCGAGATATCTCTGCAATTCTTGAAAGCATACAAGAAGGATGTGGCCAAGGTATACGCTCTGTGTCGCTGTTGACTTCACACGTTCGGACGCGATTGTGTAGGCAAATTAGTGCTGCTTATACGGGGTCCAATGGTTATATTCCTTTAATCACCCTAAGTTCGGAGTGGGAGGCGTTGCTTCACGACAGTATAGTCGGCCCCCCAGATGACAGGCAATTGGCGATTGCCCCCTCAAAATTGAATGAATTTATTGTTCGTTTGAAGGTCGTTTTGGATCAAGCGGCCGCGATGGGCGAGGCGCCTGTTCTGATTGTGGGCGGAAGCATTAGGGTTGCTGTTCACGCCATATTGGAAAGATTGAGGTTGGCCACTCCAGTCTTAGCTCAAACTGAAATCGCACCGCGTGCCAAAATAAAAACCATTGCAACGATTAGTTGAACCTCGTTTTCAGATTGTGTTTGTATATGAACGAGGGATTTTTTTAGGTTATTTATATATAAAAATTCTTTTACAATAAATATATATTTTTTCGTTTATTTCAAATGTATCGATCGTGTTTTCGGCAAGTTGCGGTGTGTTGAGCGGTTCTGTGGCGCTTATCAAGGCAAGAAATTTACTGTGTATAATGAAAATTGTAATTTCAATTAAATGTCGTGCTAATAAATATAATTGCAGATGTGTCCCATTTTGGCGCGAAATTTGAATTCGGAGAATTGTCAACAGGGAAATCAACCATGAACTTTGTGTCTGAAAATGCGAAAGGTATGCCGTGTGTAGAAATAGTGAAAATTTTGAGATCACAGAGAAATTGTTGTGGCATGGTGTGCCAAAAATTTTGACGTCATATTTGAATCAGAAACCTCTACAAGATTCATTACGTAATATAATTTCATTTGGAAAATTTTCTTTTCTTCCTGGGAAATCGCCCATAGCTGTGGTAGGTGGAGCAGGTTTTGGTAAAACACTTACGGTCGCTAAGCTGGCAGCTCGCTTGAAAGTTGGTGGCTTGCAACCGCTCGTCGTAAGTGTTGAACGCGCGACCTCGGTTGGCGCTCATGCGCTGCGGGCTCATATGGCGCAACTGAAGATTGATTGCTTTTCTGTTATTGATGCTTCGAGCTTAAAATTGATTCTACGTGAATGTAAGAGCCTGTTTGGAAAATCACGGGTGAGCATTTCTGCGCATGAGATTGGCG
>NZ_JAFVMF010000167.1 GCF_017377715.1 Acetobacter sacchari | reverse complement strand
CTTTCAGTCGTTACCTCACTCGAAACTTCTGGCGTTGTTTCAGTTCCGACAGTGGTTTCTGAAGAACCTGTTGTTCCTTCAGATGATGTGGAACCAGGACCCTTAGTGGATGTCTCTGTCTCCGTATTTGTACTTGTGCCTGGCCTAGTAGTTTCTTCTGAGCTTTGAGTGGAAGTTCGTCCACCTGTAACAGTTGTCACAGAGCCA
>NZ_JAFVMF010000166.1 GCF_017377715.1 Acetobacter sacchari | reverse complement strand
ATTTGATTAGCATACAAAATGTCTACTATTTCAGCCATCCACATTATGAAGCCGAGTTTGTCTGGGGGTTATCTTACTCCTAGTCAGGAGTTGATAAATGGATATGATATTTCCGTCATTTTGTAAGTATGCATTATAATGCATGCACGCTACCGTTGGACCTTTATGGTGTTGTGTCATATGTCTTAAGTTATGTCCTTTTGTGAAA
>NZ_JAFVMF010000165.1 GCF_017377715.1 Acetobacter sacchari | reverse complement strand
AAAGTTTTATGGAACCACCATAATTTAGAAGAGTGTACCTGGGAGACGCGGGAGTCTATGCTCCAGCAGTATCCATTTTTGTTTTGAGGTTAGTTTCCTCCTTGTGTTTTGTTTTTTTATGTGTTTTAGGAACATTCGAGGACGAATGTTCTTAAGGAGGGGAGAATGTAATACCCGGCGTGAGTCCGGCGTCGGCATTCCTGTTTAC
>NZ_JAFVMF010000021.1 GCF_017377715.1 Acetobacter sacchari | reverse complement strand
CGTCCACATCCAGAGCTTGAATCACATCAGACCGATTTTCCAAACAGGCTCTTAACATCCCGCCGCAAAAGAAGTATTTATCTAAAATGATCACTTACATAATAAAGTCCAAAGAATTATCCGACAACTCCCTGGAAATGAACAAGAAAAATATTCATACAAAAATGCTTACGACTTTCCTCGATCCACTCACATTACTTGAAATTGAAACGAAAGAGAAAGTTAGAAAATTGATAAGTAAAGACGATTTATTCGAAAACGAACACATGAACAAAACCATAATTTCGCAATACGAAGAGGCTCATCGGTTCCTGTTTGGATAAAATTTTTCCGCGTCCCATCATCTCCCGCAGAGGCCGCACATCCTGCAAGATAGCCACAGCGCCATCAGACCATGACACGCGATGCTCCTTGCCGGTCTTCATGCGGTGGGCCGGAGCCAGCGTTTCACAATCTCGGCAATGACGTGCCGTGGCTTATTCTGCTGTCATCGACCCTTCGCCAAATATGACCCGGACGAAGCCGTATAGCCGACGCGAGATATCGCGCAACGTCACGATCCCCGGTTCCGAGAGCGTAGACGACCTCACGCTTGCCGACAGACTGCACAAACTCGGAGGGGACACGACACCGGGAAAACCATCGGTCGCCACGCCGCAGAACGTTGCCGCCGTAACGCAATGCGTCACGCCAATGCATTACAAAAACGGGTTCCTGTAACGTATAGAACCTTTAGCGTCTCAGGATTGGCCGTCGTCTGCGATGTCTGGGGAAAATGGTGCCCAAGGGCGGAATCGAACCACCGACACTGCGATTTTCAGTCGCATGCTCTACCAACTGAGCTACTTGGGCGCCCGGCGTGCAACACAGGAACGCTGCGCGTGGCGAGCGTTTAACCTGCCCGCGCGCCAAGATCAACCCGTCACTCCATTTTCTCTTCCGAGGGTCCAGCGATGCTGGAATCCGACTCGTCATCGTCCGCCGGAGGGCCCGGCACGCGGTAATCGCCAGAGAACCAGCGGCCGAGATCGACGTCGGCGCAGCGTTTGGAGCAGAACGGGGTGAAGCCGCGTTCCGCTGCGCGACCGCAGATCGGGCAGAGGCTGGACTTATTCATCGGAGAAACTCCACGAAAGAGGCGGCAGCGACGGGTCGAGTCGCAGATCGAGGGGGACGGCCAACCAGCCGCGCAGATCGGACATCGCCTCAGGATCGCCCTCAAGGGCGGCGAATACACCGGAACCGGCCCGAAGCGCCGGCCGCGCATCGGGGCGGCCCGCATACCTCACGACCGCGGCGCGAAGCGCCGCAAGGGCCTGCCCGTGTGCACTCAACAGCAATTCGTGAAGCGGCGGGTGCACCCGCGCACGGACGATTTCGATCAGGCCAAGCCCCGTCACGCCGAGACAGCGCGGGCGCAACGGATCATCTCGCAAAGCCGCCTCGACCGCCTCGCGCAGGGCCTGTCGCTTGCGTTGGTTCAGGCCCGCCGGATCGATCAGGATCGCCCCCGACAGATTGCGCAGCCTGATCTGATCCAGCAGCACGGGAAGCGCATCGCGATTCGCCGCGAACTGCGCCGTCTGCTTGGCGTTGGCGGCCCCCGATGCGGCAGCGCTGTCCATGTCGATCGCCACCAGAGCAGGCGTCGGCGTGATCGTGGCGCTCATGCCGCTGGGCAGCACTACTTCGTAGACGCCCAGCGCCTGCACGGCGTCTTCGACACCGTCATCGAACGCCTGCGGGACACGTTGCACGCGTGCGCGCAGGGCCGCAGGGACGCGTGCAGTGAAGCTGGAATGGTCGATGACTATGGGGCCGTCCCAGCGGCTTGCAAGACGCTCCAGTGGAGACGGTCCGCGCGTCAGCAGGCCAGTTTCACCTGAGGCCGGGGCGTCGCCCGCGATTTTAAGGCGGGGTCCCTTGCCCCCCATCGGCGCACGGACCACCGACACCAGAATCGACTCGCCCTCGACCAGCGGCGGCGCGCCGTCATGGCCGGAGAGAAATCCGTCCGTCCCGCCACCCAATGCGATGAAAGAGCCGCCCAGCGCGGGCGCGACTTTGGCGACGCGTCCGCGATAAACGTCGCCCACACCGTCCGGACGGCCCGGACGCCACAGGGCGAAATCGCGCAGCACGCCATCCTCGACGACCGCAATTCGTGCTTCGCCCGGCGAGCAGGCGACGCGAAGCGAGCGCTTCAGGTCAGCCATGCGCCTTTCTGGCCACGCAGCAATTGCGCGGTTTCGAACAGCGGCAGACCGATGACGGCGGATGGGCTGCCCGAGACAAAACGAATGAAGGACGCGGCGTGGCCCTGCAGCGCATAACCACCCGCCTTGCCGTTCCAATCTCCAAGGTCGAGAAGACCCTCGATCTGACGCTCCGTCAGGCGGGAAAAGGTCACGGTAGTTTCAACGGCGCGCACGCAACGCCGCCCCTCGGACCATGCGCCGCTGGGCGCAAGCGCGACTGCGGTGACGACGGTGTGGCGGCGCCCGGACAGCAATTCGAGACAGGTTCGGGCCGTATCGCGATCTTCCGCTTTCGGCAGAATACGGCGCCCCATGGACACGACCGTATCGGCGGCGAGAATCAACGCGGGCTCATCCGTGCGTGCAGCGACTACGGCTGCTTTTTCCACGGCGAGTCTGCGGGCGTACGGAAGCGGCAGCTCCCGGGGGGCTGGCGTCTCGTCCAGATCGGCGGCGTCGACTCGATCGGGGGTGAGGCCGATTTGCGCCAGCAGGGACAATCTGCGGGGCGATGCCGAAGCCAGCACCAGAAGAGGGCGGCTTGCTGAAGCCGCGCCGGACCCGTCGTCCGGGCCGGAGATGGCGCTGGTCATAACCGTGTTACTTGAAGCGGAAGGTGATGCGGCCCTTGCTCAGGTCGTAAGGGGTCATCTCGACGCTCACGCGGTCACCGGCGAGGACGCGAATGCGGTTTTTCCGCATTTTTCCGCTCGTGTGCGCGAGAATCATATGCTCGTTGTCAAGCTTCACGCGAAACATGGCGTTGGGCAGCAGCTCCGTAACGGTGCCGCTGAATTCGATCATGTCTTCCTTAGACATGCTGGCCTTCGTTCATTCTATACCTCATTGACAGGACGATCAGTCCACGTAACCGGGTGCGATATGTATGCGGCGAGGGCCTGCGGTCAAGGTTTGAGGCCGTTCGCCGTGGGTCAAAGGGCGATCCTTCACCCTCGATCGATGATCTTGAGGCGCTCCGAAATGCTCAGGGCATGCGCCTCCAGCCCCTCCGCCGTCGCCAGCGCGACGCCAGCGCGACCGATACGAGAAAGAGCGTCCGGACCGCTGGAAATGAAAGTCGTGCGTTTCAGAAAATCGTAAACGGACAGGCCCGACGCGAAGCGCGCCGTGCGTGACGTCGGCAGAACGTGATTGGGACCGCCGACGTAATCCCCTACGGCTTCCGGGCAGAAACGGCCGAGGAATGCGGCGCCGGCGTGACGCACGCGGGCGAACAACGCCTCCGGCTCGTCCACCATAAGCTCAAGGTGCTCCGGCACCAGACGGTCCACCAGTCGGGCCGCCTCCGCCCAGTCGGGCACGATGATGACGGCGCCGAAATCGCGCCAGCTCGCTCGTGCGATGGCGGCGCGCGACAGGGTCTTCAACTCCGTCTCCACCGCCTCGGTCACCAGATGGCCGAACGCGGCGTCATCAGTGATCAGGATCGACTGCGCCAGTTCGTCATGCTCCGCCTGCGCCAGCAGATCGAGCGCCACGAGTCGCGGATCGTTCTTCGCATCGGCGACCACCACCACCTCGGAAGGGCCGGCGATGCTGTCGATGCCGACATGGCCAAACACCTGTCGCTTGGCTTCCGCCACCCAGGCGTTGCCAGGACCCACTATCCGATCAACCGGCGCGATGGTCGCCGTGCCGAACGCCATGGCGCCCACCGCCTGCGCCCCGCCGACACGGTAGATTTCCGCGACGCCAGCTCGCTTCGCGGCAGCCAGCACCAGAGGGTTCAACACCCCGCCGGGCGTCGGCACGCACATGGCGAGCCTCTCGACGCCTGCGACGCGCGCCGGGATGGCGTTCATCAGAACCGACGACGGGTAGGCCGCCTTGCCGCCGGGGACGTAAAGACCAACCGCGTCAAGCGACGTCCAGCGCTGCCCAAGGGTCAGGCCGTCTGCGTCGGTGTATTTCATGTCCTGCGGCAGCTGCGCACGGTGGAAATCTTCAATACGCGTCGCAGCGACGTCGAGCGCGTCGAGCAGATCCTGCGGCACGCCGGACGCGGCCTCTTCAACTTCCGCCGCAGTGATCCGCATGGTCTCGGGCGTGAGGTCCAACCGGTCGAAACGGCTGGTGTAGGCGCAGACGGCCTCGTCGCCTTTCGCGCGTACTTCTGCAAGAATTTCGGCGACCGGCGCATCCACGCGCGCGCTCTCCGCCTCCCGGTTCGCCAGCAGCGACGTGAACGCGGCCTCGAAATCAGGCGCACGGGCATCCAGACGTTTCATACGCACACTCTATATCTGTCGCAGCGCCGGCAGGGCGGCGCGATGTTCAGGCGGGGTTCAGCGCCGCGCGGAAGCGCGCGATGAGGGAGGCTATCGCCTCGGGGCGGGTCTTCAGCGCAGTCCGGTTCACGACCAGACGGCTGGTGATCTGCGCGATGGTTTCGACTTCCTGCAGCCCGTTCGCACGAAGAGTCGATCCGGTGTCGACAAGATCGACGATCAGACGCGACAGGCCGAGCATCGGCGCCAGTTCCATCGCGCCATTCAGGTGCACGATGTCGGCGTTGATCCCGCGGGCTGCGAAATGGCGGCGGGTGATGGTCGGGTATTTCGTCGCCACACGGACTTCGGAATAACGTGACCAGTCCTCATTTGGCGGGTCGCCCTGCGGCCGGGCCACGGACACGCGGCAGCCGCCGATGCCGAGGTCGAGCGGGGCGTAGAGCTCGGGGTAGTCGAACTCCATCAGCACGTCGGCGCCGCAGACGCCCAGATGCGCGCCGCCATGCGCGACGAAGGTCGCCACGTCGAAGGAGCGCACGCGCACGACATCGAGCTTCGGGTGGTTGGTGGGAAACCGCAGGCGGCGGCTGTCTTCCTGCAGGCAGTCGGCCGCGGGTTCGATCCCCGCTCGCGCCAACAGCGGCGCGACGCTCTTCAGGATGCGGCCCTTCGGAAGAGCAAGGATGAGCATGTCGTCCGCATGGTCGCCATGACGCCCGTGATCGACATCGCCCGAGGCTGGCGTGGTCGCGGGAACGATGTCCCGGGCGGTCAGGGTGGGCGTTTCGTCACCCGGTTTGCAGGCGGTCATCATACTCTCCGGACAGGCGACGGCGCCGAAGACCGCCCTGGGCCATCCCTTGAGACAGGACGGGCATGGGCGAGCGGCTGGCGTTCCGGCGCAATCGGCACGGCGATTACCACATTCCGCGCCGCTCCGCCAAAACTGCGCCCGTCCCCTGCGGGCCGCGCCGCTGGACGCCCATCCCAAGCCGTCATAATCAGGACGCCGTAACGTCGCCCTTCGTGCAGAAGGCCCGTCCGGCCAGTCGAACCGTCGAAAGGATTCTCCCGCTGTGAAAGTCATCGTTCTTGGCGCCGGCGTCATCGGTGTTACGACCGCCTGGTATCTGGCGAAACTCGGGCATGAGGTTGAGGTTATCGACCGCCAGCCTGCAGCCGGGCTGGAGACGTCTTTCGCCAACGCGGGTCAGGTCTCGCCGGGATATTCGACGCCGTGGGCCGCCCCCGGCCTGCCGTTCAAGGCGTTGAAATGGATGCTGGGCAAGCACAGCCCGTTGGTGGTGCGTCCCGGCGCGATCGATATCGCAATGCTGCGATGGATCGGCGGCCTGCTGATGAACTGCACCGAACATGCGTACGACGTGAACAAGTCCCGCATGCTGCGGATCGCCGAATACAGCCGCGATTGCCTGACCGATCTGCGTGACGAAACCGGCATTGCTTACGACGACCGTCAGAAAGGCCTGATTCAGCTTTTCCGGACGGAAGCGCAACTCGACCACGCGCAGGAAGACATGCGCCTGCTGAGCGACAGCGGCGTCGCGCATGAACTGTTTTCAGTCGAAAAAATCCTTGAGCGCGAACCGGGCCTGTCGGGAGCGCGGCATCTGCTGAAGGGCGGCCTCTACCTTCCGGGCGACGAGTCCGGCGACGCTCACATGTTCACGCAGCGTCTGGCGCAAAAAGCCGAAGAACTGGGCGTCACCTTTCGCTACGAGACGACGATCGAGGCGCTGGACGCGTCGGCTGATTCGATCCTCGGCGTCCGCACCTCCGCCGGACGGATCACTGGCGACGCCTATGTCATGGCGCTGGGAAGCTATTCTCCGTTGCTGATGCGTCCGCTGGGCGTTCGCCTGCCGGTGTATCCGGTGAAGGGATATTCTCTGACAGTGCCGTTGACGGATGAAGCCCGTGCGCCTGTCTCGACAGTGAACGACGAGACCTACAAGGTCGCCATGACGCGCCTCGGCGACCGCATCCGCATCGGCGGCACGGCCGAGCTGGGCGGCTTCGACCTGCGTCTGCGCCGCGACCGCCGCGCAACGCTCGAACTCTCGTTTTCCGAACTCTACGGCGGCGGCGATCTCAGCCAGGCGACATACTGGACCGGCCTGCGCCCCAACACCCCGGACGGCACGCCGATCGTGGGGGCTTCGAAGAAGTTCTCGAACCTGTGGCTGAACACCGGCCACGGCACGCTGGGCTGGACCATGGCCTGTGGCTCCGGACGGATCGTTTCCGATCTGATCCATGGCCGCAAGCCGAATATCCCGGTGCTGGACCTGTCCGTCGATCGTTACGACCGCAGTTGAACCCAGAGGACGCTCCCGTCGTTCTGCTTCGACGACGGGATGGAGCCCTTGGCTGCTGCGAGCGTGAACGCCGGAGCGATCCAGAGTCGACGTTTTTGAAAATACGTCGAAATTCCAGATCGAGGCCGGAAGCGTCACGGCTCCCCGTTTCCTCCCGCCGAGCCTCGATACGGGAGCGGGTCGACTGGCGTTTTGCGGAACACTGATCTTTTCGGAGGAGAGCAAACGGCATGAAAACTCTCGCCTCATAATGATCATTTGCGGGAGCGGATGACGGGCGGCCTGTTGCGGCCTATCAATGAACAACGCCCCGTGCCGTCTTGCGCTCAGGTGCCCCAACCGCCGCAGTCGTGACGAAACTGACCGCTGCGCCGCCCAGTCGTAAAGCTGCCCCGAGCATCTATCAGCAGAGCCGACCGATCGCCCCCACACCAAAGCTACCCGCTTGTGAACGCTCACCCGATCGGGCATCGTCAAAGACGTAAGAGGCCGTGAGCGAGGCGCTGTGACGGTCGACGTTGAGCGAGGAAGAAGACCAATGAAAACCATGCTTGCGACTGCCTGCCTCACCCTGCTGACCGCGACCATTGCGCCGTCGCTATCCTCACAGTTTGCGATCGGCTCCGCCCACGCGGCCGCTCCGTGCCGTGACGCGAAGGGCAAGTTCACCAAATGCCCGGCGCCGAAGCCCGTCCGCTGCAAAGACGCCAAGGGACGCTTCGCCAAATGCGGCACGGACGGCGCGAACCCGGTCTGATCTGCGCGCACAACCGCCGTTACACCAAACCCTGTCGCCTAATCGCGGCCGCGCGCCGCAGGTCTTTCGGAATTTTGCAAGCATGAGAATACTGCGCGCGCTTTTTCGTCCCGTCGCTCTGGCGGCGCTGCTCGTCAGCGGAACGGCGGCCAGCGGCTCGGCCTCCCATGCAGCGGAGGCCAGGAAGGTCATTGTCGATGACGACGGGTCCGGCATCGCCGAATGGATGCTGCTGCAGGCGCCGAATGTCGACGTTCTCGGCATCACGATTCTGTCTGGCGACGTCTGGCGCGATGAGGGCGTGGCGCATGCCCTCCGCGCCGTCGAGATCGCGCACAGGACGGATGTTCCTGTGCTACGCGGCGCAGTCTATCCGCTGCTGAACTCCGAAAAACTCACCGACCGGTGGGAAGCGCTTTACGGCAAGCTGGTCTGGAAAGGCGCGTGGATGAAAAAGTGGGTGGAGCCCACTGTTCAAAGCACGCCGCCGTATCATGCTCCTGATGTCGTGCCGCACCTGCCGGAAGGCGATCCGACCATCAAGGCGTCGGATGAGCCGGCTGTCATGTTCATGATCCGCAAGGTCCACGAATTTCCCGGACAGGTGACGATCGTCGCGACAGGTCCGATGACGGATCTGGCGCTCGCGCAACGCCTGGACCCGTCCTTCGCCAGCCTGGCAAAAGAACTGGTTTACATGGGTGGAAGCCTCAACCCGCAACAGGTTCGCCCCGACGTCGCGGCTGCACAGTTCGCCCGGGAATTCGCGAACTCTCCCCGCCGCGAATTCAATTTCCGCTTTGACCCCGAAGCCGCGAGCATCGTGCTGCGCGCGCCGTGGCGGCATATTGTCGCGGTTCCAGCCGATCCTTCCACCGCGACGGAGTTGACGCCGGAGTTTCTCCATAAACTCGCAGCCGCCAATCCCGCGTTCGCCGGCACGATCAGCAAGCGCGAACCCGGATTTCCGCTCTGGGACGAAATCGCAGCCGCCGTGTGGCTGGACCCGAGCCTGATCACGCGCAGTGAAGAACTTTACGTCGACGTGAACAGCCAGTTCGGCGCAGGATATGGCGACACGCTGTCGTGGACGCCCGGATATCAGCCGGATCTGGACGAGCAGCGTGAGACGGTCGTCCGTACCATCGACGCCCCTAAACTGGAGGCGTTCATCACATCGCTTCTGGCGCGACCTCTGCCCAATTTGTCGCCAAAATAGGACGGATAATACCCTCCTACTTCGCGGATCCATGCTTGGGCCCGTCAGACTTGCGACACACCCCGGCAGTAACGATGTTACGTCGGGCGACGCTCACACTGACTTGTGCGATGCTGTCCTCGTCCAGATACGGCCCACTCTTCGCTCCCTGCCGTAACAGCAAAACCGGCGGCGCTTTTCTTGAGCAAGAACACGTTTTGCATCGCAGCTCCACTCGAAAAATACGTGAAGCCCCAATGGTCGAAAGCTGCTTTTCTGAAAAGTGAAACGTTTCCCACAGAAGAGCGGCACGACACGTTCCTATTGGTCAGCATGCAAAAACAGCAAAAAGCCAAATTACGAACAACAGATCAGCACAAGTAAGCCCGCGCGTTTTGTCCTCAGGTCATGAATTATCCTGACATCCGATAATTTCAGGCCAACCCGGCAACGTGTCCCGCCACAATAGCCTGTGCCGCGTGCAATCCACCCGGCATCTTTACAACGGACGTATCGGCGCCTCAGTTACGTCATGCACATTACACTGCTCGCGCTGACCCTGCTCACCGTCGTTGGCCTTACCGGCCTTATCGCGCGCGTGCTGAAGCTGCGCATCCCGATGCCGCTGCTGCAAATCGCGGCAGGCGCAGCGGCGGCTCTGGCCGGGGTGCATGTCGGGCTCGACACCGATCTTTTCCTTCTGCTCTTCATCTCGCCGCTCCTGTTCCTCGACGCCTACCGCGTACCCATGCGCGAATTTGGCGAATTGCGAGGCGTCATCGTGACCATGGCGGTGGGACTCGTCGCCCTAAGCACTCTGGCAGGCGGCTATTTTCTCGACTGGCTTTTACCAACAGTACCGCTGGCGGCAGCGTTCGCTCTCGCCGGAGCGCTTTCGCCGACCGACGCGATTTCCGTCTCCGGCATCCTGCGCGGCGGGCGGACGCCGCCCCGTATCATCCACCTTCTTCGCGGCGAGGCTCTTCTGAACGACGCCTCTGGCCTCGTCTGCTTCAAGTTCGCGGTAGCCGCCGCGACGACCGGCATCTTCTCCCTAAAGGCTGCGTCCGCCAATTTCGTGTGGGTGTCTCTGGGCGGAATCGTGACCGGCGCTATCGTCAGCCTTTGCGCCAGCCGTGCGGAAAGCATGTTGCTGCGACGCGGCTACGACGACCCTCCAAGCCATATGCTGCTTGCGCTGATATTGCCTTTTTTCACCTATCTGGTCGCGGAATCCATCGAGACGTCAGGCATTCTTGCAGTCGTCGCCGCAGGCATGACAATTCGCCTCACCGGCGTGATGAACGAAACCGAAATCGGGACACGCATGCGGGCGACCGCGTTATGGGAGACGATATCCTTCGCGCTCAACGGCCTGGTGTTCCTGCTGCTCGGGCTGCAACTGCCAGACCTGGTGCATCAGGCGCGGGCGATCATGCACTCCGGAGGCGTATCTCCCTGGGAGCTGCCGATCGCCATCGTGGCGCTGCAGGTTGTGATGACGTTGAGCCGCCTGGCGTGGGTCAGCGCCTCCATCCTGACCCGTCGGGTGGCGGCGCGCCTGTGGCGGCGGCCCTTTATCGGCGCAAACTGGCCGGAAAAACTTATCCTCGCCTTGGCGGGCACGCGGGGCACCATCACACTGGCCGCGATTCTTTCCCTGCCCTCGGCTGAAGAATTTCCGGAACGATCCCTGCTGATCACCATTGCCGCGGGCGTCATCATCATGTCGCTGCTCGTGGCCAGCATCTTTCTCCCCCTTGTCCTTCGGCTACTGCCGTCGCAGGAGGGAACCAACCGAACCCAGCAGGAACTGGATGAAACGCGTCTGGCCCTAGTGCGTGTGGCGATTGGCGTCCTGAAGGATGAGGCAGGCCGCCATAACGTCCCTGCGGGAGGACCCGCCGGAGAGCCTGAGCCCGCGCAAAGCAGAGCGGCGCCGCTTCTTTTGCAGGAATATCAGGAGCTTTTACACACACTGGACAGCAAGCAGACCGACCTTGAGGCCAACCGGGATGAACTGCTCCGCAACCGTCGCGCCGAACTGGCGATCCGCCTGAGAGTGGTGCGCGCCCAAAGAAAAGCCCTGAAGGAGTTTCTGCACGACGGCAATCTCAACGACGAGACGGAGCGTGTTTTGGCGCGTCAACTCGACGTGCATGAGCAGGAACTGATCGACGAAGCGTCAGCGCTTCCGCACCCGTAAGGGTTATCGCCGCGAAGACGGACGCCTTGTGCGGTAAGTGCGCCGTCGGCTTTCGACGAATGCGGTCAGGCACTAGGCGTTACCAAGTGTAGGCCTCGTTATCTGCACCGCATTCGCGAAAAAATCATCTTAAATCTGGAATATTTCCAGCTCATGCACGCCCGGCGCAGCGTCAAGCAGCACGCCTGCCACACGTCGACGCGGATCGCCACCAGCGCCCAAACCAAGACTCAGGGCTGTCACGCCAACACTGTTGAGCGTTTACCCAAAATTTTTTCAAATTTTCTTGGTTTGCGGCAAGACTACAGACGGCCTTACCGTATCCGAAGCAGAGCCTCACAAGATCACAAGTGAGCCAATTTGCCGAAAAACCCCGACTTTCAGGTTCTATTTGCATAGGGCAAGATGAAGTATCCCCATGACAAACAACCGAGCGCAGATTTTCAAGTCCAGTATCTCGCGCACCCCCTGAAACCGGGCGCGACACAACCTTCAGGCGGCGACGGTCGAACCTTGAACAGGCAGAACTGGACGCACGAAATTCAGCGCATGCTCGAACGACGTCTGGCGGCTCAGTTCATAATCACGGATTGCATCGACCACGACCCAACGCAGGCCTTCCGGACGGATGATGTAGGCTGGGTCGGCGCTTTCGCGGACCCACACCAGGACCATCTCGGAGCCAACGGCTCCCGTATCGCCGTCTGATACAAAAATATCGGCGTCACACAGTCCCATACAAAGGCCCGCGTTCAGCCACCGCGACAGATACTCGCGATGACGAGGCAGAACCGCCTGACGAAACGGCACTACATTGCAGAATGAAGAGGGCAACGTCTCAGATAGCATCGGCTGTGGCATCCCCGTTGTCCTGTGGCGGCGAACTGGAGGGAACGTTATGGCGGAGACGCGCTCACGCCAAACTGAATCTTCACAATTTCGCCCTAGAAAGAGGCAGGACGGAGTGAATGTGACAAAAAAGCAACTATCTATTCCGGTTTATCTCTAATTTTGCTCACGAAACGATCTTATGCACATCAAATATGATGTTTTTTTATGCAGACACTTCGGTGTTGTGAATATTTTCCGGGCACACACTCAAGGGAGGACCAAAATATCGCCCTCAGTTAGGGTTTGCTCGATTCCGCAGGCCACCGGCGATGCAGCCATAACCAGCTTTCCGGGCAGGCTCTGATCCAGGCCTCCAGCCTGTCATTGACCGCCTGCGTCAAGGACAGGATATCCGCTTGCCTGTCGCCGCTATCTGGCAGAGGCAACGGTGGTTCGACCACGATGCGCAGGCGGGCCGGGCCGAGTCGGCGAACATAACCGGGAATAACTGGGCTGCGGTACCGCAACGCCATCGCCGCCAAAGCTGGCGCCGTCATCGCCGGGCGATCGAAGAACCGCGCCTCCACGCCATCATTCATCTTCTGGTCGACCAGCATCCCTAGACGCCCGCCGCGCGCCACGTAGGCAAGCGCCTCCCGGGCGCCCCGTGCGCCCTTTGCGAATAGCGGCTTGGGCTCTCCCATCGCCTCGTTGCGCAAATCCCGAATCATCCTGTCGACCAAGGGATTTGCCGCCGCTCGGTAGAACGAGGCGAAGCCGAGGCCGTACGCCGAAACACCCGGAGGCAGCATCTCCCAATTGCCGATATGTCCTGACACGAACAGCACCGAACCGTCCCGCTGCGCCTGCTCGATCAGATGCTCGGCGCCCTCGACCTCGAAACCAGGTCCCGAGGCGGTGTTTTCGCGCAGGCTGGCGATGTGCGGGAATTCTCCCGCTGTCCTGCCAAGATTTTCCCACACGCCCAGCACGATGCGTCTTCGCGCCGCTTCGTCCAGTTCCGGCATCGCTAGCCGGAGATTGGCGTACGCCACACGCGAAACCGGCAAAAACGGTCCCACGAAACGGCACAGGCGTCCGGCGAAATTCGACGCGCGCACCGGACCGAGACGCCGCAACAACACCAGAGCGATCCGCGCGAGCGCCGCCTCCGCCCGCATCCCCACGCCGACGCGCACCAGGTCGCTCTTTTCTCGATCCGCCTTCACCGAGCCGCAACCTCACGCTCAAGCCAACGGTCGAGCAGCAACTCAGGCGCATCAGGTTCCGCCCACGCCAGTTCCACGCCCACCACCGTCACATGCCTTCGGAAATAAGCCGGCAATCGCACCGCGTCTTTGGGGGTCGTCACCAGCGTCGCCTCCAGCTTCAGAGCAATCCGGGCTAATCGAGCGAGGTCCTGGCGCCGATACGCGTAATGGTCAGGAAACGACACGACGCGAAGCGGGGCCACGCCACGCTCCCGCAACGCCCGAAAAAATTTGGACGGACGCGCCAGTCCAGCGAACGCGACAACCGGACGCCCCCGCAACAGATCGACGGATGGTTCCATGACCGGCCAGGCACGCAGCACAGGCATTCCCCATGACGCCCTTTTTTCGACCCAGACCTTTACGCCCACCCGGTCTTCGCCCGTTACGACCACAACGTCGGCCGCAGCCAGCCCAGCTTCCGGATTCTCCCGTAACGGCCCAGCCGGAATGACGCGGCCATTGCCAAGACCACTCGCTCCATCGATCACCAGAAGCGCCAAATCCTTGTGCAGCCCCGGATTCTGAAATCCGTCGTCCATCACAAGACACGTCGCCCCGGCCGCGATCGCCGCCCGCGCTGAACGAACCCTGTCAGCGCCGACCCAGCACGGCGCGATCCGGGCCAACAACAGCGCCTCGTCCCCAACATCCGTAGCGTTATGGATATCGGGATCGACCAGCAAAGACTCCCCTGCAACGCCACGACCGAAAATATTCGCTCCCGTATCGCGTGCTCTCGGCTTACGCCCGTATCCGCGCGTCAGAAAATGCACGGCTACGCCCCGCTCTCTCAGCCGCGCGCCGAGGTCGAGCGCGAGCGTGGTCTTACCCGCGCCACCAGCAGTCAGGTTGCCACAGCACAACACTGGCACAGACACGCGCTCACCGATCCGAGCGCGCCGTCTGGCCGCAACCGCCTCCACCAGCACCGACGCTGGTTTCAACAACCGCGCCCCCACACCCGGCGCCGCACTCCAGAAAGCGGGCGCGCGCAACCGTGGCGACCACCGGATCACGCACCCACCTGCGCGGGTGTTTCTCCCGCCATCGTCTCGTAAATACGGCGTGCGAGTCGCTCGGGGAGCTCCTTGTCGAAATCCGCCGCCTGTCGCGCAGCGTCTCCGGCTGTCCAGGCGTGTCCGGCGTCGGCCAGCAGAGGCCCCAACCAGAGCGAAAGCGCTTCGACGGAATCGACCACGGTGATCGCGTCCCCCAACCGGCCGTAAGTCGCGGCGAAATTCTCGATGGCGGGCCCTGTGGCAATGGCGCAACCCAGCCGGGCAGGCTCCAACGGATTATGACCTCCGCCCTTGCGCGCGGGACCACGCCGCCCTCGCCCTTCCGGCGTCTCGAACAGACTGTTGCCCATGAAAACGACGCGGGAAAGACGAAACAATACGCCAAGTTCGCCGAGTGTGTCCGCGACCCAGACCGGATCCGACGCGTCTGGCCACTGTCCCTGCGACCGCCTCGGGGCCAACCCGAGGTCATGCCTGATCGGCGGCGGCAGCACGCGGGCGGCGAGCGCCGCCACAGTCGCGCCTCTCTCCGGATGACGCGGCGCGATAATGGTCAAAAGATCCGGGTATCTGTCGCGCAGCGCGGCGGCGGCGGCAAAAATGGCCGCTTCTTCGCCTTCGTGCGTCGACGCCGCGAGCCATACCGGGCGCTCTCCGACGATCAGCCGCAGCCGCTCCAGCAACGCTGCGTCGAACCCCAAAGGCTCGGCCGCGAACTTCAAATCTCCGGCCGTGACGACGCCCGGCGCGCCAAGCACGCGGAACCGCGCCGCGTCCTCCTCAGCACGCGCTGCGATCCACCGTATGGGCGAGAGCGCCCACGCCGCCAGATCGGGTGCGCGGCGCCATCCAGCCAGCGCGCGTGCGGACATGCGCCCGTTCACCACCATGACCGGCACCGCAAGTCGGCGGCAGCATTCGATCATATTGGGCCAAAGCTCGCTTTCGGTCAGCACGAGGGCCTGCGGCCGCCAGCGTTTAAGGAAGCGGTTCACCCAGCGCGGCACGTCCAGCGGAACAAACTGATGAACCACCCGACCTGTCGCGATTTCATCCGGCAACGCCGCCGCAAGCGTCTTGAACCCTGTGACGGTCCCGGTAGTGATCAGAACATTCGGCGCGTCGCTCGCCTCGCCCCAGGCGCAGGCGAGCAACGCACGAATCACAGGCAGTACGGAGACGGTTTCCCCGACGCTGGCCGCGTGAATCCAGACCAGCGAACCCGGAGGCCTAGCCACGCCACCACCCAATCCGATTCGTTCCCGCAATCGGGCAGGCAATTCCTTGCCACGCGCGACGCGACGCCGCAGCATAATGATCAATCCCGGCGCAAGCAGGGAGGCGATCGCCGCCCACGCACAGCCTAACGCCCGCCCGACGGTGGCCGTCCGCGCATCCTGCTGACCGGAAATCCCGGGCGGGCGCATAGGCGCAAGGCGTTCATCGTAATCCGCGTCAGCAAGACGGCGTCCGGCTTTCGCCATCGCCTCATTCAATCCGTCCGCCAGTTGCGCGCGCATCTCGTCGCGCCGCCCTCGCGCCACCACCAGCGGCGGAGCACATATCAGCCTGCCTCGCCCGAATGGCCGAGGAACGATCATCCTGTCCCACGACCCGGCCCGAACACCCGAACAGGCAACCCCAACGGGAATGATCGGAGCGCCCGTCAGCTCCGCCAACGCGAGCGCGCCCGTCTGCACCTCTCGTCTTGGGCCCTTCGGACCATCCGGCATGATGGCGACGACGTCGCCCTGCTCGAGCGACGCGCGCAGACGCCTTAACGCAGACGCACCGCCTTTGTTCTTGCCTTTACGATCAGACGATCCGTGTAATGCCGGAATTCGCCACGGAGCGACCACGCCTGCGATCATCCGACCGTCACGATTACGGCTGATCAATACTCGCAGTCTTAACAAGGGATTGCGGGGCTCGGTCCACCACCAGAGCGTCGGCGCCAGCATCAGCGCCTCATGCCAGAACGCCACAAGAACGCC
This sequence comes from Acetobacter sacchari, assembly GCF_017377715.1. Classification (GTDB taxonomy): domain Bacteria; phylum Pseudomonadota; class Alphaproteobacteria; order Acetobacterales; family Acetobacteraceae; genus Acetobacter; species Acetobacter sacchari. The sequence goes on along the minus strand of NZ_JAFVMF010000021.1, from coordinate 45,361 downwards.
GGGGCCTGCCGGATCGAGCAGAAGAGAACGCGAAGTCGCGTCCATCTCGACTTTCCAGCGCGTCGTCGTCAGCGCCAACGCCAGACCACGGCGCACGCAGGCCTGTACGATCCTGTGTAACAATTCCGAACCGACGTCGCGCGGGAAGGGCTCAGGCACAGTCGTCACGACCGTGCTGCGCCATCATCCACGACCTGCCGAAATTGGAGCGCTGTCAGTAAATCCATAAAACATGAATGGGCGTTAACATGCCCGACGCAGTTCACAAAGCATCATATGCGTGGCGCCGTCATTACCCGCCGCCACGCACGGAGCAATCAGAACGGCGCGTCGATGTCGACCACGTCAATCAGCTTCGCGTTGACGAACTCCTTGATGCCAAGCCCAATCAGTTCGCGACCATAGCCGGAACGCAAAACGCCGCCGAATGGCAGGTCAGCCTTCACCATGGTCGGGTGATTGATAAACACCATGCCGGTCTCGATCTGTTTCGCGACTTCTTCGCCGCGCTCCTCGTCCTGCGTGAACACAGATCCGCCGAGACCATACGGAGAATCGTTGGCGATACGGATCGCGTCAGCCTCGTCCTTGGCGCGGAACAGCATGGACACAGGGCCAAAGAACTCCCACAGGCGGGCCGGGTTGTCGCCCTCAAGGCCGGTCAGAATGACCGGACGGAAGAACGCGCCCGTGTTCGGCACGGCAAGAGGAATCTCCTCAGCCTTCGCGCCGTGCTCTATCGCCTCGGCCAGCTGCCGCTTCAGGTCCTCGACGGCGCCCTGAGACGAGAGCGGCGCCAGCGTGGTCGCGGGATCCATCGGATCGCCCATCTTCAGCGACGCGACGCCTTCGCGATAACGCTTGACGAACTCATCATACACCTTGTCGACCACGATCATCCGCTTCGCGGAGACGCAGACCTGTCCGGCGTTCCAGTGACGACCGAACACGGCCCATTTCACGGTCTTTTCGAGGTCGGCGTCCTCAAGCACGATAAACGCGTCGGAACCACCCAGTTCCATCGTCGTCTTTTTCAGTGCGGCACCCGCCTGCGCGGCCACCTTGCCGCCCGCGCCTTCCGAACCCGTCAACGCGACGCCGCGGACACGATGATCGGCGATGATGGTCGCCAACTGATCGCGGGTCGGGAACAGATTGCGGAAGCCGCCCTTCGGCAGACCCGCTTCAATCATCAGGCGTTCCATCGCCGCCGCCGACTGCGGCACGTTCGACGCATGCTTGAGCAGGGCTGTATTACCGGCCGAAAGCTGCGGCGCGATGATGCGGGCTACCTGATAGAAGGGGAAATTCCACGGCTCGATCGCCAGAATAATGCCCAGCGGCTGATGGATGATCTTCGCGCGGCCTTCTTCCTTGCTCTGCACAGGAAGCCCTTCGGATTCTAGCAGTCGCTCGGCGTTGATCGCATAGTATTCGAAGATCGCGGCAGTGAGTTCTGTCTCCGCGCGAGCCTCCGAGATCAGCTTGCCCATTTCAAGGGTCAGAATCCGAGAGTATTCCTCGATGTCACGGCGCAGAATGCCAGCGGCCGCGTGCATCACACGGGCGCGCTCCTTGAAAGACGTTTTGCGCCAGGACAGGAAGGTCTCATGCGCCTCATCCAGCGCGATCTTCACTTCCTCGTCCGTCGCGTTCGGAAAAACCTTGATTTCCTCACCCGTGAACGGATTGACCGTCGCGTAGGCCATAGCCGATGTCCCCTTTTATAGTGCATGAAAACTCGAAATAGGGCCCGCAGCATTGCGAGGTCGCGCGGCGACCAAAGCCCCAGATCATTGGGAGAAGCAAAATGTCACTGCGTGCCAGAGATGACAACAGCGCCTGCGCGGGAGGCGCGCAATCAGCGCGTCGGCAAGGCAATCTGTTCACGCTTAGAGCGCGTCAGAATACATCTTATCTTGAAATGAGATCCTCGGACGCAGACCGCAAGGTCACTCATCCAGATCGCGCTTGACCTCTGGGCGACGTAGCAGCGCATCAACTTCCATCGCGTAATCCAGCGCCGTGTCCGGCTGGAAGTGAATCTCCGGCGCCATCCGCAAACGAAGCGTGTGCGAAAGCTGCGTGCGAAGATAGGGCGCGACCCGCTTAAGCGCGGGCAACACCGCCTCCACGTCCGTACGGCCAAGCCGTGCGACGAAGGCGGTCGCATGCTTCAGATCCGGAGAAATACGAACTTCGGTCACGGTGATCATGACCCCTTCCAGCTCCGGATCACGGAAGGTCGTACGCGCAAAAAGTTCGGCCAGAACGCGGCGCACTTCTTCGGAAACCCTCAACTGTCGCTGAGAGGGCCCCGAAGAGGAAAGGCCGACGAGTCGCCCCGCCGGCCCCTTTCCGTCTGGACGTTTCGGAGAAGACCGGCTCACGCGGGCACCAGCTCCATCTCAAAGCACTCAACGACGTCGCCTTCACGCAGGTCGTTGTAACCGGCGAAGGAGAGACCGCACTCGTAATTGCGGGCCACTTCCTTGACGTCGTCCTTGAAGCGCTTGAGCTGGCTGAGTTCGCCTTCGTGGATGACCACGCCGTCGCGCAGCAGACGCACGCCGCAACCGCGACGAACGACGCCTTCCGTGACGTAGCAACCTGCGACCTTGCCAACCTTCGTGATGTTGAACACCTGGCGGATTTCCGCGTAACCGATGAACTTCTCACGATGCTTGGGCGCGATCTTGCCCTTGACCAGCTGCTCGATGTCGTCCGCCACCTGATAGATGATCGAGTAGTAGCGGATATCGACGCCGTCGCGCTGCGCCATCTCACGCGCCTGCGATGTCGCACGAACGTTGAAGGCGATGATCACGCCGTCGGACGCCTTTGCGAGCTGAATGTCGCTTTCGGTGATCTGACCAACCGAGGCGTTCAACACGCGAACCGCGACTTCCTCATGCGCCAGCTTCTCGACCGTGGCCTTGAGAGCCTCGGCCGAACCCTGCACGTCCGCCTTGATCAGGACAGCGACCTCTTTCTGGGCGCCAGCCTGAATACGGGCGAGCATCTGATCGAGGGTGCCGCGCGCCGCCGTCTGGCCGGCCGCCGCATGTTCCTTGATTTTGCGCTGACGGAACTCGGAAATTTCGCGAGCCCGATTCTCATTCTCGACCACGACGAAGGGAGAGCCTGCGTCAGGGACGCCCGCGATGCCGAGGATTTCCACCGGCGTCGATGGCGAAGCGAGATCGATCTGACGGTTACGGTCGTCGAGCATCGCGCGGACACGACCCCATTCGGCCCCGGCCACCACGATCTCGCCCTTGCGAAGCGTGCCCTTCTGAACCAGCACAGTCGCAACAGGGCCGCGTCCGCGATCCAGCCTGCCCTCGATCACCACGCCTTCGGCAGCGCGATCGGGATTAGCCTTCAGGTCAAGAATTTCAGCCTGAAGCAGAATCGCCTCTTCCAGCTTGTCGAGGCCGGTGCGCTTGAGCGCTGAAACCTCGATGTCCTGCACGTCGCCGCCCATCGATTCCACGACGATCTCGTGGCTGAGCAGTTCCTGACGGACACGCTCCGGGTTGGCGCCCGGCTTGTCGACCTTGTTGATCGCGACGATGATCGGCGCGTTCGCAGCCTTGGCGTGTTTGATCGCCTCAGCCGTCTGCGGCATGACGCCGTCATCAGCTGCCACAACCAGCACCACTACGTCGGTGACCGACGCGCCTCGGGCGCGCATGGCCGTGAACGCTTCGTGGCCCGGCGTATCGATGAAGGTGATCTTCGCACCGGAAGCAAGCGTGACCTGATAGGCGCCGATATGCTGCGTGATGCCGCCGGCTTCGCCCGAGGCGACGTCGGTGGTGCGCAACGCGTCGAGCAGCGACGTCTTGCCGTGGTCAACGTGACCCATGACGGTCACGACCGGCGCGCGCGGCTGCAGATCGCTCTCGGTGTCTTCGACGCCTTCGATGCCGATTTCCACATCGCTGTCGGCAACGCGGCGCACGCGGTGACCGAACTCCTGCACGACCAGTTCGGCCGTGTCGGCGTCGATCGTCTGCGTGACGGTTGCCATGACGCCCATCTTCATCAGCGCCTTGATGACTTCGCCCTGACGGGCCGCCATACGGTTGGCGAGTTCCTGAACCGTGATCGTCTCGGGCAGCACGACGTCGCGAACGACGCGCACCTGATCCGCGCGCAGACGCTCCAGCTCCGCCTGCCGGCGTTCACGCTCACGCTGACGCCGGACAGACGCCAGCGAACGGGTCTTGTCGTCGTCGCCTTCGATCGCCGCCTGGACATCGATGCGGCCTGAACGACGACCAATGCCACCGTCTTTCTTCGCACCGGCGCCGACGCTCTTGCGCGGCGGCGGCGCTCCGGCGCCCTTGCGAGGCGCAGGACCGCGACGGTCGTCTTCGCCTTCGCGAGCTGTGCGCAGACGCAAGGTTTCGCCAGCAGGCGTCGACGGCTGAGACGCCGGGGCCCGCGACGGAACCAGAGGCTTGGTCGGCATGATCGCGCGTTCCGCCAGCGGGATCACGCGATCCGTCGGCGGCGCGAGTGTGACCTCGCCAGGAATCGGCACTGCCGAAACAACCGGGCCGCGCTCTTCAGGTGCGGCGGGAGCCGGGGCGGCAGGCTTTGCGGTGGCTGCGGCTTTCGCTTCAGCTTCCTCGCGAGCCTTTTCCGCAGCCTGTTCCTCGGCAGCGCGACGTTCTTCCTCTTCGCGGCGACGCGCTTCCTCAGCGGCGGAGAGGATCTGGATTTTCTCCTGCTCGATGCGCTGAGCCTCGCGTTCCGCCTGCTCTTCGAGCACGCGCTGACGCACGGCGATCTCGGCGGGCGTCAACGCGCGGTTAAGTCCCGCGCGGCCACCTGCGCCACGTCCGCCGCCGCCCGATCCGGGCTTGCTCGCGCCAGGCTTCGGCGCCCGCGTCTTGCGGACTTCAACCTGCACTACCTTCGAACGACCGTGGCTGAAGCTCTGGCGCACGGAACCGGCGTCGACCGTGTGCCCTACCGTCGAACTGCCCGCCGGCCGAAGGGAAAGACGTCCCTTACCCTGATCCTGATCGTTGCCTTCGTTCATTTACCCGCCTGTTACCCCATCGCCGGACTTGCCCGACGCAAGCGGGGCGGACCGGCTGGCCATCCCCGCGAAACGCTCACTCTCATGTCGCAGTCGCGAAGCCAGAGGCCCCGCCTGCAACGCCGCGTGCACAACACGCTCGCGGCCAAAAACCTGTCCCAGAGCCGAAGCCGCAAGGAACGCCACCACCGGCAGGTCGCGTGCGCCGGACATAATCCTGACGCGCTCGTCGACGCTGCCGTCAGACGCCTGCACGATCACTCCAGCGCGCCCCGCCTCGATCCAGTCCCGGACCTTTGCGTAGCCGCATACACTCTGTCCGGCCCTGCGGGCCAGCCCCAGAATCTCGGTAAGCCGACGCAGCAATCCGATTTCGATCACTTCGGCCAGATCGGAAGGGACGACAACCTGATCGCGCGCCGCTCTGGCGAAGGCTCCGCGAGTCCGGGCGGTTTCTAGCACATCCCGCCGGGCGCTCAACCACATTCCCCGTCCGGGCAGCCGCGCGTTGAGATCGGGAACCACGACCCGGTCGGGCCCAACGACAAAACGCAGCATCGTTTCCGGCGCGCCACGCTCGCGCGTGACGATGCACCGACGCAACGGCCCTTTTTCGTCATCGCCGTCGTCGTCACCACTATCGGCGCCAACGACCTGATCCGTTACGTCGCCCTCACCCGAAGATGAGGACTGCGCAGTGCTTATAGCATGGATGTGACGATTTGTCTCATTGGGGTTCGTGCTCAGAAGAAGCCTCCCCCGACTCGCCAGCAACTGTGGCGCCGTCTTCACCCTCGAACCAGTGCGCGCGCGCCATCATGATAATCTCGTTGGCCGTTTCCTCGTCGATCGAGTCGGTCCCGAGGATTTCGATCAGCTCGTCGCCCGCCAGATCCGCCAGATCGTCGAGCGTCTTCACGCCCTTTTCACCAAGCGCCACGAGCATCTGGTTGGTGAACGCATTCAGCGCCACGATATCGTCGGACACGCCCAACGCGACGCGCTTGTCGTCCAGTTCCTGTTCTTTCTGCGCCAGATAGGTCTCCGCACGACGCACGAGTTCCTCGACCACCGAGTCGTCGAAGCCTTCAATGCCGATCAGCTCGTCCTGCTCGGCGTAGGCGAGTTCCTCGATCGTGTTGAAGCCCTCGGTCACCAACAGGCCGGCGATGACGTCGTCCACGTCCAGCGCCTCCACGAACAGCGCGGACCGGCGACGGAACTCTTCCTGACGACGCTCCGACTCCTCGGCCTCGGTCAGAATATCGATGTCCCAACGCGTCAGCTGGCTCGCCAGACGTACGTTCTGACCGCGACGACCGATGGCGAGACTGAGTTGCTCGTCGGGCACCACGACCTCAACACGACCGGCCTCTTCGTCCATGACGACCTTCGACACTTCGGCAGGAGCCAGCGCGTTGACCACGAAGGTCGCTGCCTGCGGGCTCCAGGGAATGATGTCGATCTTCTCGCCCTGCAGTTCCGCGACAACGGCCTGCACGCGCGAACCCCTCATACCGACGCAAGCGCCGACCGGATCGATGGAGGCGTCTCGGGAAATGACGGCCATCTTGGCGCGTGAACCCGGATCGCGGGCCACGGCCTTGATCTCAATGATGCCGTCATAGATTTCCGGCACTTCCTGCGCGAACAGCTTCGCAAGAAACGCAGGGTGGGTGCGGGAAAGAAAAATCTGCGGGCCGCGCGGCTCGTCACGCACATCGTAGATGTAGGCGCGCACGCGGTCGGAGTTGCGGAACGCCTCGCGCGGGATCAACTCGTCGCGACGCAGCAGCGCCTCGGCGGAGCCGATCTCGACCATAAGGTTGCCGTACTCGGTGCGCTTGACCGTTCCATTGACGATCTCGCCCACGCGGTCCTTGAATTCGTCATACTGGCGCTTGCGTTCATACTCACGCACGCGCTGCACGATCACCTGCTTGGCGGTCTGCGCGGAGATACGGCCGAAGTCGATCGGCGGGAGCGGGTCGACCAGATGCTCGCCCAGCTGGATTTCCGGCTTGAACTTGCGCGCGATGTGCAGCGGGATCTGAGTCTCTTCGTTCTCGACGACCTCAACAGCCTCAGTCCAGCGCGACAGACGAACCTCCCCCGAACGACGATCGATCGTCGCGCGGATGTCCTTCTCGTGACCGTATTTGGCGCGGCCGGCTTTCTGGATGGCCTGCTCCATCGCCTCGAGAACCTCGTCGCGATCGATCAGCTTTTCACGCGCGACGGCGTCTGCCACCAGCAGCAGCTCAGGACGGGAAACGGAGGTGTCCATGACTCTTCAGCACTCCACACACAGACCGAACGGCCCAAATTCATACATCCGGAGACGCGCCGCAGTCACGGCCGAGCCTCCGGTCACCCGGGTTTCAGTGCCGACGGGCGCCCGGCTTCTTCTGGCGACTGCGCCCTGTGGGCGCTGCCGCTGAACTCACGTCCTCAGACGTCTCGGCCTCGCCCTCAGGCTCAACGCCAGCCTCGCGCTGCGCCGCATCGATGAGCGCATCGGTGAGAATCAGCTTGGCCTTGCGCAGTTCTGCGAAAGGCAGAACCACCTCGCTACCGTCGTCCAGCCGCAGGCGACCGCCAGCCTCATCGCCCCCAAGCACTACACCCGAGAAGCGACGCCGACCGTTGACGGGGATATTGACCTCCGCCTTCGCCAGATGTCCGGCAAAACGCACCCAGTCCTTGACGCGCGTCAGCGGACGGTCGATCCCGGCCGAGGAAACTTCAAGGGTCCAATTGCCCGGAATCGGGTCCTCGACGTCGAGGACGGCTCCGACCGCATGGCTGATCTGCTCACAGTCATCGACTGTGATTTGCGAGCCGTCCGCACGATCCGCCATGATCTGAACCGTCGGCACGTCACGACCGAGCACGGCGACGCGCACGATTTCGTACCCGAGATCGACGAGCGTCGGCGCGATAAGAGCCGCGATTCGCGCCTCAAGGCCAGTGTGCGTAGAGAGATCTTCGTCCAAAACAAAAAAGGCGGCCAAAACGGCCACCCCCCAAAAAAGCGGAAGATGAAAGGAATTCCGTTAATGTAGGCGATAAGTCCTCCAACCGCAAGAACCATCCGCCGAACGAGCCACGCCGAGACCTGAAGCGCCGTGAACCTTGGCGGATAAGATTCGCTTCGATACGTCACGTTACGCCCATTTTAGAGGTAAATCCCTTGCGCCTTCCGGGGGCAAGATGTCTCATAAGCGCCATGAATCAGGGCCCCGACCCCCTCCGTGAATTACAACCGCAGACCGAGACGAGCTCGTCCGGGTTGCGCGTGCTCGTCGCGGCGGTCGCAGGCATCACGCTGATCGCTGGCGGCGGCGCGTGGTTAAACCACGCAAGCAGGCCCGCCGCACAGCAGCAGGAAAAAACGGCGCAACCCGCCGGGCGGCAGCTCACGTTCGGCGCGGAATTCGCGCTGATCGCGCCTGAACATGCTGAGCAGGCGCTGCAAAGCGCAGGCTATTCCGCCAGCGATCAGGCGCGAATCCTTGCGGGAATCAAGCGGCGTGAATATCGGCTGGTCACGATGCCCATCTTCGACGCCAGCGGAGCGGGCGGCGTAGTGTCGGTTCAGTCAGGCGTCATAACGAAAATGGTCACGCTGTCACAGAATCCTGTCTCCGTCGTCCTCCCGATCCTTATCAGCGGCGAAGTGCAGATCTCCCCGGTATCGGACCCCGGCGTGACGGGCATGCAGCCCGGCGCGCTGACGGTGCTCGGACCAACATTGCTGCCGACCATTCATCGCGACGAGTACCTGACCATGACCGTGGTCGCGCAATGAACGCGGTGTTCCATTGAGCTTTTCACGCTGCATCATTGTTTGGACGTACGAGGCCATAGCGCCGCGCGACCCGATGATTCTGCGCCGCAAGACCGGGATAATATGATATGAAGGGCCTGCTTCCCGCGCTTAACCGGTTCATGCCGGTTATGATGGTCATCTTTCTGATACTGGCCAGCCTTCAGGCTGCGGCGAGCCTGCATCTTTCGCTCGCCAGCCTCGACCATTTCATGAAATGGTGCGAGCCCGCGTGGCCGGTGCTGGCGGCTGTCGGCGGATTTTTTACCATTGCGGGACTGTTGTTCGAAACGCGCGCCGAGCGAATGGCGCGTCGCGGGCTTCTTCGCAGACGGGGGTGGATGATGGACGTTCTGGCTCGATTGACCAACCGCAACGCTCTTGAAGAAATGATGGCCCGAGAACAGCGGGAAACAACCATCGACGCCGAGGAGCTGGCCGCCAATCTGCGCGCCCGCGTCATCGGACAGGATCAGGTCTGTGAGGATATGGCGGGTCAGCTCCGCCGCCGCCTCGCCCTGCAGGTGCGCGGCAAGCCAGTCGGAATCTTCCTGCTGGCCGGGCCTCCGGGCACAGGCAAGACGTACCTCGCCAAACAGCTCGCCAAACAGCTCGAGCGCCCGCTGCTGCATTTCGACATGACGCAGATGAGCAGCCCGCACGCTGCGACGCAGCTTTTCGGCTCCCCTAAAGGGTATGTGGGTTCCGATACCTACGGCAAGCTGACCGGCGGCCTGAAGGAAAAGCCGGACGCTGTCGTGTTGCTTGACGAAATCGAAAAGGCGCACCCCGACGTCTTCAAGAAATTCCTCACCGCATGGAACGACGGTCACGTCACGGAGGCGTCGACAGGCGCGCAGGTTTCCACAGTGCGAGCGATCTTCGTCCTGACTTCCAACATCGCAACCGAAGCGCTGACCGAAATCGCGGATCGCCTGGTCGACGATCCGGACCGTATGCGCGCAGAATCGGTCGAGGCGCTGCGGCAGGCCGGGTTCGCGCCGGAAGTGCTGAACCGTCTCGATCGCATCTTCGTCTTCCGGGCCCTCAAAGGCCTCGACATCGCCCGCGTCTCCGCACTCGAAATCGAGACGATGATCGAGAGCTACGGCCTGAAGGTTGAGACCGGCGGCATCGATCCGGCGTTGCTGATTGACGTGATGCGCAGGCAGAGCCGCATGGGCGACGCCGCCTCCGCGCGCGACCTCGTGCGTTCGATCGAAGACATGATCAGCGAATCCCTGATCGTTGCGCGGCAGCAGGGCGCAAAGATGGTGCGCATCGTCAAAGAAGATGAAGGCGTCACTGCGCAGATTGCCGCCGACCCCGTTTCTCCCAATCGCGCCTATCTGACGCCCTGACACGATGGCTCCGATCTGACCTATGTCCGCCGCTTCACGTTTATGGGTTCGCGCGCCTCTGTGGCGAACGGCTCTCTTCGCAACAATCTTCTTTATGATCGTCGCGCTGTTTTACCCGGCTGCCTGGCTGTTGCGCACGGTTCCTCGCCTCCATACCGTCACACATTATATTGACCATATGCTTGGCCGCGACGCTCCGGCGGCTCCCGCCGCCGATGGCGACGACGCAGGCGGGAGCGGAACGGCGGCGCCGGGTCCGGGCGGAGCTGCTCCTCCCGGCGCGCAGTCCGGCGGCGTGCCTGCAACGTCATCCGCGCCGCCCATCGACACAGACCTGCACGACATCGTTCCCTTCGCCGGGCGTCAGTTGCCGCTTCCCGCAGGAACATGGCATCCGGTCCTGTCGACGCAGATCGGCGCACATGGCGAGATACTCAGCAACGTGTTCGTGCGCACGGACCGCGGCGTCGTCACCGGCGTGGTCATCGCCAGCGCAAGCACCGCGGCTATACCCAAGGATCAGTCCGGCTCACTGCAACCAACGTGCCACGACGACGCCGCGTATATGAATCGCCTGACCACGCCAGCGCCCGGCGTGACGGATTGCGTGTCCACCGGACCGATGATGCTTGGTCCTAACGTCACGGTTCCCGCGCCGGACCTCAACCTCGCCTTCGAGCGGCTGCGTGTGCTCGGCTTCCCGATGCCTACGGTCATGGTGGTGGCGACTTGGGCGCACATCGTCCGAGGCAAGGACGGCAGCGTCAATCTTCAGGCCGTGGCGACAGCCATCAGCCCGGCTGAACGTGGCGAAACGAAGCTGAGCACCATTCTCGCCGACTGGTCCAAACAGGGCATCGGGCTGTCGCCGTTCGCGGGCCGCTTCGTCAAGCAGGTGAACGACTGGATCGTCGCGTGGTCCCCGACGTTGCTCAACGGCTATAACGGCAAACTGCAGCCGAGCGACGACCCGCGCCCAGGCTCCAAGGACCCCGGATATCACGAAGGCTGATATCCGACGCTCCGGAGCCGGCGTTTAAGGCAGCATCACTCCGATCGGAGAATCGAACTCGAGATTTCCACGAGAAAATCCAGCACGGTCCGGGTGCGCAGCGGAAGCGTGCGAGGGCCTGTGTGGACGGCGTAAAGCGGCATAGGCGGCACGTCCCAGCTTGGAAGCACCCGGATCAATTCCCCTGAGGCAATCTGATCCCGGACCTGAAATTCAGGCAGAAGCCCAACGCCGACGCCCGCGCTCACCGCATGAAGCGCAGCCTCGCTGCTGTTCGCGCGAAATATGGTGTGCGGCGCAACCACGCTTTCTTCGCCGTTGTTCGAAAAATGCCAGTCCTGACGCCCACCTCCGTAGGTGTAGACGACGCAATGCTGGTCTGCGAGGTCGCGCGGGTGCTCCAGTTCTCCGCGTGGCGTGAAATGCTTCGCGGACGCGACAAGAGCGCGGTGCACCGATCCAAGTTTGCGCGCAATCAGCGACCCTTCGGCGATTTCGCCCACGCGGATAGCGAGGTCGAGACCTTCCTCGACCAGATCCCCAAAGCCGTCGCGCATCACCAGTTCAACGGAAAGCTCAGGCTGACGTTGCAGCAGCTCGTTGATGCGCGTCGTCAGATAAAGACCAAACGCCGTCGTGACGCCAAGGCGAACCAGCCCCGACACCGAAGCGCGCCGTCGGCCAAGCACGGTCTCCGCCGTCTCCAGAATTTCCAGCACTTCGTATGCGTGCGGAAGGAGGCTGCGACCATCTTCGGTCATCATCAGACTTCGCGTCGTTCTGGCAAACAGCGTCGTGCCGTAATGCGATTCGAGCAACGCGATATGGCGCGAGATTGTCGGCTGGCTGGCGCCTGTCTCGCGGGACACCGCAGAAAAGGAGCCTGTGGCGGCGACGCGTACAAAACTGTGTAAAGCTGAAAGAAGATCCATTGGGCATGCCGCGGCGAGAGGAAATGTGTCCTATCGTGTCCGCTTCCGCATTCATACACAATATGAAGATATGAGAGACCGGCATGCCGAAAACGCAATGGCCGCGTTCGCGACGCATAGCGAGACCCGAGATCAGCGCCGCCCCTGCCCGTTGCGTTCACTGACCGCCAGCCGTTTCTCAGCCATACGCGCCAGCCTCACGAAAGGCAGACCGAGCAGCAGATACGCCGCGCCGACCATCAGACCGGTACCGAAATAATCGAAATAGGTCGAGGACAACCGGACATATGTCTGGCTCAACTCGGTCAAGGTGATGATGCTGACCAGAGAAGAATCTTTCAGGAGCGAGATAAAGTCGTTGGTCATCACCGGCACGACGACGCGGAAAGCCTGCGGCACCACAACATATCGCAGAGCCTGAGCGTGAGTCATGTTGAGCGCTGTAGCCGCTTCCATCTGCCCCCGCGCCACGGATTGCAGTCCAGCGCGATAGTTTTCCGCTTCGTAGGCTGCGTAGTTCAGGCCGAGGCCGAGCACTCCCGCGACGAACGGCGAAAACCGGATTCCTATGCCTGGCAAACCATAGAAGATGAACAGTATCTGGATCAGCAAAGGCGTGCCGCGGATGATCTCGACATAGAGCGTCGCCAGAGAGGCGAGCCATGCCGGGCCATAACGCCGCGTCAGCGCCAGTGCGAGGCCAAGCCCGACGGCCAGCACCATCGCGCAGGCCGAGACCGCGAGCGTCAGCGCGGCGCCCCGCGCGATAAGCGGCAGGAAACCGACATAACGATAGAACCACGCCTCCCACCCCGGCGTCGGAGCGGTGGCGGCGAGATAACGCTCCCACTCGGTCGGAGCGATATTCGGGTTGGTACGGTCGCCCGTCCACTCCACCATTTCCGGCGTCCACAGGTTCCAACGCGCCAGAATGCGGTGCAGGGCCCCATCGGCGACCATGTCCTGCAACGCCTGATCGACGTGACGCCGGAGTTCCTGATTGGCGCCCTTCTTGAACGCGACGCCGTAGGCGAGATGACCGATCGGGGGGCCGACGATCCGCAACGCTGGATCGGCCTCGCCATAATAAAGCGCGATCGGACCGTCGAGCAGCACGGCGTCGAGGCGCCCATCCTTCAGATCGGAGAACGCATTCGATTCCTCGTCATAGGAACTCAGCTTCACGTCGGACCGATCACGCAGCATGCGTTCGGCCAGCGTGTCTTTGATCGTCCCGACCGCATGCCCGCCCAGACGCTCGAACGAATCCAGACCAGCCTGATCCCGACGTACGACGATACGCTCCGCCGTCACGTAATAGGGGCGGCTGAAATCCAGCGCCTCCATATGTTCCGGCGTCATTTCGATCCCGTCGGCGACCATTTCATAAAAGCCGCGTTGCAATCCGGGGATCAGGCCGTCCCAGTCGTTCTGGACGAATTGCGTATCGCGCGACAGGCGGCGGCCAATTTCGGCCATGATGTCGTATTCGAACCCGACCATCCGGGTCTGTTCGGCCGGATCGTGAAACGTGAAGGGCACGTTGGCCGTGCCGTCGGAGGCCCATCGCAAGGGCGCCTCGGCGCTGGCGACCGGACCTAGCGTCAAGGACGCCATGGCGACAAATAGAAGCGCCAGAGCCTGGACCCTAGCGCGAGCTGTCAAACGCGAGCCCCAAAGGGCGAACCGACGGAGAGTCGAACGCGAGGCCGGGTGAGCTACGGCCGTCACAGCGACACCCCGAGAAACTCCCGGGTGCGGGGATCCCGCGCATTGACGCAGATTTCGTCCGGATCGCCGATTTCAACGATCTCACCAGCTTCCATGAATACGATGCGGTCAGAGGCGGCACGAGCGAAACGCATGTCGTGAGTCACGACGATCTGCGTCATCCCTTCGCCGTCGAGCGCACGCATGACCTCCAGCACCTCTTCCGCGACCCGAGGATCAAGCGCGGATGTCGGCTCGTCGTACAGCATCACGTCGGGGCGCATTGCCAACGCCCGTGCGATCGCAGCCCGCTGCTGCTGACCACCGGAAAGAGTTGCGGGATACCGCAGCGCCGCAGCCTCCAGCCCCACCTTGGCCAACAGGTCGCGGGCTTCGGCCTCGATCACCGACGCTGCGACTTGCTTCACCACACGCGGCGCCAGCATCACGTTGTCGAGGACAGTGCGGTGTGGAAACAGGTTGAAGGACTGGAACACCATCCCGACATGGGCGCGCAATTGATGCGCCTGCGCCTCGTCAGACGAACGCCATGGACCGCCGTCGCGGCGGATGCTGTCGTCGGCAATGGTGACTGCGCCGGTGTCAGGAATTTCAAGAAAATTCAAGCAGCGCAGAAAGGTCGACTTGCCGCACCCCGAAGGACCGATGATCGACACAAGTTCGCCGCGTTCGACGGTCAGCGAGACGTTGCGCAACACCCTGTGGCCGTCGAACGTCTTGCAGATGGATTCGGCCCGAAGGACCGTTTCAACAGAAAAAGCCGGCCCGGTGGGGACCGGACCGGCATTTTCCTGGTTGTCAGAGAACGATGTGGTCTCAGGCAGCCTCAAGCATCCCGCGCAGAACGTACTGAAGAATGCCACCATGACGGTAGTATTCGACTTCGTCCAGCGTATCGATGCGACAGAGCAGCGGAACCTCGTCCTTCGTTCCGTCGGCGCGGGTGATCACCAGCGTCACGTCCATGCGCGGCGTGATGGTCTCCAGCCCGACGATATCGATGACTTCGTCGCCCTTCAGGTTGAGCGTCTTGCGCGTCGTGCCTTCCTTGAACAGCAGGGGCAGGACGCCCATGCCGACGAGGTTGGAGCGGTGGATACGCTCGAAGCTCTCGGCGATGACCGCCTTGATGCCCAGAAGCAGCGTGCCCTTCGCGGCCCAGTCGCGCGACGAACCCATGCCGTATTCCTTGCCGCCGAACACGACAAGCGGCGTGCCCTCGGCCTTGTACTGCATGGCCACATCGTAGATGAAGCCTTCCTTGCCGTCAGGGAAGTGCTTGGAAAGCCCGCCCTCGGTGCCCGGAAGCATCTCGTTCTTGATGCGGATGTTGGCGAACGTGCCGCGCACCATGATCCGGTCGTTGCCACGGCGCGATCCGTAGGAGTTGAAGTCCTTCGGCTCGACGCCATGCTCGATCAGGTACTTGCCGGCGGGCGAGTCCTTCTTGATCGAACCGGCGGGCGAGATGTGGTCGGTCGTGATGTTGTCGCCGAGCAGCGCGAGGACGCGCGCGCCCTTGACGTCGCCAGCGCCGGCCGCGGGCTCGACGCCCATGCCCTTGAAGTACGGCGGGTCCTGAACATAGGTGGACTTGCCGTCCCACGCGTAGGTCTGCGACCCGGTCGCGACCTTCAGGTCCTGCCATTCCTGCGGACCGATCGACGCTTTCGCGTAACGCTCGATGAACTGCTCGCGGGTGATGGCGGAGCCCATCAGATCCGCGATTTCCTTGTTCGAGGGCCAGATGTCCTTCAGGTAGACCGGCTTGCCGTCCTTGGACGTGCCGATCTGGGCCGTCGTGATGTCCTGACGCATCGTGCCGAGCAGCGAGTACGCAACGACCAGCGGCGGGCTGGCGAGGTAGTTCGCACGCACGTTCGGGGAGATGCGGCCTTCGAAGTTACGGTTGCCGGACAGAACCGACACTGCGACCAGCTTGTTGCCTTCGATGGCGTCGACAATGTTGTCGGCGATCGGGCCAGAGTTGCCGATGCAGGTGGTGCAGCCGTAGCCGACCGTGTTGAAGCCCATCGCGTCGAGGTCTTCGGTCAGGTTGGCTCGGTTCAGGTAGTCGGTGACGACCTGCGATCCGGGAGCCAGCGACGTCTTGACCCACGGCTTCGGCGTCAGGCCGAGGGCGCGGGCCTTGCGGGCCACGAGACCTGCGGCGATCAGCACGGCGGGGTTCGACGTATTGGTGCACGACGTGATGGCGGCGATCACGACGTCGCCATGGCCGATCTCGTAGTTCGTGCCAGCGACCGACGCCTTCTTGTCGATGTCGTTCGCGGGGACGCCGAGGCCAGCCGTCAGTTCTTTCTCGAACGCCGAGGTGGCATCGGTCAGCACGACGCGGTCCTGCGGACGCTTCGGGCCGGAGATCGACGGAACGACCGAGGACAGGTCGAGTTCAAGCGTATCGGTGAACACCGGATCGGCCATCTCGGGCGTGCGGAACATGCCCTGGGCGCGGTAGTATTCCTCAACCAGCTTCAGGCGGTGCGCGTCGCGACCCGTCTCGTGCAGGTAGTCGAGCGTCAGTTTGTCGACCGGGAAGAAGCCGCAGGTCGCGCCGTATTCCGGCGCCATGTTGGCGATGGTGGCGCGGTCGGCGACCGGAAGATGGTCGAGAGCCGGGCCAAAGAATTCGACGAACTTGCCGACGACGCCCTTCTTGCGGAGCATCTGCGTGACGGTCAGCACGAGGTCGGTCGCCGTCGCGCCCTCCGGAAGCTTGCCGGTCAGCTTGAAGCCGATGACGTCGGGGATGAGCATCGCGATCGGCTGACCCAGCATGGCCGCTTCAGCTTCGATGCCGCCGACGCCCCAGCCGAGCACGCCGAGGCCGTTGACCATGGTCGTGTGGGAGTCCGTGCCGAACAGCGTGTCGGGATAGACGTATTCCTTGCCGCCGACTTCCGCGGTCCATGCGACCTGCGCGATGTATTCCAGATTGACCTGGTGGCAGATGCCGGTGTCAGGCGGAACGACCGAGAAGTTCTTGAACGCTTCCTGGCCCCAGCGCAGGAAGGCGTAACGCTCTCCGTTGCGGTCGAACTCGATGGTGATGTTCTTCTGCAGCGCGTCCTTGGTGCCGTAGACGTCGACCATGACGGAGTGGTCGATGACCAGGTTCACCGGAACCAGCGGGTTCACCTTCTCCGGGTCGCCTTCCAGGTCGACGATGCCGTCGCGCATGGCGGCCAGATCGACGACGCCGGGGACGCCGGTGAAGTCCTGCATCAGGATGCGGGACGGCTTGAAGGGCACTTCCTTCGTGCTGCTGCCTGCGGGCAGCCAGCCGGCGATCGCCTTGGCGTCGTCCTGCGTGTAGGAGCGCGCGTCTTCAAAACGCAGAACGTTCTCGAGTAGCACCTTGAGGCTGACCGGCAGGCGGCTGACGTCGCCAATGGTCTTCTCGGCCTCAGGGATCGAGAAATAGTGATAGGTCTTGCCATCAACCTTGAGCTCGCGCCCGGTTTTCAGCGAATCGTGCCCAACCGACTTCATGTAAACTTCCCTCCGCGACAACAGCATCCCGCTGGCATGTCGAAACCGGCCAAGACCGCCCCGCGCTTCCACGAGGCCGCTTTTGGCCCCGCCCAAACGGGGCCGCCGGCT
Organism: Acetobacter sacchari; assembly: GCF_017377715.1. Taxonomy (GTDB): domain Bacteria; phylum Pseudomonadota; class Alphaproteobacteria; order Acetobacterales; family Acetobacteraceae; genus Acetobacter; species Acetobacter sacchari. Next base: position 27,816 of record NZ_JAFVMF010000021.1, on the reverse strand, counting down.
TGATCTACGATCGGCGCTAGAACATACCGGGAGCCGCCTCCGACACAAGCGCGGCGGCGACCACGAGAACGCGAGCAGCCGCCAAACAGGGTCGGCGCACGGTCACAAATAGGGGATCGGTCCGATTTCTAAGCTGGAGTCCTCCTGGCCATTGCGCGTCGAGGAGATTTCGGTCTTTCGCGGCGAAAGACTGGTGCTCGACGGCGTCTCCCTTGCGATGGACGCCGGGGGCGCGCTGCTGCTGACCGGGCCGAACGGCGCCGGGAAATCCACCCTTCTTCGCGTGCTGGCAGGGCTGCGGAAACCAGATTCAGGGCGGATCCTCTGGCATGGGACGGACGCCTTCGAAGACCGAAGCATGCACGCCCGGCATATCGCCTATCTCGGCCATCAGGAGGCCCTGAAACCGGGCCTGACCCTGACGGAGAACCTTTCCCTGTTCGCGCGCGGCCGTCCGCTCGCTCCCGCGCTGGAGGCGTTCGAACTGCTGGAGTTGCGGGAACTGCCCGCGCGTCTGCTCTCCGCTGGGCAGAAGCGGCGCGCGGCGCTGGCCCGCGTCGTGCTGGCGGACGCTGCGCTCTGGCTGCTCGACGAGCCCAGCCTCGGGCTGGACGCTCGCGCGGTCGAACGACTCGGCGAGGCGCTGGCGTTGCACAGGCGGACGGGCGGCATGGTGATCGCGACGACACATGTACCGTTGCCCCTGCCGAACGCGGACGCTCTGGCGTTGCCCGGCGCCCCGCTTGAAGCTGTGATCGGCGACGCCTGGGGCGCTGGAGGCTGGGCATGATCGCGACGTTCCGGGCCATTGTGGCGCGCGATCTACGCCTCGCCCTGCGGCACGGCGCGGACACGCTTGGCGCGGTGCTGTTCTTCATTCTTGCCGGCGCGTTATTTCCGTTGGCGCTTGGCCCCTCCCCCGAGTTGCTGCGTCGCATGGCGCCGGGAGTGATCTGGGTGTGCGCCCTGCTGGCGGCGTTGCTGCCGCTCGACCGGCTCTTCGGCGCGGAACTGGAGGACGGGTCGCTCGACCAGTTGCTGTTGCTGGGCCTGCCGCCGTCTCTGGTCGCGCTGGCCAAGATGACGGCGCACTGGCTGACGACGGGGCTGCCGCTGTTGATCGCCGCAATGCCATTGGCCGTCATGCTCGGCCTGCCCTTCAACACCCTGCCTGTGCTGTTGGCGGGGCTGCTGCCGGGAACCCTGATTCTCTCGCTGCTGGGTGGTATGGCGGCGGCGATCGTGCTGGGCGCGCGGCGCGGCGGAGTGCTTCTTCCGCTACTGGTATTGCCGCTGGCGACGCCAGGCCTGATCTTCGGGGCGGCGGCGGTCGACGCGGTGCGAACGGGGCTACCGTTCGCGCCCGATCTGGAGTTGCTGCTGGCGTTTTTTGCCGGGGCTCTGCCGCTGGCGCCGCTTGCCGCCGGAGCCGGGCTGCGCGCGGCTGCGGAGTGATCCGCACTCTTCCGAAAAACATTTCCCGTTCAGCCGAGAATGTTTGAACGAGTTACTGTCTCCAATAATATTTTTCAAATTACATGATTCGAAAATAACTTCATGGAGTCAGGATCTTCGTATCGGGATTTCATCCGGATTTTTATTTTTTACAAGTTTTATAAATAGCAAGCATCCTGCTCGCGTCGGGAATGTATCAAACATTCAGAATCTTCTTATTCGAGGCAAAAATTTCTTCTTCTCATGCAGAATGTCGCACCTCACAAGGCCGGTCTGGCCATGTGGCCAACAGGATTGACGGCAACGTCGTCTCGATAAATGTTTCGGCAGGATCCGGCGTGTCAAAGAGGAGCGCAGGTCGTCCCTCCAGAATCATATGGGCCAGTCCGTGCGCTGTCGCGAATGCGCTCGCCAGATAAGGACGGAAGATACGTGCGGCGCGGTCCGGAGGATCCTCCCCGAAGTAAGCCGCTGCTGCATTTCTATAATGCACCAAGGCGCTGAAAGACGCTTCCCTGAACTCCTGATCCTGACAGTCGATGAGATCGACACGGCAGATCAGGCGGAATAATCCGGGATTTTGCGCGGCGAATGTCACGTAGCCTTCCGCCTGCGTACGCAAATCCCGAGCAGGAACGTCGGAAACAGGCAAGATCGCCAGTTCCGCGCCAAGCCGTTGAAAAACCCGAATGGCGACGACAGTCAGCAGACCTTTCGTCCCTTTAAAATGATGAGAGGGAGCACCCGGCGATACGCCGGCGCGTTTCGCGGCTTTTCTAAGCGTGAACCCCTCGACGCCCTCTTCTCGAATAATCGATTCAGACGCCTCGATCAGCGCGGCTCTCAGGTCGCCATGATGATAGCTGTCACGCTCCGTTGCACCCATGCCGTCCCCTTAGCATCAATCTGAATGACGTTCAGATTGATGCCCTCATCAATCTATGCAACGTTCAAATCAACGCAGCACTCTCACTGGATATCCGGGTATATGACACAACGTGCGTTGATCGTAGGTCTTGGGATTTCCGGCATGTCGGCGGCCATCGCCTTGAAACGTCAGGGCTGGGCGCCCGTCATAATCGAGCGTGCGCCGGAACGACGAAGGGGCGGCTATTTCATCGGCCTTCGAGATGAGGGCAAGGATGCGGCGGCGGCTCTGGGCGTTCTCGACATCATGGAGAAGCGGACACCTGAGAACATTCGATTTTGGGATGTTCGCAAGGATGGCAGCCGCAGACGAATCGCCGACCTCACACGGGAGACAAACGCGCCCATTGCAGTACTCCGGGGGGATATCGAAGAAGCCCTCTGGCGCGGTGTCGAGGGGAAGGTCGAGGTGCGGTTCGGCACGGTTCCGCTGACGATCGTGACTGGAAACACACAGGCTCAGGTCACCTTGCGTTCCGGCGACGGTCAGGAAGCGACTGAAGCTTACGATCTAGTCATCGGAGCGGACGGCGTTCGCTCTACCGTGCGCAGACTGGTCTTCGGGCCGGACGAGACGTTCTTTCACTCCCTCGGAACAATGCTGTGCGCCTTTCCGCTGCGCCAGCCCGTCCAGGGGTTCAAGGACGGGGACGGTCTCATGCTGGCTGATACGCGAAGAACCCTGACCGTTTTTCCCCTCGAAGGGCGTCCTTCCACTGCTCTCTTTTCTTATCGGACCAAAAACCCGAACGCAGCGTCGAAGAAGGATCCCCTTACAACCCTGCGACAGATCTTCGTCGATCTGGACGTCGACGGAATTGTTTCGAGAGCGCTGGAGGACCTCGCTGCGACGGATGACTTCCTGTTCGATTCCGTTCAGATGGTCAAAATGCCTCGCTGGTCGAAAGGACGCGTTCTCCTGCTGGGAGATTCGGCATGGTGCCTGACCCTATATTCCGGCATGGGCGCTTCGGCTGGCATGATCGGTGGTCAGGCGTTGGGAGAAGCGTTCAAATCCTGGAACGGCGATGTCAACGCCGCCCTGGGGGCTTTCGAAGCGAAACTGCGCCCATTCGTCCGCAAACATCAGAGGTTCGTCGCTCTGCGGTCTCAATTGTTCGTCCCGTCGACGCGTCTTTCACTGTGGGGGCGCCGGGTTCTCTGGCAGATTCTGTTAAGCTCCCGCAAATATCTCTTTCCTGATAAAACCTGAAACCGCCGGGTCTTCTCGACAAGGCGGAGCAACCCGGATCGGCTGCGTCGCATCGTCCACACCTTGCGGCAGGCCTCGCGTAAAACAGCCTATGGGAACGCCCTGTAAGTTACCGTGTTTGCAAACGGTATAAGCGCCTAAAGCATCTTCGCTCGTTCATCTGAGCCCGCCTGAACAGAATTCGCTCTAGTTCTGCGGAGGATGATCGTATCCTTCACCCGCAACCGTCTCTGAGAGGATCGGAAGCACCACTGAGGATTGATGAGTCGCATCGTGCCAGATCGTCTGGTTGGCGCGAACTGCGCCATGCGCGTCGCCCAGAGTTTCTCCGGTATTGGGATTCGGCGCGAACTGCGGATAATCGCTCGAAGAAATTTCGAGGCGAATCCGGTGCCCCGCCTGAAACAGATTGGAAGTCGGCCAGACCTTGATGTGATATTCGTAAACCTTTCCAGGAATAATAGGAACAGGATTGCTGAGGGACTCCCGATATCTGGCGCGAATGATGCCGTTGTTGAGGTTGATAGACCGGCCGTCCGGCGCCACGTCGACGAGTTTCGCCGTAAAGTCCGTATCCTTCGCGTCGGTGGCGGCGAAGAGATCGACCGTGACCGGTCCCGTGACGTTAACGGGGCTCTTGAGCGGTGCGCTGGTGTAAACAAGAACGTCTGGTCGTTGCTCCACTGGCGATTGATCGAACTGCCCCTGCGGGCCGGAGGTCCACGAACAGCATGAATGCCCCCCGGCGCTTGGTACAGGGTTTGACGGGTCGTAGACAAACTGGTCGGAACTGGAGCCCTGTTTCGAGAACTTTTGCGTCAGGACGCCGTCTCCCATCGACGAATTGGCGCGACCGGCACTCCCCAGATACCACGGGACGTACTGCGTGCCCTCGATCGGAAACGATCGCGCCACGTGCCAGCGATTTTCTCCCATAGTGAAATAATCGACGCGTGGGCCGTCAGCGAACCCGTTTTCCTTACCTTTCAGGACGTGATCCATGAATTGGACCGTCAACGCGTTGACCGGGCTGTTTGCAACAGGGCCGATGTCTTTCAGGCGCGGACTGACAATTGCATCCGGCCTGCCCCACCCGATATGCTCCCACGGTCCGATAATCAGGCGTTGATGAGCACGAGCCTCTGCGGACCCGCCACCCGTGCGCATACCGTTGAAATTATTGACAGCGCCGTTGAGGAAAGAATCATACCACCCGTCGAAAGCAAGCACCGGCACCTTGACGCGATCGTAATGCGTCCGGATCTGAAACGCCTCCCAAAAGCCATCGCGCGAGGGGTGAGCGAGCGTATCGTAGAAGTAAGGCGCGACCTTCGGGTCTTCGGGATGCAGCGGGGGAAACCTGGAATAGGGCGTGTAAGGCAACCAGATGGAGGCGTTCTTTCCATCGGCGAACAACTGCTTCGACAGCGCCTCGTCCCCGCGATTGGCGGCGGCCGATGAGGCGATGGTCTCAAGCATCCATGGTTCTATGAACGCCAGACGGAAGGCGCCGTCTTCATAACTCCAGCCGTCGTAATAATCGTCGCCAGTGTTTGAAGGAATTATCGCCTTCAGGGCCGGAGGGGATGCGGTCGCCGCGAGCCATTGCGTCGCCCCGACATAGGACGATCCGTACATCGCGACTTGCCCATCCGCACCGGGAAGTGTGGCCGCCCACTGCACCGTGTCGTAACCGTCGTCACGGTCGTAGCGGTATTCGTAAAACACGCCGCCCGATTTTCCCTGACCGCGAATGTCCTGAATCGCGACGATGTAGCAATGCGACGCGAACCAGTCCGGGCTCTGGTAACGGGACGGCTGTATCTGGGCCGCGCTTTTGCCATACTGCGTGCGCATCAGCAGCACCGGAACTTTTTCCTTCGTGTCCGGCGTGTACACGTCGGCGCGTAATATCGTACCGTCACGCATTTTTACCGGAACGTCGATCTGCTTCGACACGCGGCAGGATCCACGCCCTTCGTCACTCGGCCATAATGGGGCTGCAGACGCACGGACGGAAAACGCTGACAGGACAAGACAGCTGGACAGGGAAAGAACAAGGCGGAAAGACGACATCGGGCGGTGCTCCGGAAATAGGGTGATCAGAACGCTGTGCTGAGCGACGCGACGGCGGCCACGCCGCCCGCGCTCAGGTAGAGGGGAGACGATCCAGCAATCGTCGTGCCGTAGACGCCACGCGTAGCCTTGGCGTTGTTCGATATACTCTGAAATCCAGACAGGTAGTTCTTGGCTCCAATATTTATGACGTTCAGCTGAATCTGGGGATGTTGCGCGAAGCCTATGGAGCGCATACGATAACCCAGTGTCATGTTGGCCGTCTCATACCCGGGAATTTTCTCGTCATTCATAAGGGTTGAATATTGGGAGCTGACGTAATTGAAGACAAAATTTCCGAAGATATGCCCATCGTCATAGGAAATTCCTGCGGCAGCCGAGAACTCCGGACTCTGAACAGCTATTTTCCCTTTCGTCGGCAGATAGTCGAGGCCGGAGGCGATATTGTTATCGGTTGTCGCATGGAGGTACTGCGCCGAAACATATGGGCTCCAGTGACGCCAGGGTCTGAGACCGATTTCAGCCTGCGCTCCCCGTGACGTTTTACCCCCAGCCTCGATCGGCGACGGCAGAGGGATTCCGTTGATGTATTGCGACGACGTAATCTGATTGTTCGTTATATTGTAATTAAACAGTGAAACAGACAGATTGACGAGGCCGTAATGCCGGTAGCCGATCTCCTCGCCGATTGAATATTCGCCCTTCAGTGAGGCCTGTCTTGAGGCGGGCGTTGGACTCGTCGTCGAGAAGACCTCGCCGTAAACCTGCACTGACGCCGGAGCTCGGTAGGCGGTCGTACCATCAATATATATCTGGTCATGCGGCGTTATCTGGTAACTGATTGACACCTGAGGCAGGGGCTGGGCGTAGCTTGCGCCGACTTTGTACCGTGTGGCCCCGGGAATCAGGTTCGTATTCCAGCGACTGATCATCAGATAGCGCAGACCAGCCTCCACAGTGAGCTTATCGTCAAGGAACTTTAAAGTATCGTCTATGAACAATTCATTCATTTGGTGTTTGAAGTTCATGTCGAGCGTACGATACTGGCGACCATCCGGCATCGTGATCATGTACTTGCTGTAGTTGTTAGCGATGCCGCCGGTGTAATTGACTGCCGCATAGTATATGGGTTCCTCCAGCGCGATGTAGTTATAAATGTACCCGGCGCGGAACGTATTACGCCCGGCTTTCCACGTAAGAGCAGCGTTAAGGAAGCCGCTTTTCTGTGGAACGGGATTGATGCTGGAGGCTGTGGTGACGCCGTTGGTTTGATACGGCAGATTCAGGTCGGCGATCTGCTGGTCGCCAAAATACGATCCCTTGTTCTTGAGAGTGACGCCGCCATAATAGAACTCGGAGTAATTCATATAAGCAGGCGTAACATCCAGAGAGACATGCTCGCTCAGTTTAAGTTTCACTGGCGCGATAATCGCTGTGGAACGTCTCTGATACAGATGGAGCCCGACCCAGTTTGTATTACCCGGGTAATACTCTTTTGTGTAATTGAATGAATTTCCATATTGACGCCACTGGGCCATGGTCATCGGCCTGTAACTGGCCTGCTGCCAGTTGTCGTAGGAAAAGGTTAGACCCGCACTGCTGCCGGATCCCCATTCCTTGATGATTTTCGAATCAACATGATATTTTCGAAACTTTCCGGATCCACGCCATTGATCGTTTGTGGTGGACGAGAACGACGCGAACGCCTTGACCCGGCTGCGCCCGATCTCGCCGCTGTCCAGTCTGATGAATTCGCGCTGCAGCGCTTTGGAGCCGAAACTGAAGTCGACATTCCCCCCTCTTTTCTCCAGGGGATCGCGCAGAGCAACCGTAACCAGTCCTCCAACGTCATTGTAAACAGGCGCTCCGATATCCGGAGCGCCCTGAGCTACGGTGACCGACTGGATATTGTCGGTATCGACCATCGCTTGCGTGTAAGGCGTGTAGTTGATTGAATCGTTGAGCGGAATTCCCTCGTAAACAAAACCAATTTCTGCTTGCTGGAGACCGCGTATGGACATCGCCGTGTTAGACTGACCCAGCGGATCTGTACTCGCGGAAATAACCCCAGGAAGAGCCGAAATCATCGCAATGGCGTTCCCCGTTGGGGACTGCTTCGCGATGAAGTCGCGGGTGATTGTACTCTGGGAGCGTGCTGCGCTCTGCCGCGCCATCAACCCACCGCCCGGCGTCGTATTGGTGACGCCGTTCGCCGTCCTCATGCCCCCCCGAACCTCCACAGCTTCGGCTACCGCCGCAGTGAACCGTTGATTATGCTTCAGTTCGACCGCGGCCGTGGACGGTTTTGAATTTTCTGTATGCGCGACGTGACGATCCGACGACACATGTTGGGGCGCTCGCGCCTCTCCAGCGTCGGGAAAAAGCACCGGAGAGGCGAGAAGAATGGCTACACGGCCAACGGCTTTTCTCACAAAGCGCTCCTGTTGATTTATGACGCGAGGGTCGCCTTTACCGTTGCTGAAACAAAACATTATCGTCAAATTTTGTTTTTTGTGATTGAATATAAATACAATGAATATGTCCCGGATCGACCTTAACCTGACCCATGTGTTTCTGGCTCTCTGGCACGAACGAAGCGTCAGTCGCGCCGCCACGCGTCTGGCCCTGACGCAGCCCGCGGTCAGTTCAGCCCTGAAACGTCTGCGTCAGACCTGCGGGGATGAACTGTTCATTCGTACGCGACACGGCATGCAGCCCACTGTCCACGCCATAGAAATCGCGGAAACTCTTGAATTGACAGCCGAAACCCTTCGATCGACACTCAGCGCGCGCGGCACGTTCAACCCCGCCTCCTCGCCTCGCTCTTTTATAATCGGAACTGACGGGGGGCTCGACTACACTGTCGGGCCGCGCCTTGCATCACGCCTCGCCGCAGACGCCCCGGACACGACGGTGACGTTCCGGACCCTCTCGCCCGCTACGCTCGACGGAGCGCTGGAGCGGAGGGAGATCGATCTGGCCCTGACAGTCGGCGGCGTGACCCGCCCCGACTATCTCTCGACCTCTTTGGGGTCTTTCCGTTTTTCTTGCATCTGGAATCCGGATTACTGTTCACTCCCGGACTTTCTGGACCTGCCGGCGATAGAGAAATGTCGGCATGTCCTGATCGAGACGGCGTTAAGACACAGCACCTTCGATCATCGACTGCGCGACATGGGCGTCAACCGCACCATACGGAATGTTGTACCTTCCTTCGGGCACTTACCCGCTTTTCTCAGGCAACCCGAGACTGTCGCTATTGTTCCCGATTATATCGCCGATTTTTTTCGAAAAACAGCGGGCCTGACATCATCTCGCCTGCCCGACATTTTTGGAACGCCCGGTGTGAGAATGCTTCTTCCCAGAAAATCGAGCCGCGATTCCGGCATAAAATGGCTGGGGGATCTGATAATGGAAATTGGGCTCACGTCGAGTCCAGACGACGCGAACCCTACCCTCACACGGGGCCATTCCTGATCCCACGCGATAGCTGCAGGAACAGCGGCTCTTCAGGCGTCCTTCTGGTACCGTGCGAACAATTTCCGCATTTTCGCGACCTTCGGGGCGACGACAGCCTGACAGTAAGCATTTTCAGGATTACGCGCGAGATAATCCTCGTGCTTCGCCTCAGCGGGCCAGAAATGTGTCAACGGCTCGATCGCAGTCACCAGTGGAGCGTCCCATGCGTCCGCCGCTTCAATTTCCTTCAGCACAGCCTCAGCCGTCTCTTTCTGGGTTTCAGTCGTCCAGAAAATAACGGAGCGATATTGGGTGCCTATGTCATTGCCCTGCCGGTTCAGTGTCGTGGGGTTGTGGGCCGTAAAAAATATTCGCAGCAGGTCGGCGTAAGATATTTCGAGAGGGTCGAACACGACCGCCACGACCTCCGCATGGCCGGTCCGGCCCGTGCAAACCTCCTCATAGCTCGGATGCTCGGTGTGCCCGCCCGCATACCCTGAACGCACGCTCTTCACGCCGCGCAGCGTGAGATACACGGCCTCCACACACCAGAAACACCCGCCGCCGAGAATTGCGGTTTCGGTCGCCGTCGTTGCTGCATCGCTCATGGTACGCTCCAGGTGCTGTCCGTTTGACCGCCTCTATATGGGCGGCCGATACGGCGGCGGCAACGGCGGCGCGGGATCCTTACTGCGCGACAGGCGCAACCGGAAGGATAACGGCGCTCGCCGCCGCGCCGCCGTGATGTATGCTTTGCGTCGCTTTCACGTAATCCGCAGGCGTGGCGTCGAAGATGTTGGCGACATATCGTTGCGGATTACGATCGTAGAGCGGAAACCAGGACGACTGGATCTGCACCATGATTCGATGTCCCTTGGCGAAGACGTGATTCACGGGAGGCAACGTGAAGCGGTAGTTTTCGACACGGTTGGCCTCGATCGGCGAAGGCTGCGAGAAGCTCTTGCGGTAGCGGCCACGGAAAATGTCCTCGGACACAGGCAGCTCATATCCGCCCATCTCCGGCCGATCCGCCGTGGTCGGCGGATTGACGTCGATCAGCTTGACCACCCAGTCCGCGTCCGTGCCCGTCGTCGCGGCGTAGAGTTCGGCCACCGGAACGCCGCTGACGGCCACCGGCTCGTCGAGCGGCGCCGTCTCGTAGGTCAGTACGTCGGGACGGGATTCAGCCTCGCGCTGGTCCTGCACGAGCCACGGTTTCCAGCGGGCGCTCTGCCCGAAATTGAACGGCCTCGACAGAAACGGCACAGGGTGAGCGGGATCAGACACGTAGGAATCCGACCCGTCGGATTCCGGATGCGAGAACGACAGCCCGTTGTTCGACGTAAAGTAGAGCGACTTCATACCGGACGCGCAGCCCTTCTCGCATGCCAGCGGCCAGTTCTCGTATCGATCCCAGCGCTGCAACCCCGTGTTGTAGATGATCGCAGGCGGCAGCAAAGCCGCAGGTGCGCCGGGCTTCAGGTATTGGTCGAAGAAGGGGCGGAAGACGTCACGACGATACTGCTCGGCGGTGTCTCCTTCAAAATTTAACGGTCCAAGCGACGAGCCGTTGTAGTTCACGCCGCTGTGCCGCCACGGCCCCATGACCAGCACGTTGGGCGTCGAAACGCCCGCGTTGCGCAGCGCCTGCCAACTGTGGATCGCGCCCCACATGTCCTCCTGATCCCACAAGCCTTGCTCCCAGATCATGGGCACAGTGGGCTTGCGCTGCGCGATCAGCTTGTCCAGCGCCTGCCCTTGCCAGAATGCGTCATAGGCGGGGTGCGCCTTCATCCGACGCCAGAAGGGAAACTGATCCAGCCCGGCCTGGGTCGCGAACGCGCCGGCGGAACCCGCCGCGAGAAAATTCGAATAATCGTCCAGACCCACGCGCGGGATCGTATCCGCCTCGCCGCGCACCGTCATCTGCTCCGTGAAGTAATCCAGACTGCCCTGTCGGAACGCGCCGTAATGGAACCAGTCGTCGCCCATCCATCCATCGACCATCGGGCTTTCCGGAGCGGCAACCTTAAGCGCCGGATGCGGGTCGAGCAGCGCCATTACGACGGTGAAGCCTTCGTAGGACGACCCGGTCATGCCGACGCGCCCATTAGACTCGGGCGTATTTTTCACCAGCCAGGCAATCGTGTCCCACGCGTCGGTCGTCTCATCCGTGTTGGTCGGGTTGAGTGCGCCACGCGGCGGACGCGTCATGATGTAATCGCCTTCCGAACCGTATTTACCGCGAATATCCTGAAACACGCGGATGTAGCCGCCATCGACGAACACGTCGTCGCCCTGCGGCAGAAGGGCACGCATGGTCGGAGCATCCGGCACGCGGTTGGCGCGCATCTTGGCGTTGTACGGCGTACGGGTCAGCAGGATCGGCGCGTCGTGAACGCCTTTCGGCACGACGATGACAGTATAAAGCTTCACGCCGTCCCGCATGGGGATCATGACTTCGCGTTTAACGTAATCGCGTTGCGCCGTCGGGAATGTGACATGGGCCGGTATGTCGTTGCCGGTCGCCACCGTGTTGGAATCCACAGGCGCTGCGGCGCATAGCAGGGCCGACGCCGACACGCCCAGCGCGATCCCGACGCGACGACGCAGACGGGAAGTCACGGTGGTTGCGCGCACACGGTTCATAAGAAATTCTCCAGAGTGTTTGATTTTCGGAGCAACATTCCGGCCTGCCGGAACGCACCTCCAATATCTTGTGTTTTCGCGGGAAGGATATTCGGGTCCAGAATACTGGCGTCCATGAGCCCTGTATTTCGGCAGAAGACGCGCTGCGTAGTCAGGGTGAACGCAGGACCGATCGATTCTCGCTTTCATTCGAAAGAACCACCCAAGATTTCAGACCCGCCAAGGCAGTTTTCCGGAGACCTGAAGCGACGCAAGACGGGAGCCATGCTCACGCGTTGCTATGCCGCCGATATCCCCGGAAAAACAGTACGCCTTTCAGCCTCGGAGTTCTTCAGGCGAGGCGCCCCAGTGCGACCTGCAACCGATCCCGCTCGCCCTGCTGCGCCACCAGACGCTCCCGGGTTTCCTCGACGACCTCTGGCTTGCCGCGAGCGATGAAATCGGCGTTGCCCAGCTTGCGCTCGGTTTTCTCGATTTCGCCGCGCGCCTTGTCCAGTTCTTTCGTCAGGCGCGCGCGCTCCACGTCCAGATCGATCAGATCAGCTAGCGGAAGGACCAGCGTCGCATCCCCAAGCACGGTCTGGGCGGACCCACGCGGCGGGTCGCCCTGCAACGCCTCGATCTCCGAAACGCGAGCCATACGCCCGATCGCCTCACGCCAGCGCGTCGCACAGTCGACGCTCTCCTGAGTGGCTCCCTGAAGCAGAACCGGCGACAGGCGCGACGGCGGCACGTTCATCTCCGATCGCACAGTGCGAATTTCGGAAATGAAGCGGATCACCCAGTCAAGTTCTGCCGCCGCTCCAGCAGCGTCCGTCACCGGAATCTGTTCCGGCCACGCGGCGCCAATCAATCCACCCGAAGGACCGAACCCGAATTCGCTCCACAACGTGTCGGTCACGAATGGCATGACCGGCTGCAACAGGCGCAACACCACATCGAGCACGTGCGCGGTGACGGCGCGCAGCTCTTCCGCTTCTGGTCCCGCTTCCCCGGTGAAGGCCGGCTTGGTGAACTCCAGATACCAGTCGCAGAACCGGTTCCACACAAAGCGGTAGCAGGCGCCTGCGTAATCGTCGAAGCGATACGCCTCCAGAGCCGCCGTCGCTTCCTGCACGGCTTTGGACGCTTCATGCAGAATCCAGCGACCCAGCGGGCTGACGACCTTCGCCGGATCGAAGCCGGGAGCCGCCTTGACGCCGTTCATCTCGCAGAATCGCGCGGCGTTCCAGAGCTTCGTGATGAAAGCTCGGTTATCCTCAACCCGCTTCGGACCGAATTTCAGATCCCGCCCGACGCCGGTAAGGGCGCAGATCGTGAATCGAACCGCGTCGGCTCCGTAAGTGTCGAGCAGTTCCAGAGGATCGATGCCGTTGCCCTTGCTTTTCGACATTTTCTGGCCGCGCTCGTCGCGAACGAGGCCGTGAATGAAGACAGTGTGGAACGGCACGTCGTCCATGAAGTGCAGGCCCATCATCATCATCCGGGCGACCCAGAAGAAGATGATGTCGAAGCCCGTGACCAGCACGTCGGTCGGATAGTAACGCGCCAGTTCGGGCGTCTTATCCGGCCAGCCGAGCGTCGAGAACGGCCAGAGGCCGGACGAGAACCACGTGTCGAGAACGTCCTCGTCCTGAGTCAGCGCGACGGTCTCGCCATAATGCGCGGCGGCGAGCGTTGCGGCGCCTGCTTCGTCATGCGCGACAAACACCTCACCATCAGGACCGTACCACGCCGGGATTCGATGTCCCCACCACAATTGGCGGGAAATGCACCACGGCTGGATGTTGCGCATCCAGGAAAAGAACGTGTTCTCCCACTGACGCGGCACGAAGGTTACGCGTCCGCTCTCGACCGCTTCGATCGCCGGTCCGGCCAGCGTCGCCGCATCGCAGTACCACTGCGTCGTCAGGCGCGGCTCGACCACGGCGCCGCCGCGCTCCGCATGCGGAACCTGATGCGTATGCGGCTCGATTTTCTCCAGAAGACCCAGGCGCTCCAGCTCTTCTACGATGACGCGACGCGCATCGTCCCGTTGCAGGCCCTGCAAGCCACGTACAAACTCGGGGTCGGCAAGGCCGGGCTCAATCCGCAGGTCGGACTCGATGTCCTCCAGCGTAATATTCGCGCCGGCATCCAGAACGACAATCAGAGGCAGGTCGTGACGTTTGCCGACCTCAAAATCGTTGAAGTCATGCGCTGGCGTTATCTTGACTGCGCCCGTACCTTTTTCCGGGTTGGAATATTCATCAGCGACGACAGGGATACGTCGCCCCGTCAGAGGCAGGATCACGGAACGCCCAATCAGGGCCGCATAACGCTCGTCTTCCGGGTGGACAGCGACAGCGACGTCGCCCAGCATCGTCTCCGGACGCGTGGTCGCAACGGTTATCGACAGATCAGAAGCGCCGTCGACCGGGTAACGGATGTACCAGAGGTTGCCGCGTACTTCCTTGCTTTCGACTTCCAGATCGGAAATCGCGGTACGAAAATGCGGATCCCAGTTGACCAGTCGGCGATCGCGATAGATCAGCTTTTGCCGATGGAGCGTAACGAACACCTCGCGCACAGCGCGGGAAAGGCCCTCGTCCATCGTAAATCGTTCGCGCGACCAGTCGAGCGATGCGCCGAGGCGACGCAATTGCTTCGTAATGCCGTCGCCGGACTCAGCTTTCCACTTCCAGACCCGCTCGATGAACGCGTCGCGTCCCAGCGCCTGACGCGTCTGCTGCTCAAGGGAGAGTTGCCGTTCGACCACCAGTTGGGTCGCAATGCCCGCATGGTCAGTGCCCGGCTGCCACAACGCGTCCCGCCCCTGCATACGCCGCCAACGGATCAGGATGTCCTGAACCGTCATGGTCAGGGCATGCCCCATATGCAGTACGCCGGTGACGTTCGGCGGCGGGATCATAACCGTGAAAGGAGAGGCTGGGCTTTGCGGGTCGGCCGCGAACGCCCCGTCCTTCTCCCACGCCGCATAGAGACGGGCTTCGGTGTCTGTCGCCTGAAACGTCTTGTCGAGCATCGTCCATAACCAGAAGAGAGCGCGCGACGATCAGCGGGGCCGCCACATAATCGTCAGGATGATCGCCCTATCTGGCACAGGAGCCCAAAATGAGAAACAGGCAATCGTCGCCGATTGCCTGTTCCCTATTCAGTCCAGAGCCAAACCGTTTACCGATCGCTGAGGCGTTCGATCTCTTTCTGCACGGCCTGCTGCACGATGCTGGAAAGGTGATTGTCAAGCCATTCCTTGAGGAAGGCGCGGACTTCATCGCGAACGATGTCTTCAATGGTCAGGTTTCCACCACGCGTAATAGCCACTCGTCTCTCCCTGTGTTCGTTGGACTGTTTACGGCGCAGCATCTGCTGCAACGCGCCGAATGAATGTTCCGTCGCGCCGACTGTCTGCTTGTCCAGCGCGATGGAGACAGGCGCAGGCGCGTCGCTCTCGGGAGCGGCCCCGGCGGCTCCATACCCCTGCGCGAAGCTCTGCCCGTCGGTCGACGTATTTTTCTCTTCGCTCATTATCCCCCCAGATTGGATTACCTGCGGCCGCTCTGGTTGTGTCGCCGCAGCCTTTTCTTCATGCGGCGAAACGACCGCCGAAGATAGGTCTTCAGCGACAACTTCGCTTACCGTCTCGTCTTTTGACGAAATTTTACCTTCACCCTCCGACGCAGAAGCGTCAGATTCAGTGCTAACGCTCTTGGTGGCCGAAGGGGTTGCCGCGACCGGTTGTTCCGTAGGCGACTCGACAAATTCGCCCGCTGGCGTCTCAGCAAGGGGGGTCACGACGTCCGACGTCACATGTCCTTCGCCTGCCTCTGCTGGGTCAACACCCTTCGCCTCTGTCGCGTCCGTCGTGGATTTTTCCGCACCAAGCCCATGCTCATGCTCCGAAGAGTCAGCCACCTGCTGCGCATCATGAGCCGAGAGCTCGCCGCCATCGTCTTCCGCGATCATGGAAGAGTCCAAGACGAGAACACTGTCTTCATCATCTTCGTCGTCATCATACGCCGCATGGCCGACATTCGCCTCGGGAGAAGCGGCGTCATCCCGGCCATCCTGAAGAATACGACGGATAGACGACAGGACAGTCTCTATCGAACCGCTCTCGGCGTGGCTGTCATGCTCATCTGTCATCTAGACGTCCCCTGGCAGCCCGCTCGAAATACCCAGACTAACGGCCCGGCTGGTTAACCGCGTAGTCACTAATTCCCCAAAGTCGATCTTTTACCGCATTATAATACGCTTTTTCATCATACAACGGGACATTCAGATGCAGATCGGACGCGGTAAGACGCCCGATCGACGAAGCCACGTTGTAAGACGCCGTCACCATATTGCTGAGACTCTGCACCAGCGCCACCTGAGCCTGCAGCAAGGTCCCCTGCTGCTGTAACACCTCAAGGGTGGTGCTGGTTCCAACAATCGCCTGACGCTCGACTCCGTCCAGCGCAACCAGACCGGCCTTGATGGCCATACGGTTGCTTTCGATAGCCGCCTTATAAGAAACCAGCTTCTGCCAGTTTGACGCAGCGGCCTGAGCCGCAGTCCGTCGTTGCACGTCGACTGCACGTCTTGCCGCCAAAGCCTGCTGGCGCGCCTGCCGGATCGCCGCGTACTCCGAACCGCCCTGATAAATGGGCACGTTGACGTTCAGAAGCGCATATTTGTTTTCGTTGATCTGGTTGTTCAGCTCCTGATTCTTCGATTTCATATACGCGCCCTCCACAGAAACGGTGGGCATGATCGCCGCCATAGCGACGCCGACAGCATCTTTTTGCGCTGATTCGGTAAATAACGCGTTCACGACGTCCGGATTATTTTTGATCGCGAGCGCAACGGCCTCGGCTTCCGACTTGACGGGCAGCACGAGCGGCTGAGGCGGCTCAAGATTCGGCGGGGGGGCCATGCCGACGATCTGCATATAGGTCGCCTGAGCCGTCTGCAGGGTGCCTTCCGCCTGCTGGCGCGTCGCCTTCGCACTGGCGAACGCAGCCTCTGCCTGAGCCACATCGGTGCGTGTAATTTCGCCAACGTGGAAGCGTTCGTTGGTCGCGCGTAACTGCTGCTCAAGAACGCGTTCGTTGTTGATATTCAGCTGTAATAATTGCTCGTCTTCAATGACGCCGACATAGGCGTTGACGACGTCCATAAACACCTGTTGCTCGGTCGAGATCAGCTTGGCGCGCTCCGCCATCACCTGATTGACAGCCTCATGCGTCGACGCGGTCGTCTTGCCGCCACTGTATATGGGCTGCTGAATCGAGACCTGAGCCTGATAGCCCCCAGTGCTATAGCTGCGGAAATACCCGGAGCCAGGGACGTCCGTATTTCCTCGATAATTATTATATCCCTTATAATAACTCGGTGCGAACGTTCCCTGAATTTTCGGACGCCAGCCAGCAAGCGCTGTAGGCACAGTCTCGTCGGTCGCACGCAGCGTCGCACGTTCCTGCTGAAGCGTCGGGTTGGTCAAATACGCCGCCGACAACGCTTCCTGCAGGGTGTGCGGAATAAAGCTTGGCGCCCCGCTGCCGTCGTATTTCTGGGCCAGAGCGGTGGAGCTGTACAATAGTGCAGCCAATCCCAACCCTACGCCACAGGAATGCTTCATCGCCGTTCTCGTCTCCGCCACTCGCCCTGTCCCGCACGCGGCGTCGAGCCAAGACGCTTATGCCACGTTATATTTTGATACTCCACTCATGAACTTAACAGCGTCTTGCCGTCGCCCGACAATCTGAAAAAACGCATCCGCACGAAAAGCCGGAAGTCCGGACGCTTCGGCCCGTCTCAGAATGAGAAGACCGGCTTAGGGAGCAACTCCTGCAAGAGCGGCGCCGGAGCGTCGAACTGAAGGCGAATCGCCCATGCGCTTTCGCCTTGCGAAACAATCGGCTGCCCGCCTTTCGCGGCGTTCCCCTTGGCCGCCGAGCGATCCAGCTCCGCGACGAACGCTGACGAGGCGACGCCGTCACGCGACAGCAACCCGACTACACGCCCCTCGGGCGCCAGTTGCGCCGCGCAGAAATCCGGAATTTCCTGAACACCGCCATCGATGAGGATGAGGTCGAACGGCGCATCTGCCGCCGCCCCGGACTCGAGTGGTCCATGCCGCCACACGACGCCCGACGCGACATCGCCCGTGAACGCCTCGCCAACCGCACGCAAATCGGGATCGGATTCGACGGCAATGACACGCCCGCCCAGATGCGATGCAAGCGCCGCCAGATAACCCGTCCCTGCGGCGACGACCAGAATACGCTCTTCGTTCACAATTCCCGCCGCCTGCGTCAGGCGCGCGGCGATCATGGGCTGAAGCAGATAACGTCCATCCGTCAGGGGCAGCGTACGGTCGGCGTAGGCGAACTGACGTTCTGCTTCCGGCGCGCACCGTTCGCGTGGCAGAGTGCGCATCGCCGACAGTATGCGCGGATCGTCCACCTCGATCGGCCGCACCTGATCGTCCACCATCAGCGAGCGCGCCGCATCGAAATCGATGTGCGGGGCGCTCGTCCCGGCGTTGCGCGCGGCCACAATCGTTTGTCCTTCGCTCTCACTCATTTTGCGCCCCAGAACCTCAATAACAGCACTGCCGATCGACCGTCCGCACGGCGCAACGACCCCGCGAACCATGATGACTTCACAGACCGGCTTGACCAGCGATGCCTCGCTGGTGGATATAGCGCAACCCCATACGGGGTCCGGTGGCAGAATGGTGATGCAGCGGACTGCAAATCCGCGAATGTGGGTTCGATTCCCGCCCGGACCTCCACAATGGGCGTTTCCCGAAATTATGGATGGCAGCGCGATTACCCGTCCGTAGGGCGCAGTTCCCTGGTCATTTTCATGGCGGACTGCACGACTAGGCGCAGCCCTGTGATCGGCTTTCGCCGGAGCCCTGACCTGTTACGCTGGCGCCCCAGCTACAACTCAAGCTTGAAAATACCGCAGAAAGGCTGGCGCGCTGCAGAGCGCGAACCACCGCCGCTAATGGGACAAGACGACGAGGCTTCCGTATCGACGCGGACTACCCGCCCAGAAACGGCTGCGCCGGCGGTCGTGCCACCAGAACACCCTCAGGTCGCCTGCGCCGCCTCGTCCAAACGACGGGCCAGTGCGGAGGCTGCGCCGAACAGCCCCGGTTCCGGGTAACGAATCATGCGAACCGGGATACGCCGCAACATCGTTTCGAATCTTCCCTTCGCCACGAATCGCTCGGCGAAGTCGGACGATGGCAAGACATTCATAAGGCGTTTGCCCAACCCACCCGCGATGACCACGCCGCTCGCGCAATGCGCCAGGGCCATGTCGCCAGCAAAGGCGCCCAACGCACGGCAAAATCGGGTCATGCCCTCGACCGCGAGTCGGTCGTGACCTTCGAGAGCGAGCGTCCAGATCTGTCGATCGTCGAGCCCATGCAACGAATCCCCCCGCTCTTCCGCCAGACTGGCGCAGATCGGGATGATACCTGGCCCGGAGATGACTCGCTCGGCGGAAACTCGCCCATGAACGGCCCTGAGCTTGTCGAGAAGCCTGTCCTCGAACGCGTCGAAGGGCGCGAAACCGATATGCCCGCCCTCCGCGCCGCACACGAGGACGCGCCCGTCCCGGCGGATGATCGACGCGGTTCCAAGCCCGGTTCCAGGTCCGATCGCTACGACCGTGCCCTCACTTGGCAGCGGCCGATCCGGCCCGCTCAGATGAGGGAGGCACGAGGCGTCGAGACTGGCGACCGCATGGGCCACAGCCTCAAAATCATTCACCAGCAATGGTTCTTCGACGCCCAATTCGTCAGGCAATGTCGCGCGGGTGATGACCCATGGGCTGTTCGCCATTGTCAGGACTTCGCCCTGCACCGGACAGGCGAGAGCCAGCGCCGCCTGTTTGGGCAATGGGCGCCCATGACGCTCCTGGAAGGCGCGCCAGGCCGAGCCGAGACTGTCGTGATCACGCACGGGAAGCGTCACCGGTTCCGAGAGTTCCAGCACTGCGCCGTCCGCAATCGTGGCCACGGCGAAGCGGGCGTTGGTTCCTCCAATGTCTGCGGTTACAATTTCGCTCACGTCCAGTCCCCTAACTTCCAGATTTTTCGGCTGCCATCCGAACGTCACGGCCTGCGCGCCTTACCTGTGCGCTACCCGGGTTCTCCTCAGGTTTTGGAGTTCTAACGCGCAGTTTTCCACACGGTTGGCGGGATGTGGCGGCGAAGCCGCCTACGCCTTTTGATCCGCTTTCAAGCGCCGCATGAGCGCATCCCCGATGGGGCGCGGCGTGATCTGGTCGATGCGACGCAACAGACGGAACGGCCACGGGAAGACAAGTTCCGCTCGGCCAACGGCCAGCGCCTTCGCAATACGTCGCGCGGCATCGTCCGCCGACACCAAAAAAGGACGCGGCCCCACGAGTTTGCGACTCATGGCCGTGTCGACGAATCCCGGCGCAATCAACGTGATCTGGACACCAAACGGCGCGAGAGCAATCCGGGCCGAACTGGCGAATCGAGCCAACCCGGCCTTCGATCCGCCATATCCGGCGGCAAAGGGCACATCGTGAAACGCGCCGGCCGAACCGATCAGACCGATTGATCCGCCGCCACGCTCCTTCATACGCTCGGCCGCCGCCATGGTAAGGGCGGCAGGCGTCGCATAGTTCACCACACCCAGCTTGAACACGGATTCGGCGCGCTCGACCTGATCGGAGGCTCTTTTCATGTCTCCCAACCCGGCCGAGAGCGCCACCAGATCGAACGGCGTCGCTGCGTCGTCTTCACGAAATGCGTCCAGCGCCGCCACGCCGTCCGCCAGGTCCACGGACCGCGTCAAAACCGTCGCGCCGCCCGCCCGACATGCCTCAGCGACTTCGCCAAGTCGCGCTTCGTCGCGCCCCCAAAGCATAAGGGTGCGATGGGGCGCAGCGTAAAAGCGAGCCAATGCTGCGCCTATGCCGCTTGAAGCGCCGGTGATAAGGATCGCCCGGAAAGAAGGTCGATGCGTGTAAAATCCCGCTCTGGCGAGCGTACGGACGATACGGCGCATGACCCTCGGCAAGATTTTGTTACACAAGGTTACGTCTCGGCTTATTTCGTTTGCAGGCGTTTCCATGCGATCAGCGTCCCGCCCCCCGGAGGGGCCTTTCGCGTAAGGGGCGCTACGCGCTTAGAGGGAGATGTCATGACCCAGCCGGCGCGCCTTGTCATTAGTCCAGTTTCCGGATTTCGCGCGTTGTCCGCGTTCGTGCGACTGCCACGCCAAATCTATGCAGGCATGTCGGGGTACACGCCGCCACTGGACATGGAACAGCGCGATCTGCTCGACCCGAAGCGGTCGGCTTTTTTCTCGCATGGCAAAGCCCAGTATTTTCTGGCGCTACGCGACGGGAAACCCGTCGGTCGCATTTCCGCGCAGATCGACGATCTGATCGGCCAGACATCGGCGGCGACAGGCCTGTCAACAGACACAGGTTTTTTCGGCGCGCTGGATGCGGCGAGTCCCGAGATCGTCCCACCCTTGCTCGACGCGGCGGCGGACTGGCTGCGCGCACAGGGCCGAACACGGATGCTTGGCCCCTGGACTCTGAACAGTAACGGAGAATACGGCCTTATGATCGAAGGGCAGACGGCGCCCCCGATGATCATGATGCCCTGGCATCCGAAAGAGCTGGGCGCGGCAGTCGAAGCCTCTGGCATGACCAAGGCGATGGACGTTCTGTCTTATGACATGCAGGTTGGCCCCGAAGCCGAAGAGGCGCATATCGTGCCGCGCGGGCTTCGTGTAGGCGAAGGGCGGCTGGGCGATCTTTCGGTGCGCCAGCTCAACCGCCGCGAAATTTCACGTGACGGCGATATCCTGCTCCAGCTGTACAACGACACATGGCGCGATACGTGGGGCTTCATTCCGTATGCAGATACGGAAATGAAAACCATGATCCACCAGATCAAGCCGATCCTTCGCGACGAGTTATTCGTGCTGGTCGAGCGTGCAGGAGAACCGATGGCGGTTGCTCTGGTGATCCCCAATGTCTTCGACATCGCAGGGGATCTCGGCGGCGCGCCGTCGCCTTTCGGTTGGGCGCGCCTGGGTAAACGCCTGCTGCGTCACGAATTCCACTCTGCGCGCGTCATCCTCCTTGGCGTCAATCGCGCCGTAGTCGGCACGGCCCTGGGTTCCCTGCTGCCTGGCCTCGTGATTGCCGAGTTGATGAAACGGGGCCGAACTCTTCCATATCGCCGGATCGAGTTGGGCTGGGTTCTGGAGACGAACCAGCCTATGCGCCGCCTGATAGAGCGCATCGCCCCCGAGCCTTCCAAGCGTCACCGCGTCTACACTCGCGACCTTACCGCCTGATTTCTATTCGCGCTGCGTCGGGCGAATAGCTTGATCCAGCCCGGCGCAGGCCAAGCCTTGTTTTGTCATTTGGCCTGACGCCCGAAGGGCCCGATACAAAAAGGGCTGCGGATGACCATCCGCGCTACGGGCTGAAGGCAGGCATGCAGTGAGCGCTGTTGAGGAAACAACGGGCAGGCGCATTCGCGCCCTGAAAGATTTTTTCTGGGTCCCGGACTTTTTGCATGGACTGTTCCCGCCGGGTGCATTCGCGTTCTGCCTGCGTACGTGGCTCTCCGTATCGCTCGCGCTCGCCGCAGCGCTGTGGTTCCAGATATCTTCACCAGCCACGGCGGCGGTCACGGTGATGATCCTCGCCCAACCGTTACGAGGGCAGACTCTCTCCAAAGCGCTTTACCGATTGCTCGGCACGTTGATCGGGGCCTTTGTCGCCTTGTTTCTGACCTCGTGCTTCAGTCAGGATCGCGCCGTGTTACTGGGCTGCACAGGCCTTTGGCTAGGCCTGTGTTGCATCGTCGGCACTCTGGAGCGAGATTTCCGGGCCTACGCCGCGATGCTGGCGGGTTATACCGTCGCCCTGATCGCCATCGGCTGCATAGATTCACCGCAAGACGCGTTCGCAGTGACGGTCAACCGCGTATCCGCGATCCTGATCGGCATCGCGGCGACCGCCGCCGTCAATGACGTGATCGGTGCGCCTACAGCATGGAACAAGCTGGTGTCGGGGTTGGAGGCTACAGCGCGTGAAGCGCAGATGATCGCACGGAATGCAGTCCTCGGACGCTCCATACCCGACGCCGTCACGTGCGCCGAGTTGGCAGGCCGCATCATGGCGCTTACCACACAGGTTTCCTACGCCCGCACGGAGATCGGGGACGGCCGCACACGGTTGGCAGGCGCCCGGTCAGCCATGGTGTCGTTGATGGAAATGCTGAGCCGCAGCCGCGCCATTGGCTATGCTCTTGAAGAGGGCCGCGTTTCCAAATCCATGATCATGGATGTTCGGGCACTATTCGAAAGCACGTCCTGCCCGGACTCCCCGCCTGCTGCGATGAAAGCTCTGGAAGGGTTGCTGGAGCGTCCGCGAAGATCGTCGGAAGGAGTGGCGGAGGAACTGACAATAGAAGACGCATGGTTTGCGGAATGCTCGATGGCGCTTCTGTCCTTCTGGCGATGGGCCGAAGACGGACTCTGCACGGTCCGCGACGGCTCTGCGACGCAGAATCCAGCCCCTGACTTTCCGATCGCCGGACACCAGGACGTCATCATGGCCCTGCTAAACGGCCTGCGTCTGCTCATCGGCTTCAGTCTTTCCGCCTGGTTGTGCATTCTTTCCGGCATACCGGGTAGCGTCGCAGCTCTGTCCCAGGCGTCGATCATCATCATGCTCGCAGCCACCACTTACAACGTCCGCGCCTTCGGAATGGGAGCGCTGATCGGCACGCCCATGGCTGTCGCAGTTGCGGCGTTTCTGAATTTCTTCGTGCTTACGCGCGGGTCTGAAATGACGTTTCTTGCACTCGCAGCGGCGCCCGTCGTCTTTGGCGGCTGCCTGTTGCTCCTTCAGCCAAAGACATCGGCGATCGGCCTGAACGCCGGCGTCTTTTTCTTCGTCATGCTTGGCGTCAGCAACAGGCAGGAATTCAATCCAGCAGATTTCGTAAACAGAAACGTGTTCTATATCCTTGCGGCGTTGCTGATTTTCGTGGCCTTGACGCTGCTGATGCCTCCGTCTGCGCGCTCACGGAGATTTCGCGTTGCTATGGCCATCGGCTTTACGCTGCGCTCGCAGTGCCTCGGAAATGACAGGCAAGCAGGCTCCGTGTTGATCAGCAGGAATTACGATCGGTTGGCGCATATTCTTCTGTGGAACAGCTATCTCCCGAAATCCCTTTCGCAGGTGCGCGTTCTTTCCAGAATGGCGGAACTCGAGGACCTCGCCGCGGCTCTGGCGCGCGCACGACGCCATCTTGGGCGGGCCGCGACGATCGCCACGATAGGCGCAGAATGCGACGCAGCGATGCGTGCTACTGAAATACGCGACTGTGACGAAGGAATTTCTTTCATGCGGGCATCCGCAGAACAGCTTCTCGCCCGATCGAGCGAACTATCCGGTGGAGAAATGACCACAGTCGTCGGGGCGGTGTCCGGCATGACAGGATCGATCATGCTTCTGCAACGAAACCGATCCGCCATAAATCTTTATAAAATACTACCGAAATCCCGGAACGCCGCGTGATGGAAATTCCATCGGTTCTGGATATGGACGGTCTCCTTGTATCGTCATTTCTCCTTCACGTCGGGCTCGCCGTGATGACGATGCTCGCTCTTCGCCCACTGATCGCGAAAACTCGACTGGAGCGATTCGTATGGAATATCCCTCTGACGGAGTTCGGTCTGTTGATCATTCTGACCGGGGTTTATTCCCTTGCCCTGTGACCCCTTGGCCACAATAGCGCGCCGATCCAGAGCAACTGTCACGGTGAAAAATACAATGCCTATGACCCGTCAATCTTCGTACAGACCCATCGTCAGTATTTTTTGTATATCATCAGGAATTTAATGACATGTTTGACAGGGCGCGGCTTGCGATCAAAGTTACCACCACAATGATAATTCTGGGCATTGCGATGGTAACGGCGTTCGTTCTCTGGGACTATTACACTGCAGCGCCATGGACACGGAATGGTCAGGTGCGCGCGCAGGTCGCCAATATCGCCCCCCGCGTCTCCGGACAGATCGTCGCTGTTTATGTCAAAGACAATCAGGTCGTTCATGCCGGAGACGTACTCTACGACATTGACCCATTCGACTTCCAGGTGGCGGTCGCCACCGCTACGGCGGTGTCGGAACAGCGACAAGCCGACATGGTTCTGAAAACAGCCCAGCATGAACGGCGCACGCACCTTACGGACGCAGCTGCATCCCGCGAGGAGAAGCAAGTATACGAAGCGACCGCACAAGTAGCCCGCGCGCAATACGCCGAAGCCCTGGCAAGCCTGTCTCAAGCGAAGATCAACCTCGACCGCACGCATGTCCGCAGCACCGTCACCGGCACCGTGAATAACCTGATCATGCGTGTCGGCGATTTCGCAACAGCGGGCGTCCCCAACGTCACCGTCATTGATTCATCGTCTTACTGGGTTGACGGTTATTTCGAGGAAACCAAGATCAGTTCGGTAAATATCAACGATAAAGTGCGCATTGATCTTATGGGATACCTTCCGCCTCTCCGGGGGCATGTGGTGAGCATCACCCGCGGTATCGCAACCACGAATGCTGGAGCGGGCGCGCAGGGGCTACCGAGCGTTGACCCGGTTTACACCTGGGTCCGTCTGGCCCAACGCATCCCTGTGCGAATTCGGATAGACAGCATACCTGTCAACGTCACACTTGCCGCCGGCATGACTGCCACCGTAACAATCGTCGACAGCAAGGGACAGCGAGCCCACGACACAATTCAGGACGTATTTGATCGCCTCCACGACGATGTATTCGGCATTGGCTCCGGCTCCCGGCGTTGATTCCGGAAATGGCGGCCAAGCTCGCGTTTGCGAGCGATACGAAATACATTGATATAATAGCATATCTTATATCTTATATCTTATATCTTATTTCGAATTCCGCGTGACATATCTTCAACTTACGCACGAATTTTTCCTCAAACAGCTCGCCATACAAAAGGCGTTCTGAGATAAAAATTTTCATGACTGCCGCACGCGCACCAGACGACTACGGGACGAATCCCTCACCAAAAATCGGAAATTTATCGTAAAAATCTCTTATTGTGAAAGACGAAAATACAAACACGGCAACCGTATCGACATCATGTTGGCAAAACTGACAGACTAGCGGCATGTTGCCGCCAGATATAGCAGACGCGCGCTCATATTTTCATACGAGCGGCTCATGTCTCCGCAAGCCTCATCTTCCATCTTAAAAAAATGAGTCTTACGCTTGGCACTCAGGCAATTTACAAGAGACTGAAGGATCAAGCTTGCAGAGCGTTCGTGTCAAGTGGGCTCTCTCGCAAAAGGTAAGGTCCTGCTGCATGTATCTGAATGGTCATGAGAGCGAGGCCATCAGCCGGACGTGATCCCAGCGGCAGAAGAGCATTACCCCCGGTCCAGCGCGTCGTGCTATTTTCTACGCTACTCCAGCCCGCCAGATCGACATCCTCCAGATAAGATGTCAGCGCCGTGGTCTTTTTGCCTTCGCTGAGCGTGATACCACCGACCAGAACACCGAGGGTGCGACGGTCGTCAACGAAGGGACCGATGACATCACTGGGGCGGCTCGAATTCGAAACGACACGGACGCTCTCAACACCCGCCGGGATCATGAACATGACCTGTTCGTTAATTTCACGGAGCGGATGGAGGGTGACGCCCGAATCCGTGATCAGATGCAGACCATGCTCGCATGTCAAAGACCCGGGCTTCGTCCGACGCAGGCGGGCACCTTCGACCGCACGGGCTTCAATCTGACGAAAAAGCGGCTCGACGAACTCACGACATACCGTAAGGGGCGCTGCCGCATCGTCCCAGGTCAGATTACGGCGGCCGCTGATGGAAACGACATTTCCCAACTGAGTGAAGGAACGGCGATTACCTGTGTCCAGATAGCTTTCGGTGAGCATGCCGTCCGCCATGATAACGGAATGCGTTTCGGTTTCGATGTGGTAATAGTCGTAGGAAGTGATCGTTGTGTCGTAGAAAATCGAACCACCATTCACCAACATGCGGGCCGGAACGAACTTACCGTCAAAGAACAGGCAATGCTCCGCTGTGACCAGCATGTCCTTGAACGGAACCCCCTCAGAAATCGCATTCTCAAGAATACGAACAGGGTATCCGGCCCGATCATCGGGAAGACTCCCGTTGACCCTTACGCGACCTGTTCCGATCCATTTTACGCTGACGGCTTTCTGCATCCCATTCGAATAAACTATGACATCATCGTTGACGGCAATATGCTGAATGGGCCGATATCCTGATGGCGTGCTTATTTGTGAGTCAGTAAGGAAACATGTGGTCTGCGCGTCATCCGCATCCCACACTATATCTGAAGGGGAAACACCAGTCGCAAAGACAATATCAGTTGCCAGAGTGGTGATGACGCCGTCGTTATTCTCCGCCAGAGTGTATGATCCATCTGAATTTTCAGTCCATTCAACCGAACCGCCTGTCGGGGCCGATATAAATTTGAGAACTGTATTCTCATTAAAATTGGTTATTTTGTTGGTGACTGGACTAGGCACATTCAATACATTAGCCGTATCATCTACATGTATGACTACGCTGGATCCGATATCGTAGCTATTAAGCGTCGCGGTATACTGCAGATTGAGGGTCCCCGAACCAGAAATTACATTGATATTCGCAACGGAGGTTGCCGCTAAAGCAGACCCTATTGTCACAGAACTCCCTGACCCGATATCCATCGTGCCAATATAGTAATACCCACCAGAGTAAAAGGAGGTTCCACCAGAACTCGACACTACGTAATAAACGTCGAGCGTTAAATTGTATGAACCAGAAACCGTTACTGTTTTAGCTTGAATATAATTACTAAAACTCGCCACTTCTTCTGATATAGTAACATTCTCTGTCAAATTAAAGACGACATCGTCAGAGCCTGTTTGGAAAATCGGTCTGATGTGATTCAAGCTCTGGATGTGGACGC
>NZ_JAFVMF010000164.1 GCF_017377715.1 Acetobacter sacchari | reverse complement strand
CAAAACACAAACACAAAATGGAAACAACAGCGACATGGCAATCATTTTCCAAGTGTTTGTGCCCCCGAGATTCTGCCCACTTCAATTGCAAGCAAGAACTCCATCAACATTATGTCGAATCATAATCTCATGACTAACACTCCAGTTTGCACCCTGCACAGATATTATCAAGCGTTTTCAAGATTAAATCCCTTGAAATCTACCGTAAC
>NZ_JAFVMF010000163.1 GCF_017377715.1 Acetobacter sacchari | reverse complement strand
TCAATGTCACGCCGAGGATTTCGTGATCGTCTCAGCAGCGTCAATCAGCCGTCTAAGGCTGTATTTTGAATCCGCGCACGGTCTGGCGCGGTTCAAATCAGCGATCAGACATTGATCGAGCCCCTCAAGGATATCTTCGTTGACATCGACAAGAGGTTTCGATGTCACGACGAGGATTTCGTGATCGTCTCAGCAGCGTCAAGCAGCCGACTA
>NZ_JAFVMF010000162.1 GCF_017377715.1 Acetobacter sacchari | reverse complement strand
CTTTGAAGTACAACATGAAACTTAGGGCTGGCAAAGGTTTCTCTCTTGAAGAGCTAGCGGCAGCAGGAATTCCCAAGAAGCATGCACCAACCATTGGCATCGCAGTTGACCACCGTCGTAGAAACCGCTCCCTAGAAGGTCTTCAAGCTAATGTTCAGAGGCTGAAGACCTACAAGGCCAAGCTTGTTGTCTTCCCCAGGAATGCAAAGAAGA
>NZ_JAFVMF010000161.1 GCF_017377715.1 Acetobacter sacchari | reverse complement strand
ATTCAAGCAGTCATCCCAAGCCAGGACAAAACTTCGATCAGGAATTGAGATGAGTGTCCATGTCTTAACAACTGGGTACTGGCCAACATATCCACCTATGGATGTTAGGCTTCCACATGAATTGAATGTCTATCAGGACATCTTCAAGGAGTTCTACTTGAGTAAGTACAGTGGGAGACGCCTAATGTGGCAAAATTCATTGGGTCATTGTGTG
>NZ_JAFVMF010000160.1 GCF_017377715.1 Acetobacter sacchari | reverse complement strand
AGCGCGCCGGTTCTGCCAAATGGAACGGTCGATTCCACTCGCCCGAAAGCCGGCAAAGATCGCGCCACCCGCCGCGAGCGGCCAGAACGGGTCACGACGGATTTCACGCTGTAAATGCTGAGCCACGTTCTGCCCGCCTGCGGGAAACGCTGTTCCGTTCTGGGACGAAATTGAAGTCCTGCATCTTCGGCGCGGCGGAACGAACGTCCCTGTACG
>NZ_JAFVMF010000159.1 GCF_017377715.1 Acetobacter sacchari | reverse complement strand
AAACTTGGCAAAACAGTCGAGCTTTGCCAGTAATTCATAGTTATGTTCTAAGCTTTTACCAAAGCCAAATCCCGGATCGAGTATGAGTAATTCACGGGGGATCCCAGCTTGTATGCAAGCGTCAATCCGCTCGGTTAAAAAGCTAGAAACTTCTTCAATAACATCATAATAAGTTGGCGAAGACTGCATGTTCTTCGGCTCACCCTGCATATGCAT
>NZ_JAFVMF010000158.1 GCF_017377715.1 Acetobacter sacchari | reverse complement strand
TGGCTATTCGTCGATCTCAACGCAAGATTTCTTCACCCCCCCCCCCCCCCAGAGCCGAGTGCCGTGAGCCGGGAGCCATGAGCCCAGAGCCAAGAGCCAAGAAAAAAAAAAAAAAACAAATAAAAAAAAAAAAAAAAAAAACAACAAAAAAAAAAAAAGAAAAACGCAAAATAAAAAAAAAAAAAAAAAAAAAAAAAAAAAAAACAAAACAAAAAAA
>NZ_JAFVMF010000157.1 GCF_017377715.1 Acetobacter sacchari | reverse complement strand
CAGTGGCAATTTCTACAACGCCCAATAGGATCGCGATGTACACCAAGCGTTTTGCTGCCGCCCTCGGGGCGGCATTCTTTTGTACCCAGGCCTGGGCGGCGCCACTGACCGCACAGGGAAATGCCTCGCTGGACGCTGGAGTGAGCGTGGCGCGCGAAATGGCGATTCAGGATGCGATGCACCAGGCAGCGCTCAGTCAGGGGGCTCAGATCGAGTC
>NZ_JAFVMF010000020.1 GCF_017377715.1 Acetobacter sacchari | reverse complement strand
GCGTCCACATCCAGAGCTTGAATCACATCAGACCGATTTTCCAAACAGGCTCTAAAAGCTTCAGGACCTCTTTTTGCGCGTCGGATTTATTTCCGGCTCTTTTGATGCCATCATCAACATCGGCATCTCTGGACTTATTTTCGCGGTCCCATCGGCGAGTAACTTTACCCGTAAGACGATCAAATCCTTGTTCCAATCGAACTTTGACACCATTGGGCACTGCATGCCATACGGAAGGCAGATTACCGGCAACATATCCAGTTAATGCAGCGGTAAAATCTATAGTCACGGTATTACTCCCAGCTGAACAAGCCCACCGGCAAAGGAGGCGAGTCACGTGCCCCCACAGACTGTACAATGATAGGCAAAATTTAAAGGGGCAAACAATCTATGTGTATGACATTATTCATTTGCGCCATCACATGAAATATTTTGGAAATCGATCAATCAACATGAGTCAGAAGAAAAAATGACGTTTGACGATTATGTAAAAGACGAAAACAGTGAAAAAAACTTCTCAGGTTTACAAAATTTCCTTGATGAAGAAGTGTTCTTTAACATCCCCAATGCGGCGAATTTCGAATCTGCCAATCTTCAGGAAGCCGGTCTGGACGGCAGGCTTGAGATCAGCACCGCCACAGTAGATCAGGGAAAGATGACATTATTTTTTACAACCAATACGAACGATAAACTAATACGCCCGTTCGGCGGTATTCCCTTCAGGGACGCGTTATCAATGACGACAAGGTTCGACGACGCTGACGGTCTGCTTTTGCACAGCAGTGTAAACTCCTGGATCATCATCCCCAAGGAAGCTATCGGCGATATGCTCCCGTCTACTTTACGCTCAAGAACATACCGCGGGTGACATATCAGAACGCTTCAGTCATCTCGTGAACACTTTCTGCCAAGACGCGGCAGAATCCAACGCGATGATAAGGGCTGCGTCTAACCTTCGATGGTTCTATGCTCCATTCGCAAGAAAGAAATTCTCAATAATATAACCTCACCAGCCCCCTGCTGGCGGCCGAGGCGGCGTCACCCGAACAGATTTCCGCAACCGCACCACGATCCGGTCCAGCGCCGACAGAAACGTAGAACGGTCCGCCCTGGAGAACGGCGCGCTGCCTGTCGTGATTGTCCCGGTCGAGCGCAGATCGTCCATCAGGTTACGCACCGCCAGCGCCATGCCGATGGCGTCTCCGTCCAGTTCGCGGCCCTTGGGCTCCAGCACGCTGGCCTTGTTCGCGACGCAGCGCGCGGCGAGGGGAATGTCGGCGGTAATCACCACGTCGCCCGCGCCCGCGCGCTCGGCGATCCAGTCGTCGGCGACGTCGGGGCCTGCGTCAACGACGATGCGCTCGATGCCCGGCTGGTCGGGAACGGCGATCAGCCGGTTCGAGACGACGAAAACGCCAAGGTTGTAGCGCGCGGCGACGCGGTAGACCTCATCCTTTACGGGGCAGGCGTCGGCGTCGATGAAGATGCGTGTCATGGCCCTGTTCTGCCGCCGGGGCGGGGGCTGTGTAAAGCGCGGCGCAAGCGCGCTATCATGGGACCGCCATGACCGACACCCTGATCCGCCCCACGCTGCGCCGCCTCTCGGAAGCCACGATCAACCGCATTGCGGCGGGCGAAGTGATCGAACGCCCGGCGGCGGCGCTGAAGGAACTGGTCGAGAACGCGCTCGACGCACGGGCGGGGCGGATCGGGATCGCGATCGCCAATGGCGGATCGGACCGCATCGTGGTGAGCGACGACGGGCTGGGCATGACGCCGGACGAACTGGCGCTGGCGGTGCAGCGGCATTGCACGTCGAAGCTGACGGACGAGGCGCTGGTGCGTATCTCGACGCTCGGCTTTCGTGGGGAGGCTCTGCCGTCTATCGGCGCGGCGGCGCGGCTGAACATCGTCTCGCGCGTGCGCGGCGCGGACAGCGCGTGGCGTATCCGCGTGGAGGGCGGGGTGATCTTTCCGCCGGAGCCCTGCGCTGGGGAGCCCGGCACGACGATCGTCGTGGAGGATATGTTCTTCGCCACGCCCGCGCGGCGGAAGTTCCTGAAAAGCGCACGGGTCGAGGGCTCTCACGCGGAGGCGGCTATGCGGCGCCTGGCGCTTGCCGCGCCCGATGTCGCGTTCATGCTGGAGGTCGACGGGCGCACGGTGTTTGATCGCCCGCC
The DNA here is from genome assembly GCF_017377715.1 of Acetobacter sacchari. Taxonomy (GTDB): domain Bacteria; phylum Pseudomonadota; class Alphaproteobacteria; order Acetobacterales; family Acetobacteraceae; genus Acetobacter; species Acetobacter sacchari. The sequence continues at coordinate 61,117 of NZ_JAFVMF010000020.1, read as the reverse complement.
GGAGGAACCGCTTGCCCGCGCAGCGGCGTTGCTCGGGGTCGAAGACGCTGACGGGCTTCTGGAGCTTGATGGCGAGCGCGGCTCGATGCGCCTGACAGGGTTCGCCTGCGGCCCTTCGGTACACCGGCCGACGACGGCGGGACAGTTCATGCTGGTCAACGGGCGCCCGGTGGTCGATCCGCTGCTGCGCACGTCGATCCGCGTCGCCTATCGCCGGGTGATGGAGGCGGGGCGTCATCCCGTGGCGATGATCAGCCTGACCGTGCCGTATGATCAGGTGGACGTGAACGTGCACCCCGCGAAGACCGAGCTGCGCTTCGCCGATGAAGCCGGGGCGCGCTCGCTCGTCATCGGCACGCTGACGCGCGCGCTTGGGCTTGGGGCGGGCGTGGTCGGTGTGCGTCCGTCTTTCGCGCCCAGCCGCCCGCAGCGCGTGTTCTATCCGCCCGAGACGCCTGTCCGGAATACTGGCTTCGCAGAGGCGACGCTGGCGCTTAACACGCAGCCGCAGGCGCGGCGGTTTTCGCAGGAACCACCGACGTCGGTGGCGAGCCCGCAGGTTGTAGCAAGCCCGGAAGCATCCCTGCGCGCGCGGTTCGAGGATAACGTGGCGGCGGAAGGCGCTGCGGCGCCCGCCGTGGACTTTCCTCTTGGCGCGGCGGTCGCACAGGTGCTCGACACCTACATTCTGGCGGTGACGGCGGATGGGAGCCTGATCCTTGTAGACCAGCACGCGGCGCATGAGCGGCTGACCCATGAAGCGTTGCGTGAACAGCTGCTGTCCGGCGCAGTGCGGGCCCAGCGGCTGCTTATCCCCGATGTAATCGACCTTCCGCGCGGCCAGGCGGAGGCGGTGCTTGCCAGATCCGCTGCTCTTGCGCGTGTCGGGATTGATGTCGAGGGATTCGGCGGCGGCTCCATTCTGGTGCGTTCGCTGCCCGATCTGCTCCGGGGCGCGTCTGCGGTCGATCTGCTGCGCGATCTTGCCGAGGAGTTGGATGCCGACGATCAGGCGGCGATCGAAGAGACACCGACGCTGGATGGACGTCTGGACGCCGTGATCGCGCGCATGGCGTGTCACGGGAGCATCCGCGCGGGGCGCACGCTGGGTATGGAGGAGATGAACGCGCTGCTGCGTCAGATGGAGGCGACGCCGCGCGCGGGCACATGCTCGCATGGGCGGCCGACATGGGTTCGGCTGACGCGCGCTGATCTGGAGTTATTGTTTCGCAGGCATTGATTGGGCCATTAGCGCGCTGCGCCTCTCACTTTCATTGCGGTTGATTTGGCAACGCTGTTCACGAAATTTCGTTCGCCTGACCGCAGGACGCTGTTTCATTTGTTCTCGGAGTGGCGGATTTTCTCTCCAACCTCTGCGCTCAGAGTGGTGTCGTCATGCGTTCAACCACTCACGACGCCCGGCGTAACTTTCTCGTGGCCAGCTTCATTCTTTCCTCGATTTCCGTGAATATAATTATGCGTTGCAATTGGTTCGCATAGCCTGACAGTTTTTTTAGATTTCTTATTTGATGACTTTTTCAAAAAATTTCATTCCAAAAAATACAATCGTTGAAAGAGCTTTCAAAAGGCAATAATTATCTCAACTGTATATTTGAAGGAGCAATTTTTCCATGAAGACATCCAGGTCAAGTGCGTCGCGCGCACTCGCTGCTGTCACGATGCTCGCGCTTCTACCCTCTTGCGAAAGTGCTACAGAGCGCGTCCTGCACAAGGAAGACCACCTCGCCGCCGCTGGATTTGCAGCCAGACCCGCCGACACGCAACAGCTACAAGCAATGCTTAACCGTCTGCCACCGCATCGTTTCGTTCGGCGGGTGCGCAATAATTCCGTGTTCTACGTCTATGCAGATCCCACTGCCTGCGATTGCCTTTATATAGGAGATCAGGCGGCTTACTCTCAATATCAGCAATACAGACAGCAAAAGATGCTGGCTGATGAGCAGGAGATGACAGCCGGAGAATATCAGGACGCCAGTTGGAATTGGGGGGCCTGGGGACCCATGAATGGCCCCGGTTGGGGCGGGTGGAACCCCTCATGGAATCAGGCCTGGGGAAACTGGGATCCTGGTATGGGCGCGTATAATTCTGGCTGGTGAACCATCGGCCTGAGTTTGTAATGTCCACCGCAGGGACCATCCGCATTATGTCTCTGCGGTGAAGATATTTATAACGTACGTGAATAAGAAAAATGATTTACGCAGATAAATTATACCTTATCTTCGGTGTTTTCGTTTGCAAAAAACAGGAAAAATCAAATTGCTTACATAAACATGCACTCCTGAACGCCTCAATCCATTTCTGAATCGTGTTGTTTGTCAGGTCCCGTGCTCTGAAATTGAGCTTTATTTATGAATAAAACCTTCGGTTTTCGTAAAACATATAACGTAAAGAATTTATCAACTTGATTTTCGTAAATTTACTGCTTTTTACACCGATGGTGTCAGAGGTTATATTTTACAGAATATTCTACAGAGGCAATGAACTGTCAGATCGAAAATATCGCGATTTCTCAAATCTGCGCGGCAAAAGCCGTAACGATCCCTGATTATTAAACACTTCATCGTTCTTTTTTCGATGATTCTCCATCACTTGATGTGAGCATGATAGCTCAGCCCTACTGACCACTCATCTGAAGTGTCACGGAATTTTGTAGGTAGTTTCTGCAGCCATCAAGCCGCTCTCAATTAGCTGTGCAGACGATTATGATAGCCACTCACCTGATTTTCGTATCAAGAATCTCCTAAAATATTCATAACATTTAAAAAATTGATATAATAAATTACATTATGTTACTTTTGGAAATTTACTCACGGTTGCCACATTGGCATTTTTTCATCTAAGCAAAATTGATATTGATTATCATTTGCGTTGGAAATTGCAGTGACCAGGAAGACCGTGCGCCCTCTTTTCGTTTCAACCCGCTTTATGTTGTTGACGTCAGGCATCTTGTTCGCCGGGCACTCGCTGGCAGCGACCACGCTCGAAAACTCAGAAAAGAGATATGACCCCCAACACACCCATAAAAACCGTCACGACAAAGAATTTAATGGAGCGCATAAGCACCGGAGAGATATTTACAAAAATACGCAGTCCCCGGGAGCCGAGCACATTCTGGTCAAAGGCGCCCAGGATACGTTGAATACATACACGATCAAAAGGACCTCCGCCGCCACCGGACTCCCCTTAAGTTTACGTGAAACACCACAAACCGTAACGGTCATCACGCGTCAGCTTATGGACGATATGCAGATCAACACGCTTGATGACGTCATGAATACAACAGCCGGCGTCACATCCTATCAAGACGACAACGCTGGCCGGACCACCTATCGCGCACGTGGCTTCGACATCACCAACTATCGCATAGACGGTATGCAAGTGAACGGGACAACCGGGTTCAGCGGCGCTGGCTCCGCAATGAATATGGACTTGTATGACAACGTTCAGATCATTCGCGGCGCCAACGGCCTCATGGGCGGCACCGGCGATCCGTCCGCCACCATTTACCTTGAACGCAAACAACCAACCAAGACCGAGCAAGTGAACGCGATGCTACGGTTAGGTAATTGGAACGACCATCGCGTCATGCTCGACGTCAACAAGCCGCTGAACAAATCGGGCACGATCCGCAGCCGCTATATTTTTACCTGGGAAGATTCCGACACCTTCCGTCAACGTGAAAGCCTTTACAATATCGGCGCACTTGCCAATTTCGCGGCCGATCTGTCTCGCCGAGACACAGTTAACTGGGGTTTTCAGTACGAAAAAACCCGAGATAACGGCGCCTCCTGGGGAACGAATGTCCCAATTTGGTACGCGAACGGCGCCAGAACCAATCTTCCACGCAGCACCAATCCGGTGGCGAACTGGAGCTTTTCCGAGGAAAATACGTTATCCGCATTTGGAAATTATGATCACAAATTTTCGGATAACTGGCGACTGAGAGCCAGCTACATGCACACCTGGGCTGGAAATTATCAGAATCTCGGTAACCTCAAGGTCAATAATGGCTCCAAAAGCACCGGCGGATACGCAGGATTTTGGAACGAAGACGGAACAGGCGCATATCTGAACGCCCTTCATGCAGAATACAACGACCAACGCGACACTGCTGATATCCGTCTGACAGGCCAGTTTAAAGTCTTCGGCCGTCCGCAGACCCTGGTGTTCGGATTCAACGGTTATAGCGATGAGCTGACCACGTGGACGTTCAGCAACGCTCTAGGCAATTGTAACATCGCGAATGTCGCACCCTATTCTGCGTGTCAGTACCGTTCGACAGGCCTCTCCGTCGCAAACTGGAAAACGTGGGACGGAAGCTACGCCAATTTCAGAACCCACCGAACCAATGCGCGCGAAGTCGACGTGACCCGGAATTACGGAGCTTACGTCAGCGGGCATTTCGTTCTGGCAAAGGGGCTTAGTCTGATTCTGGGTGGCCGCATGAGCTCGTATCAATACTACTCAGGCACCTACAATGCAGCGAACGCCTACACGGCCTCGTCCGGGTCCATGAATCAGAACGCCGTCCTCACGCCATATGCTGGTCTTGTTTACGACTTCGCCAAGAATTTTTCAATTTACGGCAGTTACACGACTATCTTCACTCCGCAATCGGCCGATCGTGACGCTGACAACAAGCCGCTGCCACCTGTTTTGGGCAAGAGCTACGAAACCGGCGTAAAGGGGGAGTTCTTCGATAATCGATTGAACATGTCACTCGCGTTTTATCTGAACAAACAGGATAACGTCGCCAAGACCACCGGCCTGACAAATACGATCACCGGTAACACGATCTACACCACCGCCAACGGCGTTACGACCGAAGGGGTGGATTTCGACGTGTCAGGTCAGATCACCCCAGGGTGGAATGTTCTGTTCGGATACAGTTACCTGCAGGAGAAGGGACTGGGTTATCAGGAGGACCCTCACAATCTGATCAAATTGAACACCACGTACACCTTCAAGGGGAAGCTGCATAACCTGACCATCGGCGGCGGTTTCACGACGCAGACCAGCACATCGTGGCCTGTAAATCCCGGTCGACCATTGGGGAATGGGAAGTATGATGCGTCCAACCTCTATCTGAACGGTTACACGCTCATCAATCTTATGGCCCGTTACCGTCTCACGAACTGGCTCAGCTTGACTGGCAACATCAGCAATTTGACGGACAAAACCTATTACCGCCAGGCGGGATTCTATGACGGCGCCATCTACGGCTCGCCGAGAACGTTCTATTTCACGCTGCGAGGACGCTACTGAGCCCTGACTCGCGGCTCCCTTCGGCTCCACCGATATTCTATCAACCCCACAGCCTGAGCTATCCGCGCCTGAAGCTCTGCTGCTTCAGGCGCAATGACGAGTAGCCAACCTGGGGCGCCTGATTTCGAGCGCTCTTCCGCAAGGCGCCGCCCCTGATACGCATACCCTACATCATAACACCGAGCATCAGCGTAGCCACAATATGACGGCCCCGTCATTAGATTCACTCCAGAGTTACAGAAGCACGATTTCAAATTATGCAGCGCAATCAATCATGGATGCGCCCGAAGTATAGCGCCCTGCAATTTCGTCTTACATATTTCCGGCGCTATTGCCTCATGAGCAGCGCTTAGTGCGAGCGCTCCGGACCTGGTCCGTAATCGTCACGCATTGCGCGGCCAGCGCCAGACCTTTATCCCTCCTCCGTATCGTTATGATTTGGAGACGTCACCGTGAAACCTCTCGCCATCGCCCTGACCATCGCTTCGCTCTGCGGCGTGGCGCATGCCGAAACCGCCCCGGTTTTCGTCATTCACGGTGGTGCGGGCGTAATCCGCAAGGACATGACGCCGGAACGCGCGAAGGCTGTTGAAGACACCCTTCGGGAGGCGGTTCAGCAAGGTTATGCAACCCTTAAAGCTGGCCGCCCGGCCGGGGATGCAGTCACGACGGCAATCCAGATTCTGGAAAACGACCCGAATTTCAATGCCGGCCGCGGCGCAGTGTTCACGCATGATGGCAAGAACGAAATGGACGCGGCCATCATGGACGGCTTCACCCGCAGCGCAGGAGCAGTAGCCGGCGTCCATCACATCAAGAACCCGATCCTCCTCGCGGAGGCCGTGATGCTCCATTCGCCGCATGTGCTGCTTGTGGGAGAGGGCGCCGAAGCCTTCGCCCGGACGCAGGGCTTTGCGATGACGCCGGAAAAATACTTCTGGACTCAGCGCCGTTGGAACCAGCTCCAGAGCGCTCTCAAAGATGATGCTGCAGGGAAGCAACATTCCGAGATTCCACTCGACCGCCATTTCGGCACCGTCGGCGCTGTTGCGCTGGACACACAAGGACATCTCGCCGCAGGCACCTCAACCGGTGGTCTGACAGACAAACTCTACGGACGCGTTGGGGACTCTCCTCTTATCGGCGCGGGTACCTATGCGGACGCCCACTGTGCGATGTCGGGCACCGGCTGGGGCGAATACTATATTCGCACCGTGGCCGCTCACGAGGTCTGCATGCGGGTCGGCGCCATGCACGAGCCACTGCAACAGGCCGCCGAGGACGTGGTGAATCACGAAATCACGCAGATGGGCGGCAATGGCGGCGCGATCGCTCTCGACGAAGCAGGCCACATCGCCATGCCGTTCAACACGGACGGAATGTATAGAGCCTGGATCGGGCAGGACGGCGTCACACATGTCGCGATTTTCAAAGACGAAAAATAGGGTCTGGCGCAGCTGACGTCAGCTGCATCGAGTTCGCACAGGTTTTGCCACCCCTTTGGCGCCACAATGACTTCGGTAGCAAACCCTCGTGCGGGGAGCGGTCGATCCCCGGCGATCAGTGGATTTCCCAAAGTTTTTACGGGCGTCTTCTCTTCAAGCACGCCGCGCAGGATGCAAAACATAGCGCATGCGCGCGCAAGGAGGGCTCTGCCTGCCGCCCTTTTGCTCAATAGAGCCTCAGGCAGCTCCCGCTAAAGTGTTCCAGACGGCATCGTCTTTGGTTGCGTAGGGCGCCCGGCCCAACGCGCAGGCCACGAAAATACAGACCTCGCTACACAACAACGGTCGATAGAAACGCCGCGGCGAAGTGACGCGGCTTGAATACGGCGCTCTGTAATATCCCTCTGGCGGCAGCGGTACGGTTGCTACTTCGACAGGATATGGGCCAACGTCGCGAAACACCTTTCGAGGCTACTGGCGATCAATCAGTGGCCAGCATGATGGCAGACCTTCGATAGCACTCGCCTCTTTTTCGTTCGACACGCAGTCTGCAGATTCTTCGTAGCGTCGTACCATGAAACATCAGGGCAGTTCTTCGGATACGTTGAAATTCGCGCTTATCGCAGCAGCGATGGCCTCGTCCTGAGTATGACCATATGCTTGACAGGATAAAACATTTAATGTTTGTGAAAATAATATTTCACAATTATTTTTGGTAAAATAAATGACCGCATACCGGACACTGGACCCCGAAGGCGTCAAACACTTCCTCGCCGCTCGGCGAGATCTTGCCGAACGGCTGGGCGGCGAGGCGCAGGATTGGACCGTGCGCGAGGTCAGCGACGGCAACCTGAACCTTGTATTTCTCGTGTTCGGGCCATCGGGAACGCTCTGTGTGAAACAGTCCCTTCCGCATGTACGCGTCGATCCCGATTGGAAAATGCCGCTCGATCGCACTGCGTTCGAAGCCGCCTGGCTACGGCGGATCGAGCCGCTTGCCCCTGGCCTGACCCCGGCATTCCTGGACTTTGACCCGGAACAGTTCGTACTGACGATGGAGTGTCTGAACGGTTTCGTCACTTTGCGGGAGGCTTTGAGCAAAGGCGCCGATCCGATTGCTCCCTCCCGCATTCTCGGCGGTTTCGTCGCCAGATCGGCGTTCCTGACTTCATATTTCGCACAACCATTCGAAGCGGTGGCGCCGGATCTCGCGTTCTTCTCAGGCAATACGACGCTGACCCGCATCACGGTCGATCTCGTTTTGACCGACCCTTACCGGGAGCATCCGCGCAACCACTGGCTTCCCGCGCTCGATGCGGACGTCGCCGCCATGCGCGCCGACCCACGAATCATTGCAAGAATAGGCGCATTACAGGAACGCTTCCTGACGACGCCGCAGGCTTTATTGCACGGCGATCTTCACAGCGGCTCAATCATGATTTCTGACCGGGACGTGCGTGTGATCGACGGGGAGTTTTCCCTTTATGGACCCATCGGTTTCGATTGCGGCCTGTATCTGGCTCATCTGGCCGTTGCCCACGCAGCGACGAACGACGTGGCCCGCAAGGAAGCCCTGACCGCCGCGATCAGGACGTTCTGGCGGACATTTTGCTCGGACTTCCTTTATCTTTGGAAAACGCAGGCGAACGGAGCCGATCTTTACACCCCGACGACATTTTCCAACGCGCCGCATGAACTGGACACCCTGCGCGCGCACTTTATCAGCGGGGTGTTCCACGACGCCGCCGGTTTCGCCGCCGCCGAGATCGTGCGACGCCTGATCGGTTACGCCCAGACATCAGACTTCGACCACATCCAGGACGAGCAGTCCAAAGCCGACCGTCAGCGCGTAGCGTTGTCTTTCGCGTGCGACCTCCTGCGAGACGCGCCCGCGGACATCGACGCGTTTACGGAAAGGCTTCGCCAAGATACGGACCTACCCAGCACGACGTCGCCGGAGACGACATGAAGATAACGATCAGATCGGCGAAACCCGAAGACGAGACCACGGTAACCACCCTGTGGCGCGCTTGCGGCCTCGTCACGCAGCAAAACGACCCGGCAGCAGATTTCCGCTTCGCACAAGGCCGCGAAACATCCGAAGTATTGCTTGGGGAAGACGAAAATCAGACCACTATTGGCACCGTCATGGTCGGTCACGACGGCCATCGAGGCTGGCTTTACTACGTCGCGTCATCCCCTGACGCACGTGGCGTCGGCATCGGCCGGAGTCTGGTGAGCGCCGCCGAGGCGTGGCTACGAGACAGGGGCGTGCTCAAGGCGCAGTTGATGGTGCGCGAGACAAACACGGGCGTAGTTCCATTCTACGAACGGCTGGGGTACGAGACGGCCCCCCGGATCGTCATGGGAAAATGGCTTTAACCACGAAGGTCGGCGCGTGCCGGTTCCCGGACCTCCGCGCTCCTACCCTGCCCGCAACGCCGGCATGACTGGCAGTGTGCGGATGCGTTGTCCCGACGCTGCGAAAATTGCATTCACCAAAGCTGGCGCCGCAGCAGCCGTACCGGTTTCGCCGATCCCGCCGGGGTCTTCAGAACTCGGGACGATATGAACTTCGATCTTCGGCGCCTCGTTCATGCGAATCAAACGCCACTGATTGAAGTTTCTTTCCTGAACGCGACCTTTTTCAAGCGTGATTTCATTGAACAACGCTGTGCCGAGACCGAAGATCATCCCGCCCTCGATCTGGGCCACGATCTGATCGGGGTTCACCGGTTGCCCGCAATCCACCGCCACAGTCACCTTCACGACCCGAACTGCGGAAGGATCGCTCATATCGACCTCAACAACCGTGCCGAGATACGAACCGAACAAAAACTGCGCCGCGACGCCACGGCCATGTCCGGGCGGCAGCGGAGAACCCCATCCCGCTTTTTCCGCCGCCATATCAAGCACGACCCGCGCGCGGGGATGCTCGTGGATCAATTCCCGACGATAGGCCACGGGATCGACTCCGGCTTTCGCTGCAAGTTCGTCGATGAAGCTCTCGACCACGAACAGGCCGCGCGTTCCCCCGACCCCACGCCACCAGGCCGTGACGACGCCGGGCGCCTCTCGCCGCACATAGTCGAGGCGCGAAGCCGGATAAGTGTAGGGGGTGATGGCGATCGCCGCCGCGAGATCCTCGTCAAAGCCGTTGGGCGACAGGCCCGCAGGCTCCCAGCGGGCGACGACGGCTGGTCCCACCACGCGAAACTCCATCGCCGTGATGCGCCCGCGCGCATCCAGACCCGCACGCACGCGATCGACATAAGCGGGGCGGTAGCGGTCGAGCGTGACGTCCTCCTCCCGGCTCCAGACGATTTTTAGGGGATATGAAACCTGGCGGGCGAACTGCGCCGCTTGCGTGACATATTCGTGCTCCAGCCGCCGACCGAAACCGCCGCCAATATACTGGCCATGCAATTTCACCGTTTCTTTTGGCAGGCCCGTGATCGTCGCAACGGAATCGCGCGCCCATATCGGCACTTGGGTTCCGACCCACACATCGGCGCCATCCGGACGCACATGGATCGCGCAGTTGATCGGCTCCATCGTGGAATGCGCGAGCAACGGCTGCTGATAAACGGCCTCAAATCGCGAAGCCGCGCTTTGCATCGCCGCTGCTGCATCGCCACTGCTTTTCGCCACGATCGGGTGCGAGTCGTTCAATCCGTCATGCAATTCGGCATAGACGCGGGCGGTGTCCACCGTCGCGTTCGCGCCCTCCGACCATGTGACGGCCAGCGCCTCCAGCCCCTTCTTCGCCGCCCAGTAATGATCGCCGACGACGCAGACGGCGTTGTCGATCTTCAGTACCTCGCGGACCCCCGGAACCTTCAGCGCGGCTTCTCGGTCCATACCCCGCACAACGCCGCCCATGACGGGGCAGGCGCTGACCGTCGCGAACTTCATCCCCGGCGCGCGGACGTCGATGCCGTAGACCGCCTTCGCCTCGACCTTGGCGCGGCTGTCCACGCGATGGCGCGCGCGGCCGATCAGCTTCCATGCGTCCGACTTGCGCAGCGGTGGATTCTTCGGCGGAGACACCCGCCCGGCCTCCGCCGCGACCTCAGCATAGGTCAGAGTCCGCCCGGTCGGGTCGTGGTGGATAACGGCTGCGTTGGTCGAGCATTCGTCAACGGGACATTTCCAGCGTTCCGACGCAGCCTGCACCAGCATGATGCGGGCCGCCGCGCCCGCCTGCCGCAGGGACGTCCATTCGAACACGGTGGACGTCGAACCGCCGGTGGCCTGCGTGCCCATGTCCTGCGCGACATAAGCGTCGTCCGGGGGCGCTGCCTCCAGCGCCACCTGATCAGGTTCGACATCCAGTTCTTCGGCGATCAGGACCACGGAGCCCGTGTAGATGCCCTGCCCCATCTCGACGTTCGGAAGGATCAGGGTGATTCCGCTTGCGTTTGACGCCGCTATCTCTGGCGCCGCGATGCGGATATAGGCGTTCGGCGTGAAGGCGGCTCCGAACGGTTCGGTCAGCACGCCCTCGTACAATCCAGATGGACGCTGCGCCGAAGAAGAGCGCGGCAGCAGACCCGCCACGATCAACCCTGCGCCCCCGACGAGCAGTTTGCGACGAGAGGTGGTGGACGGGGATGGAGCAATGAACGTCATGGAGTGCGCCCCATCCGCAACGTGTCGCCGATGAGCGGATTATTGAAACAGGCTCCGTCACCGCGCACCGCAGCGCTGCCGCGCCGGGTAATCGGACGATTTTCGGAGTCAGCCTCTCTGGAGCCGTACTGCTGCGTCATGCGCGAAGAACCCGGTTTGTGTCAGCGCCGCCCTGCATGGACTTCTCGTCGGCATGCATGCTGTTCGCGCTCCGTCCTGCCTATCATTAACAGAGCGAACAGGTCTGTCGACACAAGAGAGGGAGGGGCGCCGACACCACAAAACACTAAATATTATCGTTTAAATATTTTTACACATTGAGTTTGTGATTAAATGTTGACTCTCACCATATTTCACGCGAGATTGTCGCAGTCGGTCCAGACGGGCAAGACGGAGACAAAAACATGATGAAGCGAATGTGCCCCGCAAGGCGATGTAGCGCCTGATCCCTCATTCGGCCGCCCCGCGTTGGACGGGTCCGTCAAATCGGGGATTCATCTGTTTTCAATTCGTTATCGGATTTTCCGAACCCGTATCAGGGATTTTTGACATGCAAACTTCAACGATCGTCGAGGTCGACGGCGTATTCGTCGGCGCCGCTGTTCGCCGCTTCGACGCGGAAGCGCCCCGGTTTTACGCGACCCATGACAGCGTGCGTGCTCTTCATGATGAAATTTCGCCCGATATCGCCACTCTGACAGCGAGGGTCGCGCATCAGTTTCGACGCGCCCGGTCCCTCGGTTGCGGATCGGCTGGCAGAAACTGATCCTTTCCGCCACGGTGAGCCCCTAATGGGCGCATTGCACGATAAAAAAACGTAAAACAGACACGCAGTGTTACGAGGGAGACAGGCATTGACGACACGGCGCACATCTTCCCTGAGTCTCCGGTCTGACCGTGCTTCGGCGTCTGGCGCGGCATCAGTCGTCGGTTCCTGTCGATCCAATAACACCACGGCCGCCGTTGAAGCACGCACCGCTGCGGTAAATCTGCGGAGCATCGTCGCCATTGCCGGGGGAGTTCTGGTTTTGGCAATCGCCCTTGGCCTGCACACGCAGCCGGCCTTGCGAGATCTTGGCGACGCAACGGCAAGTTTTCTCACACTGTAGGCGCAGCTATTAAACATCCGGAGCTACACTCAGGTCCGACGCGTCATCTGTCGCCGATCCCACTTAATACGCCAGTAAACCTTCCCCGCCATCATACGTTACACAATGAGGCGTCAAGCGGAAGGGCACATCACGATATGGAGTTTCAGGATCATGACCCGGCGAGGGAAGTCCAACTTCATGCAACGACGGAAATCAAAACACTCCGCAAACACCTGAAGCAATTCGCTTCCACCGACCCTGTTGTTTTGGCGTGGGCTGAGCATTGTGCGGCGAATCTGGCTGGAGACAACCAGACAACTGAAGATATGATCCGCCTGTCCGCCACAGTTCTGGGACTGATTCTGGACGCTGATCTGGAGGCTCGGGCAAGAGTCCGGGAGAGCATGCCTCGCGAATGGTGCACGGCGCTGTAACTGGCCGGCTGATCGCGTTTTCAATCGGGTATTCTGAAACGTCGAATGTTTTGGCTGAATGCCCTGCGTCGCAGTGACCACACTCAAGACCAATAATCGGCGCCACCAAATCGGCGTCGGGCAGAGTGGTTTGCGCCACCCCACCCGACGATGAAAAGTTAGTCCTGGTTGCCCGAACGCTCGCGCTTCTTGCGCTCATGCGGGTCGAGGTAGCGCTTGCGCAGGCGGACCGCCGACGGCGTGACTTCCACCAACTCATCGTCCTCAACATAGGCGATCGCCTGTTCAAGGCTCATCTTGCGCGGCGGAATCAGAAGCAGAGCCTCGTCCTTGCCGGCAGCGCGGATGTTGGTCAGCTTCTTCTCACGAACCGAGTTCACTTCCAGGTCGTTCTCGCGCGAGTGCTCGCCGATGATCATGCCGACATAGACCTTCTCGCCCGCAGTCACGAACAGCGTGCCGCGATCCTGCAGCGAGAACAGCGAATACTGCGTCGTCGCTCCGTCTTCGGACGAAATCAGCGAACCGTTGCGACGGCCCTCAATCGTACCCACGTACGGCTGATAACCCGCGAACAGACGGTTCATGATGCCCGTGCCGCGCGTATCGGTCAGGAACTCACCATGGTACCCGATCAGGCCACGTGAAGGGATCAGGAACGTCAGCCGAACCTTGTCGCCGCCAGACGGACGCATGTCCTGCATCTGGCCCTTGCGGAGCGACATCTTCTCGACGACCACGCCCGAATACGGCTCATCCACGTCAATCAGGACTTCCTCGAACGGCTCTTCCCGTTCGCCGGTCTCGGCGTTGGTCTGGAACAGCACGCGCGGACGACCGATCGTCAGCTCGAAACCTTCTCGGCGCATCGTCTCGATCAGAACGCCAAGCTGAAGTTCGCCGCGACCGGCGACTTCGAACGCCTCGCTCTCCGGGCTTTCCGACACGCGGATGGCGACGTTGCCCTCCGTTTCCTTGAACAGACGATCACGAATCTGGCGCGACGTGACCTTCTTGCCTTCACGACCGCCAAGCGGGCCATCGTTCAGACGAAACGTCATGGACAGGGTCGGCGGATCGACCGGGATGGCCTTCAGGGCCTCGGTCACTTCCGGCGCGGCGATGGTTTCCGGAATCGTCGCATCGGACAGACCGGCCACAGCGACAATGTCGCCAGCCTCAACCTCGTCCACCGGCACGCGCTCAAGACCACGGAAGGACAGCAGCTTCGTCAGTCGGCCTGTCTCGACCACCGTGCCGTCTTCACGCAGCACGCGAACCGGCATGTTCACCTTCGCGCGACCCTGCTCAACACGTCCCGTCAGCACGCGGCCGAGGAAGTTGTCTGCTTCGAGAATCGTCGCGACCATCGCGAACGGCTTGTCCTTGTCGAGGTTCGGGGCCGGCACATGGCGCAGCACCAGATCGAACATCGGGGACAGGTCCTTGCGCGGTCCGTCCAGTTCTTCATCAGCCCAGCCCTGACGGCCGGACGCGTAAAGCATCGGGAAGTCGAGCTGCTTCTCGTCAGCGCCGAGTGATGCGAACAGGTCGAAGATTTCTTCGTGAACTTCGTCCGGGCGGGCGTCGCCACGGTCGATCTTGTTCACGACGACGATCGGGCGCAGGCCGCGAGCCAGCGCCTTGCCGACGACGAACTTCGTCTGCGGCAGCGCGCCCTCAGCCGAGTCGACCAGCACGATCGCGCCGTCCACCATGCTGAGGATACGCTCGACCTCGCCGCCGAAATCGGCGTGGCCCGGCGTGTCGATGATGTTGATCCGCGTGTCTTTCCACACCACCGACGTGCATTTGGCGAGGATGGTGATGCCACGTTCTTTTTCAAGATCGTTGCTGTCCATTGCGCGTTCCGCCACCTGCTGGTGTTCGTGGAACGCGCCGGACTGCTTGAGCAATTCATCGACGAGCGTGGTCTTACCATGATCGACGTGAGCGATAATGGCGATATTGCGAATATCCATCGTAAGGCGGGCCTGATCTTTCCTGCGAGGGTCGCCGAGGGCGTAAGGCCGCACGACGGGTCGTCTTTGCCCGCCGTCCATAGAGGCGGGCGGCCCGGATTGCACGCGAAAGTTTATGGCGCCGGTTTTGCGCGGCGTCCTGAAGCATGTCCGCCGCCTGCCGCCAAGGCGACCTGACGACGCTTTCGCGCAGTTCGCCCCACCCCAGCCTCCGTGACTGTTTACGCCACCCGAGTCGAGCGCGCCTGATTCGCCTGCCTTCCGGTTTGGTTCAGGCGCTACGCCTCCAGCGTCGCCGCATCTGACAAAGACATGGCGCGCGGCGGCACACCCGCGACATCCACACGGAAAGCGAAAAGCCCGCCGGTCTGCGGTTCAGAGCGCAGCACGTCGTCAGCCAGCCCCTTGCGCGCCGTGGTGACGAAGACCGTTCGAAAATCCGGACCGCCAAACGCCACTTTGGTCACGTTGCGCGCCGGGATCACAATTGGCTCAAGACGCTCGCCTTCCGGCGTAAGCCTTTCGATACGACCACCACCCCAAATCCCGACCCACAATACCCCCGCACTGTCCATGGCGAGACCGTCAGGCGCTCCGTCGGCAAAGTGGCGAAACACACGGCGGCCGGACAAACCGCCCTCCGGCGACAGGTCGAAAGCGTAAATGATCCCCAGCGCGGAATCACAATGATACAGCGTGCGGCCATCGGGCGAGACCGCCGGTCCGTTACTGACAGTGTAGCCGTCGTGATGGTGGCGCAAACCCGCGTCCAGCCTCCCGCCGATGCTATAGAGCGAACCGCTCGCCGCAGTTTCAGCGTCGTTCATCGTGCCGAACCATAACCGGCCGTACGAATCAACGTGACCATCGTTGATGCGATTACCCGGCTGATCGCGCTCGACGGATAATGCGAGTGAGAACCGCCCGGTCGCGGGATCGAAGCGATAAAGCCCGTCCTCCAGTCCGCACAGCAACGAGCCCTCGGTCGTCGGTGTGAGGAAACAGGGCCTGGACGGCGCCGCCCATGAGGCGCTGCGCCCCTTAGCCGGGTCATAGCGATGGACCATGCGCCCAAGGATATCGACAAAATAGAAGCTTTTATCCGCCTCGATCCAGATGGGGCCTTCCCCCAGCTCGGCTCGCAGATCCCACACGCACACGGGCTGGAACAGGGTGTCAGGGCCATCTTTCAAAGGCGCCGGGACGCCGTCATGTCGGACGCTCATGCCTATTTCCTTCCCATCAGTTCGACGCCAAATATACCGGCCAGAGGGAAAACGGACTCCCTCGAACGCGGTTGCGGCCAAAGGCCGACGATTGCGCAGCAGGACCCGTATTGGAAAGCCCGCCTCCCTTACCTGAACGGGCTGTCGTCACATGAGCTGATGACTGGAATGGACATGCGTCCGAATAGGAAATAGGTATCATTCGCAACATCGCGCTTACGTGACTCAACACTGCCCTCACGCCCCACTGGCGGAACCATTCAGATCATGCGTCTTAACGACCTTTCGCGCGGAGCCAGCGCGATCATAGATCATATCGAAGATCGCGAACCCGGCGACCCGGTGGCGTTGCGCCTGCGCGAGTTGGGATTCGTGCCGGGCGAGCCCGTGCGCGTCGTTGCCGTCGCACCTTTCGGAGGAGATCCCCTGGCCGTAAAAATCGGCTTCACCCGCTTCGCTCTTCGGCGAGCAGAAGCGGCGCGCGTGCTTCTCAGGGACGCTGCCTGACCATGGACGCGGTGGTGCGCGAACGGACGTTGCGGGCGGCGCTGGTCGGGAACCCGAATTGCGGCAAGACGGCGCTGTTCAACCAGCTGACCGGCAGCCGGCAGAAAGTCGCGAACTACGCTGGCGTCACGGTCGAGCGCAAGGAAGGACGGCTGACGACGGCTTCCGGACTTGCTGTGCGTCTGCTCGACCTGCCGGGAGCTTACAGCCTCAACGCCACCAGCCCTGACGAGGCCGTGACACGTGACGTCTGCGCCGGACGCTATCGCGGCGAGGCTGCGCCCGACCTGCTGATCTGCGTGCTCGACGCGACCAACCTGCGCCTGCATCTTCGCTTCGCCCTCGACGTCCGCCAGCTTGGGCGACCGATGATCGTCGTCATCAACATGATCGACGCCGCCCGCCAGCAGGGGCTCGAAATCGACATCGCACGACTGCAGGCTGATCTCGGCGTTCCGGTCGTCACAGCGATCGCCGTTCGACGCGGGGGCGCGTCCGAAGTGTTTGCGGCTCTCGATCGTCCACTGCCGCCGCCGCCGCCCGTCCTGCCGCCGGACGCCGACTTCCACGCCGTCGTGCGCAAGCTTCTGCAGGACGCCGTCTCCCGCCCTGCAGTCGCCTCTGAAGCGTTCGAGGAGAAGCTTGATCGGTGGGTGCTTCACCCGGTCTGGGGCATGGCGATCCTGATCGCGCTCATGTTCCTGATGTTTCAGGCCGTGTTTTCATGGGCGCAGCCGCTCATGGACGGCGTGCAGGCGATTGTGGACCAGTTCGGCGAGCTGGTTCGGGGCGTGCTGCCAGATGGCGTGCTGCAAGGTCTGCTCGTCGACGGCGTGATTGCAGGCGCGGGCACGGTGGTCGTGTTCCTGCCGCAGATTCTGATCCTGTTCCTGTGGATTCTTACGCTGGAAGAATCCGGTTATCTGCCGCGCGCCGCGTTTCTGCTCGACCGGCTTATGGCGTCCGCAGGTCTCTCCGGCCGGTCTTTCATCCCCCTTCTGTCCAGCTTCGCCTGCGCCGTGCCGGGAATCATGGCGACGCGCACTATTCAGAATCCGCGCGACCGGCTGGTGACGATCCTGATCGCGCCGCTGATGACGTGCTCCGCGCGCCTGCCGATCTACACGCTGTTGATCGCCGCCTTCATCCCGCGAAAGACCGTGTGGGGAGTTTTCAATCTGCAGGGCGTCGTGCTGTTCGCGCTCTATATCGCCGGGATCGTCAGCGCGATGGTCGTCGCACGTATCCTCAAGCGCGGAGAGCGGGCAAGCGAACACCCGTTGTTGCTTGAGTTGCCCGCCTATCGCGCGCCCGGCCTGCGTGATCTGGCGCTCGGGCTGTGGCAGCGCGCGTCCACGTTCCTGTCCCGCGTTGGCACGATCATCGTAACGCTGAGCGTGCTGCTGTGGGCGCTGTCCAGCTTTCCGGCGGCCCCGGCGGGCGCGGCAGGGCCTGCGATCGACTACAGCCTCGCTGGCCATATCGGCCGGTGGATGCTGCCGATCTTCGCGCCGATCGGCTTCAACTGGCAGATCTGCGTGGCCTTGATCCCCGGCCTTGCGGCGCGCGAGGTCGCGGTCAGCGCGCTGGCCACGGTTTACGCCGTCGGTGCCTCGGAAGCTGACGCGGCGGCGCAACTTACCCCGTTGCTCTCCGCGCAATGGAGCATCGGAACGGCGCTGTCGCTATTGGCGTGGTATGTCTTCGCGCCGCAATGTTTCTCAACGCTCGCCGTCATTCGACGCGAGACAGGGACCTGGAAAGTCGTCATCATAGCAGCCGCCTATCTTTTCGGCCTCGCTTACGCTGCGTCCTTCATCACGTGGCACGTGGCGCTGGCCCTTGGAGGAGGACCGTCATGATCGAAACTGCGATCGTCGTCGTCGTCGTCGCCTGCTGCAGCTTCTACTGGCTGGGCCGCCTTGCGCCGTCCGCCGTTCGACCGGTCTGGCAGGGCCTTTCACGTGCTCTGGCGAGCGTAGGAGCGCCTGCCCCCATGCAACGCGCAGTCGCGGGGCGGCTCGGCACGCGATCCGGCGGATGCGGCACGTGCAAGGGCTGCGGCAAGGGCGGCGGTTGTCACTGAGACGCCGCATGCTCTCCTGCGGTTCCGCGTATGAAGCAGGATATGCGCGACCCAATGCGATCATCGTGCCCCGCCGCATACGATCGCGTTCCGAACTGCGATCCGGCGTGGTTTGAGAGATTGTCTGTTTCCCTTAACAAGCTGGCCCTGTGCGCGCTGTCGGTCTGTCTGATGGCGGTCGGGTGCGCCAGTTCAGATGGCCCTCAACAGGAAAACGCGCGGTATCAAAAACGTCTCCACGCCTGCGGCGTGAATTTCGCCCACAACAAAACGCAGAGGGGACGTTGCCTGATGCAGGCCATGCGCGAACATTATTTATGGAACAAACGGCACACCGCTTCGACAAGCCGTCGCTGAACCCTTGGAGCTCCCGAACACGGTGGCGGCGTGTCGCCGCAGGAGTCCGGATATCAGATCGCAACCGGAACTCGTTCGAAAATTCGTCCCTAATCCGGACGCCTGAAAGAAATATGGCCAGTCTGTCGATCGGCGTCGCTTCGGCCCGCGTGACGTTACGCGAGGCAGGAAGAGCCGACTACGCTCCATTTGCATGAGCTCGCAACGACGAAGTCGTGCGCGAAACGCGCGGCAGGCGCGCACGACACGCGCGTTTCGCTCAACATGTGGCCCGCCCACATACTTCACAGCGACGACGAATAATTGGGAGATACACAAATAACTCTATGTTTTTGTTGTAGATAGAAAATATTAAAAAATATTTACATTCCCCGCAGAAATTTATGAAAAATACCAGAGACCAACGGAAAATCGAATCAATATACGCAAGTATAATAGCTCACGATCCGCTCCAGAATTAGACGTCGTCGCATGACGTAACCACCGAGACCTCTTCAGGAGGGAAGCAGATCATGAATATTCCAGCTAAAGGCATAGCCTGTGCGGTGCTGTTGGCGCTTCTGAGCGGATGTGCGGTCGATGGCGGACAGAATGCTTTCTCCGCCCTGCCGCCTCAGGCTGGGGATTTTTTTATCGCCCCTGATGGTTCGACCATTCCTTAAACGGGGCGCACGTTTTCAGGCCCCGGCGCATTGAAACCGAATTCCAACAGAGGGGAACGGCGATATGCATCTGTCTGCTGCGGTTCACTACGATGCGGCCAGTCGGGGTCGACATCGTAGCGAATCTTACGCGCTCCAGATATTCACGCCTTTATGGCCACTGTTTCTCGACGGCCTTCTCTACCGCCGCAGCGATGAACTCCCGCCCGTGCCGTGTCAGATGCCCCCAACCTGCAAACAGATAGGTCTGATCTGCGTCCGGCGAGGCATAGTGCTCGGGGCCGCATGAATAGTCCTGGTTGGCGCAGCCGTCTTCGTGGATATGCGCGAATTGTCGCCCCTCGACCTGCTCAGCCTCCCCTCTCACCAGCGCATCGACGTCGAACAGCAGAACTCGCCCGTCTTGTGGCAGGGAATGAGCCAGTTCGGCGTTGTACGCGCTGGTCAGCCGTGTCGCGATTTTCAATCCGCTCTTCGTCAGGCCGGGTTGGAACGGCGTGATTCCGTCATCAATATTGTTGAGCACGACAATACGCCGCGCACCCGCCGACAGCATTCTGCCGACAAGCACGCCCTCCTCCCTCGCAGCCTTTCGGATGCGCGACTCCGCTCGGGCGTAAGCGGCGCTGCTCAACCCCTCACCCGTTGTAAACGCGCGTTGTTCAACAGCATCAACTTCGGACGAATCTTTCTGAAATGGCTTGGAAATATCGTTGATTCCTATCCAAACGATCACAGTCTGCGACGGATCAAACCCGTGATGCGCAGCAAGATGGGCATCCAGTTGAGCTGCGACCGACAGCGGTATGTGATCGGGGCCGTTTCCCGATATGGTCACCCGTGACCCGCCTTCCGCGTAATTCAGCCCGCCCATGATCCGTTTTATGTGTTCGCCGTCGGAATACAGGTAAGCCGTCTGATCATCGCCATGTCGACGTGCGAAGAGCTGACTCCACGAAGAGCCCGGCGTCGTTCCGAAAATAAAGCCGTATGCTCCTGCGTCGCTCCAGCTGTCGCCGAACGTCACGACAGAGGACGCTCCAGGCTCCGCCGCATTGGCGTAAACGGGCTGCAAGCCAAAGAGAAGGCAGGCCAGTCTGCACGAGCCCCGCAACCCTATGCGTTTTCTTACAGTCGACATTCCAGCCTTCTTTTGAAGTTCGCTCATAGTGGTCCCGAAGCTCTCACTCTCGCTTGTCTCAGCATGGCTGAAGCGCGTTAGACCATAGTCAGACGCGCGCTTTCTTCCACAGACATTCGCCGGTCGCCGCATGCGCCGGCTAAAGTCGTTCCACCCGCATCAGTTCATGGATATAGCTCCAACGCCCGTCACAACTGCACTGATCATGAGTCTGGCGGCCTTGAGGCGCCCGGAGCGAGCGAGCAACACGACAAACTTGAATAAACCGGCGCCAATCGTCACACGAAATATATCCGAATACGGAATAATCTCAGCAATCCGCCAGACCGGAAAGAGATCCTGTTCGAAAACTTCAGACGCATCTGGCCCGGACGTCAGATCCGGCGACGCCGTCACGTCGCGTTTGGCATCCCGCGCTGCGCCAACGAGATATCGCCGCGATTTACACCTGGCGCCTCACCGGCGGGACGAACTGTCAAAACGATCCCGCAGCCCGTCGCCAAGGCAGTTCAACCCGATGACCGCCGCCGCGATCGCGAGTCCGGGAAACAGGCACGGCCAGAAAGCGGCCCCCAGCGCGTTGCGGCCGTCGCTCATCATCGTGCCCCATTCGGGCAGCGGCGGCTGGGCGCCAAGGCCGAGGAACGAGAGACTGGCCGCCGAGAGCACGACGGTGCCGCTGCTCAGCGTCGCCTGCACGAGAAGCGGCGTCGCCGCGTTCGGAAGAATATGAAGGAACAGGATGCGCGCGCGGCTTGCGCCGAGCACCTGCAACGCCTCGACCCAGACGGAATGACGCAGGCTTACCGTCAGGTTGCGGGCGAGCCTGATGTAAACCGGGATCGAAAAAGCCGCGATCGCCAACAGGGCGTGAAAGAGGCCCGGTCCCATCAGACTCACGACCAGCAACGCCAGAATGAGACCGGGAAAAGCGAAGACCACGTCAGACACGGTCATGATCGCGCTGTCCAGCCATGCGGGCGCCATACCGGCGCAGAGTCCGACAGGGACGCCGACGCCAGCCGCGACCACAAGACTGACGGCGATTTCCATGATCGTCAGACGCAGGCCATACACCAGCCGCAGCAGGATATCGCGCCCGAAGGCGTCGGTCCCACAAGGATGGCTCCATGACGGCGGTTGCAGAACATGAAACAGATCCTGCGCCGCCGGGTCGCCGCCAAGCAGCATCGGGCCGAACAGCGCCGCCAACACTGCGACGCCACACAGAACGGCGCCAATGAGCAGTTCCGGCTCCTTCGCACCTGGAAGCGCCGGGAGACGTCGCAACAGACGCGCGAGGCGTTGAATGCCCATTGTGATCATGCGCCCCGCGCCTTCGGATCGAACCGCGCGATCACGCCTTCAGCCAGAAGATTTGCAAGCAACACGCCCAGAACAGACAAGAGCGTGACGCCCTGAATGACCGGGTAATCTCGGTAACGGACGGAATCCACCAACAGCCTGCCGACGCCCGGCCAGTCGAACACGGTCTCCGTCACGACCGCGCCGCTGATCAGACCGCCGAGATTCAACGCGACGACGGTCACAACCGGCGCAAGCGCGTTCCGCAACGCATGCCGCGTGATGGTTGTCCACGGTGAAAGTCCCTTGGCGCGCGCAGTGCGTATGTAATCCTGACGCAGGACTTCCCGCGCCCCGGCGCGCGTCATCCGCAAGATCATGGCCATTGGCAGCAGCGACAGAACCAACGCCGGAAGAACATAATGCCGCCAGTCGCCTGCGCCCATCAGCGGCAGCCAGCGCAGTCGTACGGCGAAAACCTCCATACCCAGCAACGCCACCCAGAATCCGGCCAGTGAGGCGCCGACCAGCGTCGCGGCCATCAGCAACCTGTCTCCCCATGAGCCTTCGCGCGCCGCAGCGAAGGCGCCACCCGGCACGCCAACAAGCAGAGCCAGAAGATAGGCAAGGCCGCCAAGCGCCAGCGAATACGGCAGGCGTTCGACAATTACCGTCGAAACCGGCGAGCCGTCCCGCAGCGAAATTCCAAAATCGCCATGCGCGGCGCGTTCCAGAAAGTGAAGGTATTGCGCTCCGAGCGGCTGATCCAGACCCAGACGGACGCGCAACGCCATAATCGTGCTTTCGGGCGCCTGCGGTCCGGCCATCAGCCGCGCAGGATCGCCGGGAAGAGCGTGAATGGCCACGAACACGGCGGCGGACACGCCCAGCATGATGAGCGGCAGCGCGGCGGCGCGGCGCAGAAGTCGGCTCATTGCGCCTGCGCCCGTCGTGCGTCGACGACCCGGATGCTGCCTTCCGTTGCCGCCCAAATCCCGGAAATCCCGTTACGCACGCCGTAAAGTGTGTCGCGGGTGAACAGCGGTACGATCGGCGCGTCCCGATCAAGCGTGGACTGAATGGCGAGCAGAGTTTCGTGGCGGCTTGCTGGCTGATTGTCCTGCGCCGCAGCGTCGATCATCCTGTCGATCTCCGCGTTATTATAAAAGCCAAGGTTCGCCCCATGCGGTGCGGAATTCCCGGTGGTGTACAAAGGCCGCAACTGCAGGTCGGAGACATACGGCGCGGACCATGACGTCAGCGCCATGCCTGTCTCCTCCCGCGCCTTCTCCTCCGGCGGAGCGAAGGCGGACTGCACCCAGACTCCAGCTTCCTGCCGGCGAATGCTCAGTACAACGCCCAATGGCCTCCACATGGCCTGCAACGCCTCAGCTATCGGCTCCTCCGGCTCCTGCACGACTACGGAAACGGAGAATCCTTTTTCTTGACCTGCTTCTTTCAACAACGCTCGCGCCATGTCGATCCGCGCCCGATCCTCCCCTGCCCCGCATGGCAGGGCGTCTGGAACATCCGGCGTCAGCGCATGGCAAGCGGGCGCGCCGAACCCGTCAAGCAATCCGGTCACAAGCGCACGCCGGTCTATCGCCAGACTGAGCGCCCGGCGCACTCTTGCATCATCGAGTGGTTTCAGACGCGTATTCAACGCCAGCCAGAACAGCGCAGCGCTGCGCTGTCGCTTCACAGTAGCCAGAGCCGCCGCCGACTGACCCGGTGCGTAAACCCGGCCGAAGACGGGCGCCAGCGGAATGACCACATCGGCATCCCCGGTCTGCAACGCCATGTTGAGCACGGACGGTTCGGGCGACCACCGCCAGTCAATGGCGGCGATTGCGGGCGCGACGCCCCAGTAACCGCGGTTACGTGTGGCGAACACGTTCTCTCCCGCCCTCCACGAGACGAAGCGGAACGGCCCGGTGCCATCAGCGCGGTGGGAAAGTTCGCCTCCCTCCACCGCGATGGGCGAGACTATCGCCGACTGCACGAGTGTAACGAGCGACAGGAAATCAGCGTAAGGACGCGCAAGGATCACGACCACCGCCTCCCCGTCCTGCCGCACGGACGCAATGACCGCGCGATAGACGCTGGCGCCCGCCAGCGCGACTTTCCGATCAATCAGGCGCTGAAGAGATCGGGTGACGGCGGCCGCGTCACATGGCGCGCCGTCATGAAAACGCACACCGGGACGTATGGAGAAGGTCCAGACGAGACGATCGGCGGACGGACGCCATGACGTCGCCAGGCCCGGTTGAATCGTCCCCTGAGCGTCCCGTTTCAACAGCGTTTCGTAGAACGGTTCAAGAACTGATGCTGTTTCGGTTGCGTTCTGATCGGCCGGATCCATGGTCCGCGGCGGTTCGGACAGCATGACGGTTAGCGGCGCGTCGTCCGCCGCACGAGCTGCGAAGGGGGCAAGCAGCGCGACGCACACAAGGCCAGCCGTGAATCGTAACACCAATTGCCTCGCTGGCGGGTCAGATTTGGCGCAACAGCCAAAACAATCACGCCCTTTTGGTTAACAAAGTTAGTCTATTGACACCGATCTGGTTTATCAATCGAAATAAGGTCGCTATCGAAACGCCCGGTCCCCGGACCCGGCGTCGCGTCATCGTTTCAGGAGCCCATCATGACCAGGCAGCCGCGCATCGCCTTTGGCGGCATTCACACCGAATGCAGCACGTACAATCCTGTCCTGATCCGGGAAGAACATTTCCGTGTGATGCGCGGCGCGGAAATGACCGCATCGCCGTATTTCGGCTTTCTGAAGAATTTCGACGCGGAATTCCTGCCGCTTTTGCATGCCCGCGCCGTGCCGGGCGGACCGGTGGCGAAGGAAGCCTACGCAGCGTTCAAGGCCGATTTCCTTGCGCGCCTTCGCGCCGCCCTGCCGCTGGACGGGCTTTATCTGGCCATGCACGGCGCGATGTTCGTCGAAGGCATGCAGAACGCAGAAGCCGACTGGATCGCCTCCGCCCGCGAAGTCGTGGGGCCGGACTGCTTCGTCGCCGCCAGCTATGACCTTCATGGCAATGTCAGCCAGCCGATCATCGACGCGCTCGACATCTTCTCCGCCTATCGCACGGCCCCGCATATCGACGTCGAACGCACGATGCGCCGGGCCGTCGAAATGCTGACGGATGCGCTGAAAACCGGCGTACGACCGAGCATCGTATGGGCGCCTGTGCCGGTTCTGCTGCCGGGCGAGCGCACCAGCACGGAAGACGAGCCCACGAAATCGCTTTATGCGCGCCTGCCAGAGTATGACGAACGCCCTGGCGTCTGGGACGCCGCGCTGATGGTCGGGTATGTATGGGCGGACGAACCACGCGCCACCGCCTGCGCCGTCGTGACCGGCACGGATGACGCCGTACTGACGCGAACCGCCGCCGAGATCGCCCAATCATGGTGGGACGCGCGGTGCGATTTCGTCTTCGGGGTTCCGACCGGAACCATAGAATCCTGTGTCGGGCAGGCCATTGCAGCGCAGACGGCGCCTGCGGTCATCGCGGATTCCGGCGACAACCCGACCGGCGGCGGCGTGGGCGACCGGGCCGATGTGCTGGCTGAGCTTGTGCGTCAGGACGCGCAGGGCGCAGTCGTGGCGGCGATCACCGACGCACCCGCTTGCGAAGCTGCATTCGCCGCCGGGATCGGCGCAGTGCAGACTTTCCAGATCGGGGCTTCGCTCGACCCGAACGGGGGACGTGTTTCTCTGGACTGCGAAGTGATCGGCCTGATCCCGAACAACGATCCGGCCGAGCGCGAAGCCGTGCTGCGTCATCGTGGCGTCACCATCGTTCTCGCCGCGCGCCGTCGCCCCTATCACAACATCGCTGATTTCACGCGTGTGGGCCTGGACCCGGCGCAGGCGAAGATCATCGTCGTGAAATCGGGCTATCTCTCGCCGGATCTGGCTCCGCTCGCCAACCCGTCGCTGATGGCCCTGTCCGAAGGCGTCGTGAATCAGGACGTGGCGAATCTGCGTCGCGAACTCACCCATCGCCCGACCTATCCGTTCGACGCCGAGTTCGCGTGGGCTCCGGAACCGCGCGGACAGACACAGCGTCGGGGCTAATGACGCAGCCCGCCCTTTCGCTCGAGGATTTCAGCGTCTCGTTCGGCGAGACTGTGGCGCTGGAGCGGATATCGCTGACGATCGCGCGCGGGGAGACACTCGCCCTTGTCGGTGAATCCGGTTCGGGAAAGAGCGTGGCGGCGCTTTCGACGATGGGGCTCCTGCGCGGCGGGCGGATCAGCGGCGGCCGCGCGTTGCTGACGACCGGGGGCAGGACCGTCGATCTGGCCGGGCTGTCCGAAAAATCCTTCCGCGCCCTGCGGGGCCGCGACATCGGCATGATCTTTCAGGAGCCTATGAGCGCGCTCAATCCGGCGATGAAAATCGGCGCGCAGATCAATGAATGTCTCGTTCTGCACCGCGACGATCTGAACACCGGCGAAGACAGGCGGCGCGAGGCGGCGGCGTTGCTGGGCCGCACTGGCATCGCAGACCCCGAGCGCTGCCTGTCTTCTTATCCGCACCAGCTTTCAGGCGGCATGCGCCAGCGCGTCATGATCGCCATGGCGCTTTCGGCCACGCCCGCCCTGCTGATCGCCGACGAGCCGACCACGGCGCTCGATGCCGGCACGCGCGGGCGGATTCTTGCGCTCATCCGCGCCATGGCGGCGGAGCGCGGAACCGCGACACTGTTCATCACCCACGATTTCGGCGCAGCGTCCGCCATCGCAGACCGCGTGGCGGTCCTTTACGCTGGCCGAATGCTTGAGGAGGGCCCGATTGCCGACGTGCTGGGCGCGCCCCGGCACCCCTACACCAAAGGGCTGCTCGCCTCTCTGCCGAACCGCGCTTCCATGGCTCCAGACGCTCACGGCCGACTGCGCCTGCGTGGCATGGCGGGCGCTGCGCCCGCGCCGGGCGAGAAGCCTGACGGTTGCGTGTTCGCGCCACGCTGCCCGGCGGTGCAAACCGCCTGCATGGAGACGCAGCCCGCGCTGCGTGGCGTTGAGGTCGGACACGACGTCGCCTGCCTGCGCGCCGACGAGTGGGCGGTCGCGCCATGACGCCGCTGCTGTCCGTCCGAAACCTGCATGTATCCTACCCCGAAAACGGAGTGTTCAGGCGAGGCTGGCGCTCCATCGTGAAAGACGTGTCCCTGACGGTCGGGAACGGGGAAATCGTAGGGCTTATCGGCGAATCCGGATCGGGTAAAAGCACGATCGCCCGCGCCGTGGCGGGGCTTGCACCCGTCAGTTCCGGCGCGATCGAACTAACCGGAAACGGCCCGCGAGCGCGTCAGGTGCAGATGATCTTTCAGGATCCGTTCGCCAGCCTCGACCCGCGTATGTCCGTGGGACGGCAGATCGCGGAGGTTCTGGCTATCCACGCCATCTGCGCGAAAGATGAGCGCAGGGCGCGGACGCTCGCCCTGCTCGCGCGCGTCGGTTTGCCGGAAAGCGCGTATGACCGCCTTCCACACGCATTTTCTGGTGGGCAGCGGGCGCGGATCGGCATTGCGCGGGCGCTGGCGGCCGAGCCGCGCCTTCTGATCGCCGACGAAGCCACGGCGGCGCTTGACGTGTCCGTGCAGGCGCAGGTCCTGAACCTGCTCATGGACCTGCGCGACGATCTGGGGCTGTCACTGCTGTTCATTACGCACGATCTGGCGGTTGTCGGTGTATTGTGCGACCGCGCAGTAGTGCTGCGGCATGGCGAGATCGTGGAGCAGGGCACTGTCGCGGAAATGTTCGCTGCGCCGCAGAATGAATATACAAAAACTCTGCTGGAGGCTCACAGAGGTTGAACGATCGTCTATGCGCGATCTGGCGAGAACTGCCTGTCGCATAGTATGCTGCCGTTTCACGCGCCCCCGCTTCGACTACAGCGTCTCTTTCAGACGTTCGGAGTGGAGTTTTGAAAAACTGTTTAATTATCTACTTTATCAACGACCATGCGACCGCTGACCCAGACGCGGACAATATTTTCCGCAGTGACGTGACAGACGATTTTCTGGACGCAGCGCTCTGCATCGTCGGAAGGCGAAAGTCGCAATCCTCCGCGGCCGTTACGGATTTCGAGCGCATCGAACGCTTGCCCGGGCAGAAGCTGCCCTGCCGAAGTCCCAAGAGCCTCCGCGCCGCCTCGCGTTGCGAGCCAGAACGCCTCCTGAAAAGTGATGCGGCTGTCAGGGCGTCCACGCTCGCCCGGAGAGCGGTCCGGATCGACGCCGCTCTCCAGAAGGCGCGACGTGACGACCGCCTGACGCGCGTTTTCAAAAATGGACGGGGAATACCCTCCGGAAATATCGGTGCCCAGACCGCAACGCGTGTGCTCGTCGAGCACGGTCCGCACCGGAAGCGCCGCGCCCGCAAAAAACGCGTTTGAAATCGGACAATGCGCGAGCGCCGCATTGCGCGCCCTCACCCACGCCCTGTCCGTCGCGTTCAGGAACCCCGCGTGAGCGAGAACCGTCGCATCTCGCAGCAACCCGAAGCCATCCAGAGCTTCAGTGTCGGTCTTTCCCGTTCTTTCAAGAACGTGACGATGCTCCCAATCGCTTTCCGACGCATGGGTCTGAACCCTGACGCCCGTTTCAGCGGCGAGTTCGCCGAGTCCTTTCAGCAGAGCGTCAGAACAGGCTGGAATGAAACGCGGCGTTATGACTGGCTGCACCAGTCCACCCTCATTACCGGGCAGCGCACGGACTGCGGCAATGAACCGTCGCGTCGCATCAAGCGCCTGCTGTGCGTCGGCATGCCTATATGTCGGGGGGCAGAGATCGGCGTTGTCCATGGCGACGAGACCGACAAAGCCGCGTTGCCCCTTCTCAAGGCAGATTCGCGCGAGGGTCAGACTGGTCTCTTCATGAATGGTCGCGAAGTAGAGTGCTGTGGTTGTGCCATTTTCAAGCAATGTCCGGACCAGATCGCTGTAGACTTTCTCCGCGAAAAAGACATCATCGTAACGAGATTCCAACGGAAAAGTGTAGACTCCCAGCCATCTTTCCAACGGTTCATCGAGCGCCATTCCGGCCTGCGGCCATTGAGGCGCGTGAATATGCAGGTCAGTGACGCCGGGAATCAGAAGACTGTCTGAGGGCATGCGTCGCACGTCCTCGCGCGCCGACAGGGCCGCGTACAGCGCATCGCCCTTGGCGGCCCGCTCCTGAATATTTCCGCACTCATCGATCAGGAAGGCCACGTCTTCCAGTACCGCCGCCTGCGGGGTCACGGGCGACAAGACGCGGGCGGTTATTACAAGCTCACTCACCATCGCGCTCCGCACGTCCGCCGTCTTTCACGCCGACTCACGACGAACCAGGCTGACCGGCATGATCACCCTCTGCGCCGTCAGATCGAATCTCCCCAGACAGGCGTCGATCAACATACGGGCGCCAGCCTGACCGATTTCAACAGTGGGCTGCGACACCGTCGTCAGGCCGGGATCTGTCCAGTTCGCGAAGTCTACATCATCATAGCCGGTGACCGCCACGTCCTCCGGGACCCGCAGCCCGGCTTCCCTGACGCGATGCATGAAGCCCAAGGCAACCGCGTCACAAACGCAGGCGACCGCAGTCGGGCGCTCGGCAAGCATCAGAAACTGTTCCGCCGCCCGCGCCCCGGACCTGAAGTCAAAATCTCCCGCAACGAGACGCACGGGCGCAGGCGCCAGCAGTTCTTCGGACAGGCGATCGCACATCCCCCTATAGCGAGGCTGATCGTGTTCACTCGCCGCTCCCGGTCCGACAACGTAAGCGAACCGACGATGCCCTTTCGTCAGCAGATAGTCGGTGATCTGTCGAAATCCCGCTTCCTCGTCGGCTATGATGCTGGGGATACCTCGCCGGGTCTGATCCATCAGGAGGCTGATGATCGGCACGCCTGTGAGGTCGGGGGTAAGACCGCCTGCACGCATCACAGTTTCAGTACCCGACACGCTGATGATTCCATCCGCGACGCCGCTGACCGGCCCGCGCGTCAATGCATCGACGTCACTTTCCGTCTCCCGGACAAGGACGCCGTAATCCATTTTCTTCGCCTCGGAAAACACGCCGCGCAGCACGTCGATGACGACAGGGGATATGGATCTGTTCTCAGATGACGGCGCTGCAACGAGAATGATGTTCGTCCGACCGGTACGCAGGTTCCGCGCCGTATGGTTCACAACGTACCCCATACGCTCGGCCGCCCGGGAGACAAGCTCCCGTGTCTCCGGGCTGACACGGCCAGGGTTGGAGAGGGCTCGACTGACGGTCGAAGGGTTCACCCCTATATCCCGAGCAATATCGGCGATCGTAACCCTGCCTTGACGGGGAAGTATCCCCGCATCGCCCGTCTCACCCACCATAACTCGCACTCCTCATCCTGAGACTCAAAATATCCGCCCCCTTGTCCGGTGACCAGCTGCGCCCTGCACGAGGTGGAGGACTCGTTTCATATAACAATCGAATGCCATTATTATGTGCATTTTTCGGATTTTATGAGGGTATCCATATAAAATTCTGACACGATCTTTGACTGCATATAATATTTTTATTTATATATATCAATATATTAAGTGATTTTTTATTCGCAGTTAATGATGCTAATTCGAAATATTGTTGACGCAATGCGTTCGGCAATCGTATGCCATTTTTATCGCATTCACGAGAACGCCATCCGCTTCACCGCGTGCGTTCAGATAGTCGCAATTCTGCGAACGGAGGGGTTTCGACATGTCGGCCAAACTCTACATCCCGCGGAGCCGTCACCTGGCGCTCGCCCTCATCGGCGCCACCAGCCTCGCGACATCAGCGTTTTCGGCCACCCGCCACCCGCCGACCGCCCGCCATGCCGCAGCAACCTCTCAGGGCTCCACAGCTTCAGCCATCGCGAAGCCCCGGCAAAAGCCCAAAGCCCTGCTCAAACGCCCGGATCAGCACGAAGACATCAGCGTCTCCGGATCGCGTAACCCACTGGATGGGGGCGGCGGCATGATGCGCGCCGAAACGGCTTCGCATAGCGTTCAGACCGTCGGGCGGCAGTATATAGAAATGCGCGCCCCGCAGAGTTCGGTCGCCGATCTTGTTCGTAACGTACCCAGCATGAACGTCGCCACGAACAACACATCCGGCATTACCGGTGGCGCGACCGGCGGCGCGGAAATTCGCAGCCTGACCGACGCGGACATGACCATCACGATGAATGGCGGCCCCGCGACAGGCATTAACTACATCAATCAGGACATCGATTCGGAAGATATCGACTCTATCGTCATACAGCCCGGCAGTTCACCAACCGATCTGCCCGCGACATCTGCGGCGGCAGGCGTGCTGTCGATCGTTACGCATAATGCCGCGCGAAAATTCGGCGGCATGGCGGATTTCTCGTATGGCACCAACAACATGTCGCGCGAATATATTCGTCTTGAATCTGGCGAAATCGGAAACACGCACCTTCGTGGCTACGCTTCGTTTTCGAACACGCACGCACGTTCGTGGATGGGAGCCGGGATCAATAAAAGGAAGAATGTCGACGTCGGGATTCAGGATGAATTCGACAACGGATCAAATTTTAAATTCTTCCTGTCGTGGAATCATACAGACGCTGTTGTCGATAACTATGCAACAGCCGAACAATTCTACAACTACAAGCACACCGGAAATGGCTTCGGGCGATCCGATCACTACGATCCGCAGAACAACAATTACTGGAAAAATAATCTAAGCTATTGGAACGAAATTACACTATCTTCGCCGATACATATCGTATTTCCCGCCAAACTTTCGTTCGACCTGACTCCCTACTTCAATACGGGCTTCGGCCCGGAATCATACAGCGGCGGCACCACGTCTTCAGCGGGAGAGTACTTCACTTCCTCCGGGTCATCCGTGCCCCCTGGTCAATCGCTTACCGCTTTCTACGACCAGACGATGTACATCCAGACCGGGGCTGTCGCAAAACTCGGTTACGACATCGATCGACACAACCATATCAGCCTTGGCTATTGGTACGAGAACGACGATCAGATCTTCAAGGAACCGGTCAATCTTACGCCATCCGACGGCTCGTCTTCCGCTGTCAACGCTGACGCTTACAAGCTTTACTACGCCAATGGCTCACGCGCCACAAGCCGCGTGCAGGCCGGTTATGAGCTTCACGCCCTCTTTCTTGAAGACCACGCGAAATATCTTCATGATCGCCTGACCATCGAAGGCGGATTAAAATATGTCATGACCAATTATTGGGATCAGTCCTGGAGCAATTCCAGCACCGGACGCACGCGATCCTCCCTCGGCCTTAATACCGGCGTACCTTTGCCGCATATCTCCGCCGGGTACATGATCAACCAGCACCATCAGGTTTACATCAACGCTGAAGGCGATTTCCGTCAACCGTCTCCGGCAAGCCTCGCAGTGAACCCCAACACCGGGTCATTGCCGAAAAATCAGTACGCTATCAAGGAGGAACTGGGATATCGCTATCACGACGATACAGTGATCGTCGATCTCTCCCTGTTCAACTACAACATAACCAACCGGTTGCTGACCACCTACGTGCAGGCCGGACAATCTGCGACAATCAACGCAGGCAACCAGACTGCTCGCGGGGTGGATTTGATGGTGTCCACCCACCCCATTCATGGGTTCAGCCCTTACGCCTCGGTCGAATATCTCCATGCGACCATGGATTCCAACATCCCGCTCGATGGTTCTTACATCCACACCAAGGGAAACACCGCAGTGATGTCGCCCAAAGTGATGGCGAATTTCGGTCTTTCCTATACAAAGGGAGGATTCTTCGGCAACTTCAGCTTACATTACGCCACATCCCAATCCGTGACGCTGGCCGGAGATGAACATATGCCGGGTTATGTGACCGATACGCTGTCGCTGGGTTACCGCTTCCAATCCATTGGCTTCATGAAGAGTCCCAGCATAAGGTTGAATTTCACAAATCTGACGGGATCCATCGTCAGAACCGGACCTACAGGCGTCACGACCAACGCGCATCAGGTCAGACTTATGAACGGATCCCTGTCGAATATCGATGATTCTTCGCCAAGCACGTTCTTTGTGGAGCCACGTTTTTCCATGACCGGCAGCGTCTCCACATCTTTCTGAGGAAAACTCAGATCCTTCCAAAGCAGACCCACATCACGGAACCTTCACATTATGAAAATCGGCACAGATCTCGTTACGTTCTACAACCCCAGTTTCTGGGGGGTGGATACTCCCGAAGCCATAACGAGTCTGGCCGCAGCCCAACCTCGCGTATTCTGGACACGTATTCTTGACTCGTTGCAAGAAGCGGGGCTCTCAGGAGTGGAGCTTACCTTTCCACCATTCGACTGGCGCGGCGCGGTGGCGGCGTTTGGCGGCGCCGACATCTTTAAGCAGGAGCTCGAAGCTCGGAGCATTGAAGTATGGTCCTGCTTCTTTCCGGATCTCGACAGAATTCCTATCGCAGATTACGGCGCTTCGGAGAAAGAAATTCTGGAATCTGTTACGCAAACGGCGCAGTTTCTGTCCTCCGTCGGCGGCGCCGTGCTGGTGGCTGGACTTCCATGCCGCGCTACATTCCTCGATGAACCACTTTCCTTCGTCGATCTTGCGCTCGCGCACCCTATTGCAGCGTTGCTCAATCGCATGGGCGCCGCAGCCGCTCGGGAAGGCGTCAGACTGGCATTGCATACCGAAGCGCACAGTCTTTTCTGCGCGCCGCGGGACATCGATTTATTCCTGTTGCTGACCGATCCACGATATGTCCACTTGTGCATCGATCCGGCCCACATCATCCTCGAAGGCGGATCTCCGGAACGCGTTCTGGAACGTCATCTTGAGCGCACGGTCGCCGCGCACTGGAAAGACGCAATCGGACCCATGCCGGTAGACACCCCGATCACCGCCGATATTCATTCGCGCCACAGGCCGTTTTTCTGCGAACTCGGCGAGGGACGCGCGCCGTTCGCCAGGCTGAACGCGTTGCTGGCGCAGGCGCCGCTTCTGTGCGGACCAATCCTGGAGTTGGACGCCTGCCCCGATCCGATACCCGCACTGCAACGAGGGGTCTCGTTCGTCCGGATGCTGACCACGGCGGGCGATCTGTGACAAGACCGGAACTCTCCTTCCCCCACCCTGCCTGCGTGCGGAAGCGGTCCCTCGACTCGTGAGAGAGTCACGCGCAAACGGGCTGACTGCAAATAGAAATTCTAAAGTATCCTGGTCAGACACAAGCTCCCCCCATCGCCCGCAACTGTGCGGCGCGTTCCGTCAGCTGAAAGCCTGACCAGCCATGCGAGGCGCTCACAAGCCTTGCGAGCAGGAAAACTCCATGACCGTAAAACAATACGATGCAATTGTCGTCGGCTCCGGCGCTGCAGGTGGATTCGCCGCCAAAGAACTGACCGAGCAGGGTCTTTCGGTGCTGGTCCTTGAAGCCGGCCACACGCTTCAACCGGACGGGCTCGCCACACGCCGTAAGCCTGCGGGAAAAGACGCGCATCTTCTCCCCAGGATCGTCGCGACTCTCGCCGGACAGCACATTCAGTCCCGTGTTGCGTTTTTTAACAGCCAACTTAAACATCTTTTCGTCAACGACTGGACGCATGGCTACACGACGCCCAGAGGCGCGCCCTTCCTGTGGATCCGCGGTCATCAAGTAGGCGGCAGGTTGCACGCCTATGGCCGCGTTCTCTTTCGCTGGTCCGATTATGATTTCAAGGGGAAAGAGAGGAAATCGGGCGGCGTAGACTGGCCATTCTCTTACGTCGACATCGCTCCGTGGTACGAGAAGGCCGAACGGTTTCTCGGCATCCACGGCAATCTCGACAAGGTTCCGACAGCCCCGGACGGCCTAATGGCCGAAGGAGCCGTTCTAACGCCGCAAGAACAATCATTCCGTAAAAGCGTTGAAAAGATTTGGCCAAACCGATCGGTCATCGCATGGCGTTTTAACCCGCACAGCGGCTCGCCCGTCACTCCTTCTCTTGCCGCCGCAGCGGCTACAGGCAACCTTACGGTCCACTCCAACGCCATAGTCCATCAGGTGCTCACCGATCCGACTTCCGGCCGCGCCACGGGCGTCGCCTGGATAGACCGCAAGACGAAAACGCATCATGTTGCAAACGCTCGGTCTATTGTCGTCTGCGCGTCCCCCGTCGAGAGCATACGCCTTCTGCTGAACTCGAAATCTTCACGGCACCCGAAGGGTCTTGGCAACAGTTCCGGGACTCTCGGTCGTTATTTCATGGATCAGTGCGCCAGTCTGATGTTCGGCCGCTGGCCAGCCGCTGCGCGAAGCGGGCCAGACGTTACGTTGCCGTCTCATCCATTCTACGGCGTCACTGGCGGGATGTACCTCCCGCGTTATGAAAATGCCGAAGGCAGCGTCGATCCCGCGTTTTCGCGCGGTTACACGTTTCAGGGGTCGATCGGCCGCTCCGCATCTGCGGATCATTCGAACGAAACACAGGTTAGCATCATGGGTTTCGGGGAAATGCTTCCCTGGAAAGACAATGCCGTGACACTGGACCCGAAACGACGCGACCGGTGGGGCATACCGTTGCCGCATATTCGCTGCGCGCTGCACGAGAACGAGCGTGCGATGTTGCGCAGGCAGATTCGCGATTGTGCGGATATGATCGAAGCAAGTGGCGGGCAGGTCGATTTCTGGGCGTCGCCGCTTGGCCTTGGTGAGTCCGGCTCCGGATTGTATCCCGAAAAATCATTCCTTGCGCGCTGGCTTATCCGTAGGATGTTTCCCAAAAGTATGGTCATGGGCGCGGCCATCCACGAAACTGGTGGCGT
The DNA here is from genome assembly GCF_017377715.1 of Acetobacter sacchari. Classification (GTDB taxonomy): domain Bacteria; phylum Pseudomonadota; class Alphaproteobacteria; order Acetobacterales; family Acetobacteraceae; genus Acetobacter; species Acetobacter sacchari. Next base: position 25,143 of record NZ_JAFVMF010000020.1, on the reverse strand, counting down.
GCGCATGGGAGCCGATCCAAATACATCCGTCCTGAATTCTTACGGTCAGTCATGGGATGTGCCGAATCTCTTCGTTACGGACGCGTCAAGCTTTCCGTCCGGCGGCGCTCTCGGGACGACTCTTACGGTGATGGCCCAAAGCATGCGAGCTTGCAATCATCTCGCACTCGAACTGAAATCAGGACGACTCTGAAAACAGCTTCAGCCCGGTCGAGAGGTTAGTTTATGGCGATATCGGACACGCTTTCCTTTCGCGAAAAGGCGGCCTACGGCTGCGGCGACCTCTCATCCAACCTGATGTGGGGACTCACGACATCATATCTTATGTTTTATTATACCGATATCTACAATATTCCGCCGTCGTCCGTCGCCTGGATCCTGCTTGTCGCTCGTCTGTTCGACTCTGTCTGCGATCCGGCGATCGGATACGTCGTCGATCGCGCCGGCGGCCTGCTGGTGCCACAATTGATCCGCCGCCTTGCCATCCCGTTCGGCCTGTCTGCATTCATCTGCTTTCTTCCCCTCCCGCTGTCTCCTCATGCAAGAGTTCTGTGGGCTGGAGCGTCATATATTCTTTTCGGGGCCATCTACTCCTGCATCAATACCCCGTATGGGGCTTTGGCGACCATGATCAGCACCGCCCCACAAGACCGGGTGGGACTCAATACATTCCGTATGATGGGCTGTCAGATCGGGCAGTTTGCCGTAGCGTTGCTGACAATTCCCGCCATAGATTGGCTTGGAGGCGGCGTAAGCGAAGCTCAACGCCAGAAGGGCGTCGTGCTCTATGTTCTGGCTCTGGCCATCGCCGGTAGCCTGATGTGGCGGATCGTTTCCCGATTTTGCGTTGTCCGCCATGCTCCGCCTCCCGTCCAGCGTAGCGCCAGTGAGCTGATCCACGCGCTGATCGGCAATCGCCGATGGCACCTGTGCAACATTCTTGTTTTCTTCCAATTCATCGGAATCGGAACTTTATACGGCTTTGTAATCTACTACGTACGCGTGCGTCTTGGTGGGAGCGAAACTTTCGCCGGAGAACTTTTGACTCTCGCAACAGTCATGGGCTTCCTGGGCGCTGCGGCGACGCCATCCTGCGTCAAACGCGCAGGCATCGTCGGAACTGCAATCTACTCGCTCGTGCTTCAAGTTGTCGCTTATGGCGCAATCGGCTTTGCCGGATCGGATCGAACTGCATTCTATGTCGGCTTTATACTTCTTAGCCTCGCTCAGGGCATCGCCTCGCCGCTGTATTACGTTCTACTTTCCCGCGCTATCGACGACGGAGAGGAGGCGTCGGATGTCAATACAGCTGGCCTCGCCTATGCGATCAACACGTTGGTCACGAAAGTATCCATGGGGGCCACCGGCTTTATTCTGGCGTTCCTTCTTTCAGGCGGACACTACGCACCAAACCTTGCGGAACAATCCCCCGGGCTTATTCCCTGGGTGACGACCGGGTTCGTATGGTTGCCTCTCGCCACGGCCGTCGTCCAGTTCGTGCCACTCTCTCTATGGACCCGGCTGGCGCCAGCGCAACGGGTATAAAGTGCCGCCTGTCGCCAAATTTCCTGTAACCGAGGTCATTCAGGGCGAGAGCCGTTCCACGCTTTGACGCTCATATTTCACGACAAAATAGCTACATCTTCTGCCGCTTTCCAATATCCAGACCTAAAAATCGCCCGCAATATACTATGCGCACCCCTAACGCCCCTGAGCTTTACGTATCTCCGCTACCGCCGCATCGACCTGCATGTCCACGCCGATCTTTCCAAGCTCCGCCGTTGCGGGCCGGGGATCTCCGCCATACACGCCATCCGCCGTTGTCGGCTTCGGAGCAGATCGTAGCGCCTGCTCGCGCACCATCGACGGATCAACGGCAAGCATCAAGGACGTGTCGCTCAGTTCAGCATGCTTTCCGACATCCTCACCCAGCCCCCGCGCGCGCAGGGCGTCAGCGTAGGCGCCGCCGATCACATTGTAATAGGAATCCACGTAGAGAGCATGCGCCCCGGACCCGCTCCACGCCCTGTCGAGACCAACCACAACCTCGCGCAGTTGCGATAGGTAGCCACCATGATCGGCGATGAATGCGACGGTGTGAAATCCCTGCACGCGGAAGCTCTCAGCCGCTGAGCGCAAAAGTCCCTCAAATACAGTGGGCGGCACGGTAATCGTGCCGGGAAAACGCATATGCGACGTCCGGGGGGAAAGCCCGCCTTCGGGGACATAAGCGATCACCGGCGCGACAAGCGCGTTACCAAGCGAACGGGCGATGCGGTCAGCCAAGGCCTCGGCACGAACATTGTGCTTGCCGACGGCAATGTACGGGCCGCTCTGCTCCGTCCCGCCGACCGGTATGATGATGGTGTCGTAGCCCGCGCGCACGGCGTCGCGTATTTCAAGCCAGGTCAGGCGCTGGAATTCAACCTGCGGCTCCGCTCTGGCGGCTCCCGTCGCGAAGCTTGCAAGCGACGCCGACGCCAGCAGCGCCAACGCCAGACGGCGGAGGCGGCTATGGATTGAGTTCTTCATGACCGGCAATCTCCCTTGCGCTAACGCCCGGCGAGATATGCGGCGGCCTGCAGCTTCAGACAAGACGACGGGGGCGCGCCCGGTCGAAGAAAGACCGGACGCCCCGGGAAGTCTCGGGATTTACTCTCCGCTGTCGACGAGAACCAGTTCCGCGTCCTCCCGCGCCGTCACCGTGACGCGCTCCACGTCGCGGATGGCGACCCCATCCCGTTCAGCGGCGTCGACTCCGTCAATGGTGATCGCGCCTTTCGCAGCCACCAGATACAGGAAGCGATCACGAGAGGTTTCATATGTCACCTTCTCACCCGCCTTGATCGTCGCGCCGAGCACACGGGCGTCCGCGCCAATCCACAGAGCGTCGCCGTCCCCCTCCGTGCCTGAGGCCAGCGGCACGAACTGCCCGGACCGGCCGTCCTTGGGGAACGGCCGCGCGCCCCAGCGAGGAGCATGACCGCGCTTGCTCGGCATGATCCAGATTTGGAAAATCGTGGTTGTCTCGTCCTCGCGATTGAATTCGCTATGAACGATGCCAGTGCCTGCGGACATGACCTGAACGTCGCCTGCTTCCGTGCGACCACGATTGCCGAGGTTGTCCTCATGCGTGATCGCGCCGGAGCGGACATAGGTGATGATTTCCATGTCGCGATGCGGATGAGGCGGAAAGCCTTCTCCAGCGGCGATCCTGTCGTCATTCCACACGCGCAGGGCGCCCCAGTGAACGCGCGACGGATCATTGTAGCCCGCGAAAGAAAAGTGGTGGTGGGCGTCCAGCCAACCGTGATTGGCCGCTCCGAGTCCGTCGAAAGGTCTTACTTCGATCATGATATGTTCTCCTTGCTCCGCTCAGGGAGGCCGGACGATCCGACACGAGAGCGGCTGAATATGTGTGCATGTGGCGAGCCCGAAAACGTCGGGCGTCGAAACGTTCGCCGACGGCGCGGGTCTTCCCGGCCTGCCGGTCCAGTCAGGGCGTACCGCCGGGCATCCGGCTGGCGCGCTGGTCAGCGTGTCCATTTGTCCCGTTCAGACGACTCTGGGACAAAGCGGCGGCGACCTGATCTCTGGTCAATCACGCCCGCCCTGCGGCGGGGCGCTTACAGGGGTGAGCCGAGATGGCTCACCCGTCAGGTTTTCAACCCTTCAGGCGCGTGGCGAGTTCGGCCACGTGCTTGCCGAGGAAGCGGGCGCCGCCTGCTTCGTTGGCGCTGACCGCGCGAGAGCCGTCCGCTGCAGCCAGCGTGCTGGCGCCGTAAGGCGTGCCGCCCGCGACTTCGTTCATCTCGGTCAGGCCGGGGTAGCTGTAGGGCAGACCCGTGATGACCATGCCGTGGTGCAGCAGCGTGGTGAGCAGGGAGAACAAAGTCGTCTCCTGTCCGCCATGCTGGGACGCGGTCGAGGTGAACGCCGCGCCGACCTTGCCGATCAGCGCGCCCTTGGCCCAGAGACCGCCGGTCTGATCCCAGAAATTCGCCATCTGGGACGAGACGCGGCCGAAGCGGGTCGGGCTGCCGACGATGATCGCGTCATAGTCGGCCAGTTCACCCGGCGTCGCCAGCGGCGCGGCCTGTTCGACCTTGAAGTGGCTGGCCTTGGCGACCTCTTCCGGAACCAGCTCCGGCACGCGCTTTACGACCGCTTCCGCTCCGGCTTCGCGCACGCCCTCGGCGATCGCCGAAGCCATGGTCTCGATGTGGCCATAGGAAGAATAGTAAAGAACGAGGACTTTCGTCATTTCGAGGCTCCCGGTTTCGTTGCGCTGGCCTGCTGGGCCTGCGTCTCGCTCATGAACCTACGAGTCCGACGGCATTAATGAAACAGAAATGCCGGAAATACATTGTTTCCGTTTCTTTATCAGCACTCGGGAAAGGCGACAGCCAGGCCGCCCAGAGAGGTTTCCTTATAGCGGCTGTTCATATCCGCTCCGGTTTCACGCATCGTCACGATCACCTTGTCGAGCGACACGTGATGCGCCCCATCGCCACGCAGGGCGAGCGACGCCGCGTTTACGGCCTTCACCGCGCCGAAAGCGTTGCGCTCGATGCAGGGAATCTGCACCAGCCCACCGACAGGATCGCAGGTCATGCCAAGATGGTGCTCCATCCCGATTTCGGCGGCGTTCTCGACTTGCTGCGGATCGCCGCCCAACGCCGCAGCCAGTCCGGCAGCGGCCATTGAACAGGCGACGCCAACCTCTCCCTGACACCCCACCTCCGCGCCGGAAATCGAGGCGTTGCGCTTGAACAACCCGCCAATAGCCGCCGCCGTCAGCAGAAAATCGCGCATCCCCTCGCGCGTCGCCCCCATGCAGAAGTCACGGTAATAGCGCAGGACCGCAGGCACTACGCCTGCCGCGCCGTTGGTCGGCGCCGTGACGACCCGCCCGCCCGCCGCATTCTCTTCGTTCACCGCGATGGCGAAGAGGCTGATCCAGTCCATGATCTCGTGCGCCGGACGCACATTGCGAAAGCGGTCCGCTTCCAGCCGTTCGCGCAGCGACGACGCGCGACGACGCACGCCCAGCTTTCCGGGAAGAGCGCCATCCTGCGACAGGCCACGATCCACGCACGCCATCATGGCGTCGATAATGCGATCGATATGCGCGACGACGTCCTCCGCCGGACGCAGGGCCTGTTCGTTGGCCATGACGATCTCGGCGATGCTGAGCCCCGTCCGCCGCGCGCACGCCAGCAAGTCGTCGCCCGAGGCGAAGTCGAACGGCGCAGGCTCGGACGGGATGACCGCTGCATCATCCGGGGTGTTCTCCGGCACGATGAAGCCGCCGCCGACGGAGCACCACCCCTGCTCCAGCACGCATTCGCCCGCCGCATCGAATGCTGCGAAACGCATCGTGTTCGGATGTACCGGCGGCGTGGTTTTCTTATCAAAAATGATCGCGTGCTGTGGGTCGAACGCGATATCGCGCCCGATCAGGCGCAAAGTCCGGGTTTTGCGTATCGCCTCGACCAGTCGCTCGGCCTCGTTGGGATCGACCTGATCCGGCGTCTCGCCCGACAGACCGAGCATCACTGCCGTATCGGTGGCGTGCCCCACGCCCGTCCAGGCGAGCGACCCGAGAAGCGTGACGACTACGCTGGCGATGCGGCTGTCCTCTTGTCCCCTGACCGCGACAGCGAATGCGGCAGCCGCACGCATCGGCCCCACCGTATGCGATGACGAAGGGCCAACGCCGATCTTGAAGATGTCGAAGAGGCTGATCATACGCCTGAGAGTTCCATCGGATCGTTACGGGGGGCGCCCCGGACCAGAGTGACGATGACAGAACGACTTTAGACCGCCAAGCGCCAGTTCCTGACGACCTTCGGCGGGAGGGCCTCCAGCCCCGCAAAAGGTCGATATTTGGCGTCACAGGTCACGCTTTTACGAAAAATTTGAAATTTTCCGCAAATACTTCAAAATAACCCATCACCGGGTCATGAAGACGAACATCAGCCGGTTACGCGCGTGAAAAAAGAGCCTCGTAAGCGTCCTGCCTGAAGCCGACCGTGATCGCGCCATTATCCAGAACCGGACGCTTGATCATCGACGGATTGGACAGCATCAGCGAGACGGCCTTGTCGGCGTCGATATTTTCTTTTGCGTCAGGTGGCAGCTTTTTGAACGTTGTGCCTGCGCGATTGAGCAGGATCTCCCATCCGACGACTGAAACCCACCTCCGCAATGTCGCTTCCTCGATACCCTGCGCCTTGTAGTCGTGGAAAGCGTAGGTCACGCCGTGTTCGTCCAGCCACGCACGCGCCTTACGCATCGTGTCACAGGATTTTATGCCGTAGAGAGTTACCGTCATGACGTCGCGCCTATGAAAAAGCCCGCCAGGTCACAAGGACCAGGCGGGCTGATATGATTGAGACCGGTCCGAAGACCCGGTCGGGCCGATCAGAAACCGGCTGGCAGCTTACCGCCGTTCTCGGCGAGCTTCTGACGGACTTCCTTGATCAGCCACACATTCATGGTCGCCGAATCGTTTTCGTCGCCCGTGTAGTGCAGTTCGGTTGCGAGCTGCTTGCGCGCCGCGAGCGAGCTGTCGAGGTTCAGAAGCTTCAGAAGGTCGACGATCGACTCTTTCCAGTTCAGCGGTTGCCCCGCCTTCGCGGCGAGATCCGTGAGAACTGCGTCGACATCAACCGGCGCGGCAGGGGCCGACGGGGCTGCGGCGGGAGCCGCATCCGGGGTCGCCGATGTAGCGGCAGGAGCGGACGCGGGCGCCTCAGCAGCCTTCGCATGACCGAAAATTGCGGAAACGATGGAGCCGAAAATGCTCATAAATCGCGATCCTTCCTTGGTTGACACGGTGCAGCCGATGAAACGCCGGCTGCGACCTTCCGGTTCATGGCGCATGAATGCGCCACGTTTATGACCGCCTCGCAAACAAGGCAGCTCGTCGATCAGTAGCGGTAGGCGTCGTGTTTGAACGGGCCGTTCACCGGAACGTCGATGTATTCAGCCTGCTGCTGCGACAGCTTCGTCAACTGCGCGCCAACCTTTGCGAGATGCAGCGCGGCCACTTTCTCGTCGAGCTTTTTTGGCAGGACATAGACCTTGTTCTCGTACTGGCCCGGCTTCGCCGTCCACAGCTCGATCTGCGCCAGCGTCTGGTTGGTGAAGGACGCCGACATGACGAAGGACGGATGGCCCGTGGCGTTGCCCAGGTTCACGAGGCGACCTTCGGACAGAACGATCAGGCGCTTGCCGTCAGGGAACTCGACCTCGTCGACCTGCGGCTTCACGTTGTCCCACTTCAGGTTACGCAGTGCGCCGATCTGGATCTCGGAATCGAAGTGACCGATGTTGCACACGATCGCGCGGTGCTTCATCTCGCGCATGTGGTCGAGCGTGATCACGTCGACGTTGCCGGTCGCCGTCACGAAGATGTCGCCGCGCGGAGCAGCGCCTTCCATCGTCACGACCTCGTAGCCTTCCATCGCGGCTTGCAGAGCGCAGATCGGGTCGGCCTCGGTCACCAGAACGCGGCAGCCCGCGTTACGCAGGGACGCAGCGGAGCCCTTGCCCACGTCGCCATAGCCCGCGACGACGGCGACCTTGCCCGCCATCATGACGTCGGTGCCGCGACGGATCGCGTCCACGAGGCTTTCACGGCAGCCGTACAGGTTGTCGAACTTGGATTTGGTGACGCTGTCGTTGACGTTGATCGCCGGGACCTTGAGCGTGCCCTTCTTCTGCATTTCCCACAGACGATGGACGCCCGTCGTCGTCTCTTCGGACAGGCCGCGGACGTCATCCAGCATCTCGGGATACTTGTCGTGCATCAGCACGGTCAGGTCGCCGCCGTCGTCGAGGATCATGTTCGGGGTCCAGCCGTCCGGTCCCTTGACCGTCTGCTCGATGCACCACCAGAACTCTTCCTCGGACAGGCCCTTCCACGCGAACACGGGAACGCCAGCAGCGGCGACGGCGGCCGCGGCCTGATCCTGCGTCGAGAAGATGTTGCAGGAAGACCAGCGCACGGTGGCGCCCAGCGCGGTCAGCGTCTCAATCAGCACGGCCGTCTGGATGGTCATGTGCAGGCAGCCGGCGATACGGGCGCCTTTCAGCGGCTGGCTCGCGCCATATTCTTCGCGCAGCGCCATCAGGCCCGGCATTTCGCCCTCGGCGATGGAGATCTCTTTACGGCCCCACTCGGCGAGGGAGATGTCCTTGACCTTGAAATCGGTGCTGTTGCTCATTGTCGTCCCGTTTGGAAATTCAAGTGGGCCTCTATACAGCCCGAGGCTTCTTTGCGCCACCCGCAGCGCGGACGACGGCTCAGGGAAGGCAAGTTCTTCCTCCGTAAACGACCACGCGCCCGTCAGATTCAGCGATCTCGCACTGCCCCCGCCACAGGGCGCAGACTCTCAAACCGCAAGAAAACGCGTGCCGTTTTTTCTGTACTCCTGACAAACCGAAACCCAACACCGGCTCTTTTCGCCATAACCGAAGAAAGGCGCGAAAACCACGCGTCCAGAACAATTGGCAGAACCTGTTCGCCAATACGCCGTCGGCGCCAGCGAAATCCGGCGCTGTCGAAAAAATTTCATCCTGAGTGTCACATCCGTATCGGCCATCTCGTCTTGTCTGCGTGAACCGCAACAAGGAAAAACCCGATGCAACCTCGTCTCGATTATTTCGCAGCCGCGCCCGGAGTGATGCAGGCCATGCTGGCGCTGGAAAAAGCCGTCGCCACCTCGGGTCTGGAGAAAAGCCTGATCGAATTGGTCAAGACCCGCGCCTCGCAGATCAACGGTTGCGCGTTCTGCATCGACATGCATACGCGTGACGCAATTCGGGACGGTGAAACAACAGCACGTCTGTTCCTGCTCGACGCCTGGCGCGAGGCGCCGCTTTATAGTCCGCGTGAACAGGCCGCGCTGGCGTGGACCGAAGCCCTGACGCGCGTGGCCGACACGCACGCCCCGGACGAGGACTGGGCCAGTGTGAAAGCGCATTTTTCCGAGGAGGAGCTCGTGAAGCTCACGCTGCTGATCGCCACGATCAATGGCTGGAACCGGTTGGCCATCGGCTTTCGCTCCGCGCCCACCGGCGCATGAGATGACCGACGCGACGACCAGTTTTCTTGCGTATCGCGCCGCCTTGATCGGAGTAGCCTATCGCATGACAGGCTCCCATGCGACGGCCGAGGACATCGCGCAGGAAGTCTTCCTGCGGTGGCAGGGGGCGTCGCGTCCGGACGTGGCGCGCCCGCAGGCATGGCTTATGAAGGCAATGGCACGGCTGGCCCTCGATCACCTTCGCTCGGCTAGAGTGCGACGCGAAACCTATGTCGGCCCCTGGCTGCCAGAGCCCGTCCCAGACAGCCGCGACGCGCCGCAGGAAGCCGTATGGGCGCAAAATGAGACTCTGTCGATGGCGTTTCTGCTGGCGCTCGAACGGCTCTCGCCAACCGAGCGGGCCATTTTCATTCTGCACGACCTGTTCGACACGCCGTTCGCTGAACTTGCGGAGCTACTGAACAAATCGCAGGCGGCGTGCCGCCAGATGGCGGTGCGAGCGCGCCAGCGTCTCGACGAAGCCCGACCGCGCCAATCGTCATCTGCGGCTGACGCAGTGCGCCTGGCCGACGCTTTCCTCGCAGCGACGCAGACGGGCGATGAAACGGCGTTGCGCGACCTGCTGGCCGCCGACGCGGTCGTGCACACAGATGGCGGGGGCATTCGTCCGGCGGCGCTGAACCTGATCCGCGGCGGCGAGAAGGCCGCGCGATTCTTTTCCCGATTGGCGCTCAAGCGCGATACTGTTCCGTCGGTGCTCTATCGCGGTCGCATTAACGGCGCGCCAGGCTTCGTGACGCTGGAAGCGGACGGACTCCCCCAAGCCGTCGTGCTGGAAATAGCGCAAGAGCGGATAGTTTCCGTCTACGTCATCCGCAATCCGGAGAAATTACGATCGTTATCTGCGGCGCTCAGTATGTGACCCATTGCAGCGCGATCGGTCGGCGCGGCCTTTACACACCCCCTGCGACCGCACATTCACCTCTGGTAAAAACCTGAAATACACATAAAAAAATTAATGAAGAACAATTGATTGCAACTTTTTCAGGAATTTCATTTTCCTACATCTCTTCGGAAAGCTTTTTCGGCGCTGCGTCATCAATCATGATTCATGATGGTTGAGCGGCGCATCCATCAGGCTGCAATTCGTTTTCAAACCTTTCTTTTTTTAACCAGAATGTCCAACTCAAAATAACTTCCTAGAGTGGGAACATATGGCGCGTGCGGAAGCAAGCCTGTCGCCACCGGCTGGAGGCGTCACAACTGAATCAAGCGGTAACCAACCCCCGTCTCGGTAATGATATGCTTGGGCCTTTCTGGATCAACCTCGAGCTTCTGACGTATTTGCCTGATATAAACACGCAGTTGCTGCACGTCTCCGGTCGCGCCCCAAAGTTTCCCCATGATCGTCTGATGTGTCAGAACCCGCCCCGCATATCGAACGAGCATGCGCACGATGTCCCATTCGCGCGGCGAAAGTCGAATTTCGGTTTCGCCGCGAAAAATCTGCCGACGCACGAGGTCAACCGTCAGATCGCCGGACACGAACAGCGGCGCAGTGCCTTCCTGTTGCAGCGCGTGCCTTAAAGCGTTGCGCAAACGCGCCACCAGTTCCGCCATACTGAAAGGCTTCGTGACATAGTCGTCCGCACCTGCCTCCAGTGCAGCGACTTTTCCGCGCTCGTCGTCCCGGACCGAGAGAATCACGACCGGCAGCGTGGGCCTGCTTGCGCGCATCCGCCGCAACACCTCGACGCCGTCGATATCCGGAAGCCCCAGGTCGAGAAGCACGATATCGGGCGGATTTTCGGCGGCCATGCGCAACGCAACCTCGCCTGTGCCTGCCTCCGCAATCCGCCAGGACTGGCTGGAGAGCGTCATTTTAAGAAGACGCCGGATAGCCGGTTCGTCATCCACGATAAGAACGGACGGGTCGCTCATTTCACATCTTTCGCGGCTATGGGAAACGTCATGACAAATTCGGCGCCCGAGCGGTCTCGCCTGTTGCGAGCGATGATTTTTCCGCCCATCGCCTCGACAAACCCGCGTGCGATCGCAAGGCCCAGTCCGGTGCCGGGACGGGCGCGGTCGGCGGACATGAAGCGCGTAAACTTGCTGAAGACGATGTCAGGGTCGCTGATGGAAAACCCTTCGCCCTCGTCCAGAACCCGCACCGTCAACGTTTCTGCGTCGCACGTCGCGGTGACGGTCACTTTCGTTCCAGATTTGGTATATTTTCCGGCGTTATCGAGAACGTTGAAAAGCGCCTGCTCGATCAGAACATCATCGAGAAACGGCATTGGAAGATCCGGGGCCAAATCCATCTCCACATGATGACCGACCAACAGGCGGGAGGCCCGCGTCAGGGCGCTGGCGACGACTTCACCAATATCCACGCGTTCTCTTCGGGGTCGCAGCGCCCCGGCTTCCAGCCGTGTCATATCGAGAAGATTCGCGACGAACCGATTGAGACGCTCGGCTTCGTCATGAATCGTCGCCAGAAGCTCCTTCCGCGCAGTCGGACCGAGTTCCTCTCCGTAACTGTCAAGACTGGAAGCTGCGCCGAGAATTGACGCCAAAGGCGTACGCAGATCATGCGAAATGGACGTCAGAAGCGCGCCGCGCAGCTTGTCTGTCTCTGTGTCCAGACGCGCCTGATCAAGCTCCCGGGCGAGCAGCAGACTTTCAATGGCGGACGCCGTCTGATCGGCCAGCGCGTCCAGAAGGCGCTGGCGCTCCGAATCAAGAATCACGCCGCCCTTTTCCGTATCCAGACCGATCAGGGCGACCGGACCCCTGCCTGTCCGCAACGGCATGAACAGCCAGTGCACGCCGGGCAGATTATCAGACCCTCTGCCAGCGACGCTGTTATGTTTCCACGCCCAGGTGGCTGCCGCCAGATCGTCCGCCCCGATCGCTCGCCCTTCGTTGTAGGACGTCTTGACCGACAGGGCGCCATTTTCCGGCAACAACAACACCACGTTGCAATCCAGCATCGTCGCGATCTGATGACTTGCTGACCAGAGGAGATCATCGAGTTTGATGATCCCCGTAATCGTGCGGCTAAAATGATAAAGCGACTGCGTGATCTCGGCGCGGTGTCTCGCCACAACGGCCTGACTGCGCACGCGCGCGCCCAGGTTGCTGGCGATCAGCGCAGTCGCGAAAAAGAAAAATAGGGCGACCACGTTGTCGGGCGCTGTGATCGTCAGGGTATAGATCGGCGGCAGAAAGAAAAAATTGAAGCACAACATGCCGAGCAGGGACGCCCACAGGGAAGGTCCAAGCCCATAGGCGACGGCGACGCCCAGAATGGCCGTCAGGAACGCGAGCGAGACGTTGCTGACCTCAAACCCGCGACGTAGCAGCAGCGCCACGCCTAACGCGACGGCGACGATCAGCGAACTCGCCACGTACGGACCGATACGGGGGGCGGTGGCGCTCCCCAGCCTCGTCTGGGCGCTTTCCGCCGTCGGCGAACGCGGCACGACATGCACGGGAAAACCGTCGGCGTACCGGATGAGACGCTCGGTAGTCGCATAACCCAGCCACTGCCGCAGACGCCCGCCCCATCCACGTCCGGCCGGATGCCCCGCGACGATTTGCGTCACGTTCTGTCCCCGCGCGTAGGCGAGCGCGTCAATCGCCACGTCCTGCCCGGGAACGGTTACGGTCTCGGCGCCGAGGGATTGCGCGAGATGCATCTGGGACGCGATGCGCGCACGCGCATCGTCGGTCAGATCTCGGCCCGTCTCGACATGGAGCACGATCCAGGGCGCGTGCAACCGGTCTGCAAGGCGCTTGCCGTAACGCAACAAACTTGCGTCACGGTCCTGCAACGTCAGGCACACCATGATCCGCTCCCCTGCGGCCCACGGGCCGGAGATCGCATTGGCCTTCATATGATCGACAAGCTGCGCGTCGACCTGTTGCGCCGTATGGCGCAGGGCGAGTTCACGTAGAGCCGTCAGATTGCCTGGGGAGAAATAGTGCAGCAGAGCCTGGCCGGCGGCGTGACTTGCGTAGATCTTGCCGTCACGCATGCGCTGCAGGAGATCGTTGGGCGTCAGGTCTATCAGTTCGACTTCGTCCGCCCGTTCGATCACGCTGTCCGGCACCGTCTCGCGCACGCGGACGCGTGTGATCGAGGCGACAACGTCGTTAAGGCTTTCGAGATGCTGGATATTGACGGTCGTCAACACGTCGACGCCCGCCTCGAGCAGTTCCTCCACATCCATCCAGCGCTTCGGATGGCGGGAGCCCGGCGCGTTCGTGTGCGCCAGTTCGTCCACCAGCACGACACGCGGCGCGCGGGCCAGAATGGCGTCCAGCCCCATCTCGCGCAATGTCCGGCCCTTGTAATCAACGAGGCACTGCGGAACCTGCTCCAGCCCCTCCAGAAGCGCCGCTGTTTCCGCGCGCCCGTGGGTTTCGACCACGCCAACGACGACATCGACGCCATCCCGCAGGAGCTGTCGCGCCGTGGTCAGCATCTCGAACGTCTTCCCGACGCCGGGCGCGGCGCCAAGGAAGACTTTCAGACGGCCGCGCTCCCGACTTTCCAGTTCCTGCGAAGTGCGCCGCAGCAGGGCGTCCGGATCTGGACGATCGGCACGAGTATCCATCGTCAGCTGATTACCTGTGAAGCGTGTCGAGGGCCATATTCAGTTGGAGCACATTGACATGCGGTTCGCCCAGCCATCCCATCAGCGGACTTTGGATCAGGTTTTCCACAAGTTGATGGACTTCCGATTCCGGAAGGCGACGGGCCTGTGCGACGCGCCTGACCTGAAAGAACGCCGCGTCCGGCGAGATATCCGGATCAAGGCCGCTCGCCGACGTCGTGACGAGATCCATGGGAATATGTTCTCCCGCCGCGACGGCCTCAGGGTTCTCGGCCTTGAGTTGCGCGACCGCCGCCGCCACGCGCTCCACGAGAGCTCTGGACGTGGGTGAGGCGTTGGACCCGACCGAGGCGGCCGCATTGTAGGGAGCCGCGATCGTTTTCGACGCGTCCGCCGGATCCGATCCCATGGTGGCCGAAGGTCGTCCATGAAAATACCCGGGGCGCGAGAAATTCTGTCCGATCAGGACGGAGCCGACCGTCTTGCCCTCCGATCGGATCAGGCTCCCTCCAGCCTGTTGCGGAAACAGCAGCCCCGCAAGTCCGGTCATGCCCAGTGGGTAGACGAGACCGGTAAGCACGGACAGCAGCAGGAAAATCGTCAACGCTGGGCGCATCTGGCGCATGATCGTCATGATGGCCTCCTCAGGCCAGACCAATGCTCGTGACGAGCATGTCTATGAGTTTGATCCCGATGAAGGGGACGACGAGGCCTCCGAGGCCATAGACGAGAAGGTTGCGACGCAGCAGCATGGCGGCGCCGACCGGGCGATAGCGCACGCCCTTCAGAGCAAGCGGAATCAGCGCGATGATGATCAGCGCATTGAAAATGATGGCCGACAGAATCGCGCTTTCCGGCGTCGCAAGCCGCATGACGTTCAGCGCGGACAGCGCGGGATAAAAGCCGACGAACATCGCTGGAATGATCGCAAAATACTTCGCCACGTCGTTCGCGATCGAAAAGGTGGTCAGCGCGCCGCGGGTCATGAGCAATTGCTTGCCGATGCCCACGATCTCGATAAGCTTCGTCGGGTCGCTGTCGAGGTCGACCATATTGCCCGCTTCGCGCGCCGCCACCGTTCCGGTGTTCATGGCCACGCCGACATCCGCCTGCGCCAGCGCGGGCGCGTCGTTCGTTCCGTCCCCGCACATCGCGACGAGCTTGCCCAGCCCCTGCTCCTTGCGGATCAGCGCGAGTTTCGCCTCCGGCGTCGCCTGGGCGAGAAAGTCGTCGACCCCGCTTTCCGCCGCGATCGCCGCCGCCGTCAACGGATTGTCGCCGGTGATCATCACCGTGCGGATTCCCATGCGTCGCAGTTCCGCGAAACGCTCCCGAATGCCGCCCTTCACCACGTCCTTCAGATGCACGACGCCCATCAGCCGCCCGTCATCGACGACGGCCAGCGGCGTGCCGCCCTGTCGCGCGACGCCATCCGCGATCTCCCGGATATGATCGGCCGACGCGCCATGCTTGCCCAGAGCGGCGATGATGCTGTCCACCGCGCCCTTGCGAATCTGACGGCCGCCGACGTCGACGCCGCTCATACGGGTCTGCGCCGTGAAGGGAACGAAACGAGCGCCGAGCGCGGTCATATCCCGCCCCCGGATGCCGAAACGCTCCTTCGCCAGCACGACGACGGAACGACCTTCCGGGGTTTCGTCCGCCAGGGAGGCGAGTTGGGCCGCATCGGCCAGTTCCTGCTCCGACACGCCCGCCACGGGCAAAAATGCGGACGCCTGACGATCCCCGATTGTGATCGTGCCCGTCTTGTCGAGAAGCAGCGTGTCGACGTCTCCCGCCGCCTCCACTGCGCGTCCCGACATGGCGAGCACGTTGAAACGGATCAGCCTGTCCATGCCGGCAATGCCGATAGCCGACAGAAGAGCGCCGATAGTCGTCGGAATAAGCGTCACAAACAGCGCGACCAGTATCAGGACAGAAATATGGCCGCCCGCGTAGTTGACGAAGCTCGGGATCGTCGCGACGGCGAAAATGAAGATGAGCGTCATTCCCGCGAGCAGAATGGTCAGCGCGATCTCGTTGGGCGTCTTCTGGCGTTGGGCGCCCTCGACCAGTGAAATCATCCGGTCGAGAAATGTTGAGCCCTGCTCTGCCGTGATTCGCACCATGATCCAATCCGAAAGCACCCGCGTGCCTCCGGTCACCGCCGAACGGTCGCCGCCGCTCTCCCGGATCACCGGGGCGGATTCTCCGGTGATCGCGGATTCGTCCACGGACGCTATTCCCTCGACCACCTCCCCATCACTCGGAATAAAATCTCCGGTCAGGACGAGAACCACATCTCCGACCGAGAGCGCTGGCGCCGGAACCTCTTCATAGCGGCACTGCGGCGTGAAATGACCTTCATCGTTTGCAATCAGGCGTTTGCCCCGCGTTTCCGTCCTTGCGCGACGCAGGCTGTCGGCCTGGGCCTTGCCCCGCCCCTCCGCCACCGCTTCAGCGAAGTTGGCGAACAGGAGCGTGAACCAGAGCCACAGATTGATCTGGATGGCGAAGCCGGGGTGTGGCTCGCCGTCGAGAAGATCGCGTATCAGCAACACGGTCGTCAGAACCGTGACCACCTCGACGACGAACATGACGGGATTGCGCCACATAACGCGCGGGTCGAGTTTCCGAAAACTGTCCACGATGGCGGGACCCAGCAGTTCGGCACGGATCATACCGGCGTTCCCCCTGTGCCCGGCGGCTTGCCCGTGCTCGGAATCGGCCGGGAGGAGAGTAGGAGAAGTCATGGAAGGCGCTCCTTAGAACGCTGAGCCGTGGAGCATTTCGAGATGCTCGACGATTGGCCCCAGAGCGAGTGCAGGAAGAAAAGTCAGTCCGCCGACGATAAGAATCACGCCGGTTACGAGACCTATGAAAAGACCGTTGTCGGTCGGGAACGTCCCCGGCGTAGGCGCAGCTACTTTTTTCGCAGCCATGGCCCCTGCGATGGCCAGAACGGGCACGATGACGAAAAAGCGACCGATCATCATGCCGAGGCCAAGAGTCGCATTCCAGAAGGAGTTCGCCGTAAGCCCGGAGAACGCGCTTCCGTTATTCGCGGCGGCGGACGTGTAGGCATAGAGCGCCTCCGTGAAACCGTGCGGACCTGACGCTGAAAGAGCCGAGAGACCCGGTTTGACGACGACAGCCACCGCAGTGAAGCCGAGCATGACCAGCGGCAGACACAAAACCGCCAGCATGGTCATCTTGATTTCACGAGATTCTATCTTTTTCCCCAGATATTCCGGCGTCCGGCCGACCATCAGGCCCGCCATGAACACGGCGATGATGGCGAACAGGATAAAGCCGTAAAGACCGGCGCCCACGCCCCCGAAAATCACCTCTCCAAGCATCATGTTAATAAGAGGAACCATCCCTCCCAGCGGCAGGAAGCTTTCATGCATGGCGTTGACCGCGCCGCAGGAAGCGTCGGTCGTGACCGTCGCGAAAAGAGCGGACGCAGCGACTCCAAAACGTGCTTCCTTCCCCTCCATATTCCCCAGCGATGGGTCCACGCCCAACGCAGTCAGCAGAGGATTGGCGTGCGCTTCGGACCAGTAGAGAACGCTGACGCCCACGAGGAAAAGCGCGGTCATGGCCGAAAAGATCGCCCATCCCTGCTTTTCCTTGCCGACCATGCGGCCGAACATATTCGTCAAGCCAGCGCCTATCGCGAAAATGCACAACATCTGAAAAAAATTCGTCAAGGCATTTGGATTTTCGAACGGGTGGGCAGAATTCGTATTGAAGAAGCCGCCGCCATTCGTGCCGAGCATCTTGATCGCTTCCTGCGAAGCGACGGGGCCGAGCGCGATCGTCTGACGCGCGCCTTCAAGCGTCGATGCCTGCACCGAACCCAGAAGCGTCTGCGGCACACCCTGGGCTACGAAAAACAGGGTCAGGATAACGCATGCAGGCAACAGCACGTAGAACGTCGCCCGCACCAGATCGACCCAGAAATTGCCGATGGCGGCCGCGCTTCGACGCGAAAAACCGCGAATGACGGCGGCTGCGATGGCGATTCCCGCCGCCGCAGAAACGAAGTTCTGCACTGTCAGAGCAAGCATCTGGCTGAGATGGCTCATGGTCGTCTCGCCGCTGTAACTCTGCCAGTTGGTGTTCGTCACAAAACTCATGGCCGTGTTGTAGGCAAGATCCGGAGCCACCGCGCTCATGCCTGTAGGATTCAGCGGAAGCTGCGCCTGCAGACGAAGCAGGGCGTACACGGCCAGAAAGCATAAAACCTTGAAGGCAAGGACCGCGAAAGCGTATTGCGACCAGGAGTGTTCCTCACGGGGACACACGCCTGCTAGGCGATAGAACACGCGCTCGATCGGCCCGAGGCCATACGCCAGAAAATGCCGCTCTCCCTCGAGGACACGTTTGAGATAACCGCCGAGCGGTCTCGTCATCGCGATGACGCAGATGAGGAATACCGCGATTGTCGCCCATCCGGAGATAGACATCGTCAGAATTTCTCCGGTCGCAGCAGAACGGCGATGACATAGGCCAGCAGGCCCAGCGTCACGCCACTCGCCAAGATAAGTTCGAACGTCATGTCAGATCCTTACGCAAACCGAGACGTAGCCCATGCACACGGCCAGACCGAGTGCGCCAAGCGCGAGGTAGAAGATATCCAGCATGAAAAAATGCTCCCTTCGACAGGAGCGGGATTATCCCGGCGAAGGGCATAGGGATGACAGAGGCAGCGCAATCGTCCCATATAGGAAACTTATATGAATTTAAGGAAAACCGCCGCCGCGTCAGAGTGTGGATCTTGGCACCTGCGTTTCGCGCGTCGTAACTGCGGCTCGGCCATCACGCACAGGAGAAGAGCCTGTGCGGCCGTCTGCGACATCTTCATCATGCGAGCATGTTTTATGGTAAAGCCTTTTCCTCCCGCCAGAAACTGGCTCGGAAGACGATCAAAAACCGTTTGTTTGTCTATCGTATTTTCAGTTTTTTCTCGACAGGCGAACGCTGAAACCTCGAACTCTTGGCTTGACGCCATCACCTTCGTCGCCCAGATCGAAGGCGGAATAAACGCCAACCCGGCGCGGCCGGCCAACGGCGTAAATTTCGGGCAGTTTTTCGGCGACAAGGCCAACCAGCCGCAACTCGACCAGGTGACGCTGACGGTCGCGCGCGCCGTCGACACAACTTCGGCGAAATATGAAGTCGGTTTTCTCATACGCGGGCTCTACGGCGCGGACGGCAGATATTTCAATATTGCCGGGATCACCGACAGAGCCATAGCCAACCGCTATCAGTTCATCATTCCTCAAGCCCATCTGGACCTTCATTTCCCGTGGGCGACACGTCACGGACTCGATATGCAAGCCGGGATACTCGCGTCACCCATGGGCGTCGAAGCGCTCGACCCGTCATTACGGCCATTCTACACGTTGTCCTATACCACCGAATATTCAACGCCGTTCGAGCACGTCGGGGCCATGTTTCAATGGCATCTGACCGACCATCTGGACGCGCTTTTCGGCGTCGACTCAGGCAATCAGGTCTCCTTCGGAAAAGGCGACAACAACAATGCGGCCGCAGGGTATTTTGGCCTCGCAATCAACGGTCTTGCTCAAGGAAAGCTTTCCCTCACCTACCTGGGCCGCGTCGGTCCCGAAAACGCCGTCCGGGCGCTGGGACCGAAAGCCGGATCAGATCAGCGCTTCTGGAACGACCTGAGCGCAAACTATAAAATCTCTGACAGGCTTTCCGCCACTGCGGAGTTCAACGTGCTGCACGATGAAGGATTGCGCGCCGACGCCTACAGTTTCGTCAGCTACCTCTCCTATCAGATCACTCCGTCTCTCACGCTTAATTATCGCGGTGAAATCTATCGGGACAACACCGGGCTGCTTGTCACATCCTTTATCGCAAATAACGCCTACATGCAGACGGTTCTCGGCAAGGCGACAAGCACGCAATCCGCCCCGCCCACGACATTCGGCGCGCTAACATTGGGGGCGGCATGGCGGCCGGCCCTGGGGCGTCATATCAAGCAATTCGCACTCCGGCCCGAGATCCGCTTCGATCGCTCGCTCAACGGCACTAAACCATTTAACGACCTGCGGAACACGGGACAGTTCACGTTTGGGCTCGACATCACGCTCGGGTTTTAAAAACTCTGAAAACAGACTCCTACACCACACGATTCACGGGAATTAATTCTTAATTTATGGAGACGTGGACGAAGTTTTTTTTGCTCTTTTGCCACCGACGGATGGAAACGATATTTTTTTCAACGCACCTTCATCCGAAGGAAGTTCCCTCGGTCCCGGAGCCACGTCATTCTCGCGAAGTATGAACGCGACGATCGCAGCATTGTCCGCCGGCTTGAGGCTTCCCGGTGCAAACAGCGGCATCGCCTTTGATATATAGTGGAACACTTTATCCAACGTCGTCCCTGACCAGTTGGAGATCAGTCGCCCTCGCAGGGACGGCGTGTCGAACGCCCCGTCGAGAGTCCCGCCATGGCACACCGCGCAATTCTGCTTGTAAAGCGCCGCCCCGTGCTCGGCCTGCTCCGCGGTGTAACTAACGGCGCCTGTCCGTTCGGCGCCTCTGACTTGCGGCGCGTACGCAAAGCCTCCCACCACGATGCAGGCTGACAGCCACACGTCGCGGCGGCGCAACGCGTTGAACGCCATCATCCGCGCCTCGGAGAAAAACGTGAGAATAAACCGCCGATCGTCGTAACTGCGTTTTCTGCCTCCATCCGATCCGCATGCTCGAAGCTGTTACCGACGCCGTCCATCTCGCCAAGTCCAGACGCGTTGAAGCCCTGAATCAAGATACCGTCGCTTTTGGACAGAGCCGATACGCCATTATACCTCACGCCGTACTTTACATCTGGCTGCGGCGGCAACCATGCAGTTTGCCCTCGCACGGGGATCAACGTCTTGTCACTCCACCAATCACGGGCAGCTAGACCGGGGCAATTGATGATCACTTTTTCCTTCAATCCCTTTAAATCGGACGGCGCATGAAACTCCCGAATCACGACCTTGCCTCCTGCCTGATAAAATTCCGACAGCAGCAAATGCCCGTAACCACCAAAATTGAAAATCATCACGGCTTCACGCTTGGCGTATGCGACCGGGAACGGATTGTCATGCGCTGCGATTACTTCGGCGGCCGGAATCACATCACGAATGCGGTCCGAATAATGCGCAAACTCCGACGCGGATCGCGGCATGCCGTTCGAGGCATAGTCGCCCGGTCCCGTGGAGGCGAACTCCTGCGTAGAACCAAACGGCTTATCCGAAAGAATGTAACTATCACGAAATTCGATCGGGTTTCCGGGAAGCCCCAGATAATCGCGATACGATTTCCAAGAATAGCGCGCCATCCGCTCCCACAGATCGCCAAACTCCGGCCCCGCCGGAGTGGTCAGAGCTATCCGAGAATCGGGCGTCCAGCTACCATTGGCGCGTACCGAACGTGTGTGCGGCAGCATATCCTTGGTATAGATCGTCACGTCCAGCCCGGCTCGCTGTGCCACCAAAGCAGAAGTCAGCCCGACGATCCCACAGCCGATCACCGCCACCTGTCTGGGGAGAGCGGTCAACGCCTTACCGACCGCAATCTCCGCCGATCCCCAGGATAGCGACCAACCGCTCCCCCCATGCCCATAATTATGGACGACGAGTTTGTCGCCGATCCGTTCCACGTCGAGACGGGGACCCATCGGTCGAAACGGACGCAGACAGACCTTGATGTCAACGATCTGATCCACATGCGCACGGATGGGAACGAGAGGAGGAATGGTTCCTGGCAACGCCGTGCGCTCAGATTCGCCTGTCGCTTTCGCACCGCCCGCCGAGCTCGCAGGAAGCCCTGCGGCAATCGGATCCGAAGCCAGAGCCCGCCCCGCAGCCAGACCACCCAGCGCCAGCGAGCCCGCAAACACGTCTCTACGTCTCACGATATCGAATTTCCCCAGTGCACTATCAACACCAAAACCCCTCATGTTGATCATTTCCGGCTTTACGCCGCACGCCGATCATCAATCAGGCAACCGCATACAGCAAAAAAATGGTGAATAGCCCGGTGCACGTTGCCCCGGTTAAGCGAGGCGACGACGACTGCCAATCCCACACATCATGCAGTCAGCGGATGTCATTGTAAAGTCGCAACAAAAATCACACACCGCGATGCGGATCGAGAGAAAGTCCCCAACACGACAGGCAAGCAGAGAAACCCGCCCCCCCTGAGTTCAAGACCCACGTTTACGTCGCATCGAGTACTCTCCTACATATGTTTCACAGATTTTCTTCATTCGCCTAGTCAATCTCGCCTTCCCATCTCGACATACCATTTCTATTTCGTAACATAATACTGCGCACAGACCTCAGCAATAATATGTAAATCAATTTTTCGGACTCTTGATTACGTTTCCCTCATTCCATTTCGAGGTTGAAACAAGTTATGCCCTACAGACGGTATTTCCTGGCCGCTACGATCTGTGCAGCCGGTTTCGGCCAGAACGCGGAGCTTGCCGCCGCTGCGGCCGGCTCCGACAAAACCAGGACGTCCATCCATTCTCCCCGCACTAAAGCAACCCGAACAGCCAAATCGCCAGCCATGTCGGCTGGCATTTCCTCTAGAACGGCCGCGCCTGCGCCGGCCGGACGCGCCGGATACCGGGCTTCAGCCGACGCGGGCGAAGCGGTGATCGTAACCGGCACGCACTCCAGCAACAGACATGCACGAGACAGTTCGAGCCCCGTCACTGTAGTAACCGCCGCGACGCTGCGTCGGTCCGGGCAGATGAATCTCGCGGACGCGCTTGCCCGCACCTATCCATCGATCAACATCATGGCCAAGGGAAGCGACACAGCCGCCCTGACTTCATCAATTCGGATGCGAGGACTCAATCCGAACGAAGTATTAGTGTTGGTGGACGGAAAACGTCGCCACACAACCGCCAACGTCGTCCAGAACAGCGGTCCGCAATTCGGCTCCAGCCCGGTGGATCTCAACATGATCCCCGCCAACGCTATCGACCACATCGAGGTGCTCGAAGATGGCGCCGCCGCGATGTACGGGTCGGACGCCATCGCAGGCGTCGTGAACATCATCACCAAGAAGCAGGATCACGGGCTGAATATGAGCGCCCAAACCGGCGCGAACGCTTATAACGGCGACGGCTGGCAGTATCAGATCGACATAGACGGCGGCCTGAAGCTCGGCAAGGACGGATATCTGCATCTGAGCGGGCAGATGTACCATACGGATCACATGATCCCGTTTGTCCGCGATCACCGGCTTATCGGCAGTTGGCCCAAGAACGCCTATACCGTCGGCTATTACACAGGCGTGGTCGCCAATGCGAAGTCAGTCCCCGTCAATTCGAACCAAATCACCAGCACACCGGAAGAAACACGCGAGAATCTCGGAATCGACTGGGGAAAGCCAATTACGGACGGCATCAATTTCTACGGTCTGATCACCTATGCCCACCGGCATGCGGAAGCTATCCAGAACTATCGTATCCCGACAATTGCGCCGACCATCTGGCCAAACGGGTTCTCTCCTATCGAAACTATTGAGGAAAACGACTACTCCGCCACGCTGGGCCTGAAGGGCGATGATTTCCTCGGCTTCAATTGGGATCTCAGCACGACATACGGCGCCGATGAGGACCGTATCTATAACAAGAATACCGCCATCCCCGGCATGCTCGCGTCCACCTGTTCGACGAACCCGTCCAGTGGCTACTACTCCGCGTGGGGATGTGGCTGGTCGCCCACCAAAGTGCGAGCCGAGACCTATCGTTTCGGTCAGTGGACGAACAACGCGGACTTCCGACGACGCATCAACATTGCGCATACTGTGCCGATGGTTTTGGCTTTCGGCGCCGAACATCGCCTGGAAACCTACGATATCACGGCTGGCGATCCCCCTTCCTATCAGGTCGGGGGCGCACAAGGCTACGCCGGGCTTGGTCCACAGAGCGCAGGCTCCTGGAGCCGAGATATCTGGGCTGGCTACGTCGACGGCGACTTCCATTTCACGAAGAAGTGGGACGTCGATTTAGCCGGGCGGTTCGAACATTATACGGATGTTGGCAACACTGAGAACGGCAAAATTTCCACACGCTATGATTTCTCTCGCCGCATCGCGATTCGTGGAACCATCGCCACCGGTTTTCGAGCACCCACGATGATGGAGCAACATTATAGCGCCATGAGCGTCTCACCCACAGCTGCTTCCGGCCTTCTGCCAGTCAGTTCAACGGCCGCGAGAATTCTCGGCGCGTCGCCATTAAAGCCTGAACGCTCGCTCAGCGAGAGCGGCGGCGTCGTGGTAGAGCCCATAGACGGCCTTCACGTCGAAGCCGATGTCTACCAGATCAATTTACGCGACCGCATTGTGCAGGGAGGCACGACAAAAGGCGCCTTGGCGCAACAGGCAATCGAAGCCATGGGCTATACTCTGCCGACCAGCAGCCTCGATTTGAACAGCGTCTCGGCTTACTATTTTTCCAACGGCGCAAGCACGAGGACCCAAGGCCTTGATATCAAGGCCGACTACACGTTTCATCTCCACAAATACGGCACGTTGGCGGTATCCATGGGTCTGGATCTCAACCGGACGCGTCTACACCATAATGGACGCTCCAGTACCGGCAGCCTACTACTGAACGCACAAACGATCGGTTACCTCACAACCGCCTCTCCGCGTAGCAAGATCATTCTGAACGCGTTCTACACAGTAGGCTCCTGGGACGTAAACGTTCGCCAGACTCGCTACGGCGAGACGACCGACATGATGACCTATTCAGACTGGACCGACACGACGCTCACATGCTCGACGGGCGGCAGTCTACGTGCATCGAACTCCTGCTTCTATGCTTTCAAAAATACGCCGCTCTGGTTAACAGACGTCGAGGTCGGTTATCGTCTTAACCGAGTCTGGCACTTCGCGGTCGGCGCAAACGATATCTTCAACATTCGCCCACGAAAATTGCCGGAATTCGTCAGAAGCACCGGCGCCCTTTACGACACCAACGGTCAAGTTCCTATAAATGGCGGATATTATTACGGACGCATCAACGCATCGTTCTGAAGTATAATTTCCGCTAAGTCCGGCAGCAGCATGAGAGCCTTGATCGACCGTGATCAAGGCTCTCAACACGATGTCGCCGCTTCGGTACATCGACCAATGGCCTGGTTTCTGCTGCCGCTATGATTCAGCGAAAGCAATTTTCTATAATTCAATATTACATGAATCATCTGGAAAGTATTCGGACTTTATTACCTCGAAATGACCGTGTGCCGAATCAATTGACCTGAAGGAAAATAGGTCGAATCATATCGTAGAAAATCGCAATACATTGGAAAACTGCAATTTTATTTTATAAAACAATAGATATATCAAATTCAAATTGGAGGGTTCGAAAAACCCTCTGGTTTTGAGGGTTCCTCTGTGATTCCATTTCC
>NZ_JAFVMF010000156.1 GCF_017377715.1 Acetobacter sacchari | reverse complement strand
CTCATGCACTGCCACCCAACACATGTACCTATGTAAACAACTGTGCTGGTGGATTGTGATGGCGTGAATGTGTGCTTAGTGGAAACCTTACAGTATTGAAGGTGCCTCTGCTGGGTGGTTGTTCAGCAGGTGAAGGCAGGGAGCTGATGTGCTTGCATTGAAGTACCTGTGTTTGATGAGAGATTATATTGTGCTTTTACATATGTTCTGTGCATAGC
>NZ_JAFVMF010000155.1 GCF_017377715.1 Acetobacter sacchari | reverse complement strand
GGTTCATCACCGGTACAGAAACCGTCTCCGCTTCTTCTTCAGTCATCAATGTGGCCGGTTCACCGGAAAACGCCTCCACATTCAGTCCGGTGCCCACCAGCCACGCCTCTATCTGCTCCTGAAGCTGCGCCATTCGCAGACGAAATTCTGCAATATCGGCCTGAGTTTTGCTGGTAAACGAGACCGGAGCAGGCTGCCTGGTCTGCAATTTTTCGAGA
>NZ_JAFVMF010000154.1 GCF_017377715.1 Acetobacter sacchari | reverse complement strand
CCGCGCCCCCCCCCCCCCCCCCCCCGCCCCCCCCCCCCCCCCCCCCCCCCCCCCCCCCCCCCCCCCCCCCCCCCCCCCC
Source organism: Acetobacter sacchari (assembly GCF_017377715.1). Lineage (GTDB taxonomy): Bacteria > Pseudomonadota > Alphaproteobacteria > Acetobacterales > Acetobacteraceae > Acetobacter > Acetobacter sacchari. The sequence continues at coordinate 139 of NZ_JAFVMF010000154.1, read as the reverse complement.
CCCCCCCCCCCCCCCCCCCCCCCCCCCCCCCCCCCCCCCCCCCCCCCCCCCCCCCCCCCCCCCCCCCCCGCGGCGCTCAGTGCCTATGAAGACGCCGTGACGCTCGCCGTCGTGGGCGACGTCGTCACGCGCCAGCATA
>NZ_JAFVMF010000153.1 GCF_017377715.1 Acetobacter sacchari | reverse complement strand
CGCCACGATCAGAAATTCCGCGTTTGGCCGGCGACGATCTGGGGCGGACCGTCTGTTTCAAGCGGGGCGAGCTCTTCTGCGTCGGCGATGATTCGCTTCAGAAATCGGCCCAAAGGCCGCATCCAGGGTTTCCAGCACCGAAACGAAATGCTCCACCGCAGATCGTTCGCCGGAGTTCTGGGACCAGTACGCGACGCCGCACGAGGTGCGGGCTTTTCC
>NZ_JAFVMF010000152.1 GCF_017377715.1 Acetobacter sacchari | reverse complement strand
CTCATCTGCAACACATAAATCGTCGAGAGTCTTCTGAATATCATAGTTATTCTTTCTGAGCACTTCAGCATTCAATCTCTTATGCTTGAAACCCATGTCTTCAAGCTCGTGAAGAAGAGTATGCTCTATTCCAGCAGCATCCTTCACACTTCCACCAAGAGAGAGTGAAACCTCAGACCCTTGAAAAGAAGGGGCACTGGCAGGCATGGCAATATTTCCA
>NZ_JAFVMF010000151.1 GCF_017377715.1 Acetobacter sacchari | reverse complement strand
TGAATGGCGCACCCGCCATCTCGCATCGCGGCCTGTCCGGCCCAGCCCTGACGTTTCAAGGCGCGCGCCCGATCAGACGAATGCGAGAAGCAGGCTGGCACAAAGATCAGCCTGGAAAAACTTCGAGAGGGCGCATTTATCGGTTGGTACGCGCTGCTGGCGCGTTCGGAGGAGCGCAACTGGCGACGAAGTGATCATCGGGCGATATTCTCAAAGCCGCA
>NZ_JAFVMF010000001.1 GCF_017377715.1 Acetobacter sacchari | reverse complement strand
CCGCATTGATCACCTCACGGAATGCGACCTCTCGTGGGCGGCCACGACGCCCAGGACTTGGCATCAACGGCGCGATCCGCTCCCATTCCTCGTCTGTCATGTCAGACGGGTAGCGTCTCGTCTTGCGGGTGATCCTGGCCATCCGGCCCCTCTGCTCTGGCGTCCACATCCAGAGCTTGAATCACATCAGACCGATTTTCCAAACAGGCTCTTAGCAAACCAGCTCCAACTCAACAGTTATCCGCTCGCAGATTACGTTGCTTTCGAACTCAGTAACTCTTTCTCGAGCGCGTCTCTCCGCATCCCCAGAGCAACGCCACTAGCGCATGTCTTAGAGATTTTTTCCATTTTCCCGTAATTTCCGATGCGACGGTATGGTTTGGGCCGCCCGCCCCTCCGGATCGTGACGGTCGGGCTGGCAAATAAGCTACGCATAGCCGCTTGCTCATAGAAACCGTGTTGTATCGTTATCGCGTAGGCATTCCATTACATCAGAACAAACAAAGAATGTCGCCGCAGTGCAGGCATGATCGTCCGAATTCGGGTTGCTTCAATGATCCCTTATAATATCGATTTGATCAAAGAATTAATGGAATAATAAAAAATCACAATAGCAAAAAAAAACTCACAGCATATAGAAAATAAATTGCACAATTTAAATAAATATAAAAATATATGAGGAATTACTTCTAAATTGGATTTATTCAGGGGCACTACGGACGCCAAGAAAACTCCGAGTTAACAGTTTTCACAGTCGTCCAATTCGAGCCTGCCATCATCGAAACTCTCCACCGATATACCGCAAACCTCAGTTAGCCACATCTTCCAACGAAAGCGTCGCCGCAAGAATTCTTTGGCATTGAAGACACAATTTCTGGGCTTCAGTGCGTTGCAGTTTCGCAATAAACACCACATCCAGCTGACCCCATATCAACCCGCCATTGTTTCGGGCGAGGCGACCTCTGGTCATTCCACAATTCAGCGCCGCGTTCATGCTCCGCGCATACCCGGGAAGGGGATAGAAGTGACGCCTAGTCCTAAAAGTTATCTACCGCACACCCTCATTGCGACGTCTCTTATCACGGTCTATGCCTCGTCACCGCTTCTCGCTGCAACAAACAGTGCAGAGACCAATGCCAGACTTCACGGCTCCGCCCAGAAGATGGTTACCGGAACGCCCGCATCCGCTCCCGCACGCCCGGCAAGGCAGGTGACCACTCCTGCGGCCGGTGCGCGGCGTTCCTCCGCGTCCTCTCCAAACGAAATGGTGGTGGTCACCGGCAACCGAAATGTCGCCCGCAAAGTGACCGACAACATCGCGCCGATCGACGTCATCACATCGCAGACTCTGCTTTCAACCGGTATGCCGGATCTTGGCTCGGCCCTGATTAACGTCAATCCAGCCATCAACATGCAGGACCATCAGACCGACCAGGGAGCGTTGAGCTCCTCGATCCGGATGCGTGGCCTTGATCCTGATCAGGTCCTCATACTGATAGACGGAAAGCGTCGCCATACGACGGCGAACATCAACTCGGACAAAGGTCCCGATTCCGGGGAAACACCCGTCGACATCGACATGATCCCGGTCGCCATGATCGACCACATCGAGGTTCTGAGAGACGGCGCCGCGGCACAGTACGGCTCTGACGCAATCGCGGGCGTCGTAAATATCATCTTGAAAAAAGGTCCCAAAGGCGGGTCCGAACAGGGGCTGGTCGGCGCAAACTACGCGGGTGACGGTTTCACTTATCTGCTACGTGGCGACCATGGCTTCAAATGGGGCAGCGACGGCTTTGTTCGCATGGCTTTTGAGTTCAAGCACAATGACCTGACCTCACACGATCTGGTCGACAGCCGCACGGGCCGCAAAGATTTCCATCAGCTGGGCGAACCTGATCAGACGCGTGAAAATTTCGCGATCAACTGGGGCAAGCCCATTCTCCACGACAAGGCCTATTTCTACGGCAACGTCATCTACGGCCATCGTCACGCAGAATCTCCGCAGTTCTTCCGTACTGCCACACAGACGCCGCTGCCCAGCTACTATCCCTGGGGCTTTGATCCTGTCGACACATCAGAGGAAAACGACTTTGCCGCCACGGTAGGCGTCAAAGGCGATGATTTTCTTGGTTTTGGCTGGGATTTGAGCAGCACTTACGGCGAAGATATATTCAATATCAATCAGACGAATTCCGCCAATTTGAGTTATCTGGCGACTTACGGCTACACGCCCACCAACTTTCATCTGCGCGGACTGACCTCCACACAGTGGACCAATAATCTCGACTTCAAGCGATCCATTCCGGTCGGCCATCTCATGGCGGGACCGATCAACGTCGCTTTCGGCGCTGAACACCGCATGGAAAGCTATCGGATGAGCGCGGGCGACCCTGCATCTTACTACGGAGCCGGGTCCCAGGCCCTCGTCGGATTGTCGCCGACAAATGCAGGCATCTGGTATCGCGACGTCTACGCAGGGTATCTTGATGTCGACATGCAACCGATCAAGCATCTTGACGTCGATATCGCGGGACGCTTCGAGCACTACACGGACGCAGGCGACGCCAAGACTGGCAAGATTGCCGCACGCTACGATTTCACGCCACAATTCGCCATCCGTGGCGCGATCAGCACCGGATTTCGCGCCCCGACGCTCGCCGAAGAGCATTATGCGACCCTCGGGGTAGCCCCCACGTACGCTGGCGGTCAGCTCGCGGTGAACTCCGCGGCCGCACGACAGTTGGGCGCAGTGCCGCTTACGCCCGAATACTCGACAAATGCGAGCGGCGGCGTCGTCATTCGACCGATCAAGAACTTCAATATTACAGCGGATGTCTATCAGATTAATATTCGCGACCGGATTGTGAACGGCGGAACATACTCCGGCGAACAGGCCGTGAACGCAATTGAAGCGTCAGGCATTCAGGTGCCCTCGTCCATCGCGGCAAGCGCCGTGACAGCTAGCTATTACTCCAACGGCGCTAGCACCAGAACCCAGGGGCTGGATATCGTATCCAACTATCATCTCGATATGAAAAAGAACGGAGTGCTCGACCTCAATCTTGGGATCGATCTCAACCGCACCACGCTAACGCACCTTGGAAATGACACCAACGGCAATCCGCTTCTCAATGCGCAGCGAATCTCCTATCTCACAAGCAATACGCCGCGCAGCAAGATCATCATGGGCGCGCATTGGAAACGCGACAAGTTCGACGTCATGCTTCAGGAAATGCGTTGGGGCCAGACGAAAGACATGATGACCTACCAGTCAGGTCCTTATGCATACTCTTCCACCCATTTCTTCCAGTTTATCAACCCGCCGGTGTGGACGACAAACATTGAGTTTGGTTATCAGGTTCTCCCTCGCGTACATCTCGCTGTAGGCGCAAACAACCTGACAAACCGGATGCCGAAAAAGCTGCCCATGGACGGTCGCTATTACAACGCCGAGGCTTACGACGTTTACGCAAGCCAGATCGGCTTCAACGGCGGCTACTACTACTTCCGGGTGAACGCGACTTACTGATCAGCGCCTACCTCTGAATGAAGAAACGGCCGCATCGATCTCGATGCGGCCGTTTTTCTTTAGTATCACCAAAAGAACAAGGCGAATCCTACCGGATCCGCCTTACGAAGATCAGCGTGCAAACAGCGCGCTATCATCCTTGAATGCCTTGAATTCAAGGGCATTCCCCGCAGGATCGAAGACGAACATCGTAGCCTGCTCGCCCGGCTGCCCAACGAACCGAACCTGAGGCTCCATTCCAAAGCGAACGTCTGCGGCCTTCAGTCGTCCGGCCAATGCTTCCCACTCCGACATCTCGAGGACTGCGCCAAAATGCGGGATTGGAACATTGTGACCGTCAACCGCTCCACCCCCGGCAGCTTTGCATGCGTCCGGGACAAGGTGCGTGACGATCTGATTCCCGTAGAGATCGAAATCAATCCAGGTCGCACTGCTACGACCTTCGGGGCAGGCCAGGACTTTGCCATAAAAGGTTCGCGCTGCGTCAAGATCGTCGACAGCAAAGGCAAGATGAAACGGTCTGGGCATCGTTTTCCTACGTTAATTTGAGCGCTATTTTGCGCCACAGGAACCAAAGGGAAGTTTTTCTCTTCTCAGAGTGAAGCCGACCTTGCGTTCCCAATTTCGGAATGCAGGGGGCACCGCGCTCGCGGCGCAGCAACGCTGTCGTCGAATGCTCGAAGCAGGCGTTTGATCAGGCGTTCGCGTGGCGACAAAGTCCCCCAGACAAGCCCGATTCTTCTTTGCGGCGCGGGCGACGGAAGCGAAATCTTGCGCAACCGCAATCCTGCTGGCCAAGGCGGGGCCCAATCTGGAACCAACGATGCGCCGATGCCTTCGTTCACCATAATGGCGATTGATTCCAGAGAATCGAGCTCAATCTGTTCATGCGGACGCAAATTGTGCCGGGTCATATAACTGTCGGCCAGACGGCCGCTCCAGTGATTGCGACCATACCGGATGAAGTTGTTGCTGCGCAGGATCTCGAACGGATCGTCGGAAGGCTCTTCCGGGGGCGCGATGACGATCATTCGTTCCGTACGGATTGTACGAAATTCGTAGGTTTTTGAAAGGTCGAAGGGTGGCTCCACGATGAACGCGGCGTCGAGGCCACCTTCCTGCACCATGGCGAGCAACTGTGCGGAAGATCCCGGGACAATATGAAAGTCGATACCCGGAAACTGTTGCACGAACCGACGCAGGACGCCCGGCAGGAGGCCGGTGACCATTGTAGGAATGGCGCCAACGCGCAGCCTGCCGACAGGTCGGTCCAGCGCCGCTATGCTGCGCAGGTCATTGACCTGCCCCACGATCACCCGAGCCTGCTCGACAATCGCCGCTGCGTTGATGGTCGGCTGCACCGTTCTTCCGTTGCGCTGCAACAACGTATGACCGATCTCGGCTTCCAGCGCATTGATACGTTGGGCGACAGCAGCTGGCGTCACGTTGAGCGTGCGCGCAGCCTCCGCCAGCGAACCGCGCTCAACGACAACTAGAAATGTCTCCAGAAATCGGGTATCCATCAGCAGTCCTTATTTCCGGAACAGGCGCGGCGTGATCGTACTCAATCTCTCCGGCGGCCCTGACTCATTGATGACGAATGTCTCGCCCACTCCCGCCGCGAGGCCGCTGTCGGCATCTCCGAGCATGATATGCACAAAGAGGACCATACCCGCTTCAAGCAGGAGCGGATTGCCGGAGTAGATCATCGGAGGCGCGTCCATCCAGGTCGGGCGGAACGTTGCGCCAAGCGAGTAGCCGCAAGCCGAATAGCGCGCGGTGCGATAGCCGCCACGATCCAGTCCTGCGCGATGCACGTCATCGAGATGGCCGATCGGCGTGCCCGCACGGGCCGCGTCCATCACCTCGGCGAGAGTCTCCACCGTGCAGGCATGCATGCGTTCCGCGGCAGGCAGGGGCGCACCGATGGCGACCGTGTGCTCGATACAGACATTATACCGCTGGAAGGACGCCCCTAATTCCAGAATAAGCTGATCCTGATCAGCAAGCTGGCGCGCGCCTCCGAATCCTCGACCATAGATTGCTCGCGGCCCACTATTCACCATCGGGCCACCGGCCGGCATGTCGCCGCCGCCAGCCAGCATGGCGCGTACTCCCTCGGCGGTGACGAGGGAATCCATAATTCCCGGCCCGGCGCGCTCGACCATCGCGATCACCGCGTCGTCAGCCAGCCTGCTGGCCTTGCGCACCATGGAAAGTTCTGCGGGCGATTTACGCAAACGCAGATTGCGGACGATGTCCGATGCGTCCTCGAGAAGGAAACGCTCTCCAAGCTCCGAGCGCACGCGCTCCCAGTTGGCGCCCGTCAAGCCATAGGTCGCAAGCTCGACCCCAATCCGCTCACCGGACAGGCCCAGTTCCGCCAGCAACCGCCCGACTTCGCCTGCCGGGTTTTCATCGACTGCATTAAACCAGAGCGCGACATTTTCGTAGAGCGACCCCGCGAGCGCCTGCGCCTGATCCGGACGGCGGGTAAGCAGGACCGCGGCCCGGCCGTCGGCGGTAATAACGCCACATTGAAAGAAGACGTAACCTGCAGTGTCGAAACCGGTCAGATAGAGATGACTTTCCTGAGCGAACACGAGCAGCGCGCCCATCCCTCGGGCCCGAAGCTCGGCGCCGGTGCGCGATAGGCGCTCCGCGTGCTCTTGCGGATGAAAGCTCAGACTGACCTTTCGACCACTCCCCGTCTCACCCACAAACCCGCGTGCGGTATCGATGTCGGACACGCTTAATTACTCCCAATATCAGCTTCGAGGACGGGAGCTTCCATGCTCCACCACGCTGTCGGTTTGATCCGGTGTTCCGTCGAACGACCGTTGGTATACCACTTGCACATCAGTTTGTCATGTTGCTATCGTAATGGTCATGGATTTATTCCCACCCTCGGAAGGCGCAGCCCCGGACTCACTCGCGCGGACGGCCTACACCCGCCTGCTGTCGTTACTGCTCAGTGGCGAACTCGCGCCTGGCGACCTGATTCAGGAGCGACGCCTCGCGGACTGGCAGGAGCTTTCCCGCACGCCAGTTCGTGACGCCCTGAACCGACTGGAGGCGGAGCGGCTACTTACGCGCAAGGGGCGCCACCTCTTCGTCGCAACGATCTCCGTCCGTGAAATCATCGACATCCTTCACGCGCGCCGTCTGCTGGAAGGCGAAGCGGCCCGGATCGCCGCGACCAAAATGGATCAGCATCAGGTCACTGCGATCCGTACCGCCGTGCAGGAGATGACTGACGCCGGAGACGTGGAAGACGAACAACATTGGCGCGTGGACGATATGCTTCATCTCGGAATAGCCGACGCGGCCGAAAACGGAGAAATTCGTCGTATGATCGGCGCCTTGCGCCAACGCACTCGGATGTTCGGCCTCCGCCGCATTCCTGGCCGGTTCGACATCGGGCGTCTGGAGCACCTGCGCATCCTCGATGCCATCGAAGCGCGGAACCCGGCCGCCGCTGCGCAGGCCATGTGCGATCACATCGACCACGCGCAACAGGCTATCGTCGCATTGCTGCAGCAATCAGGGGGCCACGGTGGCTAAACTTCTCTATCTGGCCAATGGCGCCAAAAAACACGCCCCCGGCCGTCTGGATCAATTTTTTGAACGCCAAAATCTTTCAGTCGACGTTTTTTGGGCGTTCAACAACGAGCTCCCTGACTCACTTGATGAATATGAAGGAATTTTCCTCTCGGGCAGTCCCCATGGCGCTTACGAGGATATCCCCTTCATCCACCGCGAGCACGATCTGATCCGCGAGGGCGCCGCACGCAACATACCCATGCTGGGCCTCTGCTTTGGCCACCAGATTCTCGCCTCCGCACTTTGCGGACGCGAGCAGGTGTTTCGCAGGGAAAGCTGTGAAGTCGGCTACAAATGGCTCGATGTCCATGCACCCGCCGAGCGGGACCTTTTGTGTGGCGGTTTCAACAAAACCACGCATATGTTTGTCTGGCATAATGACGAAGTTCGCGCCGGACATCCCGACATGCAGATTATCGCTTCATCGGATGTTTGTCCCAACCACATCTGGCGCTTTCGAGATCGGCCAATCTGGGGAGTGCAGGGACACCCTGAAATCCCGATGGCTGACGCCCGTGAGTGGTTCGAAGGCGTTCGCAGTCGTCTCGAACACGACGGCGCCAACATCGAAGACTTGCTGGCGCAAGCGAGTGACGCAGACGACGGAAAGACCATGCTGAGCCGCTTTGCGAAGCTTCTTCACGGATGAAGGGTTTTCGTGCCCTCCTTTCCGCTTGCCTGCTTGTCTGGGCCATGCCGGCCGCCGGCTCCGATCTGGTGTTCACCAGTTGGGGCGGCGCCTATCAGGATGCAGTCCGGGACGCGTGGCTTACACCATTCAGCAAGGCAAGCGGTATTTCTGTTCTCGAAGATACCGGCCCTGCCCTCGCAAAAATTCGTCTGATGGTCGAAACCGGATCGGTGACATGGGACGTAGTCGCGAGCAGCGGCTCAGGATTCGCCATGGGTTCGCGACTGGGTCTATTCGAACGCATCACCGACTCGATGGTCGATCAAAGCCATATCATTCCGGGAGCACGAAACCCCTACGGCGTACCATCGGAAATTTTTGCGACGGTTGTGGGGTATTCCACACGCACCTTTCCACAGGACCCGCCGCGAAATTTTGTAGACTTCTGGAATGTCAGGAAATACCCGGGAGAACGCCTTCTACCCGCGCTTCCGACTGGCGTTCTGGAGGCTGCATTGCTGGCGGACGGGGTAAAAAAGGAAGACGTTTACCCGCTACTCTCTACGGACGCTGGCCTCAACCGCGCGATAGAAAAAATTCGCGAAATTCGGCCATATGTCAGCTTCTGGTGGTCCTCAGCCGCGCAGGTCGTCCAGGCGCTGGCCAGTGGAGATGGCGTAATGGCGCTTGGTTGGAGCGGCAGGTTTCAAGACGGGATTGACGCCGGGCTGCCGATCGCCATGGCTTGGGACCAGAGCATCATGCAGGTTGGCTATTTCATGATCCTGAAAGGCGCGCCGGATCGCGACAACGCGCTTGCGTTGCTACGATATATTTCCTCAGCGGACGCTCAATCCCGCCTCAGCAAATACATTGCCTATGGCCCGACAAGAACCGACGCATTGTCGATGATACCGACTTCTCGACTCCAACGTCTCCCATCCACACCCGAGAGGCTTGAAAAAGGCTTGCTGATAGACAGCAACTGGTGGGCGGAGCACGGGCGCAGGGCGACGGAACTCTACACAAGCGTCATGGAAGGAAGCTGATGACAAACTATTCGCCACCAGCGGTTGGGGGTGCGTCAGGCGAAATTACGCCAGCATTTTCGCGCGCGGAATATATGAGCCGTCTTGCTGGCGTCCAGGCTGACATCCGGGCGGGGGGCCACGACGCTCTACTGCTATTCATTCCAGAGTCGGTCACCTGGCTGACTGGATTTTATACACGCGCCTACAGCAGTTTCCAGTTCGTGATTGTTCCGGCGGACGGAGAGCCAACCGTCATATGCAGAGATATGGAGCAGTATTACCTCGACCGTAGCAGCATATTTCAAAAACGTTCTGTCTGGACAGATAGCGACGAACCTCTCTCCGTGGGGCTCTTCGCTATTCAGAGAGCAGTGGGTAAACGCCCTAAACTTGCCGTGGAACTCTCGGCCTGGACTCTCAGTGCAGCAAGGTACCGCGCGATTATCGAAGCATTTCCGGATGCCGTGATTAGCGACGCATCTTCCCTCATTTCCACGAAACGCCTCATCAAATCCCCCGCCGAGATCGAGTATCAGCGCAAGGCCGGGCAAGCTGCGGCGGCTGGCATGCAAGCCGCCGCAGCGGCAGCCTGCGCCGGAGCGAGTGAGCGCGATCTCGCAGCCGCGATCTGCTCCGCGATGGTCACGAGCGGCAGCGATAGTCCTGGCCCAGGCGTTCTTTCCTCTGGAGAGAGAGCTTACCATCTGCACGGCGCGTATGGCGACCGCATGCTCGAGGTGGGCGACATTGTTCAACTTGAAGCCATGGCCTGCGTCAGACAATATCACGCGCGCTTCATGCGGCCGATCTCGATTGGTCCCGCCCGCGAGGATATCCTACGTGCGGTCGAAAAACTCGTAGCCATCCAGGACGCCGCCCTTGCAGTGGTTGCGCCCGATGTAGAAGCGAGCGTGCCCGATGCTATTTATCGCGAGGGCGTTCTCTCCTCCGGACTCGCAAAAAAATACACCAACAAGACTTTCTATTCCGTCGGTCTGCTTTTTCCACCTGCAGGCGGAGAAAACCTGGAGGCGACGCCGCAGAGCACCTGGCGGTTCAAAGCAGGTATGGTTTTCCATAGCTACGTGCTTGCTGGAAATCTTGGCATGTCCGAAACAATCGCGATTACAGACACCGGATACGAGCGCCTTACAACCTTCCCTCGCCAGTTGCTAACCAGCGGATGAAAGCTCAACGCCCGAAAGAAAACAGGCGGCTCGCGCTTGCAACGGCGCCGCTGGTTCTGTTCCTGCTGCTGTTCTTCGCGTATCCTGTCGCACGCCTCTGCGTCCTTAGCTTCGCAGACCCCGAGGGACCGCTGGCAAGTTACGCGCGCCTGCTTTCTGTTCCGGCCTACCGCGCCGGTCTTATGGCGACATTCGGCATATCCTCCCTAGTCACGATCCTTTCCGTGTTGTGCGCCTATCCTGTGGCCTACCTTATGGCCAGCGTCCGTCCACGCCTTGCCGCGCTGCTCGGCCTATGCGTGCTTCTACCATTCTGGACGAGTTCGCTCGTGCGCACCACAGCATGGATAATCCTCCTGCAACGCTATGGTGTTATCAACAGTCTTCTGCTTCACGCCGGGTTGATCCGGTCACCCATTTCATTCATCTACAATCTTTCCGGCGTGCTCATTGGCATGACCCATGTGCTCATGCCCTTTGTCGTATTGCCGCTCTATAGCGCATTTCGCGGCCTGGACCGCAGTCAACTGGACGCGGCAGAAGGTCTCGGCGGGTCGTGGCTCAAAATCATCGGTCGGCTTGTTCTTCCACTCACTTCGCGCGCTGCATGCTCAGGAGCGGCGATCGTGTTTATGAGCGCTCTTGGCTACTACGTCACGCCAGCCCTCATGGGCGGGGCTCGCGAGACGATGGCGGCGCAACTCATCGCTTTCAACGTCGAGGATCAACTGGACTGGCCAATGGCTGGCGCATTTTCCAGTATCATTGTGGCGGCGTCTGTCATGATTTTTGCGTGCGCCCAGCGATTAAGCGGTCCGGGTGGACTGTTTGGCAGCCCTGTGAAAGCGACGCAGGCGACCCGCAGCGACGTCGCAATCCGGCGATCTCCCCTCGATTGGGGCGTCGCCGCATGCGGCGCCGCTCTACTCTTCTTCCTCATACTTCCTCTTCTGATCATTGCGCCGATGAGCTTTGGCGCATCGCCATTTATGTCCTTTCCACCCGAGCACCTTACCTGGCGGTGGTACCACCAAGTTTTTACACGCCCCCAATGGCGCGCGGCTCTTTGGAACTCTCTCCAGATCGGAATGATCGCTGTGACAGGAGCGACTATCCTTGGTTCTCTCGCTGCGATTGGTCTCGACGCCCTGCGCGGACGCGTCCGCACTGCCGCAGAAATGCTGATCATCATGCCGATGATCGCTCCGGCAATCGCTCTTGCGATAGGACTCTATTACGAATTTGCGCCCCTGCACCTGCTGTCCGGGCATTGGGGACTGGGACTGGGCCATATTGTCCTCGCATCGCCATTTGTATTCATCGCGGTCCGCAGCGCCTTGCAACGTTTTGACCCCACGCTACTCGACGCGGCGACGGGCCTAGGAGCAGGCCCTCTGCGCGTCACATATCGCGTCTTACTTCCCGCCATCGCGCCGGGCGTCGCCGCTGGCGCTATTTTTGCTTTTGTCACCAGCTTTGATGACGTGGTGCTGGCGCTCTTCCTGACAGACGTACGCAGTCGCACCCTACCCCGCCTTATTTACGAAAACGTATCACAGGACATTAACCCCACAGTCGCCGTAGCATCGACCTTGGTAGCGTTAGCAACTCTGCTGGTTCTCTCGATCAATCTCCTGCTCACGAAGTCGAAATCATGAACTCTTTCTTCTCAGGCAAGCCGGTTGCTCTTAACCAGGTAAGAAAATCTTATAACGGAACTGGAATACTCAAGAATATTTCGCTCGATATTTCGGCCGGAAGGTTTTGCACATTTCTTGGCGCCTCCGGATCCGGCAAGAGCACTCTGCTCAAGATCATTGCAGGCTTCGAATACGCAGATTCCGGAGAAATAAGTATTGGTGGTCGGAACATGGCCCAGGTTCCAGCTCGCCGACGAAATATCGGGATGGTATTCCAGAATTACGCCTTGTTTCCTAATATGAGCGTCGCTCGAAATATTGCTTTTGGACTTGAGACGCGTCGCGTATCCCGGAATGAAACAAGAGCGCGCGTTAACGAAATGCTGGAGATCATAGGACTTTCTGGGTTTGGTGACCGTCTGCCCTCAGAACTTTCCGGCGGGCAGCAGCAACGCGTGGCTCTCGCCCGGGCGATGGTCATTCGACCTGACGTGCTGCTTATGGATGAACCCCTTGGGGCGCTTGACCGCGTGATCCGACAATCGTTGCAAACTCAGATAAAAGATATTCAACGTAGTTTTGGCATCACCATTTTATTCGTCACTCACGATCAGGAAGAAGCCCTGCATATGTCGGATGACGTAGTGATCATGAGAGATGGTATGATCGAGCAAATCGGGTCGCCGCAAGATCTTTACGCCCGCCCGATTAACCGCTTCGTTGGATCATTCCTTGGCGATTGCAATTTCATTTCGCGCAACGGGAAGGAATACGCGATACGTCCAGAGGCCACACATGTTGGAGACGCCTCAAATGGTCGCGATCACATCCTTGACGGCGTGCTTTCTCAAATCGTTTTTTTGGGTGGTCGCGAAAAACTGACCGTCATGGTGGGCGACATGAACTTCACGGCCATCCGAAACGTGAGCAATACAAACGAACCTATCGTGCCAGGTTCGCCGGTCCGTATCGGTTTTTCCTTACGTGACGCGACAGCCCTTGCAAAATGATTGCCCCCTTAGAGATACATAAAATGTGAAGTATGAATTTATAAAATGGCGTTTGAAGACGCTGGCGGCAACGTCATACAACCACCATCGCGGTTTTCTCACGTGAGTAACGCGCCAAGAACTGCCAGAGGAACATGATGGCACACGAAGCGCCCTGGCGTACGGAACCTGATTTTGCGCTCGCACAATCGCTTTTCGATACCTTCCAAACTATTGGCTTTGACGGACGTGGCATTACGCGCGCCTCCTACGGCGAAGGCGAAGAGCGCGCACACAACCATGTCCGCTCCGTTGCTGCCGATTTGGGTCTTGAAGTTCGTACCGATTGGGCGATGAACCTCTATGTGACCCTTCCCGGTCGCGATCGCAGCCTACCGGCCGTCATGACAGGCTCTCATCTGGACTCCGTTCCTGTGGGTGGCAATTTCGACGGCGCAGCAGGCGTCGTGGCTGGCCTGTCGGTTTTGTCCGGCTGGGTGCGCGAAGGCGCAACGCCTTCCCGCGACGTTACGCTGATGGCGATCCGCGCCGAAGAAAGCGCCTGGTTCCCTGTCTCCTACATAGGATCCAAGGCCGCGTTCGGACTGCTTGATGCAGCCGCATTGCAGGCAAGGCGCACAGATACACGCCGTACCCTGGCCGAGCATATCGCTGAAGCAGGCGGCAACGCCGAAGCATTCAAAAAGCCAGGTCTTGATCCAAAACATATCGATTGTTTCGTCGAATTGCATATCGAGCAAGGGCCGACGCTCATCGGGAAGAATGCACAAGTAGGGATCGTCACGGGCATTTGCGGCAGTTCACGCTATCGACACGCCGAGGTCCATGGCGTTTGGGCTCATTCGGGCGCTACTCCGCGAGCTTATCGCCATGACGCCGTCATCGGCGCTGCACGTCTGGTCGAGCGCCTTCATCGCGAGTGGTTGGAAATCGAAGCCGACGGCGGAGAAATGACCCTGACATTCGGCGTCTTCCAGACTGATCCGACCCAGGCGGATTTCAGCACAATCGCAGGCAAGGTTGGGCTGTCGATTGATGTCCGTTCCCGGTTCCTCGAACTTCTGAGCAAAATGAATGCGCGTATTCTTGATATCGTACAGCAGATCGCCATGGATAATGACGTCGAAATCAAGCTCGGCCCCCATACCGGCAGCACACCGGCCCAGATGGATGACACAATTCTCAAAGACCTTATGACATTGGCAAAAAATTCTGAAATTTCTGCGATTGCCATGCCTAGCGGAGCTGGCCATGATTCGGCGATTTTCGCCAACCAGGGCGTGCCTACGGCCATGTTGTTTGTACGTAACCAGAACGGAAGTCACAATCCGGATGAAGCCATGGATTTCGCGGATTTCAAGGCCGGCTCGAGACTATTGTCCCAAATCCTGGCTAACAGATCAGCTTGACGCAAAATTCGTTTCGACTGGAACTAAGGAACTATGAAGCTTTCTCTTACAGGCGACAGCATTCTGTTTCGCCGACTAAATAGCGTGACTGACCCAACAATTTCTCCATTGTTCGATATCATTCGCGAATGCGACGTTTCTTTCACCAACCTTGAATTGGTCCCCAACGATTTCGAAGGAGATCCAGCGCTCGACCATGGCGGCACGCATTTCGGCGCTCGGTCGTGGGTGCTGGATGAACTTCAGGATGCAGGGTTCGACTTGTTTGCTGCCGCGACAAATCATAGTCTTGATTACGGTATCTCTGGTCTGCGTAAATCAATAGCCGAACTTGAAAAGCGGAACCTCTGCTACGCCGGCATTGGGGCGAATCTTGAGGAAGCGCGACGCCCGACTTACTTCACTCACCCCACCGGCACCGTGGCCATGATCTCCTGCGTCTCCACATTTGCTCGTGGACAGGAGGCCGCGCCCCAGACGACGATCATGGCCGGACGCCCGGGCGTCAATCCGCTTCATTTCAATACGGCGCACCACGTCACTGGCGCCGAAATGGAGCAATTGCAGTCGATCTATGCGCGTTTGGGGCTTGCGCGTGACCGTCAGCAAAAGATCCAGCTTGGCTTCGCCTTTCCTGCACTTGAGAACACTCTCAGCTTCGGAAATACAACCTTCACGTTAGCCGACGCCACACGCACACATACGACTGCGAATGAAAGTGATATTGGCGATATTTGCAGGTGGGTGCGCGAAGCTCGGCTTGTTTCGGATACCGTTGTGGTGAGCTTGCATGCTCATGAAAGCGGATATAACACGGCTGGAGAGTTCGATGTTGAAATTCCGGCGCCCTTTCTATCTGTGTTCGCCCACCGAGCAATCGATGAAGGTGCTGATGTCGTGGTTTGCCACGGCCCGCACTTGCTTCGCGGGATGGAAATCTACAAAGGCCATCCTATTTTTTACAGCCTCGGAAACTTTATTGGACAAAATGAGTTGGTCGAACGCCTTCCCGCGGAATCGTATAGTGTTAATCGAGCTGCGTTAGATTTGACGCCTCATCAAGTTTATAAAAAGCGCAGCGAAAACGACCGCAAAGGTTTTCCATCCGATGTTCGATTTTGGGAGACTGTTGTGCCAATATGCGATTTCTCTGGATCAAAATTAAACTCCATTGAAATTCTTCCCGTGTCCTTAAACTTGAGTCGAAACGCGCATACTCGCGGGCGCCCAGCACTCGCAACGGGCAGTGAAGCCGAAAAAATTATCGATAAGTTCATGACACTGTCATCGGGTTGCGAAGGTGTTTTTTCGCGAGAAAATGATCGCCTATTTTGGAGCCCAGACGCTTGATCCCAACGCTTCCTACTTCCGTGGGCGAGCAGTAGCCCGCGGAAGGAAAATGCCTTGTTCTTTGTCGATAAAATATCAATTTGTTTTAAATAATAAAAATATTTACAGGAACGCGCATAGAAGTACCCGAGCCCACTGAGTTGTCTGTATTGCTAGAAGCCCAAAAGCCAGAGGCACCAAGTTAGGAGCCTCTCGTCCGCCATTAAAAAATTCAACTCGCGAGCCCCCGTTAAAGGCGTTCCTTTTCAATGAAAATCTCGCGACTTATTCAATAACACAGCCTTTCTCCCATTAATTTCTGCAGATTTTTTCTCTCCATCGCTGTACAACGCTACATCCAGCAACATATGAGACAGATCGGTCAGTTCTAATGTGACAAGATGCACGACGTCTCCCTCACGCTGAATGCGCCCTTTCGCCGCGATCATGGACGCGGACAGGATGATCGGACGATATTTCTCAAAAATATCCGGCCATATTATCAAATTGGCGATGCCTGTTTCGTCTTCCAGTGTAAGAAAACAAACCCCCTCTCCCGATCCTGGTCGCTGACGTACCAGCACCAGCCCGGCCACTTCTGCACGCTTGCCATCGCGGGACCCCATGGCTATCCCGCAAGTCACAATCTCCCTCTCCCGAAGACTCTGCCGCAGGAACGACACCGGATGCGCTCGCAGGCTGAGGCCCACATGGCTGTAGTCTCCGACCACCTCGGCGCCATCAGTCATCGGTGCAAGCGTCATGACTGGTTCATCAACCTCCCGCACTTGCTTCGCCGCGTCGAAGAGCGGTAACGGCTCGTCACGCAATCCTTTGATCATCCATAACGCTTCGCGCCGAGCCAACCCGAGAGACGGCCTGAAAGCATCAGCCTCCGCCAGACGGATCAGCGCCTCCTGCGGCGCCCCTGCCCGGCGCCAGAGATCATCGATCGAGGCGAACCGCCGACGCATACGCGCAGCGACGATCGCCGATACATGGACATTGAACAGGCCCTTGACCAGACTCATCCCCAAACGCACGGCAAAGCGGCCATTGCCGTCCTTTTCGCCCTCCAACGTGCAGTCCCAGCGGGAAGCGTTGATGCAGACAGGCCGAACTTCGACGCCGTGCTCTCGCGCATCCCGCACGAGTTGCGCGGGCGCATAGAACCCCATGGGCTGGGAATTGAGCAACGAGACCAGAAATACATCAGGGTGGTGGCATTTCAGCCAGCTCGACGCATAAGCCAGAATGGCAAAGCTTGCTGCATGACTTTCAGGAAAACCGTAAGAGCCAAACCCTTCTAGTTGCCGACAGATCCGTTCCGCGAAGTCCGACGGGTATCCCTTACGCGCCATGCCCTCCATCAGCCGTGTCTGGAATTGTACGATCGTACCGGTGTTCTTGAAGGTCGCCATTGCCCTTCGCAACCCGTCAGCCTCAGCGGCTGTAAACCCCGCACAGACCATCGCCACCTGCATGACCTGTTCTTGAAACAGCGGCACCCCAAGCGTGCGACTGAGCACTTCCCTCAATTCCGGCGTCGGATAATCCTCCGCCTCCCTCTTCTCCCGCCGACGCAAATAAGGATGCACCATGTCGCCCTGTATGGGGCCTGGGCGAACGATCGCCACCTCAATCACCAGATCATAAAAAGTCCGGGGTTTGAGCCTCGGCAGCATCGACATCTGGGCACGAGATTCAATCTGAAACACGCCGATCGTATCAGCCTTGCAGATCATGGCGTAGGTGCGCGGATCCTCGGGCGGAATGGTCTGGAGCGTGAGATGCTGGCCTTTATGCTCGGCCAACAGGTCCAGTCCCTTCTTCATGCAGGTGAGCATCCCAAGGGCGAGAACATCGACTTTCATGAATTTCAGCGCGTCAATATCATCCTTGTCCCACTCGATGATCTGGCGATCATCCATAGATGCAGGTTCGATCGGCGCCAGCTCGTCCAGCCTATCGCGCGTCAGCACAAACCCGCCCGGATGCTGCGAAAGATGACGCGGCGCCCCGATCAGACTCTGTGCCAGTTCCAATGTCAGACGGATGCGTCGGTCGGTCAGATCGATGCCTGCAACAGAGGATTGCTCGATACCTACCTTGCGTGACCAGCCCCATATCTGCTTGCTGAGCAAAGCGATTACATCCTCGGGCAAGCCCATGACCTTGCCAACGTCACGCAACGCCCCCTTGGCCCGGTAGCGAATCACCACAGCCGTCAAGGCGGCGCGATCCCGACCATAATGGTCATAGACCCACTGGATGATTTCCTCGCGACGGGCATGCTCAAAATCGACGTCAATATCGGGCGGCTCTCTCCGCTCCTCAGAGATAAATCGTTCAAACAGAAGTGAGGTAGTCGAAGGATCGATCGCCGTAATGCCCAGCACAAAACACACCGCGCTGTTGGCGGCCGATCCTCGTCCCTGACAGAGGATATCGCGGCGTCTGGCCTCCCGAACGATCGAATGCACAGTCAGGAAATAGGGCGCGTAGTCCATACGCCCTATCAAAGCCAACTCATGATCGAGACTCTGCTTCACACCTGACGGAATGATCTCGCCATAGATTTTTCGTGCAGCCCGCCAGGTCAAGTCTTCCAGCGCCTGTTGCGGCGTCTGGCCGGGCGTTTCGACCTCGTCTGGATATTGATAGGCCAGATCATCAAGACTGAACTGGCAGCGCGTGACGATTTCCATCGTGCGATCAATTGCTTCCGGGTAACGAGAGAACAACCTTGCCATTTCTCCGGGCGACTTGAGATAGCGGTCCGCGTAGCGCTCACGCGCAAAGCCGGCGTTCTCGATGGTGACGCCGTGTCGCACGCAGGTGACTACATCCTGCAGAATGCGTCGGTCATGCGTATGAAACACCACGTCGTTGGTGACGACGGTTTTTACGTTCTGAACGTGCGCCAGATTGGCCAGCTCGTAGAGCCGCATCTGGTCGTTCGGACGCCGCCGCAACGTCAGAGCCATATAGGCGCGATCGCCAAATGTCGTACGCAGGCGATGCAGGTTTTCCGCGCACTCGTCATCCGCGGCCTCAGGAGCCAGCACGACGAGCAGCCCCTCATTCCATTCGGCGAGATCGCGCCAGCGCAGGCTACATTTTCCTTTACCCGCACGAGCCTTGCCGATCGACAACAGCCGACACAGCCTCCCATAAGCAGCCCGGTCTGTCGGATAGACCAGAACGGGCGGGGAATCTTCGAGATCGAGCCGACATCCCACGACCAAACGAACGCCGACGCTCTTGGCGGCAACATGAGCCTGAACCATTCCGGCCAGAGAATTGCGATCACAGACGCCCAGCGCTGCGAGCCCGAGAGCCTTTGCCTGCTCAAACAATTCGATCGGAGAGGACACACCCCGCAGAAACGAGAAGTAGGTCGTGGCCTGCAATTCGGCGTAGCTGCGGCAGGCGTCCGTCATCCAAAGATGCCGTGAATGAACCAGTTTTGCGAACCGGTTTCTCCATGTTCGCCATCACCTGCACGGTAAAGCCAGAACCGTTCGCCGTTCGTATCCTCCACACGGAAGTAGTCCCTGACTACCGTCCGTTCAGTGTCCTGGCTCCACCACTCCCCGAACACGCGCTCCGGCCCGTCGGCGCATTTCACCTTGCGCCGGATCCCCCGCCAGATGAAGAACCGTGGTGGTTGATCCGGCAATTCCGCCACCGCCTGCACTACTTCGGGTTTTGACAGCAGCCGTGTCGGACGCGGCCACTGATCGGGCCCGCGAGAAGCCTCAGTGACCGGAGCAAGAGGCGGCACGCGCTGAACCGAGCGTTCCGGCACGTCGCTTTCCAACGGAACGACACGGTAGAGCGCATCGCTACCCAGCCGGTTGACCAGCGTGTCGATCAACCCCGAAAGATCGGCCGTCGGTTCCTCGATCAATGCCGACACCCGTTGCCGCTGCTCGATCGGCTCAGCCTGCGCCGCGAAAAGCTCCATTCTTTCGATCCCGAAACCGGGCTCTATGGTCTCGATCCGTTCGCTGAGCAGACGGGTCAGGTATTTCGAATCACGAACCGGTCGGGCCAGCGTCACACGTACCACCTGCATGGCGCTATCGACACGATGCAGCATCAGATCCAGTCGCCTGGCTCCGAGTCCGCGCTTCTCCAGTTCGACGCAGAGCGGGGACGCCAACAACCCAACATAACGAGCAATGGTCTCCGCTGCCGCGATGGGTTCCGCGAAATTACGCGACACCATAACAGGATCGACTGGACGGATCGGGTGGATCGGCTCTCCTACCCGTCCGTAAGCCTGATCAAGCCTTCGGGCGAGGCCGTCGCCAAAACGCAAAGCCAGCGGCCCACGAGGGGCATTTTCCAGATCGCGTATCCGCGTCAGCCCCAGATCGGTCAGACCAGACACCGTCTCCGGCGGCAGTCGCAGAACGCCGATAGGCAAATCCGACAGGACCTCCGCGCAAGTGCCCGGGTCCACCACCACGACCGCGCCCTTGGTGGTGCGCGCCACAGCGAACGCCGTTCCCAGAGTATCGGCGACAACCGCTCGGGCCGTAAAGCCGGCGCCCTGAAGGCGATGAACGACATCGCGCAGCATCGCAGCTTCACCGCCATGAAGATGATCTGTCCCGGTGGTCTCCAGCACCAGCCCGTCCTGACCGTCAACCGCCACGATCGGCGCCACTCGCTGCTGAAGCCATAACGCCAGTCTTTCAAGAGCCTCGCGGTCTGCGTCAGGGCGGGCGTCCATGACTACCAAACCGGGAAAGAGCGCTTGCGCCTTGGCGATCGGCATGCCGACAGAAAGGCCAATCTTGCGACCTGCGAGATCGACCGCTAGCGCTACACGCCGACTGCCGTCGCGACCGGCAAGAATCAGCGGAACATCGCTGGGAGGAGCTGCGTCCCCCAGTTCCCGGCGCAACCGGTCAGTAGCCCAGAGCGGCAACCATACCGATACGATGCGTTGACGGGGGCGGAGCGCCAGCAATCCGCAGTCCTGCCGGTCCATCGCCTGCCTCCACTTCAAAAACGCCGCTCTCGCCCGCACGAGTCCGGATCAATTCCAACAACCAACGGCTCTGTCCCACGCCCTGCACTGGCAGCTCTGCCGACGGCAGGGCAGATACACGCCAGCGCGTGGACGACGCCGTCGGCTGGCCGAAATCCGCTCCATTGGCCAGACGGGGCCAGCGGCGAATGGCGATGCCGAGCGCCCCACCGCTCTCAGCGGCGAGTTGCAGTCGCCGCGACGCCGTCATAGTCAGACGTCCAACCTCCGCCACGACAGCACTCAGGCCCCCGTGGCGAAGCCCCTCTTCAAAACAGGCAAGCCCATCTGCGTCCGACTCCACCTCGACGAACACGACCCGCGTCGGCGGCAACCCCGCCTGTTGCAAGGATGGCGCAAACAGATCAGCTTTTTTGGCGATCCACAGAACCTGCCCCCCCGTAAGAGCAGCAAGTCCCGCCGAGAAACGTGCAGCCACGGCAGCATTAACCGCATCATCGCCGCCTCCCGCCACCTCGTGCAAAGCTCCCAAGGGTAGTCCGCCACCCGGCAGCTTCTGGTCGATCTCCGGCAGCCCGAGCGGCGCCGCAGCCTTCCTGTGGCCCAGCCGCCCTTCCATTCGACGTATTTTTTCACGCAAGGCATCAAGCGGGGGCGGCGTGACAGGGGCGGCCATATCAAGGGTCCATCGGTCTTTCCGGCAGGGTTGCCTAGCGTTCTCTTTTTGTTCCATTCCGGATGGAAGAGTCAATGCGAAACGCGAGGAGCCTTCTCCAGACGAGCAGTCCAGCAGGAAAGATCGAAGAACTGCTGAGCGAAAGGTTGAGTGGCTGATTTCA
Source organism: Acetobacter sacchari (assembly GCF_017377715.1). Classification (GTDB taxonomy): domain Bacteria; phylum Pseudomonadota; class Alphaproteobacteria; order Acetobacterales; family Acetobacteraceae; genus Acetobacter; species Acetobacter sacchari. Next base: position 364,853 of record NZ_JAFVMF010000001.1, on the reverse strand, counting down.
GACGCAGCGAACCTTGGTTAATGGCGTCGTCCGACATTCTCGGCGTGCCGCATGGCCAGAGCTGCGTTCATGGTTCCCAGGATCGCGGTGGATCGGCACCAAGCAGCTTTAGTAAGCGGACGCACTCCGGCGACTCTGTTACGGGCAAGCGTCTTGAGTGATGGACGAAATCGAAAACACTCTCGGGTTTACTGCCCCCATTCGCACATTACCGTTTCAATATTCCTGCTGTGTGGCGGGCTGATCGACGGAAAATCGGCAGACCACCGATGTGGCGCTGCACGCAAAGCACATAGCTGCATGACGGCGCCAGCGAAAACACATGCTGGGTTACATCGAGATGTTTTACAACACCGTCCGCAAAAACATCAAAAGCAGGCTGCTGTCATACGCCGCGTTCAACAGGAACTCGGCTTTGAAAACGCAAGGTGTCCAGCAAAACGGAGGCTATTCAGGACTATCCCGTTAAAGGGCGCCACGACTGTAAATAGGGCAAAGCTTTTTCCCGAAAAAGCGACTTCAACGCCAGCCGAGCGCCGGCGCCACATGAGTAAGAATCGCCTCAATAACATGGGCGTTATAGGTGACCCCCAACTGGTTAGGGACAGTCAACAGCAAGGTGTCAGCCTCAGCAATAGCCTCATCCCCCCGGAGTTGCTCAACCAACACGTCCGGCTCGGCCGCATAGCTACGCCCGAAAATCGCCCGCGTCGTCTCATCGAGCATGCCGATATGGTCCGCATCCTTTTGCCCCCCGAAATAGGCGCGATCCATGTCGTTCACCAGCGCGAAAATACTGCGACTGACGGAAACACGGGGAGCATGTGTATGACCAGCTTCCGCCCAGGCTGTTCTGTATGCGCGAATCTGACGAGCCTGCTGAATATGAAACGGTTCGCCCGTCTCGTCATCCTTGAGCGTCGAACTCTGTAGGTTCACTCCCATTTTCGCAGCCCAAATGGCAGTCGCGTCCGAACCTGATCCCCACCAGATGCGGTTTCGTAACCCTTCGGAGAAAGGTTCAAGCCTTAACAGACCGGGCGGGTTAGGAAACATCGGGCGCGGACTGGGGGTTGCGAACCCATTTCCTTTGAGCAGTTCGAGAAACACCTCGGCATGCTGTCGTCCCATGTCGGCGTCGCTCTGCCCATCGTTTGGTTGATAGCCAAAATGCCGCCACCCATCGACAACCTGCTCAGGAGATCCACGACTGATCCCCAATTGCAGGCGTCCCCCGGAAATCAGGTCAGCCGCCCCCGCATCTTCGGCCATGTAAAACGGGTTTTCATAGCGCATGTCGATGACTGCAGTGCCAATTTCGATGCGGGTAGTCCGGGCTGCAACCGCCGCCAACAAGGGAAAGGGCGAGGCAAGTTGGCGGGCAAAATGATGGACACGGAAATAAGCTCCGTCCGCTCCTAACTCCTCCGCAGCCACCGCGAGCTCGATCGATTGCAACAAAACGTCAGCAGCTGAACGCGCTTGAGATTGCGGCGAGGGCGTCCAGTGACCAAAGGAGAGAAAACCGATATTTTTCATGGCTGGATATTCCGATCGAGTTTCTTCCCCCTGATATAGCAGCGACAAAAGACTGTCGCGTAATTCGTGATTGGAAAGCGTCCGATAAAGGTCGTGAGGCAAGACCTCACTGCCGTATCTGGTCTGAGTGAGGCGCCGCCACGGATCTGGTCTCCGGTCCCATCGGCAGTATGTATCGCGCACGCATCTATCGTCGCTTTTTTACCGAACACTATCAGGCCTGTTATCACTGCCGATCTGAACTTCCTGAGTCTTACCGGATTCCTGAATTCAGCTGTTGCTCCGGCTCATTCGTCGCGCTGCCTTTTGAGAGAACGTAGACTTAGCAATACCCGCCGATTTCCACGTCACAAAAAGGCTGGAGTTTGTCGATATCGACGCTTTCATTGGACACCATTTTTTTCTGCTCGTCTCCCAGACGCTTTCGCACGCAGCCCGCTATCTGTCTGGGGTTTTATATACACCTCGATGAGGCGCCATTCACCGGCGTATTGGCGAGGGTAGATCAACTGCGGCGGCATATCCTTGTAAAGGATACGATGGCAACACTGCGGTCACGAAAAAATCCGCGCCGATCATAATGATTAACCGTCATACTTTCATTTTATTTTAAATGGATATTTTCTATATCTTTCTTTTGTGGCGGAAAAAAGAGCATTGCTTAATGCAGGAAAGGCTGCGGCGGTCCCAACCTCTCCTATCCCCCCTGGCTCCTCTCCACTGTTAACAATATGCACTTCAACATGAGGGGCTTCATTAATTCTCATCAAGCGATAATTATGAAAATTACTTTGATCTATTCTTCCACCCTCCAAAGTAATTTCCCCATAAAGTGCAGCCGTAAATCCAAAAAGCAGCCCACCTTCGATCTGCGCGACGAGCGTGTCTGGATTCACCGCCATTCCGCAGTCCACAACGGCTGTCACCTTCGAGATTTTTATTGCCTTTGTCGGCTCTATTGCGACTTCCGCCACCACCGCGCAGTGAGTGCCGAACGCATTGTGCAGCGCTACGCCGCGTCCAACACCTTCAGGCATATCGCTGTTCCAGTCGCTCTTCTCGGCAGCAAGCTCAAGAACAGCGACCGACCTCGGGTTATTCTTCAGCAGGCGTTTCCTATACGCGATTGGATCTGCGCCTGCCTCAAACGCCAGTTCGTCAATAAAACTCTCGACAACATAGACATTATGCGCAGGGCCAACGCCTCGCCACCAACTCACCGGAACAGGCGTGTCCGCCCGGGTCCAGATTACGTGCATATTCGGCAGTTCGTATGGTGTGTCAGCAGCCCCTGCGACCGCATCGTGATCAAGCTTCCCCACGGGGAGCCCCCCAGGCGTGAATCTGTCCATCACCGACGGGCCACTCACATGATGCGTCCAGACTAGAGGCTGGCCATCCGCCCCAAGCGTTGCACTCACACGGTCATAGTAAGCGGGGCGAAAGAGATCCTGTCGGATGTCTTCTTCACGGCTCCAGATAAACTTGACCGGCATTTTAGTTTTGCACGCGAATTTCGCTGCCTGTTCGAGAAAATCGGTCGCCAGCCGACGCCCGAAACTTCCTCCGATCATGTGGTTATGTATCGCCACGTTTTTTTCGGGAATGCCGGTTACGGCGGCGACCGCTTGCCGTGCTCGCGTAGGAACCTGTGTCCCCATCCACACGTCGCACCCTTCAGAATGGACATGGATTGTCGCGTTCAGGGGCTCCATCGCAGCATGGGCGAGAAACGGCGACTGATAGGCGCTATCTATTTTTTTTCCTGAAATCTGGGCTGTATCGGCTCTGCGATCATCACGCGCTGTGACCGGCGCAACGTGATCGGCAGCGTTTTTTATAGAGGCTAGGACGTCGTCAGTGGAGAGATGTGCATATTTTTCCGCGCTCCACGTCACATCAAGAGCGGCGAGGCCCTTGCGTGCTATCCAATACTTTCTTGCTATGACGGCAATGGCGGAGCCTATGGAGAGAATGTCCAGCACGCCAGGAATCGCTCTTGCAGCGCGGTCATCAAATCGAACGACGCTCCCTCCCAGAAACGGGCATCCCATGATAGCGCCGTACACCATGCCTGGAACGCGAACGTCGATGCCAAAGACAGCGTGGCCATTAAGTTTATCTGGAATATCGACCCGAGGAATCGATTGCCCAACCAGCTTCCAGGCCGTCGGGGGCTTCAACTTGACTGTGGCGGGTACCGGCTGGCGGATCGCACCTACGGCAAGGTCGCCATACGTGGCGACTTCATTGCTGGCAGGATTCTTGATCGTTCCATCCTCTACGATCAAACTATCCGCACTTACGTTCCACTTTTCCGCCGCAGCAGAAACCAGCATCAGACGCGCCACCGCACCCGCCTGCCGCAACGGGGTCCAGCTTTTTCGAATAGACCGCGAACCGCCGGTAGAAAGTGATCTCAAAAGCGGGGGCGTCATATCGGTGACATCCTGCGGCAATGCAGTCAGAACCGTAATTCTGCCGGGATTTACCTCCAGCTCTTCAGCGATCAGCATCGCCTCTGCCGTGTAAATGCCTTGCCCCATCTCAATATTCGGCACGATAAGCGCGATCTCGTTGTCCGACGATATCCGAACGAAACCGCCAATTTGTGCACTACTTCGCGCTGGCGTATCCGATGCGGCCGCAATTGAAACGCCCACGCGCGATAAATCAGCAAATGCGAGAAGAAGACCGCCAGTCGCTAAAAACCGACGCCGGGAAAAGTCACCCAGAGCGCCGTTGGCCTTATGAACAAGTGGAGCAGTCATATTTTATTCGCAATAACAGCGGATTGACAGAGAACCATGACGCCAGAAAGCAGCGCCGCATCATCACACGGTAACACCATTACCCTCTTATATCAGCGATATTTTTATCAAGTATTCGCTCAACTTCAGGAGATGACAGCTCCTGACATGAAACCCTCTCGCAGCACGTCAAAATTGTGTGAAACGGAACTCCCCTCTGCAATCAAAGCCGCAAAGCCGGTAACCTGAGCCACTGCGAAGCTTACGCCATGCAGATTACGCCGTGAGGGAACACCGGGAATCGGGCGCGGATATCCAGATGCAGCGACCGTCAACTTATCCTGCGCTTGCGTGGCCTCATAACGAGATCGCGGAATGTCCCAATCAAGCGTGACGCCGATAACCGATGGCAATGCGCCAGGGTAACATGCGCAGCCTCCGGCCTCCGCCGCTGAAATAACTGTCGCGCCACCCTCCCGAGCTTCCCAGACGGCTAGAGCCAACACCGCCTCATGCGCTGGATTAAGCGATCCGAGGCTAAGATTGATGAGGTCAACATCCTCCGAAACCGCCCAGCGAATTGCGCTCACCAAAGCAGCCGCGCTGGTGCGTAATGCAGTTCCGAATACCCGAATAGGCACGCACAAAGCGTCCGGCGCCTTCTCCTGGATTGCCGCCATGACGGCGGTTCCGTGGCCCAGCTGATCAACAGTCGAGCCCGGACCGGCCTCAACTCCGCCATCCGGGAGCACACCGACGCCACGACATAGTCGAGTTGCATCGATATGCGGATGCGACGGCTGCACCCCGCTATCAATGACGGCAATTCGGATACCTGCTCCGGTTCGCATTGACCCTGCGACTTCCCCAGGGGGCGCACGGTCATGCATCAAGCTTCTCAACGCTTCTTTTGAGCTGTATCCGCCCGTCATCGATCATAACGACCATGTCAGCCCGCTCAGCCAGAACAGGCCGATGCGTGATGACTATGAACGTGGCGTGCGGAAGCGCCCGCCGCAAACTATCCGCCACAAACTCCTCCGTCTGGCCATCCAGCGCTGCAGTGGGTTCATCAAGGATTAAAACAGCGGGATTACGCAGCAATGCTCGCGCCAGGGCGACGCGTTGACGTTCGCCAGCCGAGAGAGCCAGACCACGCTCACCTGTCTGGGTATCGAGCCCCTCGGGCAAACGCTCGGCAAGCGCCTGCAGGCCGGCTAGGTGCGCAGCTCTGGACACATCTTCAGAAGTCGCCTCATTGTGACCAAAAGCAATATTTGCAGCGATTGTATCGTTGAAGATATGCGGCGACTGGTCGATCAGCAAAATCTCCCTTCGCAGATCTCTCAGCCGCAAATCACGCAAATCAACGCCATCCACAGAAATCGTTCCGCGATCCGGATCCAGATTACGAACAAGAAGGTCGGCCAGACTGGATTTTCCAACCCCACTGGGGCCAAGGACCACGCAAAACTTACCCTGAGGGATAACGAGATCGATATCCCGCAGAATCTCTCTTGCGCCATGGCGCAACGAAACCCCCTGGAGCCGGAGTTCTTCTCTGATTCCGTTCAGATGAACCGCAGTCGGCCGTTCCGTCACATCCGGCTGTGTGTTGAGCAGTTCTTCAACCCGCGCCAAAGACACGCGAGCCGAACTAAGTCCGGAAGCCAAACCCATAAGCACCTGTATTGGCCCAAAGAGACGCGTCTGGTAGCTCATGAAGGCGACGAGAGTGCCTATTGTCATCTTTCCCGCAAAAACCAGCAGTCCGCCATAGATCACTATGCCGGACGTAGTGACCGTCAACAAAGTTCCCGGCACGGCGCCAGCCATAAACGAGACGACCTGCATTCTCAGCATAGATGACACAAAAGCCGAGTTGCGTTTTTCGAATTTAATAATTTCGACGTTGCTGGCGTTTAGGGCGGTGATAGCCCGCATACCCAATATACTTTCGACCAGCATGCTGCCAAGATCAGCGCCACGCTCGCGCATTTCACGTGTCAGACGCGTAAGTCTCTTCTGATATTTTATGAAAATTAGCACGCATCCAGGAAGAAGAATCACACTGATGAGAAACATGCTCCAGTTCAACCAGAGCATAATCGCCACGCAGCCGCACAACGTCATGACGTTGCTTACAATCGACAGCAATGTATCGGCGGTGACGCGCTGAATATCGCTGACATCGCTGTTCAAACGCGACATCAGATCCCCCAACCGAAACGTGCTATAGAAACGTGGGGATAAAGTTTGAAGATGCCGCAGCAGCGCCACACGAATATCGAACAACATAGCGGCCGAGGCCGAAACATAACAATAACTTGCCAGTATATTCAAAACATAACCAACAATCGCGGCCACAACCATGGCGACGGCTATGCGAACCAGATAGCCCGTATCGTGGGGAATAAGCGCCTTGTCGATCATGAGCCTCGACAGCCACGGTTGGGCCAGCGCCAGTCCTGTCGCAGCAAGACTGATCACGATGACAAACGCAAGAGGCGCGATGTAGCGGCGCATGAAAGGCAGCAGGAGCCGGTAACTACTCCACCGCGCAACGGGCGCAGGCATGCTCAAGCCGCACGCGCTCTCGGATAGAGTCGCAAACCATGAAGTTCATATTGCGGCTCGCTTAGTTCAGCCAAACGCTCTGTGCACCATTCAAATCCCAGCGCAAGCGTTTCGACCTGTTCGCGCCACCACTCGCCCCTCCCTCCGGTGACATAAAATTGCGCACATATACGCAAATGACGGCGCATTGAAGCTAATAACATGGAGTGATAATGCAACAGAACCGCCGTCTGCTCATGCTTCAGTTGCCGACGTTCGGCCACAGCTTGAATCACTGCGGCCCCCAAAATGGCCTCGCGTGCCGCCTGTCCCGCACCATCGCCGCAAAGAGGATCAAACGCGATTGCATTGGCGCCACACGCCAGCCACCCGGGGCCAGAAAGCTGAGACAAAATTCTCGGGGCAGTCTCGAAAATCTCTTTTTTTTTCGATATAACTTCAACTCTCTGAGAAATATACCGACTTCGACCAATCAGTTCGGATAGTTCGTCGCCAACTCCCAAAAGCCAACCTCGGCCGTGGCTCGTGGGTATCAAAAACAACCAACCTCGATCCAGCGCCTCGATCCAGCATGCGTCATTCTCATCTACCCTTAAAAGTCGGACTGACGCCGCCGACCCGGAACGCCTTCCGAAATATTTCAGTGGCGCATTCGTTCCCGTCGCGCCGGAACGAACAGAAAAAACTTCTCCGGCCAACGGTTCCTTTATGCTTTGAACAGGCGGCAGTTGCCTGCTTAGTTCTCCCGCCCCAAACGTAACGCCACTGTGTGGCACCGAGGCCGGCTCCCCCCCCCCCCACGCAACAATTCTTCGCGAGATTCGCATGCCGCCCATTGGCTCAAACGGTCTGCCGAGGCAATCACCAAGCAACCTTATGGCTGCTTCGCCCAACATTACAGCGGGACCATCGGTCGCATGAAGATCGCGCGAAAATACAGGAATTCCGATACGCGCAAGCAGACCAGCACAACACCTCGACGCAATGCCACCGCCCTGCAACAGTACTTGCATCTGCGCTTGCGGAATCGACGCCGGTAGGCAGCTGTTGTCAGACATCAGGGCAGATTTATTATGCCAGCCATCGTGATGTCGTTCCCCAACTCCCAATCCGTTTCCGGCTTAAGAGTCTTGGCGTCGTAAACTGCGACGTCATAACCTGCGCCGTATATATATAGTTTTTTTCCATTATGGGACATACCAAAATAAAAACGTCGTCTACATGGAAATTCGGCATGGCCAACAGCGATGTTGGTCGTGAGGTCGTAGTGCCAGAACTCACACCGTTGGTTCCCATATTCACCATTTTCGACAACCGTATACCCGTCCTTCCCATCAGGCGTCACTTGCAGCCCTTCAACTGAATTGGGAGCAGCGCCGATAGGGTCAAACTTATACGTCGCGTTGGTGAGATCAAAACGCCCGACGCCAAACGTCTTGCTGTGGATGTATGGATCTTGCGACATGAACAACGAAACGTATTCTGAGGCGTTACCCAGTGTACTGATCGCCGTCCCTATGTTAATATCCTGCTTCCATGCCGGATCTGGTTTCGCGAGGTCAATCCGTTTGGTGACCTTCATATTATGCGTATCTACAACCCTGACTTGTTTATCGAAGATGTAAAAATTCTTGCCGTCTGGAGAAATTCCAAAGGAAGGTCGTCTGTTTCCTGAACCATCTTCATCCGACACATCAACCGCCTGAGAAACTTTATGTTCTTTCAGGTCGACGACAATGTATTGCTGTTTACCAAAGCGAAAGCGATCATTAAGTTTATCAATATGCCACCCCAGAGTATAAAAATACCGCCCCGCCGGATCCGGAACTCCTCCAAGGAAACGATACTTCAATGTCGGGGTATTCAGCGTGAAATGATTCACAACCTTATGGGTTTTAGCGTCAAGCACCTCGAAACCCGATGAAGTCAGCGTCATGACGTAAATTTTACTGCGGTCAGCAGACAACTGAATATTTGAGGGCAATCCCGTTTCCATCGTCACTTTCTGCGCGACGTGCCCTGTCGAATCGTCAATGAATTGAATTTGGTCCGGATACCCCCCCAGAACCACCGTAGCCGCACCAGCCTGTGTTCCTAAGGCGGTCGCAAGCAACACGATGACGCTTCGAATGCCGGGAATATTCATGATGCAAGATCTTCCTCGAGGAGACGCGGGCTCGAACTCCCGGCACATTGTATTAAGACAGAACGAATCAGGATTGCTGAATCAGGGGAAAACAATATCAAGATTCCGCCAATCTTTAGTCGCTGATGCACAGTTGCTGGCCCAGTCTGGTGAATAATTCACATGATCAGGAACCTGGACTGGCCAGAAACACGTGACATAGCAGTCATAAATATCCCGTTCTACGGGCTGGCAAAGCCCCGCGGTACCGCCGCCCGCATCCACCTCCCACCCCGGAGAGAAAGAGAGCGTACATCCCATTGGCACATGAGGGCGTGGCGGCGGCGTTGTCTGCTGCAAGGCCACAAAATCTTCATCTGTAGAAGCAACCAGGTCGTCAATCCTGCGAGCTTTTCGGTTTAGAGGCTTCAGGTGCTTCATGTCATGGGCTTTCGTTCGGCGAATCGATCAAGAAATTCAGGCTTTTGGATCGCAAGAACTCCGTATATTTTCAAGCATGTATCCGTCCATTCACGAATCCAGTCACAGTAGTGCAAATTGGCGTGCCTTGTATCTCCATAGCGCACGAACGCTTCGTGGTGGCACCCTCCTGCGCAAAGAGGGCGCGCCCAACAGGTCTGGCAATCGTACTTCGTGCCAATATGGCCCCGCGCCAAAAAGTCGCCCCGCTTTTCGACGTCGATTCCAGTGTTGATGTTGCCCAGCGTGTGACTGTCCGCATCGGTAAAGCGGTGGCACGGAGACAGATCCCCTGACGGACTCACTCCGAGCAGACCAAGACCAGCGCCGCACGGATGAGATTTGTTAACACCCTGCGTCAGCTCACCTATAGTCTCCGAGACATTGGAGAAGCCATGCATCTGACCGCGCAACGCATACTCCAGCCACTCCTCGGCGAGATCGTGAAACCCTCGCAAAACCGTGTTCATATCAGGATCTGATATTGAATAGTCCTGCTTCTCCGAGCTCGTCACCGGGGCAAAGCCAACTTCGTGGAAACCCAAATCGTCTTTCAGGTGCCGAAAGATTCGCACGACGTCCGTAACGCCATCCGTGAGCGTGACGCGTGCGGTTATTGCTCGCGATTTGTGACGGGCTATAAGTTTTCGTAGTCGTGGCTCGATGACGTCGTAAGACCCTTTGCCGTTTTTAAACACACGATGCTTGTTCTGCAGATCCGGCGGGCCGTCCATGCTGACTGTGACGCCGACATGATGATCCGATAGAAAGTCGATAATTTCGTCGTTCAATAATGTCGCATTCGTCGTAAGACTGAACGTAATTGCCTTGCCACTTTGCTGCGCCTGACTTTCCGCATAAAGCACCACGTCACGCAGCAGGCGAAAATTCATCAACGTTTCGCCGCCGAAGAACGTTATATGCACTGCCTTTCGAGCCGCTGACTGCTCCAGAAGAAAATCGACAGACGTCTTAGCGGTCTGCAACGTCATAAACTTGGGCTTGCCTTGCGGGGTCGCTATTTTGTCAGAACCGAACTCATAGCAATACGTGCACGCAAGATTACATTGGCTTGTAATGTTCAAAACCAACGCCTGAAGCGGAAAATCCGTTGGCGGTGCTTCGGGCGAGGTAAATTGGCGCACGCCGGGAGCATCCGCGACAATGCCCTGCACTAACACCAGTTCACGAATAAGGTCCTCTGCGTCTTGCCTTTGGTGACCTTGAGCACAAAGAGCCGCTACAAGGGCCCCATGCTCAACACCTTCATCCGCCATGTTTGTAAGAACAGCACGCGCCGCTTCATCCAGGGCAAAAATAGCGCCTGCGGACACAAGGTAGATAAAATCATTTCCACCCGCATTGAATTCATGCAATTCGCCACGACGGTAGCGCGGCGAGGCGGAAAGCGCGTCCTGATGACGAATGACGTTCATTCTGAAACCTCCGGCTGGTCCCAGCGCTTGTAGGCTGGCACGGTGGTGACGAGGTAACTGCGCCCCACGAGGGGCCTTCCGGCGGCGTCCTTGTCGTCCTTTGCCGTGGCGACAACCCAAACCTCACCGTAGTTGTTTCTCATAAACCGGCGTTGCGTATCCGGTCCCTCGACATTTGGCGTAAAGAGACCACTCGCCGGATCGAGCTTCCCGACGAAGTGAACGTCATCGTCATAAGTGACTGTTGGGAATTCAGCGAGCGACCAGGAAACAGGAACGGATCGTATCGGAAAATCATCCGCATTGCCGGGTTTTCCGTCCGGCCCCGCCGACCAACCGGTCGCAGCGAATTGCTGATATCCTTTACCGTATTTTATGCCACCCAAATGGGCCAGAGCCGTGTCAGGCGACACCTTAATGTAGTCTATCCCTGAATATACCGTAAGCGCCTTCGGCAGCATTGCGCCATGCACGACAACGCTACGACTTCCGGCCACCGCAGCAGCCCCTACATCTACGGTAGCGACAATTTCACCAGAGGAAATGGAAGCCACTTTTTTAACAGTGACCCCACTGCCAAAATCCACATCTCCGACGGAAACCGACGCTGGCAGGGCAGCGCCATAGAGATGAATCTGCACGCCCACTGCGCCGGACTTCAGCGCGTTGGGCCACACCGCCCCGACCATTGGCGCGCCCGTCTCGCGTATCAAGGTCACATCCAGACCAAATTCATGATACTCGCCCCAGTACCAGCGCCCCACGGACTTCGCCTGATCAGGCGCGAACCACATAGTCTCGCGCATCTTGTCGGCAATATCGTCCGGGCGCGCGGGGTCTCCCCCCTCACCTTGCGACGTCCCCCGCCAGGAGTACCCTGCATATACCAGCCCAACCCCCTTGCGAGTCACGACCTTGCCGTCATCAAGCGATTTCAACGAAGTCGTCGATGTGAACTCGTCGGAGCCCGCGGTCTTCGCCGCAAGGTCCATCTCACCCACAAATCGCCCATGCCCGTCAAACGCCGCGCTCACGAACCATTTGCCAGCCAAATTCGGCGCACGGATGGAGGGGCTCCACGCAGCCCACTCCGGCGTGTGTAGCGGTGCATTTTTTGTTAACCACGCGAGCGCGACCTGAGCCTGGGTTTCCGCTTTCGCTCCACCGTCGTGCGCCCCGCCCGCCGCAGGCGTCTCATAGGTTCGTTGCGCGGTTGCATAGAGCGCTTTGTGCATATTCTGCAGAAGAGCCCACTCGCGATGACTTCGGCGAGATGACATTGGCTGTGCGAATGCGTGACAGCTTGCGCAGGTTTGGTGCAGCACGTCGTTAGGGATGATCGTCTCGTCCTGAATCCGCCTCTCCGCGAAATACATAACCGGCTCTGCCTCCTCCGGCGCAAGACCATGCGAGGTCGAAAGGTATTTGACAACGGATCTCGCTTCATCGGGCGTGATCGACAGTCCGTTGAGCTTCACCATTCGCTTGAGCGTCTGAGCCCAGCCTTCAGGCGTGGCTCTGGTCCAGGAGATTCGGGACAAATTTCCCTTCGCATCCGGCGTGTGGCAACTGCCACATCGCTGGGTGGTCAGCTTGTCAGTTACCGGAATCCCGACATCGACCTCGGTCCAGTCAGCAGGATCAACTGATTTATCAGCTGCATGCGCGCCACCTGCGAGCACAGAGAATGAGCCAAGAAGAAGCGTCGCACAAAAGCCAACTTTGGAAACTTTCGTCACTCGACTTAATGGCGGGAAAAACCGCCAGCTACCGCTGACAGTGGAAGGCGAAACGATCATCCCAGAGTGGCCTCTCACCGGATTATACGGAATGCTTTTTAAAGTCCGCCGCCGAACCTGATCTGAAATCAACGAACAGAATGCAGCCACGAAAAATGATTCGATAAAGCAATATTACGATCAAAGAATGTATGTCAACCATTTGCCAGCGAAATATATAAGGCGTTGATCACCTTGCCGACACGGAACTTTCGACTACGAAAGAACGCAGTTTCGTGTCACATGAATCTCTCGGATAGGGCGTATTAACACAACTTACCGCGCATTATCCGCTTTCGGCGCACCTTGTCACAGAGGTCTGCATTCGTGGCTCGCCGAGACAGACCTAGGCCTTCTATCCACGCCGGTTCGATGAAGGATCACGGTCAATTAATCCCGACAAACCTCCCCAAAGCACCCCACCACCACCAAGAGCACCGACGCAGACCGATCGGACGCCGAGTCCGGTGGCGGCAGCAACCCCATGAACTCGGAGTTCGATCTCGAACGGTCGGAGTTGACAGGGTTACGACGATCATTTTTAACTCGATATCGTAACGGTCAAACAAACGAAACACGTCACGATATATCATAATATGCGTTGATGTTTTTATATACAGCATCGTCGGAGTTATTGAGCATGAGAGATTCGCGCCTTCCCTCGCTACTAATGTTAAGCGCGCTTCTGCTCGCAACAACTCCGTTCACCCCATCATGGGCCGAAGAAACTTCACAACACGAAAAAAGAGTGTCGAAAAAGTACAAACAATCAAGTCGCCCAGCAAACTCCCCGGTAAAATCCTCACCCAAAAGCGGGAAAGGCGCCTCCAGTCGCCATCGAAGCGGCATAGAGGCCAGCGACGCCGAAACACTTGGGGTCCACGGAAGCCGGGTACGAACCCACGGCGCTGAAGTAGCGATAACACGAGCGACCATGGATCAATTTGTTTCGGGCACAAATCCGATGCAAATTCTCGCGCAGACCACGCCCGGAGTAAATTTCACTTCTACGGATGCGTTTGGTCTCGATACCTGGGCCAATAATCTTTATATGCGTGGCTTTACGCAGGACCAAATCGGCGCGAGCCTGGATGGAATGCCTCTCGGCGGGCAAGGCTACCTTAACTCCAACGGCGTCGCTATTACGCAGGCAATTATACAGGACGATATCGGCGGCATGAGTATGTCGCAAGGAGCAGGCGCTCTCGATATGTTTTCCGCTCAAAATCTGGGGGGCGCCATATCGTACGTATCTCGTGACCCACAAGACAAGGCTGGTGGCAAAATAAGCCAGACGTTTGGAAGCTTCAATGCGTTTCGCACCTATGGGCGCGTAGATAGTGGAATTCTCAACTCAACGGGCACAAAGTTTTACGCTTCGTTCGCTCGCACCAAGAGTAACCTCTGGAAGGGCGTCGGCTACCAGAGCGAGTTACAAGCAGACGCGAAGGTTGTGCAGCCAGTCGGCGACACCGGAAAAATAACTGCGTTCTTCGGTTACGGGAATTTCACCCAGGCAAATTACATGCCGATGAATCTCAACACGTGGAGAAAAATGGGTCGCGACGCGACATTTCTGAAACCTGATTACGAGAAAGCCAAGTTGTGGGCTTACTATGCGCAATATACTTCGGATGTTCCCCCGGGCTATCAGGGCATCCTTTCGAATGACGATGTCGGCAACTATGTCTGGGATGGTTCACAGATACAGAGAACATACCTCTCATATATCAACGGTCATTTCGATTTATTCAAAAATGTCACCTCGGATACCGTCGCTTACGCCGGAATCGGCAGCGGCACATCCGGGTACACAAACAACTTTGTAACTTCCCCCAGTTCAGGCGCTGTAAGCCTGTTAGCAGACGGCACGGTAAGCGGAGTGCCTATGGCTCTCGGAATGCCGCACTACTTTAGCCGACGCATCGGTTTCACCCAAAAATTTTCTATCGAGGCCCCCCATCACAACCACATCGAAACCGGTGTTTGGTACGAAAACAACTATTGGCGTGACGCGTATCGCTTATACGAAGATTACGAAAATGAGGGCCACAATTCGAATTCAGATTTCAAGCAAAGCCAAGCTCACACATGGTACGATGACTCATTTAATACAAACACTTTCCAATTTTTCTTACAGGATCGATGGACTATCATTCCAGGTATGAATTTGCTCGCAGGTTTTAAATCACTCACTCAAACAACTCATGGAGGAACGAAAGCTGACTATACCGCCGAGCTTGAGGCTGAAGGCTGGAATCCTTATTATCGTCACCCGGTGAACGGCACGATGACGGCGTCATCCGCGTTTCTACCGCATTTCAACTTCGATTATTTATTTTTGAATCACCACGAATTCTATTGGGACATTGCTGAAAACCTTCGAGCATATGATTTCAAAACGCAAACGAGCGGCGGGCCATGGGGCGGCCTAGGCACCAGCGCCGCCGGACAGACTGCCCAGGATGTGTTTGACGCAAACAAAAACAAACTCCGTCCGGAAAGAACGTGGAACTACGTAGTCGGATACAGATATAATTCTAATTTATTTTCTGGTTCCGTGGATTTTTATCACACTGATTATTACAATAGATTGGCAACCATTACAGAAGGAACCACCAGCAATGCTTATACAGCTTATTTGAATGTTGGACGGGAAACGGTCAACGGGGCTGATGTACAAGGTACAGTTCGTCCCTTCAAGGGACTCTCCATCACCAACAGTTTCAGTTGGGCCGACGCGGAATATCAAACAAAATCTATCAACTATGCTGGATCGACATATAGCCTGAAGGGAAAGAAACAGGTTTATTATCCGAAATTCATGTACAAGGCAGACTTGACCTACGTGTGGCGTCAAGCAACGTTCAATTTTAATGTCAACTACATAGGTGCACGTCCAATCACATTTTTAAACGACGAAAAAGTCCCCGCCTATTGGCTCGCCAGTCTTGGGGTGGGTTACAATTTCGGTAAGGTCGGTTTCGCTCATGGTATCAAAACAAATTTTGGCATAACTAATCTTTTCAATAAAAATTACATCGGCGGTATCACTGGCAGCGCAGGCATCTCTGGAGACGATAATTACAATTTATTTGTAGCTGCGCCACGAGAGTTTTACGGCACAGTTTCCGCTGAGTTTTAATGCCAGATAGTTTCCGCACTGATCCAGGGTCCGTTTCAGAGGACCCTGGATCAGGGCGTGCCGGAACAGGTTTTTGAACGCGTGAATTTTTAATGAAGACCCAAGGGGTGATAGTCGTCTCTCCTCAATCGGACTTCCGATCGATCCTGCCTTCCATACACGAGAATGCGGTGCAATTAATCGGCTACCTCATTTGTGCGTTCGCCTTCCAAAAATTCAATCGAAGTCACTCGACGCTAATTTTTGAAAAAGAGAGATTGCATCAAACAAAGGTTCTTCATCGTAAAATATTTGATCGTTTATATCCAATAAAATTTATTTTGCGGCGGTAGACGCATAAGGATGGTCAAGGCCGCACGCGATCGCCCTGGGGCAGCAAGGTTCCAGCCCAACTAACCGATTGCTACAAAACGCCCGAAACCCGATCAAGTATATCGCAGTACCCGACCGCGTCCCACGCAGACCGTCCAATAAACAACCCGTCGATGTGGGAGCATGAAGCTAACTCTCGGCAGTTCTTTGGATTTACAGACCCGCCATATAAACACGGCAACTTCCGCCCCAGACAATCTTCGGCGACTGTCGAAATATGTTTATGCCGCGCATCAGCGTAATCAGCACTTGCAGGAGTACCGCGCTCGCCGATAGCCCAAACTGGCTCATATGCCAGCAAAATGGTCGATGCTTCTTTCGCGGCTACATGCCGAAGAGCCGCCCTTACTTCACGCTCGAGGACAGAGTCCGCTCTCCCGTTACTTTTGTCTTCAGCGGTCTCTCCTATGCAGATTAGTGGAGTCAACCCATGGGCAAGAGCCGCGGCGACTTTCAGTCCGACCGTTTCGTCAGTTTCGCCGAAGTGCGCTCTCCGTTCTGAATGTCCCAACTCGACCAGATCAAGACCACAATCAATTAGCATGGGAGGGGATATCTCTCCCGTCCATGCTCCAGAATCTTCCCAATGCATATTTTGCGCCCCTACTTTGACCGGAAGATCGGCGATCATATGCTTGACGTCCCGAACCATAGTGAACGGCGGAATTATGAACCGTTGGATGCCATCATCGCGGTGGGGAAAACGCTTTCGCAACTCACTACAAAAATCTTCCGCTTCGGGAAGAGTCTTGTTCATTTTCCAACTGGTCCCGACCCAAAACGGATGCTTGCTCATAGTCATGCCTTAAAAATTCCAAAACACTTGGACGCCCGCGTATATTTGAGAAGAAATTATCGTCAGATACTTAAAATTAATAATCAGTCTTATTGGAAAGAAATTCACCAACGACGCGCGCCGCAAGCGCGAGGGACAAAGCTCCTGCGTCTGGAAGCCCTATGCTCCGCTGCGCATGATTACGTGCACGACCAAGACGTGGTGTAAGATCCCTCGTTCCGTCAGCCGCTTTTTGGGAGGCCTCCGCTCCCACGCGCCACGCATCAACAACAGGCCGTCCAGATTTGACCCCATGATCAAACGCCTCCACGAACGGCGCCAACGCATCGATCAAGGTCTTGTCGCCCGGTTTAGCCCCGCCTAGAGTCATTATGCGGTCCATCGCTAAACGCGCCCCTCTCACAAGCTGTTCCGCTGTCGGCTTAGCATCATCATTCAACGCGGTGCTAAAGGCCCTCAGGCCCTCTCCCCACAGCGCTCCGGAGGTGCCTCCAGCTCTGTCGGCCCAGGCATCCGCAGCCGCGCCGAGCACGCTCATCGCGCCGGCTCCAACCTTTGCAGCTTGCTGGGCCATACGTTCTGCTGCAGCCGAACCCCGCGCCATCCCCTGCCCGTGATCTCCATCCCCCGCCTGCGCGTCAATACGCCCGAGTTCGGCCTCGGCCTTCGCCAATGCCTGCGACAGCTTCAGCAACGCCCCCGCGACACAACGTCCGCCAGCCTCGCCGTCGACGGAGGAGGCTTTCTCAAACGAGAACACCGAACTTTCTTCAGCCGGTAGAGCCAACAGCGCCTCTCCGTCCACTCTCGCCCTGTTCAACGCAGGAGTATGCACCTCCGCCCGCCAAAACTGCTCAAGCTCATCGTCAAGCCATGTAAAGGTCAGAGAACAGCCCGCCATCTCCAGACTGGTCGCATATTCGCCTACAAGCGGCGCGACAACAGTAAGGCCAGCATCAACAAAAAGGGCGCCTAACGCCTCCCACAGAACAAACAACTCTTCATACTTCGTGCTGCCAAGGCCATTGAGAAGCACAGCGACTTTCGCCGGGGCGCCTGCTGGCGCCTCGTTCATAACGCGCTCGAACAGCAGTTTCGCCAAATGCTGAACGTCAGGAATATCCTGCTCGTCGATACCCGGTTCCCCATGCAGGCCTAAGCCCAGCGCCATTCTACCTTTTGGCACCGTAAAGAGCTTGTTTTTCTCTCCGGGAATAGTGCATCCACCAAACGCGACGCCGAACGTCCGCGTCCAGTCATTAGCGTGTCGACCAATACGATCAACGTCGTCGATCAGGAGTCCCGCTTCCGCGGCGGCTCCAGCTATTTTGAAAATGGTCAGATCACCGGCAATTCCGCGCCGCATCGCTCGATTGGAATCGTCTGCGCTCGCAACATCATCGGTGGTGGCCAGCACACGAACATCAATGCCTTCGTCGCGAAGCCTCTCGGCAGCGATGCCGAAATTAAGAACATCTCCGGCGTAATTTCCGTAACCTAAAATAACGCCGCCCCCCCTGTTGGCGGCTCGAGCTACGTTGATGATCGCCTGCGTAGACGGGGAAGCGAATATATCGCCCGCTACGGAGGCTTCGGCGAACCCTTTACCCACATACCCTACAAACGCCGGGTAATGACCTGAACCGCCGCCCACTACCAACGCAACTCTTCCGTTGTCGCTCTGCGTGCGACGCACAACTCCTCCCCGCACGGGCCTCACGATATCGTGGTGCGCAAGGCAGTAGCCATGAAGAGCCGAAGCCGCGAATTCAGAAGCATCTCCGCAAATCCGAGTCATTGATGCGGTTCCTTTATTTTTTATTTTTCGGAATTGGTCTTTGGGTCACGGCGCGAAATGGATCGCCATCACGCGCTGCGGTTGAGATAACGACGCGTCAGGGAATCGAAGGAAATCGCGAGCACGACGATTCCGCCGCTTACGATCGATTGCCAGTATGGAGATATTCCAAAAAGGACGATGATGTTTTCGATAATGCCGATAATCACGGCCCCGAGGACAGCTCCGATTGGACTCCCAAGGCCACCCGTCGTCGCCACACCGCCAATTACGGCCGCTGCAATAGGCGATAGAACCCATGTATCGCCTATCGAAGGTTGCGCGCTCCCCAACCTCGCCACCATCAGGATGCCCGCAACCGCCGACAGAAATCCGGCAGTCACAAAAGCGCCTACGCGGATTGCCGCGACCCGCAGACCCAGCATACGCGCAGCTTCCGCATTACTGCCTATTGCGTATACATACCTTCCCAATGGGGTGCGCTGCATGACAAATCCCACAACAATCAGGATCGCCAGCAAAGCGACAAAGGGGATAGGCACTCCCGCGATCATGCCACTACCGAGAAATGTGATGTCGTGCGGGATTCCGGTGATTGCAACGCCCTTCGTCGCCACAAGTATCGCGCCGCCATACACGCCAGCCATACCAATCGTCAGCACAAGCGAGTGAAGCTGAAGCCGGGTCACAAGCAGCCCGTTCAACAAACCACATGCTGCGCCAAGGAACAGGCACAAGATGATCGCAACCCAAGGGTTGACTCCATATTGCACCATCAGGACACCGCTGGCGATTCCGCTCAGGCCCCCTATAGCGCCGACAGAGAGATCCAGTTCACCAAGAATCATCAAAATCGCCTGACCGATAGTGATCAGGCCAATAAACGCCAGAGAACGCGCGATGATCATCATGTTAAAGCGCGTCAGGAAGTATGGCGAAAGGAAGCATGCGACAATAAAAATGATGACCAGAGCGGCCATAACGCCGCCAAGCGAATTCCCTGCAAAGCGATCGATTAATGTCTTCAGCAGCTTCTTTTCCGCTGTCGGCGAAGCCGCGGCTGGGGCAGTAGTTTCATGCGACATGACGACTCTCCCGGGCGCCAATGATCGCGCCTACGAGTGTGTTGACGTCGGTGGACGCCTGATCAAACGAACCGTTGATTCGACGATCGTACATTGTAACGATACGGCTCGCACACCGTTGCAGTTCAGCCATTTCAGAGGAAACCAGAATGATTCCAGCCCCGCCTTCCGCCAATTCTTGCATGATTTTGTAGATTTGAAATTTTGTTCCTATATCAATTCCTTTTGTTGGTTCGTCAAATATGAGAATTTTAGGACGTCTCGCCATCGCACGTCCGATAATCGCTTTTTGTTGGTTACCCCCGGAAAGGAATTTTATACTTTTTTCGACCGACGATGTTCTCACGTCGAAATCGCGAACTATATTTTTGATTCTGTCCTGCTCTTTGCGTCCGGAGATCACTCCGCCCCGAGTGAGCTGATCCATTATGGAGGCCCCTATATTTTCCCTTACGCTGAGAAGCGGGAAGATTCCGTGGTGCTTTCTTTCTTCGGACAAGTAGACCATACCTGCTGCAACAGCCTTGTCAGTACGGCCCGGTGGAATAGCCGCTCCATCCAGCAGGCACTTGCCACCCGTCGCCCGATAATATCCAAACATAGTTTGCATCAACTCGGAGCGTCCTGCACCGACCAGGCCAGCGAATCCTACGATTTCTCCGCGCCTGACGGAGAAATTTGCATCGGAAAATCCCGGCCCCGCCAATCCCTCTACAGACAGCAGCACTTCTCCTGCCTCCCGCCGTGGCTGGAAGCGCTCCTCAAGGGATATGCTGTTCCCCGACATCAGATGAATAAGGCGGCTTTCCGTCATATCCGTCATGGAGTAGGTCCCGACGCTACGCCCATTTCGCAGCACCGTCACCGTATCTCCCAATTCGAATATTTCTTCCATTTTGTGAGATACAAATACAATTGCAACACCTTCTGCACAAAGTTGACGAATAATGCCGAAAAGATGTTGTGTCTCGTTCGCCGTCAAAGACGAAGTTGGTTCATCCAGTATCAATACGCCAAAACTGTCACGCGACGCAGCGCGTGCAATCTGCAGAAGCTGCTGATCCGGCACGCTGATGCTACTCACCGATTGGTCAGCCAGGCAATGCATGCCGAAACGTTCAATAAATTTATCCGCAGCAACTTTCATGGCGCGCCGCGATACCGCGAGACCACCAAAACCCGCACGCCCGAATGGCATGAACATATTTTCTGCGACGGTCATCGACGCAAATAAATTCAACTCTTGCGGCACATAAGCTATTTTAGAAAAGAGCGCCCTGTTCGCCAGCGCGTCCTCTCCCTCAATATCTATCGAACCGGCGTCAGGCGTTACAAGACCTGTAATGGTCTTGATCAGCGTAGATTTGCCCGCCCCATTTTCACCCGCAAGAATATGAATTCTTCCCGGTTCTAGCGACAGATCGACACGATCCAGAGCAACGACGCCTGGGTACTCCTTACGGATTCCTGCAACCTTCAGAAACGACATGTTCACCTCCAGGCGTCGGATAACCTTAAAGAGACTGTTTGGTGATAATGTCTATTCCGGTATCGATATTTTTTGGGGTCTTCTGCCCGGCCGCTTTCTGCCACGCCGCAACGACAGCCCAATAACCCTGCATTTCCGGACGACTTGACGCCGACGACTCCGCGACTCCGTCTTTGATCAACTGGATCATATCATTGAGATTGTCGAGCCCGACTTCCTTTACCTTACCGGTTTGGCCACTCTCCCGAATTGCCTGCCCTACGCCTACCGGCCCTGCAGCGTCGCAAGCCACCCATCCCACCAGGTTGGGGTGAGCCTGCATAATCGCCGACGCCTGCTTCTGCGCCGTCTCGATGCTGTCATTGTCGATGCCCGTGGCGACCACTTTTATAGCAGGGTATTTTGCGAACACCTTCTGCTCGCACTGCGCACGAATGGAATGATTAGGCGCGGTGGGTACGCCCATCATAATCGCGACTTCCCCCTTTTCGTCTATCAATTTGACCAATCGTTCAGCCGCCAACGTGCCCTGTTCGCAAAAATCTGCACCGACGCCGGTCACGTCCATGCCCTGCGGTGGAGGCGAGTCAAACACCGTCAGTCCCACACCCTGACCGTCAGCTTCCTCCATGGTCGAACGATTCCCCTTTTCATCAAGAGGATCCAACAAAATTCCATTCGGATGTGTCGCAATCGCTCGCTCGATGATGTCATTTTGCATCGAGACGTCAGCATTTTGCGGCGCACGATACTCAACCGTAATTTGCTGTCCCGTCGCCTTACTCAGCATCGTAGCGGCCGACTGCGCGCCAGCGTTGACCTTGTCGAACCAGGGGTGAACCGTCTTCGGAATCAACACAAAGCGCATTGGACCACTCGTATCCGCCGCCTTCATTGGTGTCGGCGAAACCATGACGCCTGCGGCCAGAATTGCAGAAAGCAGAAAAACATGTTTCATTTTTATTTTTCTTTCGAAACCGTCTTGTCCGGTTATTTTCAATTCGGGCGTGTTAACAGGCCAGCTTATCCTCGCGTCCCGCCTTACCACCATATTTTCTTCCCAACGCGTCAACGCCAGCTACGTTTTTGGCGGACGCACTTTTGGGATCAAAACTCTTCATAATCCAGGCGTCAGCAATCACTTTAGCCAACTCCGCACCGATAACACGCGCTCCCATCGTGATGATATGCGCGTCGTTTGAAAGCGCTGCGCGCTCCGCCGAGTAGGTATCATGCGTCTGCGCCGCGCGTATTCCTGGAATTTTGTTCGCCGACATGCACACGCCAATACCTGTGCCGCAACACAAGATGCCGCGGTCGAACTCACCGTCGATGATGGAGAGACACACACGCTCACTTAGTTCGGAATACAGTTCCTTGTCGCCGCCGCGCGGGTGTGACATATCAACGACCGTCAAACCCTCTTTCTGAGACAAGTATTCGTACAGAACATGCGCCAATCCCTCGCCCGCGCTGTCACCTCCGACCACAATACGCATCTTTCCACTCCTTCTGTTTATTCTTCAGAGACCTGCATGACCTCCGCCTGATTCGCCCCACGTTCGGGGCGCAGAGAGGCAATCTGCAAGTTGACGCCAGCATCTTCCAGACGCGACCTTGTATCCGGCGCAATTCCGGCGTCCGTTATAACGATGTCAAAAGCAGTTAGATCCGCCAGTCGGTTCAAAGCGCTGACGTCGAATTTCATGCTGTCGACAAGCAAAACTCTCCGATCGACGATCTCCATCATGGCAAGCTTGGCTTTGATGACCTCCTGCTCTTGATGATAGGCCGTCGTGCCATGGATTGCAGACACGGACATGAACAATGTGTTCGCCCTCAACGCAGACACCGACAATTCGCAAAGGTTTCCAAAAAACGCATCGAATGTCGGCCGATATTGCCCCCCCAGTGAGATTAGCTCGATTCCACGGGCGGATGAGAGACGCGCCCCCGTTCCCAGACTGTTGGTTATGACAATCAGCGGCGCCTTTTGGACCAGGTAATCGCTCAGTATTGCGGCAGTCGACGAGTCGTCGAGCACCACGATATCGCCTGCCGACACTAACCGGGACGCGACATTCGCAATCGCCCGCTTTTCGTGAGTTGCACGCCGCGAACGATGCAAAATGCTGGTTTCCACACTTCCTGTGGAAAGCGTGGTCACGCCTCCATGCACTTTTCGCAGCAAGCCTTCGGCCGCCAAAGCCTGAACGTCACGGTGCACCGTCATGCGGCTGGTCGCGAAGTGTTCGGCCAACTCCTCAATTTGCGCATTACCGTTTGCAGTAACGTACTGCAGCAACGCCTGACGTCGCGCCGCCACCGCTCCTGATACGCCACCTGTATCGACTGAACGCGCCATAAATCACGCTCTCCTTTTTGTGCCCCTCATGACTGATAGCACCAGGCCCCCCGCCGCGCAGCGGCCAGAAAGCCCGGCAGGAGGGCGTCTCGTCTTCTGCGCGAACGAGTTCACCCAACCGGCACAACTTCACATAGAGAACATGAAGATCACAGTAAAGTGGTATTTTTTATGTGATAATGATACAAATATCACATCACTGTGTGAGTGACGTCACAAGCCGCCGCCCACGCGGCAACGCAACCTGGTTTTCTCCGCTTACCCACGGCCGAAGACAGATGAGCAGTCGCCGTGACCGATTGGGGCTCAAGCGGATGAAAGCCAGGGTTCTTCTCGAACTGAGAAAGTGGCGCTTGTCCCGGAGCACATTAGCGCCCTTAGATTGCCCACAAGCTCACGGCGTCACCGAAAGATCATGAGCGTGGTTTCATCAATAACCATAATAACAAACACCAATCGTCGGCGATCGGCGCCTTGAGCCCCTGCGCCGTCGAAACACTGCCAGCAGCTTTGCGGACGGAGACACACTACGCAGATCAACAGCAAACAATACTCGTTATTAGCGCAAAGTAAATTTTAATATATACTCACGTTTTCGTCGCGTTATTTAAATATATAATTCAATAACAAAACACCAAATTAATATTTACTGCGTGCAATTCTATAACTCGCGATAACGCAACGCCTCAACCAGCAGATTAAACGCTGGCGAGGTCTGGCGGCGACTGGGATAATAGAGATGATAGCCGGAGAACGGCGGGCACCAATCCTCCAGAACACGCACCAGCCGCCCCTCGTCAATCAAAGCGTCGAACTGATCCTCCGGCAAACATGCAAGCCCCAGACCACTGAGGGCCGCGTCTATAATCATCGGAACGTCGTTGCAGACGAACTGCCCCTCCACGCGCACATTCAGAGCTCGCCCATCCTTTTCGAGCTCCCATGCGTAAAGACCGCCGTACGTAGGCAGCCGGATATTAATGCAATTGTGCGCAGTCAAATCATGAGGGGTCATAGGTTTAGGATTTACCGCAAAATACTCCGGCGAACCCACGACTACCATGCGCAAGTCCGGGCCAATTTTAACGGCCACCATGTCCTTTTCGACTTGCTCGCCCAACCGGACGCCAGCGTCGTATCTCTCCGCAACGAGATCGACTAACCTCTGATCGACGGTGAGTTCGATCCTGATCTCTGGATAATCAAGCATCAACCGCTTCGCCGCGGGCATCAGAATGGTTTGGGCGGCATGCCTGCTGGTCGTAACCCGAATCAAGCCCGCTGGTCTTTGCCGTAGCGCACTGATCGCATTCATCTTCGCCACTATATCATTAAACGCAGGCCGCAGGGTCTCCGCAAGCTGCTCTCCAGCTTCGGTAGGCGCGACATTACGGGTGGTGCGCGTCAGAAGCCGCACCCCCATCCGTTCTTCCAGACGCCGGACAGTATGACTGAGCGAAGATTGCGACGTCGCCAGCCGAGCGGCCGCACGCGTGAAGCTCCGCTCCTCAGCGACAATCAGAAACGCCATCAAGTCGCCAAGTTCGTCGCGCTTCATATATGAACCTAAAATATAACTTCATGCGGAACTTAGCATCTAATTCATAAGCGAAGCGAGCGTTATGTAGGACGTTCACATAACGCTACGGCCATGTTGCGGCGCGTGGAAAGTGATCGCCTCCCTGAGGCCTTCCACCCCGACCCAGCCGACTGAAAGGAATGAGCAATGCTGAAAAGACGCCTTGGGGCTCGCGGCCCCGAAGTATCCGCATTGGGTTATGGCTGCATGGGCCTCGACTTTGGCTACGCGACCAGAGTCACGAAAGCTGAGGGCGTGACGCTAATCCGTCAGGCGGTGGATCGTGGCGTCAGCTTCTTCGATACGGCCGAAGTCTACGGCCCGTTCACCAATGAAGAGATGGTCGGAGAAGCGCTGCATCCGGTGCGTGAGCAGGTGGTTATCGCCACGAAGTTCGGGTTCAATTTCGTCGACGGCAAGCAGTCCGGGTTGAACAGCCGCCCCGAAAACATCAAAGCCGCCGCCGACGCTTCGCTCAAGCGGCTTGGCGTCGAGCAGATCGACCTTCTCTATCAGCATCGCGTCGATCCAAATGTGCCTATCGAGGACGTTGCTGGCGCAGTCAAGGACTTGATCGCCGAGGGCAAGGTGAAGCACTTCGGGATGTCCGAACCCAGCGCTGCGACCGCGCGGCGCGCTCATGCCGTGCAACCACTCACAGCTCTCCAGAACGAATACTCGCTGTGGACCCGTGGCGTCGAGACCAACGGCATCCTTGATCTTTGCGAGGAGCTGGGGATTGGCCTCGTTCCCTACAGCCCTCTCGGCAAAGGGTTCCTGACCGGCGCGATGGACAAGGACACCAGAATTGGCGAAGGCGATTTTCGCGCGATCATTCCTCGGTTCACCCCGGAAGCTATGGACAAAAATCAGGCGCTGGTCGACCTGCTGAAAGAGATCGCTTGGGAGAAGAACGCCACGCCCGCCCAAATTGCGCTCGCATGGCTGCTTACGCGCAAGCCATGGATCGTGCCGATCCCCGGCACCACCAAACTACACCGGCTTGAAGAAAACCTCGGAGCTGCAAGCGTCGATCTAACGCCATCTGACCTAGAAAAAATCGAAACGGCAGCGTCGGCGATTCGGATAGAAGGCGAACGCTATCCCGCACAGATCATGGCGATGACCGGTCTCTAAAACGTCGATGAGTCGCAAAACCGGCTACTGGCCAGACGCCGGAAGTCAACGATGCAATGTTTTCCGTTCGCGCCCACCACGAAAGCAGGTTGCGGCTCTTTGCCTACCCCGGAAGCAAACGGAATCTATGAGGTGATTTATGCAATACACGCGACTTGGTAATTCCGGCCTGAAGGTAAGCCGCCTCACACTTGGATGCATGAGCTTTGGCACAGGCGGTTTCTCGGGCTCATGGTCATTGAGCGAAGAGGACGCTCAACCCATTTTCCGGCAGGCGCTTGATCTGGGAATAACGTTCTGGGATACCGCCAATGTTTACGGTCAGGGCACCTCGGAAGAAATCGTCGGACGAGCGATTGCGAACCTCGCACGTCGTGATGATATCGTTCTTGCAACCAAGCTGAATTTCCCGATGCACGACGGTCCCGGCGGGTCTGGCTTGTCGCGCAAGGCGGTGATGGAGCAGATCGACGCTTCCCTGAAACGACTGGGAACTGACTATATCGACCTGTATCAGATCCATCGTTTTGATCCGAACGCGCCGGTCGAGGAAACAATGGAGGCCCTGCACGACGTCGTGAAGGCTGGGAAAGCCCGTTATATCGGCGCTTCGTCAATGTGGGCATGGCAGTTTTCCAAAATGCAGTATATCGCAGCCCTGAACGGCTGGACGCGATTTGTCTCCATGCAACACCAGTACAATCTGGTGCAACGAGAGGAGGAACGTGAAATGTTTGGCGTGCTCGCCGATCAGGGCGTCGGATCGTTGCCATGGAGCCCTCTGGCCGCAGGCCTCGTCACGCGCCCCTGGGGAGACAAAAGCACCACGCGGGGAGCAAACAATCCAACTGAAGACAGGTCTGGCCGTCCACTGTTCCTGCATAGCGACAAGCCCATCATCGACGCCGTCGAAAAAATCGCTGCTACACATGGTGTCTCGATGGCCACTGCGGCGATGGCATGGGTATTCAATAATCCTCTTGTCACTTCGCCGATTATCGGCGCAACGCGACCAAAGCATCTCGCCGACGCCGTCGCGGCGCTCGATATCAAACTCAGCCCCAAGGAAGTCGCCTCTCTGGAACAGCCTTACGCCCCGCGACTTCCGACCTATTTCGATTGATATTCTCGCTTTTTACCACAACAAACCATTAATTCATTAGACCGGGCGACACTCCGCAATTCACAGGCCGTAGCCGCATTAATCGTCCCCGATCGTCGGTTGACGGCCTTTATGCGGCAGGCAATGGCGGCCATACTCGATCAGGAAGGCGTTGTGCTGGCAATCCATGACACCCTGATGGCGCCTGCGTCGTTCCGCGAGCGGACGCGGACTGCTATTGAGGGGGGGCGTGTAGGGAACGATTAGGGCGCGTTGTCAGGACCGTTTAACGGACATTGGCTCCGTTCAGTTAACGCAGCCTATTGCTTCAAGAAGACAAGGTTTATCTGAGCCGATTTGAATGCATGTAAAAATCCACAACCCGCCTTGCGATGCTATCTGCGATTTTTCTTGACTGCTCCAACGAAAGACGTTCGCCTCTTTTGACGCCGCAATCTGTCAGTGCAATATCGATGGCATCCTCAATTGCATGTTGAGTTTCGCGCTCTCGCAAGCGAGTTAACGCAGGCGCGATCACGCTGTCAGCGGCTGTTTTTAGGTGTTCGAAATCACAGTGCTTGTACTCGAAGATATCCTCCATATCGGATCGAGAGAAATCAAATCGGGTCATTATTTCCAATTGCTCTCTGGTCGTCGGGTCGATGGCATAAGACCTGTTACATTCCGCACCTGTATAGCTTTCAGACAGCAAGACGACCGATCGAAGAAAGCCAAAATATTCGACATATCCGATGAGTAACCCGGTGTCTGGATTGCCCGAAATAGCCACACAATGTAACGGCTTGCTTGTGGGCCTATCGACAAGAATGTCGGTTGTTGCACAATAACCGAAGCAGGCCTCGCCTTCATCATTTCTCATGTAATTTATGGCTAAATTACAAAATTCAAAAGAGATTCCGCAATCGAGAGCAAAGGCGACAGCAGACTTGACTATTGAGCGCCCAGCGAGAGCGCCACCAATTTGAATCGGCAACTCAACCAGCCCTTGAAGGTAAGTTGTCTGCCGCGTGCTTTTCGACATCTCCTCGTCAATATTTAATTGCGGATGTTTCTTTTTAATTCCGCGAAGAATTTTCATAGCCTCAGATGCGTTGCGTGCGGTCACGTTATATTTGAAGCCACGGTCGGTCTCCGATAGCGAAACTTTCGGTTGCGGCAATTGAAGCCGCCCGTCTCTCAACTTTTGCATGACTTCTCCAGCAGTCGTGCGGATAGTCAGCATCGGAAGCTCGCCACGTTCTCGCCTAATATCGAAAAGATGACACAGGCCGTTCAGTTGCGCGGCAAGTTCCGCATCCCATTTATGCCCGCTCGTGTTGTTGCATGGAGCGCAAAGAAAGCCGCGTATTTTACGAGAACCGCCGATGGCATTTGGTATGATATGCTCTGCGGAATCATTCGAGCGGTCGATGTTGGTATTGCAAAGCGCACAATTCGGCATGGCTCAACCTACACCAGTGAAGGCAATATCCGAAGTGTTTCTTCACACCTGAAAGTGTTCCGGCGGCGAGGCGATGGTATTTTTGTTGACCTGCTCAGTCCGTCGCAGACCGCCGGGTATAAGCATTAAGTTGTTTTGCAAACGACGCCCAGAGCCTCCCGCACGCCCTCCGGCATCCCGCTTTCGACCACGCCGAGGATCGCACATCCGCAAACGGCCCACTGTAACTCGTCCTCCATATAAACCGCCTCTGCGATCGTCTGCGGCTTATGGTCAAGCAGCTTCTGTGCAACCAAAAGCTGGCATTTTGGAACACCGGCCAAATGCGCTCCCGCATGAAGGCGCCAAACGATTTTCTGAAGCTGTGAAAGTTCACCACGCCGTTGCCTTCCACGCCCAGCACGGCCCGCCGCAGGTCCGTGAAACATTGCGAGAAGACATGACCGCGCTTCTTGCCCACGCCACCGGGCCTGCACTCAGGGAACAGCACGGCGTCCGGTCCGCCCGTCGCCTCCGCATCCCGCAAGCGTCTCGCTTTAATAGGCATTAACCGCGGGGGGAGCGGAACCTTGCGGACGGAGTTCTCCGTCTTGGCGTGCTCTTCCGTCACCGAAATGCCCCAGAGCGGTCCATGAGCGCCGCCGCGATTCACGATGCGGCTCACCGTCAAGCTGCACAGTTCGTTTTCGCGTGCCCCTGTTAGCCGAGCGATCCGCAGCAGGTCCATGAGCGGCGCAGTCCGCCGTACGCTTCAAACCACGCATGTCTGGTCCCTTTTTAGCCATGAGGGACTACCGACAGACAACCACCGACGAGGTAGCTGATCACTACCGACAGCACGGTGTAGTTCGTTGGTTTTATTAAATTTTCAGGATCGTGGTGGAAGGGGTTGGATTCGAACCAACGTAGGCGCACGCCAGCGGATTTACAGTCCGCCCCCTTTAGCCACTCGGGCACCCTTCCGACGCGGAGACGAATTACGGCGCTCGTCCCCTCCTGTCAATGCGGTTTCGTCACACAAACGTATTCCGCGCCCTGGCGAACAGCGGGCGCGCGAAATGATGACGGATGCGCACCGTAATCGTATAGCTGCATTCATGCCTAAGCCACGCTCATCAGCACCCCGTCCCCAGCCATCCTCTCGCCCGCAGCAGAGGCGCTCAGAACGCGCCGCACCGCATGAGCACCCGGGGCAGCCATCAGCCACCCGCAACGAGGGCCAGCGTGCGCCTCGCGAGCATCGTGGCCGTGGGCGGCAAGGGGGTAAGCCCGGCGGGCCGTACTGGCTAGCTGGCGTTCACGCGGTGCAGGCCGCGTTGGAAAACCCCGCGCGCACCATTCTCCGCGTCCTGCTGACCGCCGAAGCCCGCCCAGACTTCATCGAGAGACTGTCAACGCCACTCCCCGCCTTGGCTGAGACCACAGACCGGGCGCATCTCGCGGCTCTTCTTGGAGCAGAAACGGTACATCAGGGCGTCGCGGCGCTGGTCGAACCTCTGGAAGCCATGGATCTTGAGGACGCTCTGGAGCGCCCCGGCCCCATCCTCGTGCTCGATCAGGTCACGGATCCCCGCAACGTCGGCGCGATTCTCCGCTCGGCCGCGGCGTTCGGCGCCGCATGCATCGTCATGCAGGATCGCCACGCGCCGGATGAAGGCGCCGCACTCGCCAAGGCCGCTTCCGGGGCTCTTGAGATCGTGCCGCTGATACGCGTCGTCAATCTTGCGCGGAGTCTGGAGACGCTGAAGCGTCAGGATATCTGGACAATCGGCCTCGACGCAGGAGGGAGCCGCCTCAACGGGTCGTCGCTGGGCGGGCGACGCGCCGCACTTGTGTTGGGCTCGGAAGGCGATGGATTGCGACGCCTCACTCGAGAAGCCTGCGACGAGATCGCAGGCGTGTACATGCCGGGCCACATGGAAAGCCTGAACGTTTCCGTAGCAGCGGCGGTCGGCCTCTACGAACTGATTCGGACCAATTGAGTAAAAGAAAAAATTCTACAGACGGATCAGCGCGATCACATAGATGATCGCCGCCATAGCCAGCGTGAAGCTCACAAGACCGACGATCCGGCCGCGCTGGCGACGATCAGCCTCATGCAATTCAGCCTCCGTCAAAATGGCGGAGGGGCGCTGTTCGATCGTGCTCATGAAAGCCACCATGTCAGTGCATGATCCCCGAGTAAGCCGCAGAACAGCAGGAAAAGATAAGCCAGCGAGAACCGAAACGACACCCGCGCAGCACGATCGCCGGCGAGACTGACGCCCGCATCATCCTGCTTCTCCAGCAGCACCCGCACCGCGCAGGCCACGAACCCGAGACCGAGCAAAGTCGCCGTCACGGTATAGAGCGCACCGCAAAGCCCCAGCACGGAAGGCGTCAACGACACCGGCAGAAGAATCAGGGTGTAGAGAAGAATCTGCCAGCGCGTGTGCCGCGCTCCGCGCACGACAGGCAACATCGGAATGCCCGCGCGCCCATAATCCTTACAGGCGTAAAGTGACAGCGACCAAAAATGCGGCGGCGTCCACAGGAACACGATCAGAAACATGACGACCGGCAGCACCGACAGCGACCCTGTGGCGGCGGCCCAGCCGATCATTGGCGGAAAAGCGCCCGCCGCCCCACCGATGACGATGTTCTGCGGCGTCGAACGCTTCAGCCACATCGTGTAAATAACCGCATAGAAGAAGATCGAGAACGCCAGAATTCCGGCCGCCAGCGCGTTCGTCGCCAGCCACATCAATGCGACGGAAAGAACGGAAAGACCGACGCCGTAAACAAGTGTCTCATCAGCGGGAATTCGACCACCGGGAATAGGGCGCGTCGCGGTGCGTTGCATGACCGCATCAATATCGCGGTCGTACCACATGTTGATCGACCCGGCCGCGCCAGACGCAAGGCAAATACATAAAATGCTGATCGCTGCGAGAATGGGATTCACCGGGCCTGGCGCGACAGCAAGGCCGGCCGCCCCCGTAAAGACCACCAGAGAAATCACTCTCGGCTTTAACAGTTGAACCCAGTCATGCGCCCGGGTCCCGACGCGGTCAGCGCGATAGCGGGGCCGCGCAGCGCGATCGGCAAGGCTCGCGCCGCTCATCGCGCAACCTGCGCAATCGTCGCGCCGTCAGTCGATCGCTCACCTAGGAAAACACCAAGAGCAACAACAACCAAAGCCAGCAACGACAGGCCAAACGCGACGCCGCTGACGATCTGCAGCGCCCCGCCAGCATGCGAAACCGCCAGATTGCCCAGAATGGATCCCGCAAACATAAACAGAAACTGGAATCGCGCCGCGACGGCAGGGTACCAACGCCCGGCGCTATCGAGCCAACCGTAAAAGGCCCCGAATAACGCCAGAGCGGATGCGCTCAGCACGGCGGCATGAACGCTGTCACCCTCCGCCACACCAACCGTCCAGCCCGAAAGCAGCACGACGAAGAAACCGGACGTCCATAACAGTTGCACGCCCCCGCGTCCTGCAAAGGAGACGGCCCGTCGCCACAAACGCGACATCCAGAGGGCGCCAAACGTGAGCGAGCACAGCGCCGCCAGCCCTGTCTCGAAAGAGACGACCGGCGCCAGCGCCTGATGCGTCATCATCGCATGAGCCCAAATTACCGGCCCGCCGACGCCTGCCGCCACCGCTACTGCGCGCCCGACGTTGCTTTCAAGGGCAGAGCCTCTCCGATCATCGTCCTGACCTGCAGCGGGCTCGAACGCACGTGACGCCAGACCAAGCGCCGCAACCAGCACGACAATCATCGTCGGCATCTCAAAAGACGTCAGCACATCCGACGTCGAAGCTCCGGACACAAGCGCTCGGGTCAAGCCCGCCGCCAGCACCGGAACCGAGAACAACAACCCGGCTGCCGCCGCGACCTGTGTCCATAAAAACAGGGAGAAACGGTGCGCCGAACCGCGTTCACCGGAAACGACAGATGTCCGGCTATCCAGAATTCTGCTGAGAACGGACGTCGCCATCACGACGGCTCCCAGACACCACACGAGCCCGCCCCACACGCTTGTCGCCGCCCCTGCCGCACCAAAGAACAGCAGCAGACTGGCGATCATCAACACGAGCGACAGCGATAAAAGCCGGGCGCAGATCGCGCTGGCGCCAACACCGCGTCGCAGCTCCGCCGGAGCCAAAAGCGCCCCGAAACCGCCCAGCAACGCAGGCAGCGCAACATACAGCACCATCGCGATCGAATGAGCGTGACCGGCCTTCTTTGCGAGATCGGAAGGAAGAAGGCCAAATTGCGACGCCAGCGCAGCCGCGCCGGCCGCAGCTCCCACAGCGCAGGAGAACACTACATATCCGACGGCGGATCGAGGAGATGACGACCGTTGGGCGGTCAGCCCGGACATCGAACGGAACGAAGCGTCTACTGTTTCAGACATGGCGCCGAGTGTCTCTCCACCTCCGGCGATTACGCCTCCTGAACCGCCACCCACGTCTGCTCGACGAAGCGGCGCGGCGTCATCGCATCTATTTCATCAACCTTAACGGGATTTCACGTCGCCATGAAGCCCGTTGACGGCGTCAGCGGGACAGACCTGCATCACCGACATTGCACCTACGCGCACGCCAATCCCAACAAACCGATGCGTAGCGTCAGGCGTCTTCAGGCTGCGGCGCGGCGACCTGTTCGTGCTTCAACGTCACCAGAGTAAAAATCCCCGCTGGCGGAACAGCTTCGATCCGGGCACGGCGTATGTCTTCAGGCGGCAGCAACGCCTCCATGGCGAAATCAGGATGCCAGCCCAGAGAGTGGGACGCGCGCGCCATGCCGCGCTCAACCGCGCCGCGCAGACCGTTCGGCGCAAGAAAATGATTCACGAACAGAATATGACCGCCGGGCCGAACAACGCGCTTCAGTTCTTTCAACAAACGGCGCGGATGCGGAACGACCGAAGCGACGAACATTGCGACCGCGATGTCGAACGATGCATCTGGAAAGCGCGTGTCCTCCGCGTCCATCTCCAGAAGCATTTCGACGTTGTTCAGGCGTTCGCGGCGAACCCGCTCTCTGGCGCGGGCCAGCATGTCGGAAGACAGGTCTATCCCAGTAATCCGCTTACCAGGGACGTAATGCGGCAGCGCAAGCCCCGTGCCTACGCCAACCTCAAGGACGCGCTCGCCCGGCAGGGCATTGACGGCGGCCACGGCGCGGCGGCGGCCAAACGCGGACACTCCGCCAAACACAGCGTCATAGACTGAAGCCCAGCGCTTATAGGCGGCCTTAACCGCGTCAGCGTCGAGGGCGACCTTGGGTCCATGAGACTCGGGTATCGAAGAGGCCACTTCCACCGACTCGGCGCGGACGCCTTGCAAGACTTCGCTCATGCCCCCTATCTGCCCGCCACCGCGAAGTTCTACAAGAGGCCGCGTATCGTTACACTTCGTCGAGCGCTTGCAAACGCAGCGACCGACCTACAGCATAGTGGAAGCCTCCGCGCTGGCCCGGAACACGGACCGGAGCGAAACAGCCCGGAAACGCGAGGACACTCATGCTGCAAATCGTTTTACCCTTGCTGTGCGTCATCATCTGGGGCGGAATGTTCGCTTACTACTTCCGCCAACAGTTGTGGGATTTGAGGGACCGTTTCGACAACCGTTTCGGCTCGGACAAACCCAAAGGGCCTGTGCCGGAAACAAAACTCCCGGCACCGCAGCCAGAACCCCCGGCGAGGTCGGACGGCGCCTAAACCCGCGTCAACCCGCCGACAGACGGGCCTCGATGCAATCCCAAAGAACCCCCGCTGGGTTGACGCCGTCGAACCGGGCCAACTCCTGCAGGCCCGTCGGCGACGTAACGTTGATCTCTGTCAGCCAGTCGCCAATCACGTCGATGCCGACAAAGACCAGCCCCTTCTCCCGGAGCATCGGGCCGATCGTCTCACATATTTCACGGTCGCGCGGGGTCAGGTCGACCTTCTGGGCAACGCCGCCCACATGCATGTTGGACCGAGCCTCGCCTTCCGCCGGGACGCGATTGATGGCGCCAATAGGCTTCCCATCCGCCAAAATGATTCGCTTGTCGCCAGCCCGTACAGCCGGTTCGTAACGCTGGATCATCAGCGGCTCGCGAGAACGGGCGAAATGCATTTCCAGCAAAGCGTTGAGATTCTGGTCGTCTTCGCGAATGCGGAAAACGCCGCTACCTCCGTTGCCGAACAGCGGCTTGACTATGATGTCTCTCCATCTGGCGCGAAACGCGCGAATCTCAGCTACGTCCCATGTGACAAGAGTCGGGGGCATCAGTTCCGGGTAATGCGTGACCAGCAGCTTCTCAGGTGAATCACGCACCGAACGCGGATCATTCACGACCAGCGCACGCCCTGGGCCGGTTCCATGAATATGCTCGAGCAAATGCGTCGCGGTGATGTACGCCATGTCGAATGGCGGATCCTGACGCATCAGGATCACGTCCATGTCGCCCAGATCACGACGTACAGCGGCGCCAAAACGCGCGTGATCGCCCTTTTCCCGCTGCACGCTGACCGGTCGCACGCTCGCCGTGACGCGGCTCGTCCGCCCACGCCCCGGAGTATGGGCGCCTTCCGTCAATGCAAGCGACTCAACACCATAGACAAAAAGATTATAGCCCCGGGCCTGTGCCTCAAGCATCAGGGCGAATGTCGAATCACCGTTGATGTCGATCCCCTCGAGGGGGTCCATCTGCACCCCGACGTCAAGCTTACGGGCCATAGCCGAATTTCCTCCATTGAGCGGTCGACACTAGAACAGTTTCGTCCCGCCGAAAACGCTCAGCCCTGTGGCGGCGGGTAGGAAATCTCCAGCAGCTCCAGTCGCTCGGGCCCGCGCGGCGTGTTCAGAACCACCTCATCCCCAACGCCATGCCCGAGCAACGCACGCGCGACCGGCGCCAGCAGGCTGACCTGCCGCTGAGAAGAATCCGCCTCATCGGCGCCGACGATAGTCACGGTGGTTTCCCGGTCGCTCTCATCGACATACAGCACCGTGGCGCCGAAAAACACGCGATCCCGCCTGGTCTGGGTCGCAGGATCGACCGCAATGGCGTTTTCGACACGCTGCGTGAGAAACCGAATGCGCCTGTCAATCTCACGAAGCCGCTTCTTGCCGTAGATATAGTCGCCGTTCTCGGAGCGATCGCCATTGCCTGCCGCCCACGACACGATTTCGACCACGGACGGACGCTCCTGCTTTAACAGACGCGTAAGTTCCGCCCGCATCGTCTGCAAGCCATCCGGCGTCACGTAGCGCGCCAGTTCGGCGCCAACGTCGGGCGTTGCGGCAGTCATATGCCCAGGTTTCTCACATCAACGCCCGACGTCAGCCGATCGCCTGCTCGCTGATCGCCGTGTCCATCTCCAGAAAGCTGGGCATGTAATGCACGGGGATGTCCTTTCTACCGATCTCGACACTGACCTGCGGGGCGTTGCCCTGAAGATGAGCCACGAATACCACGCGAATGAGATCGTAGTAACTGGCCTCTTCTTCGGCGACGCTGCGCATACGTGTCGCAATTGGCCCCACGATCCCATAAGCCAGCAGCACGCCGAGAAAAGTTCCAACCAGAGCGCCCGCAATCATTTCACCAAGCACCTCTGGCGGCTTGGTGATCGAACCCATCGTCTTGATCACGCCCAGCACTGCGGCGACAATGCCCAGAGCAGGCAACGCGTCAGCGAGCTGCTGCATGCCATGCGAAATATGCGTTTCTTCTTTCAGGTTTTTCGCCAACTCACGCGTCATGACGTCGTCGATCTGAAATGCGTCGTCCATATTCATGCTCATCATCCGCAGATAATCGCAGATCATGTCGCGTGCGCGTTCATTGTCACGAATCTTGGGATAGGCAGCGAAAGCGGTGCTCTCTGTCGGCGTTTCGATGTGACTTTCCAGCGCCATCAGACCCTGCGACTGCGCCAGACGCGTGAAGAAGAACAGCAGGCCGAGCAAATCCATATAATCGCGCTTGCCATAGCTCGGCCCTTTCAGCGCGGATTTGAACGCAGCCGGCACATGCTTCAGGTCGCCCATGGAATTGGCCATGATAAACGTGCCAATTCCGGCGCCAAGAATTGTAAGCAGTTCAAAAGGCATCGACGCCAGAAGCGGCGCGATGGCCCCACCCGACGCCACAAACGATCCGAACACGCACAGCAGCAGAAAAACGAGGCCGCCGATCACCAGC
This sequence comes from Acetobacter sacchari, assembly GCF_017377715.1. Lineage (GTDB taxonomy): Bacteria > Pseudomonadota > Alphaproteobacteria > Acetobacterales > Acetobacteraceae > Acetobacter > Acetobacter sacchari. The sequence goes on along the minus strand of NZ_JAFVMF010000001.1, from coordinate 327,649 downwards.
ATTTACTGAAATCCCACTCTTGAACGCCGTTTCTGTTTGAAGAAGAAACCATTCGCATCATTTGACGGCGCCCACGTTAGAGGCTGCCGCCGACGTACCTACGCTTTCTGGCGCCGGATGATCGCGATGAAGGATAAGCACCACGCGGCGATTTTCCGGCGCGCCAGGATCGTCGGGACGCGCTAGGTCATGGTCTCCGACGCCGACCACCTCTCTGAGCCTCTGGTCCGGAAAACCATTGTCCGTCAGAATTTGCCGCGCCGAGTCCGCCCGCGCGCCAGACAGTGTCCAGTTCGACATTTTGCGCCCGCGATAGAGCGCGCCATCCGCATATCCATAGACAGAGAGCTTCTCAGGCAAAGCCGTCAGATACGGGGCGATGACACGCAACAAAGCGACCGCGCGGTCGGTCAACCGCGCCGAACCGTTATCGAACATCGATTTGCGATCAGATTCACTCAGCTCGATCTTCAACCCGGCAGGAATAACGGCGACGGCGACCTGCCCCGCATCCGCCGCCACCGTCGGCGTCCGGGCAAGCACCCGCTTTAATTGATCCGCCCCCGCCTCCAGAGCCCTCTGCTCCGCTCTGGCCGCATCCGCCTCTCCAACCGCAATCGATGGTCCTGCCCGGTCACCGCCGACTGGCACGATGCGCAGGATCGCTGGTGGCGCGAGTGTCTGGCGACCCAGACTGCGGTCAGGGAAGGACGGCTGCGGCGCGACCATCGCTCCGCGCTCCTCATGTGCAGGGCCGGAGCCTGCGTCACTGCGTCCGGGAACAGCTCCGGGCTCGGGCCCGAATCCCCCGACGCGCCCCGGCTCGGACACCGCGATCACACCAAGCGATTTACTCGCCGCAGCACGGAGACTCGCTGCGCCTGCCGCGCCGGACGCACTGGCGCTTCCTGCACTCGCTGCGCTGCCTGCGCTTCGGCTTTCAGCGCTTGTCGCCGTCTGCTTGTTGTCAGATGAGGACGCGTTTGTCGGGGTGTCCTGCGGCTGAACCTGCAAGGCGGGCGAGCCGCTATTGGCCATCGGGTTGAAGAAATTGGCGATGCCACGACGCCGCTGTTCGGTCGTGGCGTTGATCAGCCACATGACAAGGAAGAACGCCATCATCGCGGTCACGAAATCGGCGTAGGCGATCTTCCAAGCACCGCCGTGGTGTCCGGCGCCCCCGCCGCCGCCGCGACGCACGATGATCGTCGGCCCCTTGTTATGTCCGTTCCGTTTCGCCATCCGCTCCCACGCCTCCGCCGACATGCTGGCGGGCGCAGCTTAAGGGCGGCTTAACGGGCGGGCGGAAGGCGGTAGAAACCCGCCTGCGAACATGACAGGCGGTAAAGAACGTAGCGTTCAGCCTCGACGCCGCGTCGTGCGCGGATCACCGTCACCACCGTTTCCGCCCCGCGCATCCACCCCGCGTTCCCGGGCGGATCACGACGAGCGTTATGCAGCAGATAACCATCGCCCGCGCATGCAACAGGGTGAAGACCAAAATATGTCCAGCGATCGTCCGCCCCCGCTACGACGCGTCCCGGAAGACGCAACGCAAGTTCCGAAGCCAGCCCATAATCGTCGGCGGCGACGAAAGCCGCGCCTGCCGTCCGCGCATCGACGTCCTGCACGAAAGCAGGCCACCCGCCACCTTGCCGCAACGCGACGTCGAGATGGCGCCCCAGGGGAAACACTGAAGTCAGCGCCTGAAGGATCACCAGCACGCTTAACGCTACGCCCGTGAACGCGGCGACGAACCGCCAGCGGACATCGACCCGGGCGGCCAACACGGCGAAAACGGGATATATGATGACCGGCCAGTTCGCCTGCACCCGATCGCCAAGCGCGTGCTGCGCAAACACCGCCAGCGGGACGCCAACCAGACATAGCAGCAGCCTGTCGGCCGCATCGCGCCGACGCGACGCATTCCATACGCCTACGACGAACAGGGCGAAAATCGCAGGCGTCGCAAGGCCGACCTGTCCGCCGAGCAGTTCCCCCAGAAACTGCGCCGCGCGCGCGGGCCGCCAGTCCGCCGCCCGCCCGCCCTGCCTGACGAAACTCGCCCAACCATGTGTCGCGTTCCACCAGAAGACCGGCGCAGTCAAAACTGCTCCCGTGACGGCCGCCAACCACGGCCATGGCCGCGCAAGCCTGCGTCGTCCCTCTTTCGTGAGCACCAGCCATACCGCAAGACCCGCCGCAGGCAGGGCCATCGTGTACTTGCTGTCGAAGCCAAGCCCGACAGCCGCGCAGACGGCGAGCCACCACATCGACGAACCACCTGATGACACGCGCGCCAGGGCCAACAGAAAGAGCGCCACGAAAAATAGCAGCGGCGTGTCCGGGGTCATCGTCACAGACCCGACGCCCAGCGCCAGAGTCGCGTTCAGGAGAACGCCCGCCATGATCGCGCGGGCATTCTCCCGCCCGTCTGGCTGCGCGAGGCGAAACAGATCACGCGCAGCAGCGACAATCATGACTGTGCCAGCCGCCGTCGCCAGCGGAGCCAGCACCCGAATCCCGAAAGCATTGTCGCCGAAAAGATCTGTGCCCGCCCGTATCCACAAGGCGACCATCGGCGGATGATCGAGGTATCCGCCCTGCAGTCCCCGCGACCAGACCCAGTAATAGGCCTCGTCAGGCGTCACCGGCAGAAACGCAGCCACGATAAGGCGCAGTATGGTTGCCACAGCCAGCCAGACCGCAGGCGAGCGAACCGTCTGGCGGATTTTCACGACGGCTTCCGACTTCTCTTGCAGCCGACTTCCAGCCGCGCAGTCGTCACCTCGGGCGCCATATCAGGGTCGACGACACGGCATAGTTCCACACGACGCCGATCACTGCGCCCGCAGCGCTCGCCTGCCCCCAGCCGTCCCCGCCCGCGCGGAAAAGTTGCGCTATGCCGATATTCGCCCAGGCACCAACTGACGAGACCAATAGAAACGCTACGAAACCACCGAAAAGACGCGGACCACGCAGGCGTCGATCGCGATAGGTGAAGGTGTTGTCGAGCCAGAAATTCGCCAGAATGGCGGCGACGGTGCCTATGGTCTGGGCGACCTCGAAATCCGCGCCCCCAACACGCATGACGTTCATGACGATCAGATTCACCGCAACGCCGATCGCGCCCACACAGGCGAATGTCAGGAACCGCACCGGCAGCCAGCCACGAAACAGCTTGTCCAGCAACAGCCCCGCGAACTGCAGCAGGACCAGCACGTCCAGTTTACTTTCGCCTGCGACGCGTGGGCGGAACACGCAGGGGATTTCCTCGACCCTGATTTTTTCTGGAGCGGACATGATCAGATCCATCAGGATCTTGAAGCCCTGCCCTGACAATCGCGGCGCGATGCGCTGAAACAGCGTCCGACGCAGCGCGAAGAAACCGCTCATCGGGTCCCCGACCTTCACCGGCAGCACCATCTGCGCCAGACGGATGCCGCCATCGGACAGGGCGTGCCGCCAGACATTCGCTAAACCGCTGTTGTCGCCGCCCTCCACATGGCGGCTTCCGACCGCGATGTCGCAACGCCCTTCACTCAGAGCGTCAATCAACGCGGGCAATCGCGATTCGTCGTGCTGCAGGTCGCCGTCCATGACGGCGACGTAGCGAGCTGACGAAGACAGCGCCCCTTCGATCACCGCCGAAGACAAGCCGCGCCGCCCGATACGGCTGATTCCACGTACGCGCCAGTTCTCTTCCGAAAGCGCGCGGACCTCGTCGATCGTACCATCGGGTGAATCGTCGTCGACGAACACCACTTCCCAGTCGCGCCCCTCAAGCGCAACGGTCAGCGCGTCCACCAGAGGCCGGACGTTCGCCACCTCTTTGTAACACGGCACAACGACTGTGATCTCCGGGCCGCCGTGACGCTCCGCATCTGTCTCGGTAGCGAAATACGTTCTGTTTTCGAGCCCGCCTGAGCGTCCGGCGGCCTTCGGCGTCACAGTCTCTACCGTCATAACGCGGCCTCGTTCAGATCTGCCGGTCTCGCAGGTTGAGACAGGCTGGTGCGAATCGTATGAAGCGTCTGAACACGCGCGACATGCGGCGCTTCGGTCAGACGGCGCGTCAACCGGTTCTCATGCGCCGTATCCCGAGCCACCAGATGAACAAGGAAATCAACGCCGCCACGAAGCATGTGACACTCGCAAGCTTCCGGCCATGCGGCGATCATCTCCTCGAACTGCAACAGGATTGCTTCCTTCTGACTGTCGAGTCCGATCAGGGCGAACATCGTGATCGGCCACCCCAAAGCCTGCGGATCAGTGTCGGCGCGGTACCCGCGTATGACGCCTTCTTCCTCCAGCCTGCGGACGCGGCGCAGGCATGGCGGCGCCGAGATGCCGACGCGGCGCGCAAGCTCCACGTTCGTCATCCGCCCGTCCGCCTGAAGTTCGGCCACGATCCGCCGGTCGACCGCATCCAGTTCCGTCACAAGATTCCGCCTTTTCACGCACGGTTTGGCGGCGGGTATAGGACGAACGACGCTGCTTGCGCAAAGCCGTCTTCAGTGACGGCGCAGATGACCCGACTGTGACGGCGCGCAAATCCGGCGCGACTTGCCGGGACGTTCTCACGCCGCCATATGTAACTCACAGTCACTTCGTCGGCGCCCGGCGGCGTATCCGCCAAGCCGCACGCAGACGCCCACGGATAATCGACCCCATGAACGAACCCGTCACGACCGACCTTTTAATCATCGGCGCCGGTCCCGCCGGTTATACCGCCGCGATCTACGCGGCCCGCGCCAACCTCAAACCGGTTCTGGTCGCAGGCCTGCAACCCGGCGGCCAGCTGATGATCACGACCGACGTGGAGAATTATCCCGGTTTCGCCTCCGCGATTCAGGGACCGTGGCTGATGGAGCAGATGGCGGCGCAGGCGGAGCATGTCGGAGCCGAGATCGTGCATGACATCGTGACCGAGGTGGAATTTCGCCACGGCGGCCCGTTCCGCGTCACGCTCGACGGCGGCGACGTCATGCACGCCCGCAGCGTCATCATCGCCACAGGCGCGCAGGCGAAATGGCTCGGTCTGCCCAGTGAAAAGCGCCTGCAGGGCGCCGGGGTGTCGGCATGCGCGACCTGTGACGGGTTCTTCTTCAGGGGCAAGAAAGTCGCCGTTATCGGTGGCGGCAACACAGCCGTGGAAGAAGCCCTTTACCTGACGCACCACGCGGAACACGTGACGCTGATCCATCGTCGCGATTCACTGCGCGCGGAAAAGATTCTGCAGGACCGCCTGCACGCCAACCCGAAGATTTCCGTAGTCTGGAACTCGGTCGTAGCAGACATCCTTCATGACGGAACGCCGCCCGCGGTGACCGGCGTGCGTCTGTGCGACACGCTGACCGAAACGATGTCGACCATCGACGTCGACGGCGTGTTCGTCGCCATCGGCCACTCCCCCAACACCGCGCTGTTTCACGATCAGCTCATGCTCGACGACGAGGGCTATATCATTACCCAGCCCGGCTCGACGCGCACCTCCATCCCCGGCGTCTTCGCGGCGGGCGACGTGCAGGACAAGATCTATCGCCAGGCCGTCACGGCGGCAGGCTCGGGATGCATGGCGGCTCTCGACGCCGAGCGGTTCCTCTCCGGAATCGCCGCAGTCTGAAATCGTTACGCCTGCGGGTTGCAAACGCTTGACCTGAACCGCCGATTCCTGCACGAGAACGACAGGCATCGTGTTTTCGGGCGTCCGGCGCGCAGGCGACCCGCGTCCAGACAGGGAGACAGATGTGGACTGGGATAAACTAAGAATTTTCCACGCGGTCGCAGAGGCCGGGTCATTCACTCACGCGGGGGAAGTTCTGAACCTCAGCCAGTCCGCCGTATCCCGGCAGATTTCCGCGCTTGAGGATGTGCTTCAGGTTCCGCTGTTTCACAGGCACGCGCGTGGACTGATCCTGACCGAGCAGGGCGAGACGCTCAACCAGACCGTCCGCGAGGTTTTCTCCAAGCTGGAAATGACCCAGACTCTCCTGACAGAGAGCAAGGAAAAAGCAGCCGGAAGGCTTCGCGTCACCACGACGACCGGCTTCGGAAGCTGCTGGCTCATGCCGCGCCTGCACCGTTTCATGGAGCAGAATCCCGAGATCGCCATCACCATGATCCTCGAGGATAACGACCTCGATCTCGGCATGCGGGAGGCAGACGTCGCAGTACGCATGCACGCGCCCCGTCAACCGGATCTGATCCAGCGTCATCTCGCCGACTTCCCGCTGCCGGTATACGCCGCGCCGTCCTACATCGAATCTTACGGTATGCCGACGTCGCTCGACGATCTGGCGACGCACAAGCTGGTGGCGTTTGGCGGCTACCATCCTCCGGTGCCTCATATAAACTGGCTGCTCGAAGCCGGCCTGAACGACGGCACCCGCCGCGCTGCGCGCCTTGAGGTCAACAGCATGGCCGCCATGGCGGACGCCATCGCCTCCGGGCTCGGCATCGGGTCCATCCCCGGCTACGCGGCGGCGGAGTACCCACACCTCGTCAAAATCCTTCCGGACATACAGCACCCGGCGGTGGAGGCGTTTTTCGTTTACCCTGAAGAGCTGCGCAGTTCGAAGCGCGTCGCCGTCTTTCGCGACTTTCTCACCAGCGAAATGGGCCTGCGCGGTTAAAGGAGCCCCGGTGGGGCCTGCGTCCCACCTCCCCTTCGGCTCAACTCACTATCCGGTTTTTTCAAACTCCGGAAACAGACACGCTCAGAAGCATTTGTCAGGCACGCCTTCCGATCCGGACGTTTTTGAAATACGGAGCGGTAAAGGCGTATCCTTTCATGGATACCTCTCCGTTCACGGTCGGCCGCCGTAACGGTCGGAGAATCAGCCCGCGCCGAAATCGAACGCGACTGCACGCTTCGGGAGCCCCCGCATTTGAACCTGTGCCGCATTTTCATTCTTCGGCCGGTCGCGACGACTCTGATGGCCTTGGCGTTCCTCGTCTCCGGCGCTTTGGCCTACAGGTTAATGCCGATCGCCGATCTGCCGAATATTTCGGTGCCGGTCATCTACGTGATAGCGAACCAGCAGGGCAGTTCGCCGCAACAGATGGCGAGCGCCGTGACGACGCCGCTGGAGCGGCGGCTGGGGACCATCGCCGGACTGACGCAGATGACGTCCGACACGACGGACAAATCATCGTTCCTGCTACTCTTCTTTGACGATAATCGGGATATCGACGGCGCCGCCCGCGACGTTCAGGCCGCGTTGCAGGCGGCGCGGCAGGACATGCCGAGCACGCTCATCGACAATCCGCAATATTACAAGGCCAACCCAAGCGACAATCCGATCATCATCGCCGCCCTGACCTCCGACACGCGTCCGCTGATCAAACTCCGCGACTTCGCCGAAACGCGACTTATGCCGCAACTCGCGGGTATTCGCGGCGTCGGCTGGGTGCAGACGGAGGGCGTCGCAAAGCCGTCCGTCCGGGTCGAAATGAACCCCTACGCACTTTACAAGTTCGGACTCGGTTTTGAGGACATCCGTTCCGCGCTGGCGTCGGCGAACGCCAACACGCCGAAGGGCTTCATCGACGCCGGTGGCCTTCGCATGACGCTCGCCACCAACGATCAGGCGCGAGAGGCGGCGCAATATCGCGACCTCGTCGTCGGGTATCGCAACAACCGTCCGATCCGCCTGACCGATATCGCAACAGTCAGCGACGGGCCGCAGAACGAACGCCAGGCCGCATGGTTCGACGGCCAACCCGCCGTTATCGCCATCATCCGCCCTCAACCGGGCGCGAACGTTATCGAGGTCACGGACCAGATCAAGGCCCACGCGCCGATGTTGCAGAGCGTGCTGCCCGGCGACGTGAAGCTCACATTGCTCGATGACATGTCGAAGAGCATCCGTTCAGCGCTGGCCGACACACAACTGACGTTGCTGATCTCCGTGGCTCTGGTCGTCATCGTCGTGCTCGCCTTCCTGCGTTCATGGCGTTCGACGCTCATACCTGCCGTCACCGTACCGGTGTCGCTGGCTGGCTCCATCGCGATCATGCATCTGCTCGGATTCTCGCTCGACACTCTGTCGCTGATGGCGCTGACCATCGCGACCGGCTTCGTCGTGGACGACGCCATCGTCGTCGTCGAAAACATCGCCCGTCACATGGAAGACGGCATGGATCGAATGGAAGCCGCGATTCTCGGATCGCGAGAAATATCCTTCACCGTGCTGTCGATCACCATCTCGCTCATCGCGGTGTTCCTGCCGTTGCTGCTGCTGAGTGGCACGGCTGGCAAGATATTCTTCGAATTCGCGATGACGCTGGCGACCGCAGTCTCAATCTCACTGCTACTCTCGCTCAGCCTTACGCCAATGATGTGCGCATACCTCCTTGAGGTGCACCATGGCGGCCCGGCGCAGCAGGGTTCAGGTCTGGCGCGGTTGGCGCATCTCGCGTTCGACGCAGTGGAGAGCACGCTGAACGCGATGGTCGGCCTCTACATGCGCTCGCTCGACCGCACGCTTCGCCACCGCTGGCTGGTGCTTGCTTCTCTCCCGCTGAGTCTGGTGGCGACGGTCGCCGTCATCATCGTGATGCCAAAAACCATCCTGCCCGCCGAAGACATCGCGCTGCTCTCCGCCTACCTACATGCGGACGAAACCAGCTCCTTCTCGTCAGTGTCGACAAAGACCCGCGCCGTGGTCGACGCCATGATGACGGACCGGCAGGTTACGTCGGTCGTCGCGTTCACGGGAGACGACGCCGCGAACGAGGCCGAAGCCTTCTCCGAGCTGACTGACAAATCCACGCGCAGCGAAACCCCGGAAACGATCGCTGCGCGCGTTCAGAAACGCGTCGCCGACATTGCCGGGCTGGACGCGCATATTTCCAACTCCGGCGACGTGAACGGCGGCGGCGGACGCCAGCACAGGGGCAATTACAACTATGTCTTCCACGGAGAGAACGCAGACGACGTCTACGTCTGGGTGCCCCGACTGGCGGAAGCATTGCGCAACAACGCGATCCTCAAGGACGTCAGCACCGACATCCAGAACACTGGCGCTTCGGTTCATGTGAATATCGATCGCGACAACGCCGCGCGGCGCCTGATCACCCCCCAGTTGATCGGCAACGCGCTTGAGGACGCTTACGGCCAACGGACGGCGTCCAGTATTTCGACGCCGCTTACGACCTATTATGTCGTCATGGAAGCTGCGGCGCGTTACCGTCAGAGCCCCGACATCCTCAACAGTATGTGGGTTTCAACCTCTGGCGGCACGGCAGGCGGCGGCACGGTGTCGAACTCGATACGCGTTAAACTCCCCGACACCACGGAATCCAAGCAGGCCTCGCTTAGCCAGCAATCTTTCCGCAATCAGATCGCCAACCGACTGGCGGGCGGAAACGGCGCCTCAAACGGGTCGGCAGTCTCGTCGTCCTCCGAAACAATGGTGCCGCTCACGACCGTCGCATCTTTATCGTATTTGCCGACGCCGCTGAGCATCAGCCACACCGACAGCTTCGTGTCGGGGACGGTCTCGTTCAACCTGCCTAAAGGCAAGGGAATCAGCGATGCGGAAACCGAGATCAAGCGCGTGCGGACCCTCATTCACATGCCTGCTGAAATTCAGGGCGGCTTCACCGGCCGGGCGGCGGATTTCAACAAGACGCTGATCAACGAGCTCCTTGTCTTCATCGCCGCCCTGGCGACGATGTACGTGACGTTGGGCGTGCTTTACGAAAGCTACGTCCATCCATTGACGATCCTGTCCACGCTGCCTTCGGCCGCGATTGGGGCAGTGCTCGCTTTATGGGTCACGGGCCAGTCCTTCTCGCTGATCGCCATGATCGGCGTGATCCTGCTGATCGGCATCGTCAAGAAGAACGCGATCCTGATGATCGACTTTGCGCTGCAAGCCGAGCGTGAGGGCGGCATGACCCCGCAGGCGGCGATCCGCGAAGCCTGCCACAAACGGTTTCGACCAATCCTGATGACGACGCTCGCCGCCGCTCTCGGCGCGGTTCCACTGGTGCTGGGCAACGGATATGGCGCGGAACTGCGACGCCCTCTCGGGATCGCCGTGGTGGGCGGCCTTACCATGAGTCAGTTGCTGACACTGTATTCGACGCCCGCCGTTTATCTACTGATGGAAGGTTTGAGACGGCGCGTCGCCGGACTATGGCGGAAACGCGACGGTGGAACGAGGACACTGCGTTCCAAACCTGCTTAACGCGCTTTCTGTATAGATTTATAATTTTTTTTAACACAATTGGCGGATGCAGCCCAATACCTTAAGTTTACTACGTAGGTGTGAATATAGAGGCGTGACGCCGCGTTGACGGCGGCGCTCCATGTTTGCTTTACATTCTACAGCCACATGACGGAAGAGAAGAACGCCCTATGTTAAAGTGCTGCAAAACGTCCTCCAAGAACGGCGAGAACACCACCGGCCGCCGTTGCTGCAGGAAAGTTCTGGGGCTTGTCGCCGCCGGAGCCGCTGTCTTCTTTTTTCTAAAAAAACGCAGCAAAGAGTAACCAGAAAACGCGCAGGTCGGATGGCCCAGCCCATCAAGCTGGTTGATTATCCGACCTGATCGCGCCAACGCTTTCGACTGAGCGATGCGGCGTGGAAAACTTATGCAGTCCTTTGCAAAATATTCTGAATTACAATACCGCTGCGGTGCAGCAGCGCTGCGTGTCTGCGTAGGCCACCGGGATCACTGTTTGTATTTAAAAATTTTCTTAATAAATCTTTGCCTTGCTCCCATGCGCAAACGACGCGCCAAAGAAATCCAGAGAGTGAGCAATGACCACTCAAACGCATTTCTGCTTCGATTGAGCTGACCCAGCCGGCGCCTGCATTCCCTGCACCATTACAAAAAATTTGCTATTTATCGACAACTTCAATGACATATCCCGAAAAAGGAAATAATTTATCGAATTAAACATGACGCGCAGCATTATTTATTGAATATTTTAGAAAAAATACACAAAATAAAAACAGAAACCGACAGTAATCAATCACACACGCACGATAAAAAACAAAAATATGTAATCCGTAACCCCAAAAATATCCACCCTCTACCATTTATTCGTAATTTTTCAGACAATACGCAAGTCGTAACTGACTGTCACATCGAATCTGTCTCTGCGAGAGATATCAAAAAACTCTCCGACATAAGCAAAATTTTACACCGACAGCGCAGCAAAATTCCTTTTCGTTTCAAATTCGCGGCATGCAGTCAGAAGAAAATCAGCGGTTGAAGTCATCCAAAAAACTGTTCAACCCATAGAACAATCACCCTTCAGTGGCGGTTTGATCATGTTTTTTCGCTTCATACGGTGTAAATTCGGATATCGCAGAACAGAAAAAGTATCTCGAAAAACTTTCACAAACGGTATTGCGGTGAAAGCGCGCTGCGATTATTTGTCAACCGTTCGATTCCACGTTTTCCCCAAAAACTGATGGCTCTTCTGACCGAAGAGCCAAGTCATCCGAACGTAACGGAGTTTTTCATGACTGAGATAAAGCAGGGCTCCCCCCTTCTTGACCTGACTGCACAGATCGTTTCCGCGCATGTTTCGAACAATACTTTTGCGTCGGAAGCTTTGCCTGCCCTTATCCGCGACGTATACACAGCTCTTGAGGCCGCCGGTCAGGCCGCGCCGGAGCCCGAGAAGCTGCAGCCCGCCGTTCCCATCAAGCGTTCGGTATTCCCAGATTACATCGTCTGCCTTGAAGACGGAAAAAAACTCAAGATGCTGAAGCGGCATCTTCAGAGCGCCTACGGCATGACCCCCGAGCAATACCGTGAGCGTTGGGGCCTGCCCACCGACTATCCGATGGTCGCGCCGAATTACGCCGAGCGCCGTTCGACACTCGCTCGCGAGATCGGCCTTGGCCGCAAGATCAGCGCGGCGACCAGTGCGCCTGCGGCGAGTGTCAGCGAGGACGACGAGGCGGTCGCTCCGCGCAAACGCGGGCGCAAGCCTCAGTCGCCAGGCTAAACAGCAGCCTTGACGGTCCAGGCGCTCTTAAACGAGCGTCCGGATCACGCGTTGTGTACAGAAACTGGAGTAAATGGTTCGTATGACCGAGGATGTCGATGCAGCCGTGGTCAGCGCCCTTTATCGGCGTCGTCTTCGGCTGTGGCGCGGGGCGTCTGTCGCGGCGTTCAGCGTCGCGCTACTTGTCGCAGGCGTCTCCGTCCACCGACATGCATCGCCGCTCGGCCCGCATCTGGCGCGTCTCAAGGTCCACGGTACGATAGGCTCCGACGTGTCGCTTATGACGCGCGCGCTGAAAACCGCGGAAAAAGACAGTTCCATAAAGGGGCTTTTACTCGATATCGACAGTCCAGGGGGCGCCGTCACGGGGGGAGAGGCGCTTCACGACGCTGTCGAACGTTTCGCTAAAATGAAGCCTGTCGTCGTGACCATGGGGGGAATGGGCGCGTCGGCAGGTTACATGATTGCCGTTCCCGCAAAACGCATCTTCGCCCAGCGGGGCACGTTGACCGGTTCAATCGGCGTTCTGATGCAATCGCCGGATGTGTCCAGCCTTCTGGACAAGGTGGGCGTCTCGGTGGACGAACTCGTGTCCGGTCCGCTCAAAGGACAACCGTCAATGGTTAAACCCCTCTCTCCTGAGGGCCGAACCATGCTTCAGGGGGTGGTGAACAACCTGTTTGAACAGTTTGTGACCATGGTGGCTACCGGGCGACATATGCCGGAAGAAAAAGTGAAAGCACTCGCGGATGGACGGCCCTACACTGGCCAGCAGGCTCTTGCTCTCGGCCTGATCGATAGCCTCGGTGACGAAGACGACGCCAAAGCGTCCCTTGCCAAGCTGTGCGCGCTTCCAGAAGATGCAAAAATTGAGACAATCGGCGAGAAGTCGAAACAGTTCTCTCTCCGCCACCGCCTGCTCGGTATGATCGGCGGCTCCTTCGCCACACTTTTCGGTTTCGGCGCCGAAGAATTGCTGCAAAACGAAACGCTTGGCATTGACGGCCCCGTTGCGATCTGGAAACCTTAGCCCCCATCGAGAGGGACGCGATGACCAGATCCGAACTCGTGGCCGAGATTGCTGCGGAAAATCCGCATCTTCTTCTTAAAGACGTTGAGCTGATCGTCCACACCATCTTCAACGAGATTGGCGGAGCTCTTGCGCGCGGCGATCGCGTCGAGCTTAGAGGCTTTGGCGCGTTCACAGTGAAGAAACGCAACGCACGCGCCGGTCGCAACCCCCGCACTGGCGACACTGTCGCTGTAGACGAGAAAGTGGTGCCGTTTTTTAAGGCGGGCAAAGAACTCCGCGAACGGGTCAATACCGGAGGCCTGCCCAAGAAAGAAGGCTGACCCGATAGCCTGACGTCGGCGGATGGCGCTTTTTTTGACCGCGCCTTGGTCTGTTTAGCGTAAAGTGCTCACCTGCCCCCGTCAGGAATAATAAAAATATAGACAGGGCGCACCGCTCGTCATTACCTCATGATCGATTTGAGACATGGGATTATGATTCGTCCATCACGCCTGACCCTCTGGACCGCTCCGCTGCTCCACCGACCGCACGGCCGGCGGATGATAGCCCCGCTCCATGATCCGGCGCGGGCGATGCCTGCCGTCGCAGTTTGCGCCATTTTGTGGCTGACTGTCAGCGTCGCAGCCGCTCACACCACAGCACGCACGCGCGCCGCGCACACTCATACCAAGAAACACCACTTCATGCTGCGGGGGTGCCTTTCTGCAGGCGCGGTGATTCCCGCCCATAACCGATCCATGCGTCCGATCGGCCATGGCGGGCGACTTTTCGCCCCAGTTGGTCACGCGATGTATTACACTGACGCCAAGGGGCGGTGTATGCCGGGAAAACACGCCCGACATCGAGGATAATATTGACGCGTAATTATCGCTGCCTGACTGTCAGGCGCACTCGCAGCCAAAAAAAGATTCTGTTACCCTGAATTCGGTAGGCCGCCAGCCTCCTCTTTGAACCGCACGGGTTTCTGAGCGCGTCATGTACGGCCAGTTCCTGCGGCGCAAATCTTACCTTGCAGGATACTCAGCGGACTTTCCGTTTCGCGCATGGAGAATGAAACGCAATGCTTGATTCCCCCGAACTGAAGCCGTTGACCGAGCAGACGTCACCGACGCCTGGTTCCGGCGTCACTGTCGTTCCGGTCATCCTTTCGGGAGGATCAGGAACGCGTCTCTGGCCGATGTCGCGCGCCAGCTTTCCCAAGCAACTTTGGCCTCTGCTGAGCGAATATTCGCTGCTTCAGGAAACGGTAGCGAGGGCCAGACAGGTCTCCCTCGCCTCACCAATCATCGTCTGTAACGAGGAGCATCGCTTCCTGATCGCCGAGCAGCTTCGGGAAGCAGGAGTCGAGCACGCACGCATTCTGCTGGAGCCCATAGGGCGCAATTCCGCCCCCGCCATCGCCGCCGCCGCGTTGCTCGTTGCAGAGACCGACCCCGGTGCGGTGCTTTGGATGATGGCGGCCGATGCAGCGATGACCAAATCCGGCGCCCTGCCTGCGGCGATGGATCTGGCCGTCGCCGGCGCGGAGCGCGGAATGGTCGTGACCTTTGGCATGCACCCGACACGCCCCGAAACCGGCTACGGTTACATCGAGACGGGCGCGCCGGTGCCCGGCGTCCCGGGCCTGTCGCAAGTCAAGGCGTTCCGGGAAAAACCGGGCGTGAAACAGGCCGAAGAGTTCATCGACTCAGGCGATTACCTCTGGAACTCCGGCATGTTCGTGTTCCGGGCTGACACCCTGATCCGTGAAATGGAGCAGCACGCGCCGAAGGTGATGGAAGGCGTCCGCGCATCCTATGCCGCCCGCGCCAGCGATCTGGATTTCGAGCGCCTTGGGGCAGATGAATTCAAGCGCGTGCCTGATATCTCGATCGACTACGCGATCGCGGAAAAGAGCGCACACGTTGCGGTCGTGCCAGCCGATCTCGGTTGGTCGGACGTCGGCAGCTGGGACGCCCTGTGGGACATCAGCGGCAAAGACTCGCACGGCAATGTCAGCATCGGCGACGTATTGATCGAAGATTCGGCGAACTGCTACGTCCGGTCCGATAAATTGCTGACGGCGGTTGCGGGCGTCGAGGACGCGATCGTAGTCGTTACGGAAGACGCCGTACTGGTCACGCATCGCGATAAGGCGCAGGATGTCAAAAAAGTCGTCGATCGTCTAAAGCGTGAGAAGCGTCCCGAGGCGGCGGTCCATAACCGCTGCTATCGCCCCTGGGGCTTCTACGAGAGCCTGATCCAGAACGACCGTTTCCAGGTGAAGCGGATCGTCGTCCAACCTGGCCAGAAGCTCTCGCTGCAGAAGCATTTCCACCGCGCGGAACACTGGGTTGTCGTCGGCGGCGTAGCGCTGGTGACTCGCGACGAGGACAAGGTTCTGGTTCGTGAGAACGAGAGCATCTACCTGCCCCAGGGCTGCATCCACCGCATGGAGAATCCCGGCAAAATCCCGTTGACGCTGATCGAGGTCCAGACCGGCTCATATCTCGGGGAAGACGACATCGTGCGTATCGAAGATAGCTACAACCGCACCTGACGTCAGACACGCCCGATTCGATAAAAGGCGGCCTTCGGGCCGCCTTTTTGCATTTAATAGTCCACGTCACACCTGGGCGGCGCCGCGCCGGACTGCGCACAAAAGTGCGTAAATCCCCCGAGATCCAAATGACGGATGCAATCCAGACAACAGCGACGACGTACCTGCTTCCCCTCACAGGGCGGAGTTCGGCGGAACGGGTCGATTTTCACAACAGTCGGCTGAGCTCGCACCAACCCTCACGATGAACATAAATGACGAACGCAGAACGCCTCTCGCCCGAAACAAGGTCGCGTGCTTACTGACATCTTTACAGTGTGGAACAATTTTCCGGACGACGAGCAGCCTCTCAGGCCACGACCGTCAGACCGAAACATATGTCCCGCTCACCTCTCCATAAATGCAAACACGGCTTTATCCGCCGGACCTGTGACATCAGGAGCAAAAGCCGCCTCCCGCCACGACGAACATGCGTTCATCGTCCCGCCATAATATCGCGAAATCATGCCCACGCCGCACCGTGATCAACGGGCGCGGCGCGACAGATCAGGAACGCCCTTCATGCCACGGCTCAGAAAATACGCTGAAACTCCTCAGGCCCGGATGCGTCTCGTAGCGTTGTCCGCCACGCTCCTCGCCACCCTGCCCGCAGCGATCAACGCGGCGCACGCACAGACGCCCGCGTTCATTCCTGACGGCAGCTATCTCTACTCCGGCCCAGACCCTTCCTACCCGCTGGTCGGTTCTCTTCAACCGGGAACCCAGGTAGCTACCTTCGGCTGCCTGTCCGGATGGGGGTGGTGCGACGTTGCAGTTGGGCCTCTGCGCGGATGGGTTCCGGGGCAGAACATTCAACTGCCTTATCAGGGGGGCATGGGGTCGCCCATGACCTATGGCGCGATGATGGGATTGCCGCTCATTTCGTTCGCGTTCGGCTCCTACTGGAACAACCACTACCGCTCGCAGCCTTGGTTTTCCGATCGTGACAGGTGGGGCGGTGGCGGTTGGGACAATCGCGGCGGACAAGGGTCCGGACGCGGCAACATGGGCGGCATGGGCGGCATGGGCGGCATGGGCCAGCATTCAGAATTCAGATCCGGATACCAGCAAGGCGGCGGAATGGGACCCGGATCGCGCGGCGGCGATCAGGGCCGCCCCCAAGGAGGAAACGATCGCGGCGAACAAGGAGGACGTGGACCGGGACAGGGGGGCGACAGGCAAGGCGGCGGGGGGCAAGGACCTGGTGGCCACGGCCCTGGCTGACATCACAGCGCAGGCGGTCTTCGAAGATTGAAAGTCGCCTGCACAGATATCCCGCCGGGTGACTCGAAACCCGACTTCCCGCCTACGGCGCTTCCACCTTCCCCGCGGAAGACGCTCGCGAATTGCTCCGGGTCATATCAGCGGGCCGGAGCCGCGACGGCAAAGTCAGACGGCACAGCGAACACGTCATCGGATTGCGCCGTTCTGGAGACGGACACGGCGTTCACTTTTACCTGCCCCTGCTGCGATACGCGCACGAGTATCCCGTCCACAGTGTAGCACGCGTCCACCGGTCGCCCATCCTGATCCGCGGTGCGCCAGAGGACGCAGCTCTGGCCAGCCGCCATGTCCGAACCCAGACGCTGAAAAGATCCCGGGGCGACCTGCCCAGGCGGCGTCAAGGCGGCACCGGGGGCTGGCATGACGCTCCGTCGGCGATGCAGCGTGTCCACGACGGCCAGAGTCCCGTCGCGCCAGGACGTGACCATGTAGACCGCCGATCCTTCCGGATCGATTCTCTGCCGCAGCGAAGAGACCTGCCAGCGCATACGCTGGCCGACCGGCTTCCCGCCATCGGGAGACGCCATTTCATACCGGACATCGACGTCAACCGACGGAGTCACGAACGGCCCTGTCGCACCGTCATCCGCAGCCAGACTACGAGAGATCGGCTCAGCCCCGCATATGACGGCCAACAGAAGCAGCACTCTCCCTCTTCGGAACGCCCGCGGCATCAACGACCTGACGCCGCGTCACCCGCTACCACGCCTGGCTGTCCGGTCACAGGCGCTACAGTCGCCGCCCCCTCCCCGGCCGCGCCAGCCGGGCCGAGCACCGGAGCGCCAGCGCCGCCTCCGGGGGCGATGCGATGACGGTGAACTTCCTGATAACCGGCGGGCGGCGAGAATACACTTTGCGGTATCGGCTCGTAACTGATCGTTTTAGCGACGAGGGCGCCGTTGATCCCGTCCGCGTCCACGCCATTCTCACGGAGGATCAGACCATCGGAAGTCACGCAAGCGGTCGCCTGCCCCCTGCCTGACGTCACTGTCCAGTCCGTGCAGTGCGTCCCCGCAATCGTCGACTCACCCTCGCGTTTGAACTGCATCGAAACATCGAGAAGGAACGGGCTGCGCACGCCGTCGCGCTGTTCGAGCTTCGTGTAGATCCTCGGCTTGTGCAGCGCGATGACCACCTCTTTGCTGGTTCGGTTGAGAATCGTTGAGCCGGAGCCGTCGGGCGAATCGATACGCTGCTGTGCGCCCTGCGCCGAAAACCAGACCTTCACACTCTGCGGCTCCTGCGAACCATCGGCGCGCACCTCGTATGTGACGACTGCGTCGCGCGTTGGCATCAGCGCAGGATGATCAGCATCCGCACGGCTCTGTCCGACGGACGCGCATACCGCCGCCAGTGCGAATCCCAACGAAAGCAGCCCCGACGCAACGGCGCGCCTCTTTGCCGCCGGCCGCCGCGACACCCCGTTCTCCGGGGGGATGTGACCCTGTATTTTCACGACGCTCCTCCCACATGTTTCAGCGCAGGCAACGCGCGGACAGACAGGAAGTCAACTGGGTAAGGATCTGGCGTCGACTTCCGGCCGGCCACCCATCGCGCGGATTTCATCGTCAACCAATCTCGGATCGAGATCTTCAAACCGCTCCCAGCAAGGCGACGCCGCCACCGCCAGCTCCAGCCGCTTCTTGTAATCGTTCGCCGGAATCTCGATCCCCCCGAAGCGCGCCAGATGCTCAGTCCCAAACTGCGTATCGAGCAGAACGAAGCCCCGCAGCCTTAGCCGCGCGACCAGATGCACGAGCGCGGTTTTGGACGCATCGGTTGCGCGGCTGAACATGCTTTCGCCGAAAAAAGCCCTGCCGATGGAAACCCCGTACAACCCGCCAGCCAGCGCGCCTTCTCGCCAGACCTCGATGCTGTGTGCGCATCCCGCCTCATGAAGCGCGCAGAACACCCTTACGATGTCCTCGTTGATCCAGGTCGATTCACGTCCCGGCGCTGGAGCTGCGCAGGCGCGCATCACCTCCTCGAACGCTCGATCAGCCGTCACCGTGAAACGGGAACCCAGAACCGTCCTTCGCAGCCTGCGCGGCAGATGGAAGGCGTCGAGCGGCATGATTCCACGTGGATCAGGGTCGTACCAGCGCAGACGCGATGAATCGGCGCCGTCGGCCATCGGAAACAGCCCGGCGGCATAGGCGCGCAACATCATCGCGGGCGTCAACGATGGCATTCGCCGCATACGCATCGCGTCTCTCACCTCCGAAGGGCGCATCCGATTGCGTCAATACCCGGGTCCGGTTTCGACCTTTCGGTTCGCAGGCAGCCCAGCAGCCGCACATCTCCGACCAGCGGGAAGCCCGATCCGCTCCAAAGTATTTTCACGAAACATCGGTTAAAGGGAAATGCCTTCAGTGAATATTTTATCCAGCGTTATCGCCCTCTGAAGCGTTTCCATCGGAACGACGAACGATTCCGGCGCATTGCCGGAGACACCGACCGCAATCCCAGCCTCCCGCCGGCTCGCAGCCTTCCCGACGACCACGAAACAGCGAACTCCTGCTTACGCTGTGTTGAGGCGACGGAAGAACCCTACATAGGGTAGCAAAGCGCCGTCGGGTTCCGCCCCCGCATATCCCGAGACCGGAGACAGTCATGTCCGCAAGCCGCCCCAGCATCGTCCGCAGCCTTCGCCTTCCGGATGCGGTCGAGGCCCGCATCGCCGCCGAATTCGACGCCCCGCCGCCGCCAGACGCGCCGTTGTCCACCGATGCGCTGCTGGAAGCCGCGCGGGAGAGAAAAGCCGTCGCCTTGCTGGTCACGCACCACACGCCGATCACGAAAGACGTCCTCGATCGTATGCCACCCGACGTAAAGCTGATCGCCACGGTCAGCGTCGGTCTCGATCACCTCGACGTAGACGCCATTCACGCGCGGGGAATCGCCCTGACGAACACGCCCGACGTGCTGACTGAGTGCAACGCAGACCTCGCGCTCTTTCTCATGCTCGCCGCCGCCCGGCGCGCGAGCGAGTATGCCGCCGTGATGCGCGGCGGTTGGGGCCGGACACTCGCCATGGACGAACTGCTCGGCCAGCGCGTGTCAGGCAAGACGCTGGGCATTATCGGCATGGGACGGATCGGACAGGCCGTCGCTCGCCGTGCGCAGGGTTTCGGCATGACCGTGCTCTACAACAACCGCCGTCGCCTTGCCCCGGAGCTGGAGCACGGCGCCACATGGGTCGCCGATTTGCGAGAGATGCTGCCGAAGACGCAGATTCTAAGTCTGCACCTGCCGGGCGGCCCTGAATCCGACTCCCTTATCAACGCCGAAACGCTGGCGCTTCTTCCCCGTGGGGCAATCTTCGTCAATGCGGCGCGCGGACGCCTTGTCGACGAGGACGCTTTGCTGGCCGCCCTTGCCTCAGGGCAAGTCGCTGCCGCCGGTCTGGACGTGTGCCGCAACGAGCCAAACCCCGACCCTCGGCTGCTCGCGGCCCCGAACGTGTACATGACCCCTCATGTGGGGAGCGCGACCGTCGAGACGCGAACGGCGATGGGCATGCTCGCGCTCGACAACGTCGTGGCGGCGGTCGCCGACGCGCCCCTGCCCTCCCCCGTCTGATCTCAGGTATTTCCATATTCCTGACGTGGCGGCATAAATCCGACAGGTTGGATTTATGCCGTCGCACTCGCGCCCGGTGAACCCGACCGGCGTTTGAGACGAAAGAAGACCACGCAATGCATATGCTTATCGTCTGCCTAATCGGTATCGTCGGGAGTCGCGTGGTCGGCCTTGTCGCGCCGCACTACGCGAACGCTGCGGACGTCGCCTGCGTCGTTTACATGATTCTGGGAATACCGGCGGCCGTGTTCACGCTACGCGAACGCGCCTGACCAACGCAAACGCCGGGACTGATTTCAAACGCCACCTCGAAACGATGTTTCACGCGAAACGTCTCGCACGCCGATGTTCCGCGCGATGATGCGTACGCAGCCTCCGAACCTTGCCCGCGCAGCCGGTTGACCGCGCGCATGAACGCACCGTCAACGGACATTCAGGAATCCGCCCGGCACAAAGGATTTCAGCCGCCCGCGCGGCTGAACGCCTGATCGCGCAACGCGAGGGCCGTTTCACGAACCGTTGGCCCGTGCTCGCGCTCAAGCCGCCGTATCGTGAAATGCGCCCGTGCAAGCGCCCTGTAATGCGCCAGGAACGCCGCGTTCAACGACGCGCCACATAACGCGCCCGCCACAGGCATCAACTGCATCGAAATCTTCTGCCCGATCGCAAGGCCGTAATGCGACGCGACCTCGGCGATCAGCATCACCACGGGGCGTCCACGCAACACCGTCCGTGCGGAGAAATAGCCAAGCTCGCTCTCCCGCCCTTCGCCAGCATTCGGGAACGCCTTGAGCGCGAACACCTCCAGACACGCCCGACGCGCGTCGGGATCAGACAAGTCCTCTCCTTCCTCGCGCGCAATGCGCGCAATCTCACGCATGATCGTCAGGGTGGTGAACCCGATATCCGGAGCGAGCCCAGCGATTCCGGCGAAGCCGCCAACAGCGCCCGACACCGCGACAGCCGCCTGCACCGCCGTCCCGCGCATGGAACGGCCGGACGACGGCGCCAGACTTTCCCCCTCGCCTGTCCGGGGCGTTGTCTCGGCCGGGCCGCCAAGTCCGAGGATCGCCATATCGAAGGCGCGGGCAATCGCGGTTTCCGCGATCCCGCGCAGCTTTTCTTGCATGTTCGGGGCCATGCCCAACCCACGCAGACCAAGCCGTGTGGCGTGGCCGACGGCGCCGCCCATCAAATCGGCGAGACGAACCAGAACGCCCCGTCCTGACTCCACCTGATCGAGCGCCCGTTCAAGCTCCGCGATCTGATTGCCCGTAAGGGCCAGCGGAGCGAGGTCGCTTCCCGTGCTGAGATTCATGTAAGTCCGTCCTGTCTCACTATGTCGCGCGCCAGAATCGATGATTCGGAGTTGTTTATCCAGAGTGGATTATAGCGCGCAGACCCCGCTCAGGGTTGCGGAAACGCCCCTTGACCGCAAGCGTTGCGAAACCAACGTTAAAGGCGCACGGTGGAACCCTGTTCGCTGGCTCGAAACGTCGCCCATCCACCTCGCCCTGCGCGAAGACGGATCGGGAGTTCAGGCTACGTGTCGACCATGCCGGGCTTACACGGCGACGCTCAGGGCGGGCTGGCGCGTCGCCCGCGATCCAGTAGAAACCGGCAACGCTTGAGGGAGGCTCATCATGATTCGCCACATACTTGGCTTGACCGCGAGAACAACGAACGTTCCCGGCGAATCCGGCGCTGTAACGCGCCGCATGGGCCCGCAGACTTTCGCCGTCCTGCTTGCGCTCAGCGCCTCGACCGTCCTGTCCTCGACAAACGCGCTCGCCGCGCCCGACGACGCGATGCAGACTTCCGACTCGTCGCTCACACAGGCTCCCGCGCGAAGCGCAGCGAAGCACGTCCGGACGCGCGGGGCGCAACACAGTCGCTCCGCCCAGACGACCGCCGACGCGGCGACGTCCGACCATCCCATGCCTCAGTCTCTTGAATCGCAAGAGCAGGCCCCTCCTCCGCCCGATGGTTACGTGCCTGTTCAGGACATGGACGTTGTGCTGGAGGCGCATTCTCCACAGATCACGGCGCATAGAGGCCCCGGTCTGGCGCCGGTTGACGCCCAGCAGACGCCGCGCGACGACCGCAGCTCGACGCCGCTCGCAACGATGGGAGGATACACCCTGCACGTGACCGCGCCCGTCGTGCCGCCTTATAACGGCGCCTTTACCTACACGACCTACGGCGGACAGCCGGGCAACGGCCGCAACGCGCCGGGCGCATGGGGCGCCGCCGGCGAGCCGTAATAGCAGGTCGTCAGCTTTCATCTGCAGTCTCCCCGCCCGCGTCGAACTGCACTCGATACCGTTATAACTGACGCCGCTCGCCACCCCGGGGCATGACGCAGCCAAGTGGTCAGTTGCGTCCCCGACGCCGATGTGACGTGCTCTTACGCAGGTGTTCGCCCGTCTCCTGACGGAGCCGCCTCGTGCACGCCTCCGCAGTGCAGTTCTTTCCTGCCGCAACCGCGCACCAATCGCCGTAGCCGTTTCAGCGGGGAACGGTCGCTCGCCTCCATTCGGCGCCCTACGGACCCGAACATTTCCGTGCTATGGCGGGCATTATGGAAACTGCCTCCCCAATTCCGCTCGCCGTGCTTGTCGGCATCCAGACGCCCGATGTGGACGACATCGCGCATGAAGCCAGCCTCGAAGAACTGGGAAGGCTGGTGAAAACGCTGGGCTATCAGGTCGTCGGCTCGGTGTCGCAAAAACGGGAGGGCACGGGCGCCGCACTTTTGCTGGGCGCGGGGAAACTGGAGGAGCTGGCGGCGATAACCGGAGGCAGCGGCGTCGTGACGTCCATGGCGACGGCCCCGATGACCAAGGCCCGACGCCGGTTCGAAAAGGCCGAGGAGGCCGACGAACCGGATGAGCCGGCCGAAACCTCTGCGGACGCCACCCGCAAACCCGAATTCGTCATCGTCGATCACGAACTGTCGCCCAGCCAGATCCGCAACCTCGAACGCGCCACGGGCGCGCAGGTGCTGGACCGCACCGGCGTCATCGTCGAAATCTTTCATCGCCACGCCAACACCCGCGAAGCGAAGCTGCAAGTGGAGATGGCGCGCCTGAAATATGTCGCGCCACGTCTGCGTGAATCCGCTAGCGGCGGCGGGCGGCAACAGGGACGCGGCGCGGGCGAAAGCGACCTGTCGCTGGATCGCCGCAAGATTCGCGACCGACTGGCGGAGATAAAAACCCAACTGGAAGCCGTGCAGCGAGACAGCGATCACCGCAGGTCCACCCGCCGGGATCAATTACGCGTCGCTCTGGTCGGCTACACCAACGCAGGCAAATCGTCTTTGATGCGCGCCCTGACCGGAAGCGAAGTTCTCGTACAGGACAAGCTGTTCGCAACCCTGGACACGACAGTTCGCATTCTTCAGCCCGAAACACGACCGCGCGTGCTCGTCTCCGACACAGTCGGCTTCATCAAGCAGTTACCCCACGATCTGGTGGCCTCGTTCCGCTCCACCCTGTCCGAAGCGCTGGAGGCGTCATTGCTGCTGTTCGTGGTCGACGCTTCCGACCCCACCTACGAAGCGCAACTTGAGGTCAGCCGCAGCGTCTTGCATGAAATCGGCGCAGATGCTGTCCCATCCCGGCTCGTTCTGAACAAGATGGATCGCGTGGACGCCGAAAGACGCGCCGCTCTGATGGAGAAACATCCCGACGCAATCACGCTCTCCGCCCACAACCCCGAAAACGTCAGCGATCTGCGCGAAACCATTATCGCGTTCTTCGAAGCCGGAATGGTGGACGACGTGCTCACGCTGCCATACGCAAAGCAAAACCTGATCGGCGAGATTTACGAAAGCGCGCGGGTTCTGTCGGAAGACCATGACGAAACGGGTCGCGTGCTGACGGTGCGCGGCCTGTCCGGCGCCATCGCGAGGTTGAAACGGAGCCTCGCTGCGGGGTGAAATGTTTCCCAAGCGCGTCATGGACGCGACGCGCAACCGCTTATCTGGGTCCAGACTGCACGCCTGCTATATTCTCATCGTGGCGTCTCTAACTTCCTGTCGCTCACGTATCATAATTTCGGGACGAGAACTGCTCGTGCGCCATGCCTTGTTTCATAAGCCATGGCGTCCTCAATCTCATCAAAGCTGAATCTCTCGCCACATTGCGTCCTGAACAGCGGATCAATGATGATGCCTTCGAGATACGCCAGTGCGCCACGAAGCGCGCCTGCATCTTTGACCGTGACGCTGTTGAAATTGCTAAACCCTTTCATTTCCAGCGTCTTTGTTACAAAGAGCACAGACGGAATGGAGATAGGACTTGCTCCGCCAAGGAAGCCATAAAACGACACCGTAGATCCTGACGGCAACAGAGGAGCGATCCGATTTATCAACTCGCCCCCAACTCCGTCGAAGACAGCCGTCGCGCCGAGCTGACCAGCAAGTGACGAAAAATGACGCTCAAAATCATCCGCGTTTGTACAGAGAACATGTTCTGCGCCTGATCTGCGCAGGATTTCGCCAGCCTGCTCAGAGCGCACAAGAGCCAGCACCGGAATCTGCTTTCTGCGAGCGATCGCCGCGATCGCCAGGCCCGTCGCAGACGCTCCTGCCGTTACGATAATGCCTCCGCACCCCTCTGACAGAACCTCCTCCAAATACGCGTATCCTGTTATCGCATTGACCAAAGACCCGGAATAATCCTCGACCACGACGGAATCGGGAAGAATGATGGCGCTGGTGCAGGGCACGACAGCTTGCTCAGACCATAACCCGACGATGTGCGGGCTTGACGTCAGCGACCGATAGAGCGCCACGTTTTTTCCCACGAACTCCGCTGGCACGCCGTTGCCGATTTCGCGCACCCTTCCTGAAGCGGAAGCTCCCCAGATTTCATTGAGACTGGTCTTCAAACCTGCGGCGATCGTCGGCCTTGAGAGGAAAGTTTTATCACCATGATTGATAGCGGCAGCAGCAATGTCCACCAGAATATGGCCGTCAGGAGGCGACGCTGGCGATGGGACCTCGCGCACCTCAAGCTGCCGG
Source organism: Acetobacter sacchari (assembly GCF_017377715.1). Classification (GTDB taxonomy): domain Bacteria; phylum Pseudomonadota; class Alphaproteobacteria; order Acetobacterales; family Acetobacteraceae; genus Acetobacter; species Acetobacter sacchari. The sequence continues at coordinate 302,166 of NZ_JAFVMF010000001.1, read as the reverse complement.
GTTTTCGTTACGCAAATCGCCTTCATCCTCGCATCTCCTTCGGTTGATTCTATGAAAATCGTCTTCCGGGACAACGAAGTATGAACGCCAATTTTACACAAGTGCGGATATATTTGTTAGTGTCGGAACCATGCAACTCACGACCCCATGCCCTGTCGCGTTTACGTCGAAAATATTAGGCGGACGATGGAAAGCTCGTATCGTATGGTCACTCATACGCAGCCAACCACTACGGTTCTCGGAAATACGAAGAGCATGCCCGCCGATCAGTGATCGCATTTTGACAAAAGAACTGCGTGAGCTGGAGGAGTGGGGGTTACTGTCACGCCTGGCATATCCCGTGATCCCTCCAAAGACGGAATACAGACTCACCAATCTGGGGGAAACGCTGCGACCCGTCATGCAGTCTATGGCTGAATGGGGACTCTCCCATCGCGACACCATTAGAGGAGAATCTGGAAACGACGATCAGGGGCTTATGGTGAATGCATCAGATCAACCGGCCGTGCGCTGAGGAAAGCACGAAAGAATCTGAGAGTTGTTGCTTTCCTGAGGTAAACTGATCATCACAGCGCGATTCCGCGCATATAACCTTTTTTATTTTTATCAAAAGATCTTTCCTGTTTCCTTTCACCTCTTTTCCTAATCTCATGAACTCGCCCTACTTTTTCCTGCGTTCGTAAAAAGCAGCGATGGCGACGAACCTCCTCCTCAGGATCACTCAGAAAAAGCCACAAAAATCGACAAAGGCCTTTGCTAAAATAATTTTTCCAATTCTTGGATTATCACCTCAGTTAAAAAATACCGCCCGTCCAGATTACGGCGGCTCATAACTGCATAAAAAAGGGGCCGCGTTTCCGCAGCCCCCGAAACACCCCAACAATATTTTCGGCCGCCGCTCCTCAGAACGGAATTTCGTCGTCCAGATCGCCGCCCGGCGCGTCCCATCCACCGCTGGAAGGAGCGCCGCCGCCGCGTGATCCACCGCCGCCAGGAGCGCCGATCTGGCGCGGCGCGGCAGGGCTGCGGCTTCCGCCGCCGCCATATCCACCGCCTCCGCCGCTACCGCCGCCGTAACCGCCCTCGTCGCCATCACCGTCGCCCGAGCCGCGACCGTCAAGCAGCACCAGTTCTCCACGGAAGCGATCCAGCACGACCTCGGTCGTGTAGCGCTCCTGCCCTGACTGATCAGTCCATTTACGGGTTTGCAGCGTGCCTTCCAGATAGACCTTGCGGCCCTTCTTCAGGAACCGCTCGGCGACGTCGGCCAGACGCTCGTTGAAGACCACAACGCGGTGCCATTCCGTACGCTCGCGGCGCTCGCCGGAGGCGCGGTCGTTCCACGTCTCGCTGGTCGCGACCGACAACGACACGATCTTCATGCCATTCTGGCTGGTGCGGGTCTCCGGGTCCTTGCCCAGATTGCCGACCAGAATCACCTTGTTGACGCTGCCTGCCATGGGCCGTCCCTTACGCTCTGCTATGTATCCGTTGCGCCTGCTGTACTGGAGGCGGAGGCGCCAGTCGAGCCTGAAGTCGCAACTGCGTGACATCGCGGGTCGCAGAATCGGCACAGCGTGATAACGTCGTGTCCGTAACAATCGCGATTAGCCCCAGCGCCCGGACGAAATACGGCCATGACCTACCGCGCCGCACTTGATGGAACCAGCTACGCGTTCACAGACCTGAAGCGCCTGCTCGCCCGTGCATCGCCGATGCGCTCCGGCGATCAACTCGCCGGGTTGTCAGCAGCCGACGATGTGGAACGGGTCGCTGCGCGTTACGCACTGGCGGATGTTCCGTTGACCGACTTTCTTGAAAACCCGCTGGTTCCGTACGAAACCGACGACGTGACGCGGTTGATCGTGGACACACACGACCGCGCAGCCTTCACGCCAGTCGCACATATGACGGTCGGCGCCTTTCGCGACTGGCTCCTCGGTTACGACGTTGGCGGCCCGACCATCGCCGCGCTGGCGCCCGGCCTTACACCGGAGATGGTGGCTGCAGTCAGCAAGCTGATGCGCAACCAGGACCTGATCACTGTCGCTCGCAAGGTCGAGGTGAAAACCGCCTTTCGCAATACGCAGGGGCTGCGCGGTCGGCTCGGCTCGCGGTTACAGCCCAATCATCCGACGGACGACGTGCGCGGCATCGCGGTATCGATGCTCGACGGGCTGCTGATGGGCGTCGGGGACGCGGTGATAGGCGTCAACCCCGCCAGCGACAGCCTGCCGGACATCAAAGTTCTGCTCGACATGATCGACGGCGTGCGGGAGCGCTACGACATGCCGATCCAAAGCTGCGTGCTCACGCATGTCACCAACACCATCAGGCTGATGGAACGGGGCGCGCCGGTCGATCTGATCTTCCAGTCGATCGCCGGATCACAGGCCGCGAATACGGGCTTCGGCGTCACGCTCGACATCCTGCGCGAAGCGGACGACGCAGCGCGCTCGCTGGCGCGGGGAACGGTAGGCGACAACGCGCTCTACTTCGAAACCGGACAAGGCGCAGCCCTATCCGCCAACGCACATCACGGCGTGGACCAACAGACGATGGAAGCCCGCGCTTACGCCGTCGCCCGCGCATTCCGTCCACTGCTGGTGAATACCGTCGTCGGATTCATCGGCCCGGAATATCTCTACGACGGCAAACAGGTCATCCGCGCCGGGCTTGAAGATCATTTCTGCGCCAAGCTGCTTGGCGTGCCGATGGGTTGCGACGTCTGCTACACCAATCACACGATGGCTGATCAGGACGACATGGACGATCTGATGATGCTTCTGACGGTGGCGGGCGTGAATTTCCTGATCGCTGTTCCGGGCTCCGACGACGTGATGCTGGGGTATCAGAGCCTGTCATACCACGACATCCTGACCCTTCGCTCCACCTTCGATCGCCCGCCCGCGCCTGAATTCGAGGCGTGGCTGCGTCGTCAGGACATGCTGACGGCGGAAGGCAGGATGCGCGTCTCCGCGCCGCAGCAGCTTGGCCGCGTAATCGGTCCAACGGGAGGCCTCGTGGCATGAACGATCAGACGCCGGAGCCAAGGGGCGTCGATCCGTGGGCCGATCTGCGGGATCTGACCATCGCCCGAGTGGGTCTCGGTCGATGCGGAGACGCCATCCCGGCTCGCGACGTGCTCGCTTTTCAACTCGCCCACGCACAGGCGCGCAACGCCGTCGGCGCAACGCTTGACGCCGCAACTCTTGGACTGGATGACGTTATCGAGGTCCACAGTCGCGCGACAGACAGAGCGACCTTTCTCCAGCGGCCCGATCTCGGCCGCCAACTGGCCGAAGAGGATGCCTCCCGTCTGCCGCCCGGCGCGTATGACGTCGTATTTGTCCTCGCCGACGGTCTCTCCGCAACCGCCGTTACGCGACAAGCACCCGGCGTTCTCGCCGCCTGCCTCAAAGCATTGCCCGGCTGGAGCGTCGCCCCCATCATCGTCGCGCATCAGGCGCGCGTCGCACTGGGCGACGAGATCGGCGAAAGACTCGCAGCCCGTTTCGTCGTCATGATGATTGGCGAGAGGCCGGGACTGAGCGTGGCCGACAGCCTCAGCCTCTACGTCACGGCGAACCCGCGTCCGGGACGCGCGGATTCGGAACGGAACTGCATCTCCAACATCCACCCCCGAGGCGGCCTTTCGCCGGAGTCTGCGGCTGAAAAACTCGCATGGTTGCTGCGTGAAGCGCTCAGGATCGGCGGCACAGGCGTAAATCTTAAAGACGACCCGAGCGCAGCCCTGCCCTCTGCTTGAACGCCGCCCGGAGCGCGAAAACCGGTCAGGGAATCGCCTGCCGGCCAGGCGGCGAACATGCGTGATATTTCGCGACCTTCGTTTTTTCGAAAATAAGCGAGGCGGACCCACCCAGGCAAAAGCGCCCGCTCGCCGGAAACTGGCCATTAAGGCTTAACGCTATAAAAACGTAACGTGACGCAGTTCGCCTTGAACCGGACCGACGCATTCGGCCTAATGTTTCCAACGCGACTTCAGACTTCAGGACGACACGCCGACTGCTCGCCCGTCTCCGCCCTGTCGACCGAAAATACGCCAGCGTTTCGAAGCGCCCGGCGCATCAGTTCGTCCGGCAGGACGAAGGTCCAGAGAGAGAGTGACGCATGATTTCTGAAGAACAACTGGAAGCTGCAGCCCGCTCATACTACGACTATTGCGATGGGTCGTGGGAAACCTTGAACCCGATGGCGCAGTCGCTCTACCGCACCCGTATGCGGCTGGCCCTGAACACGTTCGTGGCGACCCTCTGGCGCGATATAGCAAGCGCGCCGAAAGACGGGACGGCGGTGCTGCTGTTCAACCATATCGACGGGCGCGGCGATTATACATGGCTGGACCGCTGGGACCCGGAATACGGTCGCTGGATTACTGCCCCTAAGGCGCGGGCCACCCACTGGATGCCCATTCCCCCCGCACCCGACCCACGCTGATCGTCGTCGTTACGCCGCGCTGCAGTTGACGGAAGTTACGAGCGGACGATGCTTCGCTGCGTTATTCCGCAGGCGCCATGGAGCGAATGAGATCGAGGACCCGTTTGCGAACACCTTCGTCGGGGATACGATAATAGGCGCGCACCAGTTCGATGGTCTCCCGGCGGTTCAGCACGCCGGAATCAACGCCGGTCGAACCGCCGCCGCCCGCAGGCGGGCCGCCAAAACCCTGCTGTGCCTCAGCAAAACCAGCCACAAAACCGCCCCCTGCCACAGGCCGAGCAGGCGGCGCATCTGCGTTCATGTCATCGAAGAAGAAGCCGATCGGCACATCGAGAACGTGAGCGATATCGTAGAGGCGAGACGCACTGACCCGGTTTGTGCCCCGCTCGTATTTCTGAATCTGCTGGAAGGTCAGCCCGATCGCCTCGCCCAGTTTTTCCTGCGACAAGCCAAGCAGCGTGCGACGCAAGCGGATACGCCCACCAACGTGGACGTCACGCTCCGTACTCCGCCCGGTTTCTTCTCCCATCGCCGTTCAGCATCCTTAACTTCGACCGCAAAGCGGCAAAACATTCAAACAGATGCTAATTTTACAACCAAAAGATGTGTTTGTTAACCGTTTATCGACTAATCGGCGGGAGGCGACGCCCAAAAACTGCAACGACGATCGTCAATACACAGAAAACCAGCGGTATCTCCTGCCCGAACCGCGCGAAAAAAGGCGGCGGCAAGGCAGGTGGCAGAGCCCGGACCAGCACGCCCTCCCGTCCCCATTCCAGCCGCCCCATATCATGACCGCGCGCGTCGTATACGATGCTGACTCCGGTGTTCGCAGCACGCGCGACGGGCAATCCCTCCTCCACCGCACGCATCCTGACTGCCGCCAGGTGCTGACGGGGGCCCGCACTGTCGCCATACCAGGCGTCGTTCGTCACATTGACCAGCCAGTCCGGTCGATGGCGCCGGTCGACCACATGGCCGGAAAAAATGACCTCGTAGCACACCAGCGGACCGACAGGGGCCAGCCCCGGCAAACGCCACGTCACGGGGCCCGGTCCCGGAGTCATGCCCCCGCCCGGCACAATCTGCAGAGGGATGAACGCCGGTTGATACTCGCCGAACGGCACCAGCCGCGCCTTGTCGTAGGCGCCTTTCACCGCGCCGCTATCATCCAGAGCGATGACCGAGTTGCGCCAGTGCCCGTCGCTCGCCTGCCGCAGGGAGCCGATCATTCCCGCCGCCGCGCCGGTAGCCGCTCGCGCTATCATGGAACGCGCCTCCGGTTCTTCCTCGAGTACGCCCGGAAACGCGGTCTCCGGCCAGACATAGACGACCGGGCGCGCAGGACCCTGGGCAGACGCCGCCTCAGCCACCGCCGCCTTCACGCCCTCCGAAGTCAGACGCAGATAGCGCTCGAACACCGTCCGCACATCAGCGCGGCCGATCTTGTCCTTCTCCGCCACATTGCCCTGCGCCAGCACCACGATCGGCGACACACGCTCATCGGTCTTCACGCCCGAGGCGACAGTCTCGAAACGCCAGGCGCCGACCGCGCCCCAAAGGAATAAGACGACGACGCCCAGCAGCGCCTCCCGACGTCCGAGCGGCATAAGCACAGCCAGCAAAACCGTCAGCAGCGTCAACCCGTCGACGCCGATCCACGCCGCAGGCTGGATCATCACATCGCCGAGAAAACCATGGAACGCCCAGTCGCTACCCAGAGGGTTCCACGTGAATCCACTGAAGAGGAACGCCCTCCCCATGTCACACAGCGTCCAAACCCCGGCGAATAGCGCGCCACGCCGCCAGCCGCGCGGCGCGAGGCGCGACAGGGCCGCAGGCACGGCGGCGAACGGCGCCAGAATGACGGCGCAACCGGGGGCCGCCAGCGGCACGAACCACCAAAATTCACTCGCACGAATAAGAATGGCGTTGGTCAGCCAGTACAGCCCCGCCGTATGCAGCCCCAGGCCGAAGGCGAACCCGGCCCATGCCGCCTGCCGCATGTCGCGCGAGCCATTGATCGCACGCATCAGCATCAGAAATGCGAACGGCAGCACAAACACGAGATGCGCGGGAGGAAAGGCCAGGGCGGCGACGGCGCCAGAGGCCGCCAACTTCAGAAACGCGCCGGCTTTTGGAAGAAGGCGCTGCAAAAAACGCGGACGCTTCGCCCTAGACGAAAGCGTGTCCGCGATGGGGGCGTTCATGCAGCGATGCCAATCCTGAAAAAAGATGGACCGCACGCGGCCCATTCTGAATGAAGCGTTCGCCTAAACTCTTACGAACAACCCGCGAAGCGCCGGACTCGACTTAGTCGAGCGCGTCGCGCAGCCGCCGCTCATAATGCCGGTAGTACTTGTCGGCCATCAGCTCGCTTTTGACCAAGACCGCGACGTCGGTAGTGTTGAACTGCGGGTCAACGACCGCCCCGTCCCCCACATAACCGCCCAGCCGCAGATACCCCTTGATCAAGGGCGGCAGCTTGGCGAGCGCGCTTCGCGTGTCGATGGTCAGCGGGTCGCGCCGAAGCATCTCCACGCGGCGCTCCGGCAGCGCGCGAACACGCAGCGCGGGCGGTGCCAGATGGTTCTGATACAGATATGTCAGCTCTTCGCTCAGATCGTCCGGGTTCGGGCTGGGCAAGCTCGCGCAGCCGAAGAGGACATCGATCTGATGCAGGAAGATATAATATGCGATGCCACGCCAGAGCAGCTGCATGGCCGCCCGCCCACGGTAACGCGCATCAACGCAGGAGCGTCCGACTTCAAGTAGCCTGCCGGGAAATTCGGTCAACGGCGAAATGTCGAATTCGCTCTGGCTGTAGAAGCGTCCCAGTTTCGACGCCGCGTCGCCCTGCATCAGGCGATAGGTGCCGACAACGCCCTCCGGCCCTGAAGAAATCGCGTGATCGATAACCAGCAGATGATCCGCATAATCATCGAATTCGTCGACGTCGCGCTTCAACCGTTGCGCCTGCGCGTCGGGATGGGCGCCCATTTCCTCGAAGAACACGCGATAGCGCAGCGCCTGCGCCGCGTCTTTCTCCGCGTCCGTCGTGGCGATGCGCACACCGAGATTGCCGCCACGAAGTTCGTGGAACCCTGTGCGATCAAGGTCCAGCGTGGAAAGTGTCGAACCTCTCGGCTTTTCAGCGCTCATCAGGCTTTTCCCCCGCCACGTGCGGCAGGCGTCTTGCGCTCGCGCCCCGCCGCGCCCGCCTTGTCGCTTGCTTTGCCCGCACTGGCGCTTTCCTGCGCGGGAACGCGCCGACCGAACAGCTCCATCCGCAACGAGACCAGGTCAAAGCCCAGACGCTCGGCGATGCGGCGCATCAGCGCCTCATGCTCTTCATCCTCGAATTCGATCACCTTGCCGGTGTCAATGTCGATCAGGTGATAATGGCGACCATGCTCGCTAGCCTCGTACCTCGCCCGACCACCACCGAAATCGCGGCGCTCAAGGATTCCCTTCTCTTCAAGGAGGCGAACGGTGCGATACACCGTCGCCACCGAAATACGGGAGTCCAGAGCAGTCGCCCGGCGGTAAAGCTCCTCGACGTCCGGATGATCCTCTGCATCCGACAAAACGCGTGCGATCACGCGACGCTGGCCGGTCATCTTCAGGCCGCGCTCAACGCACAGCCTGGCGATTCGAGATTCCTGTACAGACGTTGCGCTCGTCCCGTGGACGGGCGCGTCTTCCGATACGATCGAACGTGCGTTCACGGCGCTTATCCTATCGCCGACCTGTTTGCGATCCATGAGCAAGTCGCGTAGCCGACTCAACCGAAGTTTGTCCACTGGTACATTACCAGGACGCGCGTCCGCGCCATCGTCCGCCGCTCCCGTTTCAGCCCGCCTTCGATGAGGGCGAACCTCTCGACACCTTGCCGAACCGTCGCCTCGCGCCCATTTTCTCGGCATGCAAGCGCCTGAAAACACGACCAAGCCGACCCCGGCGGCCACCGAAAATTATTCCCGAGTCGGTCACATCGACCGAACCCTCGACATCACGCGTGACACGTGTCCGATGACGTTTGTCCGTACGCGTCTCGTGCTCGACGCCATGAGCTCCGGGCAGTTGCTGGCAGTGACGCTGCGCGGGGAAGAGCCCCTGCGAAACGTGTCCCGATCGGCGTCCGCTCTGGGTCACGCGATCATATCGCAGCGTGATGAGGCCGACGGCTCAGGCACCCTGTTCATCCGCAAGGCCTGACGACGAAGGCGCAGTTGACCGCTCAGGTGACGTTGATCGCGAAGGTATTGTTGCGATCGTGAAAGATTTTTTTTCTCATCCCCTTGGCGGCGTCCCGTAATTCGGCTTGTCTTGCACGCGTTACGTGGAGGACCGAGATGACGGATTGGCTGAAGACCTGCGCCCGCCGCGCGATAGGACCGCTGGGGTTCGGTCTCGCCGCCGTGCTGTCACACACCCCGGCCATGGCTCAGGCTACTGGCGCCCACCCCGTGTTGCAGGCGGAGCAGAACGACGTCGCCACGTTGCCGCCGATCGGGCCGCACTGGTTCATCCCGTCCGCGACCGATTACACGTACCAGATTTTCGACATGGACAAGGGACGTATGCTGGGCACCTTGCCCGCCAGCATGCTCGCCAATATCGCCATCTCGCCGGACCACAAGGTTATCTATGTGGCCGACACGATGTATTCGCGCGTCGATCACGGCACGCGACAGGATCTGCTTCAGGTCTACGACGCCAAGACGCTCGCCCTGACAAAAGAGATCGAACTGCCGCCCCGCGCCCTCGCCGTCTACAAAAAGCAGGATCTCGACGTCAGCAGCGACGGGCGCTGGGCGTATATTTTCGACATGAGCCCAGCGACCGCCGTCACCCTGGTGGACCTTTCGAAGGGCGCTGTCGCGCGGACTGTGGACATCCCCGGCTGCGCGCTGATCTTCCCATGGAAATCCGGTGGTTTCTCCAGCCTTTGCGGCGACGGGTCCCTGACCAATGTCGGCGTGAACGACGGATCGCAGCCGACGATCACCCACACCAAGCCGTTCTTCGACGCGAATAACGACCCCGTCTTCGAACAGGGGCTGGTCGATCACAAATCCGGCAAGGCGCTGTTCATCAGCTACACGGGCAAGGTCTACAACGTCACGCTCGGCCAGAACCCCACCATCGACGCCACATGGTCCCTGCAGAAAGCCGCAGGCCTGCCACAGGCAGGAACCGGCGTACAGGAACTGGCGTGGCGTCCAGGCGGACAGCAGCCTTTCGCCTGGAATACCGCGACCGGCCACCTCTTCGTGCTGATGCATTCCGGCAACCACTGGACGCACAAGACCGCAGGCACTGAGCTGTGGGAGTTCGATCCGGCGCAACAGGTCCTTCTTCGCAGAATCGACCTGCCGTCGCCCGCGAAAGGCGTCGCCGTCAGCCCCGACAAGGCGTCCCTCGTTTACGTAACGGGAGACCACGACGGCCCGATCACCGTGATCGACGCCGCCACCGGGCAGGTGAGCCGGACCGTCGAGGCGCGCGTCGGCGGCATGTCGATCGTGCCGGATATGTGAGCCGAATGACGCAGTCGATCCATATTCCGGCGCGCGCTTCGCAGCCGTCCAGCCCAGCCGCGTGGGCGTCCGCGTGATCACGCTCGCCGCAGCGCAGGCGCTGACATGGCTGCTCGTGGCGGCAGTGGCGGTCGTGATGGCCCTGCTGTTCCGATCCCTGCGCGGCTTTTATCGTGTTGTGGCCCCGGCCGGCGCCCTGATGGCGGGAGGCGGCCCTCCCCCCGGCGCGCAAGCCCCGACCTGGAACGGCTCCGCCCTGGACGGAACGCCAGTCGTTCTCGGCGGCCCGCGAGCGCGGATGCAGCTCCTGCTCTTTGTCGGCGAAGGATGTCCGATTTCTCGCAAACTGGCGCCGATCGCACGCGACTTCGCCCGGCGGGAGGCGCTGGATCTGGTGTTCATGGGCGACGACAGCGCGGAAGCGCAGGAGCGTCTGGTCGCGTCGTTCGGCCTGCCGCGCGGGCAGATGGTCAACGATGATCGCTATGGCCGCATGATTGGCGTCGACAAGCTGCCGTTCGCGGCGCTGCTCGGCACGGAAGGCGCGATCGTGGCGAAGGGACTGGTCAACAGCCGCGAGCATCTGGAAAGCCTGCTGACGGCGCACGAGACCGGTTTCGCGACGGTCCAGTCTTATCTCGCAGCGCGGTCGCACGCCGGTCACGCCCATGCGGCATGATCTGACGCGCAGCAGCGCCGCACATACATCGCCGGTCCTGACGGGCGCCTTCGGGGCGCCCGCAGAGCTGAAGTTCGAACTGGTCAGGGGAGAGTAAAGCATGTCCGTGTCGCTGTTCGACACACTGAGCGAGAAATTCGCCCGTTACCTTGCCGTCAACTCTTCCCGTCGCAGCGTCCTCGGCAAGGTGAGCACGGCCATGGCCGTCGCTCCCGCCTTCCCGCTGCTGCCCGTCACGCGTGCGGAAGCGGCGGCGCCGAACCCGCCGCCGACGCTGACGGATTTCGAGCGCAACGCGCAGTCCAAAGATCCGGATCGCTGCGATTACTGGCGGCACTGCGCCATCGACGGCGTGCTGTGCGGCTGTTGCGGAGGCGGCGTACACACCTGCCCTCCGGGCACGGAACCCTCCCCGGTTTCATGGATCGGCACCTGCCGCAACCCGGAAGATGGCCGTTCCTACGTCATCGCCTACCGTGATTGCTGCGGTCGCAATATGTGCAACGTGCCGAAAGAGTGCGACTGCAATACGTCCGACCGTGAAATGCCGATCTACCGCCCGCAGACGAGCAACGACATCATCTGGTGCTTCGGCACCAAATCGACCACGTATCACTGCTCAACGGCGGCGATCATCGGTCAGGCCAGCTAGGCTCCATCATGTTCGGTCCCCGCTTCGCGTCGCGCCTGCGGGCATCGTTTAGAGAGCGTGCGCTTCCTGTCCGGCGACATGCCCAGAGCACAGCCGGTTCTGGAACGACGGCGGTGTCCCGTGCCCCCGGACGCTGGCTCGCCGCCCTGTTCGTTGGAACGGCGCTGCTCGGTGGAAGCGCCGCCGCGCTTGCGGGCGACAATTCCGTGAACGTGGCGCCGGTTCCCATGGCCTCCGTCCCCGTTCTGCCGGGCGTTCAGGGGAACTATCTGACCGGTTGCGGCGGCTGTCACGGCGTGCAGGGACATTCCGGTCGCAGTGTGGTCCCGGATCTCACCGGACATGTAGGTTATTTCCTCTGCACCCCCGCCGGGCGCGAATACCTGATTCGCCTGCCCAACGTCGCCTTTGCGAACCTGTCGTCGGCGGATCTGGCGACGATGATGAATTTCGTCGTGTTCAGGCTGGGCGCAGGCAGCGCCCCGCAGGGCGCCAAACCCTATACCGAGGAGGAAGTCGCCAGATTGCGCGCACATCCTTTCCGGGAGGCCAGCCTGCATATGTATCGCGACGAAGTGGTGCGTGGCGTCGCAAAGGCCTGTCCGCGCGCGGCCGATCTCCACGATTACGATCTCAATCTGAACAGCCGGGAGGTCGACAACGGCGTCTCCCGCCCGTTCAGCGCGCCGGGGCCGTCCTGACTGCTACTTGAGACGCAGCGGAAGCCCGGCAGCCAGAAACACGACCTGTCCCGCGTCACGCGCGATGCGCTGATGCAGCAATCCCGCTTCATCACGAAAACGCCTGCCTAGCGGAGTTTCCGGCGTCAGCCCCAACCCTACCTCGTTCCCGACCAGAACCGTCGGCGCAGCACGCCGGACCAGCGCCTCCATCAACCCTTCCGACGCCGCCGCGATATCGCGATCATCTAAAATGAGGTTCGTCAGCCAGAGCGTCAGGCAGTCCACCAGCACCGGAGCGGTCCCCGCCCGGTCCAGAACACCGGGAAGATCGAAACGCTCTTCGACGGTCCGCCATCCGTCTTTCCGATCCGCGCGATGTTTGTCGATCCGCTGCGCCATCTCGTCGTCCCCGGCATGCGCGGTCGCAACGTAAATCCACGGCGCAGGCATTGCGTTGATCAGGGCCTCGGCGTACCGGCTCTTGCCCGAGCGTGCGCCGCCAAGAACGAGAACCGTTCCGCCCAGCCCCGTCAAAACGGGCGTCAGGACCACCTCAGACGTCATCAGAACCGCTTGCTCCCCACACGTCACATGACCTTGCCCGAACGGGCGCCTTACGTTTTTTTCCTACTCCAAGGCGCCGCGACGTCTTGCCACGCAACCCGCCCGGAGCCTCAACCCAGCGTCTTTGCGACAAGCGCGCCGACGCCAGAGAAAGCCGCAGTCAGTTGCGCGTCAGTCGGCGTTCCGCCCCTCGTATAAACCGCTACAATGATCGGGGCGTCCGGTTTCGGCCACAGCACCGCGATGTCTCCAGCCGCATCCTTCGCGTTGTTGCCGGTCTTGTCGCCCACGCGCCACGTCTTGGGAAGACCGGCGCGCAGGCGGTTTCCGCCAGTCTGGCACCCGACCAGCCACCCGGTCAGCAACGCCCGCGACGAGTCCGACAGCACGTCCCCCAGCACCAGGCGCTGCAGGATCTTCGCCATCGCCTCCGGGGTCGTCGTGTCGCGAACGCCGCCGAGGGGCGTCCGGTTGAGATACGGCTCCGGATCGTCGAGGCGCGTCTGCGTGTCGCCGATCGAACGCCAGAACGCCGTCAGGGCCGCCGGGCCGCCAATGCTTGAGAGAAGCAGCGTGGCGCAGGTGTTGTCGCTCTGCTCCACGGCAGCCTGACACATCTCAGCGACCGTCATCGACCCGCGCGCCAAATTCTCCTTGGCCACAGGCGCATACCAATCCGGCACATCCGCTTTCGTATAGGCGACGCTCCGAGCGAGCTTCTCCTGCCCTCGCTCGACGCGGCGCAACACGCAGGCAGCGAGCGAAGCCTTGAACGTGCTGCACATTACGAAACGTTCGTCGGCCCGCCACAGCAGCTTGCCGCCGGTTGCAAGGTTTTCGGCATAAACGCCTATGTGGCCGCCGCTCTCGCGCTCGTACGTCGCGATCGCTTGTGGCGGGGGCGGCAGCGCGTAAGCAGGAGAGGCCAGCAATACCGAGCCATACTGAAGCAAGCGCCGACGTCGCATGTGTTCCGCCTGAGTTGAGGGATAAGTGTGTTGCACCTGATGATGTAGGTTCCGGGCTTTTTTGTGTCGAATTCGGAACGGAATGAGCATTCTTGCCTAGAGGGGGCTGGAGCGGGTTTCGCTTAGAAAAACTCGTTTGAACGGGTAAATATCATCGATAAAGTAATAACTTAGAGTATGTTTTCCTTGACGCCATCTTTGCAGTTAACGCAGCGCAAGCATCTTCATCCCTGTATCACAGGCGAGCGAACACCCCTCCCCGGCTTGCCGCCCACGCCCGAAGGCCGCACATACCGGGGCATGCCAGAATCTTTCCTCACCATCGCCGCCCTCCGCGACGCCGCCACCTCGCTCTGGCGCGGCGACGCGGACGCCGAGGCTCAGGCCGCCGCCCGCGACCGGATACTGACCAAGCCGCCCGGCAGCCTCGGACGATTGGAGCGCATCGCCCAATGGCACGCCCGCTGGAGGCGTGGACGGCCCATGGTGCTGGAGCGCATCGACGTCATCGTGTTCGCAGGCAATCACGGGGTCGTGGCGCAGGGTGTCTCCGCATGGCCGTCCGCCGTCACCGCGCAGATGGTGGAGAATTTCCGCAACGGCGGCGCCGCGATCAACCAGTTGTCGCGCGTCGCAGGCGCAACGCTTCGCGTCGTCGAAGTCGCCGATCTGGCGCCGACGCAGGACTTCACAGCCGGCCCGGCGATGGACGAAGCCGGGTTCCTCGCCGCCGTGAACCTCGGTTACGCCTCGGTGTCGCCGGAGGCCGACCTTTTGTGCCTCGGGGAAATGGGCATCGGCAATACGACCGTGGCCTCTGCACTCTCCGCCGGCCTGTTTGGCGGGAGCGGGACGGACTGGGCCGGACGCGGCGCCGGGATCGACGACGACGGGTTGGCCCGCAAGGCGCGCGCCATCGACGCCGCGCTTTCACGGCACGGCGACTTCACGTCCGATCCTCTGGAAGCCGCACGCCGTCTGGGCGGTTACGAACTCGCCGCAATCATGGGCGCGACGCTCGCCGCCCGACGCCACGGCGTACCCGTTCTGCTGGACGGGTTCGTCTGCACGGCCGCCGCCGCCCCTCTGGCCCGCCTGAACTCCGATGGCCTCGACCACGCATTGGTGTCCCACCGTTCGGCGGAGGCCGGACATGCGCGGCTCGCCGCCGCTCTTGGAGTGGAGCCTCTGCTCGATCTTGGCCTGCGCCTCGGCGAAGCGTCAGGGGCCGCGCTCGCGGCGCCGCTCGTACGGGCGGCGATCGCCTGCCACACCGGGATGGCGACTTTCGATTCCGCGGGCGTCGCCACAAACAGCGACGCCCGCGCGTCGTGACGCAAGCCCTCCGCGCCGACCTCGCCTGCGGGCTGGGGCTTCTGACCCGCCTGCCAACGGGATGGCTAGGAGCGAACGGCGCAGCCATGTCGATGGCGCGCTCCTCCTGGACATGGCCACTCATCGGCGGGCTGATCGGGCTAATCGGTGGCGGCGCAATGGAGGCGCTGCGCGCTCTTGGGATACCAGCGCCGGTTGCCGCCCTGTGCGCGCTGTCTGTTCAGACGTTGCTGACTGGCGGACTGCATGAGGACGGGCTGGCCGATGTCGCGGACGGGTTCGGCGGCGGGCGTGATCGGGAACGGAAGCTCGCCATCATGCGCGACAGCCGCATCGGCAGTTACGGCGCTCTTGCGCTGGTCCTGACAACAATGCTCCGCGCCAGCGCGATAGCTGCGATTCCTGCCGACAGGGCGCTGGCGGCGCTTGTTCTCGCATCGGCGGCTTCACGCGGGGCGCTGCCGCTCGTCATGACGCTGTTGCCGCCCGCGCGCGAGGACGGCCTGGGACGGTCTGTTGGCAAACCTCCGGCGTTCGCCGTGGTTTTTGGGTTGGTTGCGCCGCTTGGCTTTTTACTGATCACGTCGCAGCGGCCAGCGGAATGGACTGCGACAATGATCGGGGCAGCCTTCATCGCGATAATGGCGTGGCGTCAAATCAATGGATATACTGGCGATGTTTTAGGAGCAACCGTGGTCGTCGCTGAATGTGGCGCGATGATAGCTGCGAGCGCGGGAGGCGCTTGACCGCCGTTCGCCCAGAAAGGACGTTCACACATTTATTACCAAAACTGCTTATATAGAAATATAATTTCTTATGAAGACCACCAAACGCTACTATCCACAATGCGTACGGTCACCGGTCGCGATTGATAGCTTTGGCCCTGCCTGACGCCTTCAAAATCATCCCGCCAGAGCATCCACGACTGCATGCGCAAACGCGTTCGAATCTACAGGATCTTCCATGATCGGCTTGGACCGCGCCCGCAACTCCACGATCATCGTCTTACGCGCAGGATTCAGATAGATGCGCTGCCCGAAAATTCCCCGTGCAGAAAAAGCGCAGTCCGAAAACCCGCCATCTCGGTCCGGCGTCGGCCACCACATGTAGCCGTAGTCCAGCCGATCGCCGCCCGAAAGCGTCCTCGGACGCCCCGCCTCCTCAAACCAACCCTCTGGAAGAAGGGATTTTCCGTCGATGCGCCCGCCATTCAGGGCGAACAACCCGAAACGCGCGAAGTCACGAAGAGTCGCGTTCAGGCCCATGCCCGCCGTCTCAGTACCATCCGCCGCGTCCAGCCACCAGCGCGCGTCATGCTCCATCCCAAGTGGCTTCCATAGTTTTTCTGAAAGATATTCCGACAGTGATCGCCCCAGTGCCGCACGCAACAGATATCCCATGACGCAGGTCTCGCCTGTGCTGTAATTCCAGACCGCACCGGGCTCCGCCACGCGCGGCAGATTCGTCATCAAATCCAGGATCGCGCCGGGACGACCGGCGGATTGTAGCGCCAGCATCCGGCGACGATCCGATGACGGATCAGTATAGGTCTCGTTCCACCCGACGCCTGATGTCATTTGCAGGAGATTGCGGACCGACACGCCCTGATAAGCGCCACCCTTCAACTCTGGCAGGTATCGCTCAAGCATGTCGTCCAGACCGCCGATCAGGCCATCCCTGATCGCCATGCCGACCAGAGTGGTGCTGACCGACTTGGCGACGGACATGGACGGCCAGAGCGTATCCGGCCCAGCCCCGAGGTCGTAATGCTCCAGAACGACCCGACCTTCATGCGCGATCAGCACTCCCGCAACCCGGTTTAGGGAGAGGTAGTCAGAAAAATCGTTTACCTTTCCTCCAGTCTCCACTTTGAGACCGAGCAGGTTCTGTAACGCGCCGTCATCGTAAACCAGCGGCCGCGCCTCGCCTCGCCGGACAACGCGGCATGGCAGAATGTCGCGCAATGCCGAGAACACCTCGACCTGCCGGGCAGGGGGCAGCGCGCCGTCATAAACGCGCGCCAAAAGCTCCGCCTTTCCAGCGTCGCGTTGCTCGATAACGTTCGCCCACGCTGAAGGAACTGTTGTCGTCACAGCCGTATCGTCCACAGTTTATTTTGTTACGGTATCGGTTTTGTTTTGTGGACGCCACCCCGACGACGACGCGAAACGTCACATGGCGCAACTAGCCTCCATCACGCAGACAATGCGTGCAAACCACGAACTTGCAGATGACGACAAAGACTCATGAGCGCTTTGCAAAGCCGGGAAAGCGCAAAAGAAAAAGAGGCGGACCGCAACAGCGTTCCGCCTCCTCTTTTGAAACGACCTGAATTCGTGACGCTTACTTCGGTTTGACGGCGATGCCCATGACCTCATAGTGAGCGCCGCCCAGCAGGCTTCCGGCCCCGATGAATGCGCGCGCAGGCATCGGCCCCTTGAAGTAGGTCCGGTAAACGGCGTTGAACGCCGCAAAATTCTTGAGGTCCGAAGCAAAAATCTGCACCCAGACGAGATCGTCCATCGTCAGACCAGCCTTCTCGACCGTCTTTTTGATGTTATCCAGCACGATTTTGGCGCCAGCGGTCGCATCGAGGGCCGGCTTGCCCGTGGCCGGGTCATGATCGGTGGTGCCGGAGATGTAGAGTGTGTCGCCCGCCATGACGGCGCTGCTGAACGGCGGAGCGGTCGTGACGCTCGCAGGCACTCCCTCAGGAGCGAAATGCTCGACGGTGGCGGCGTGCGAAGCCGTGGAAACCAGCATTGCAAGGGCGACGGGAGCGACGTAGCGCATGATGACCTCGTTTGAGAGAAGCTTCTTTCGTTGGAGCAACGTCTGGGAAATTATTGCGATTCCATTGTGAAAACAACTCACGCACAGCCCCGGCGCGCCTGAGAGACCGCAACTCTCCGACAATCATGCAACGAGCACTCCTGCGGGCACCTTAAACGGCAGCCTGACCGCCCGCCCTGTCATCAGCCCAGCCCCGGACATCGAACGCCCACATCCCGGCCGCACGCGCCGCTTTCAGTCCTTCGTCGCTATCCTCCAACACCACGCACCGTCCGGGGTCCACACCCAGTCCCTGCGCAGCAAGAAGGTAAATTTCGGGATCTGGCTTCGGGTTTGCGACATCCTCGATCGTCACGATCTTCGCGAACGCGTCCCGCAGCCCGATGGCCGTCAAAGACGCCTCGACAACCTCACGCGAGCCGCTCGAAGCCACGGCCAGCGGCAGGCGGCCGCCCCATTCCCGCGCCAGCGCGACTACCGGCGCGTTCTCACGCACAGCGTGCAGACGATCGATCACGCCATGCCGGGCGGCGGCAATGATCGCGTCGTGATCGAGAGAAACGTTGAACGCCTTGTCGACCGCCGCCAACAGCATGCGCTCGGCGTAGCCGCCTTTTCCCCTGAACCATTCCGGTGGCAGGTCGATCCCGCCAACCTCAAGCACAGCGGCGCGCCACGCCGCCAGATAGAGCGGCAAGGTGTCGACCAGCGTTCCGTCGCAATCAAAAATCAGCGCGGCGACGTCGTCGGAAATCTCGATCATGGGAAAGCGGACTTCTGATACGCGCCGCCGTCGACCAGCTTGCCCAACGGCGCAAACTCCGCATCGCTGAATGTTTCCGTGCGCACTTTCTTTCCGTCCGGCGCCTCGACGAACACCGTGTCGTTCCAGTCCGCTGCACTGATCCCGGTCCACAGCGTCAGCGCGATCGGGTCTGACTTGCCGTCCCGCTGAGCCTGAAGCTCCAGCCGCGCATCGCCGCTTGAAGGCGGTGTCTGGCTGAGCGGCCCCCACCCGTGCGTGTGGTGTTGAAGCCAGTCGTTCACCGTCGCGATCTCAGACGCGTTCAACTGCCGGACGCGTCGCATCGGTCCCACGAAAATTTTCCCGGCCGTGACTTGCGGAAACGTCACCGGCTTGAAATTCGGCAACGCCGCCAGCCAGATGACGCTGGCTGTGCCTATGGTGAACACCAGAAAAGCGATGATGAAGACGACCTCTTTCCTCATGACCCTGACTCCGTCCGATCAGCCGTGCACGGCGGCGATCACACGGGCGACCTCCGCGTCCGTCAGTTCAGGCTGAATCGGCAGCGCAAGAATGCGTTCGGCCAAAGACTCTGAAACAGGAAGCGTCGCCCCGTCATGGTGATCGCGATACGCTGGCTGCCGATGCAGCGGCAGCGGATAATAGATCGCAGACGGAACGCCCGCCGCTTTCAATCGCTCCTGCAACGCCGTCCGCGCCGCCGTGTCCGACAGCAGGATCGCATAGATCGCCCAGGCGCTCGCCCCGCCCGGCACACGCGCAGGCACGGTCACGACGCCTCGCAACCCGGCGTCATAAGCGCAGGCGATCTCCTCGCGGCGCGCAAGCTCCGCCTCGAAGAAGTCCAGCTTCGCCAGCAGTACCGCCGCCTGCAACGTGTCGAGCCGCCCGTTCATGCCAGTGCGCAGAACCTCGTACCGCGTGCCGCCTTCGCCATGCGTGCGCAGTGAGCGATAAAGCGCCGCGCGCTCGGCATCATCAGTCAGAATCGCCCCGCCGTCTCCGTAACCGCCCAGCGGCTTGGACGGGAAGAAAGACAGCGTCGTAGCCGTCGCCTCCCGCCCCAGTTTGCGCCCGCCATAAGAGCCGCCGAAAGACTGCGCGCAGTCGTCGAGCAGGAAAAGATCGTTCTCTGTCGCGATGTCCCGCAACTCCGCCCACGGGGCGGGCTGACCAAACAGATCGACGCCGACGATAGCGCGCGGCTTCAGCTTGCCCGCCTTGCGCACGTCGGCGATACGCGCGCGCAGGCTGGCGGGATCGATCTGGAATGTTGCCGGATCGACGTCCACAAAGACGGGCGTGGCGCCGAGCACCAGCGGAACCTCGGCCGTCGCCGTGTAGGTGAACGCAGGAAGAAACACCGCGTCGCCGCGTCCGATCCCTTCCGCCATCATGACGATCTGCAACGCGTCGGTGCCAGAGGACACGCCGACGCAATGCCCGGCGCCAGCGTAGGCCGCCAGCTTTTCTTCCAGCTCAACAACTTCCGGTCCCATCACGAAGCGGCAATGCGCCAGCACCGCGTCGATCCGCGCGCGCAGCGCCTCGCCCATCCTGCGCTGCTGCGCCGCGAGGTCGAGAAACGCGATTGGGGCCAACTCTGACGACGTGCTCATGAAACCAGTCTCTCCCTGCCCAAGGCGGTTCCGGGCGCGGCGTCGGAAGCGGCTTCTCCCGCATCCGTCGGCGTCGCGCCCGTGCTGTTGTGAACGAATTCGGGCACAAGGGCGGTAAGCACGGCAATCGCCTCAGCCGCATTGCCGTCATGCGCGCAGGCCGCGATTCTGTCCACGGCCGCCGACACCTGTCGCAAATCCACGACGCGCGGCGTGGCGATCAGCAAGCCTGGCGCATCTGTCGGCGCCGGGGCCTCACGCCCGTGGAACAACTCTTCGAAAAGCTTCTCGCCCGGACGCAGGCCGGTGAAGCGGATAGCCACGTCCTCGTCAGGCCGAAGCCCCGCCAGACGGATGATGCGCCGCGCAAGATCGACGATTTTCACGGGTTGTCCCATGTCGAGCACGAAGATGCCGCCATCGCGCAGCATGGCGTCCGTGCCGCTTTCCTCATGGTCCAGTCCGACGATGGCGCCCCGCACGCTGGCCTGCAACACAAGTCCGACAGCCTCCGGCACCGTCATGAAGTAGCGACGCATGTCCGGATGCGTGACGGTCAGCGGCCCGCCGCGCTCAAGCTGCCTGCGGAAGAGCGGCACAACCGATCCGGTCGAACCAAGTACATTGCCAAAGCGCACGGTTACGCAACGCATGGCGTCCCGGCGTCCAGATGTCCGCGCGGCGATGTCGAGAGCCTGACAATACATCTCGGCGGCGCGTTTGCTCGCGCCCATCAGGCTGGACGGATTCACCGCCTTGTCGGTCGAGATCACCACCATCGCCTGTGCGCCGTGCCGAGCGGCTGCGTCGGCGACGATGCGCGTGCCGAGCACGTTGGTCAGCAATCCCTCACACGGGTTGCTCTCGACGATCGGCACATGCTTCAGCGCCGCAGCGTGGAACACCAGCGCCGGGCGATAGGTTGCAAACACGCGCTCGATCCGTCCGGCGTCACGCACGTCCGCGACGACAATGTCGCGCGCTGCGGGATGCGCCTGCTCGCCCAACTCGACGTCGATCCGCCACAGCGCGTATTCGCCGTTATCGACCAGAACGAGGCGACTCGGCCCGAAGGAAGCGATCTGGCGCGCCAGTTCGGAACCGATCGAGCCGCCTGCGCCCGTCACCATCACCACGCGGTCGCGGATCATGCGATCCATGCCTTCGCGATCCAGCGGCACCTGCGGACGATTCAGCAGATCTTCCAGAGCCACCGGCCGCAGTTCAACCCGGTCAGCGGGCGTAAGCGCCGTCAGCACCGGCGCGCGCATGACCTCGACGCCATGCGCCTCGGCCGCGTCCAGCACTCGGCTCAACCCTTCGCCACGGAAATTCGGGTCGGTCACCACCAGACTGTCCGGCAACGCCTTGCGCTGCGCCATACCGTCAAGCAACGCCGCTATTTCGGTGACGTGCCCCAGAATTGGAACATTATGAATGCGCCGCCCTGCCTGATTCGTCCCCTGCCCGATCAGCCCGGTGACGCGCACGTCCGAGCCCGGGTTGCGGGCAATCGCACGCAGGAACAGGTCGGCGACCTGATCCGCGCCAACCAGCACCACCCGCTGCTGTGCCGCACCGCGCCGGCCCAGAACGTTGAATATGCGGTAGGCCGCGCGCAATCCGCCGAGCATGACAATCAGGGTCAGCGCATAGATGATCGGGAAGGCAGGGCTCGGCAGCGGATAACCCGTGGCGGCCAGACCGGCGGTGAACAGCGCGGCGCTGGCGATCGACGCCCCGGCAATCCCCAGAAGGTCGGAGATGCCGGAAAACCGCCAGTACTGCTGCGGCATCCGAAACGGCAGACCACTGACCAACAATGTGATCGCGCCCCCAGCCAGCAGCCAGAGCGGATGCAGCAGCCCCTCTTGCGGCGCGGCAAGCCAACGCGCGACCGGCGCAGCGAGCGCGGCCACCGTCCCGTCGAGCAGGACGTTGACAAGAATGCGGTTGAACGGCCGCAGCCGGGTGCTTATCGGCGCGACTTCCGGACGTTGCGGTGCCATCACCATAGCCCTATAGCCCACCCTCGCGCTGGCTAGAAGGAACCAACGCAGCTTTCCTCTGCGTCGGCCGTTCGGCGCAGGCCAACCCGACACGAAGGGCCAGCCCGGCGACTCCTCGGACATAGTCCGAAGAGCGCGGACGACCGCCCTTCGCGCCGCCCGCTGCCCCCGGTTGAAGGCGACCGATGCCCATAACGCTTCCCTCCATCGCCCTGCTTTTCCTTGCTGCTATCCTCTCCGCGCTGCTGATCCGCCGCATGATCGCCGTGGCCGTCCTCGACACGCCGGTCCATCGCAGCGCGCATACGCAGCCGACGCCCAAGGGCGGCGGCGTCGGCGTAATCGGCGCGTTCCTTCTCGTGCTTCCGCCACTGCGCGCGACGCTCGGACTGCCCGCGTTTACAACGCCCGTCGGCGTCCTGTGGGTCGCTGTCGCAGCGCTGGCGATCGTGTCGTGGATTGACGACGTGAAACAGTGGTCGCCATGGGTGAAGCTCGGGGCGCAGATTGGCGCAGCAATGCTGGTCGCAGCCTGGGCTCCACCTTTTCCCGGACCTCTTGGCCTGTGGATCGGCGGCGCCATCGCCCTGTCTTGGCTGCTGTTCGTGACCAACGCCGTGAATTTCATGGATGGGCTGAACGGGCTGGTCTCAGGCGTTCTGTGCCTGTCCTTCGCCTGTCTCGCATTGCTTCCGTCACCCACCGCAGCTTCCGACCTGCGCGCGGAGTCGGCGTTACTCGCCTGCACGCTGCTGGCCTTCATGCCATTTAACTTTCCCCGCGCGCGCATTTTCATGGGCGACGTGGGTAGCCAGAGCTGCGGGCTGCTGGTCGGCGCAGCCGCGCTCTCAGGCGTTCGTCCCGACGCAAGCGGCCTCTTCGATCCCTCGACGGCGATCGAGGTTCTCTGCCTTACCGCCGGGCTGCTTTACGATGTGGGTATCACGCTCTGTCGCCGTGCTCGCGCCGGAGAGCGCCTGCTTGAGGCTCACCGTGGCCACCTGTATCAAGTGGCCTATCGCGTCGGCATGCCGCGCACGACGGTGGCGCTGATCCATTGGGGCTTTGTGTTGTGGGGCGCGACATGGTTTACGCTGCTGCGCCCATCGCTGATTACGACGTGCGTCACTACAGGCAGCACAACCGTAGAGGAAGGCGGCCACCTCAGCGCCCTGCTGTTGCTTCTGGCGCTGATCGCCCTGCCGCAACTCATCTGGACGGGCGTGGTCGTATCTCTGGAACGCCGTCGGCCGGTCGGCCGCTGGTGACGCCGCAAGCGGCGCCACGGGGCGGAAAAGCTCCGCCCGGACAGCGTCGTCTTACTGCTTGAGAGTGAAGGTGATGCCGCTGGCGGCGGCGGCCAGACGGGCGCCTTTGGAAGCCATCTCGATCTTGATGCGCACGCCGTTCTTGTTTTCAAGAACCTTGCCGCCGATGCCCTCGCCCAGCGTCGCTTCACCAGCCGCAGCGGCGTATGTTCCCGCGAAATCTTCGGCGCGGTGCAGGTTGTAAACCGTACCCTTGCCGGTCGCCTCGGAATAACCAACGGCCGCAATCGTGCCGCCCGTCACCGAGAAATGATATTTTTTGTGGTTATAGGTCAGAGTCGCGTCGCCCCAAGTGTAACCAACGCCAATATCCGCCGACTTGGCTGTAAGAACCACCGTGGCGGTCGGCGACCCCAGAGCATCGCCCGCCGCTACTGACGGCGTGGCGATGGTCGCGAGAGAAAGAGCCGCCACAGCGGCGATCGGTGCAAAACGCATGATGGTCTTCCTTTTTAAATCTTGCCGACGCTGTTCCCGTCTGTGCGAAAACACATCGAAGCACGGCTGAGAGCGCACCCGCGCCCAGCTTCAGCGCACATCATATTTCAACGTTCTCACCGGCCCATGGTTTGCGGCGACGAAGCGTTTCACAACAGAGCGCTGGTTTGAAAAAACGCTTTCTCTGCCTGCAGGCACGCAACGAACCCGCCCCGAAGCATATTCTGACGCTCCTCATGAGAGGTTTGCAGAAAATGTGACGATGCGCCTCCGCCAATGCGTGTCCGCATACCGTTCTGTGCGCCCGCAAGACGTCAAAAGAAAGGCGCCCATGCGTTTTGCGAACCATGCTCCGTTGTACGAAGCTGACAGCCCCGGGACGAAAGTCCTGCATTCCCCTGATGACCGATACGCGAAACCGGTTCACGGACGCTGCTGTTCCGTGGTCCGCAAGAGTTTGGTTTATTTCCCGGATTTCAGCGGAATGAATAGCGCGCCTGCCTCAGTATTCTCTGATCGGTAAAATCAAAAAGACCGCTCCCGCGTGATGGCGCAAGAAAGTTTGGATTACCCCCCCTTCGAACACACACCTCTCTTCAGGCAATCGATTGGCGCGCATCGACGCCAAAAGAAAAGCCGCGTCCCTGAGGGACGCGGCTTTTGAATATTCGCTCGAACAACGCTGCTCAAAACTGCAGGACCGCCACTCCGTCGGAAAAATCTCCAAACGGGAAGGACGCGTCCCGAGCGCGATCAGGCTGCGCGGGCGCGGACCGTCTTCTCTTCGACAGCCTTCTTCGGCGTGGCGGACTCGCCCATGATCGAACGAATTTCGCGCAGGTAAGCGGCGCCCTTCAGCGTGCGCTGCACCAGCACAGAGCGGCGGTCGAGCGGATCAACCTTGCGGCGGGCCAGATCCAGCTCGCCGAGACGATCGAGCGCGCGAGTGATCGCAGGCTTCGAAACATTCAGCTCTGCGGCGAGACCGCGCACCGTGTGTCCTTCTTCCTGCAGGTAGCAGGTAAGGAACACGGCGAGCTGACGCGCCGAAAGATCGGGGCCGTCACGACGAACGAGGGATACGATCGTCTCGCGCAGCGTGGTGACGAGGGCGTCGGCGGCGGCGTTGTTCTGAGCCTTGGCGCCCTTGATGGAGGCGGTTTTGGTCTGAGCCATGATAGTAAACTCCTTAACTCTTTCGGGCCGGGAGTCGTTATCCCGGTCAGGCCGGTCGGGACCGGCGCTTCACATGCGACGTCATATAGAACGTCTCTGGCGAAAATAAACCGCACCTGAATAAATAGTTCTTCATGGGAATCATTATTCTCACGAATGTAATATATCGTTCAGGTTCAGCAACGTCGGCAACGCGGCGAAAATCGCACGTAACCCCATGATTTCGCCGCCTTCCGGACGCCCGGGGCGCGAACTGTCGTTCCATGCGTAGCTATCAATATGTGCCCAACACACAGCTGGGTCGACAAAACGTTCAAGAAACAAAGCCGCGGTTATTGCCCCCGCGAAAGGCTTGGATGAGACATTGTTAATATTTGCGACCGGGCTGCGCAGCCAATCACGGTATCCATCCCATAGCGGGAGGCGCCACAACGGGTCGTATACCGCACGACCGGCTTTCAGAAGCGCCTCAGCCGCTCCGTCGTCGTTGCTCAGCAATGCTGGCAGATCGGGTCCCAAAGCGACCCGCGCCGCTCCCGTCAACGTGGCCACGTCCAGCAGCAAGGCGGGCTTCGCCTCGCAGGCTTCGCTCAGCAGGTCGGCCATGACCAGACGCCCCTCTGCGTCGGTGTTCCCGATCTCGACCGTCAGCCCGTTACGCGCCTCTACGACATCCAGCGGGCGCATGGCTGAACCGGACACCGAATTCTCGACGCACGCGAACCGAGCCTCCAGCCGGATCGGCAGATCGCGCGCCATGATAAGGCGGGCCAGCGCCAGCACCGTCGCAGCGCCGCCCATGTCCTTCTTCATTCGCAACATGCCCGCCGACGGCTTGATATCGTTGCCGCCGGTGTCGAAACACACGCCCTTGCCGACAAGCGACAGCAGCGGCGCGTCAGCCGCCGCGCCAGACCCGCTCCATGACGCAACGACCACCCGCGGTTTGCGTGCGGATCCGGCTCCAACATGCGCGACCAGCGGATATTCCTTCGCCAGCGCCTCACCCTTCACGACCTTCGTCTTCGCGCCGAATGGCGAGAGCGCACCGACGACAGCCTTCGCCAGTTCGGCCGGCCCCAGAAGATTCGCCGGCAGGTTGATCAGGTCCCGCCCCAGCCAGATCGATCTGGCCGTCTCCAGCGCCTCGGCGTCAGGACTCTCCTCCACCAGGGTCGCCACCGTCGGCTTGCTTCCGTCCCTCAGCGAGAACCGGTAGGCGCCGAGCGCGAAACCCAGCGTCACCGTCGAGCGGTCGATGTCGGACGGGAGGTCGAGTCGCCACGCGCCTTTCGGCAGCGCGCCAGACAATGCGCCAAAAACCATCGGGTCCGACACGCCCTCGGGCAGCAACCCCAGCAACGCCGAAACCCCGCCTCTCCCGTCCGGCACGATCACAAGTTCGCCGGGACGCGCGGTGAACCCCACAGCGGTCGCGAATCCGGCGCCCGCTTCTCCAACGACACGCGTCAGCGTCTTCACGTCGCTCCTGCGGAGTCCGTGAACGACGCGCGACGCCTTCCGCCGCGCCGTCGTGACGCATTCAATCTCCCTTACGGTCATAGCCTTCCCGCGCTCCAAATATCCGGTCTGTATCCGGCACGCTGCCTCGGTCGGGCTGTCCACGCAATGCGTCGGCGCGCCTACGGACGACCGGCGATGTGCGAGAAGCAGAAAGGACGCTTGCAATTCGTGAAAACCAGTCCACCATGGCGATATGACAGGGTCGCATGGCGGACGGGTTCCGGGCCTGACGGCGCGGATCTCAGAAAACGGTTCCCCCCCGGCGCGTAACGGCGCCGCATCCCCTGCCTTCGCCGCACGCATGGCGTCGCGACAGTCCGACTACGCTGGTCCACCTCCTCCTCACGCAATCCTCGGGCCAACGAACACCGGCAAGACGCATTACGCCATCGAACGCATGCTGGCTCATCCGTCCGGCGTCATCGGCTTCCCACTGCGTCTTCTCGCTCGCGAAAACTACGACCGCATGGTCGCCGCCAAAGGGGCCGCGCGCGTGGGCCTCATCACCGGCGAGGAGAAAATCGTCCCTCCCGGAGCGCGCTGGTTCTCCTGCACGGTCGAGGCGATGCCAACGGACCGCAGCGTCTCCTTTCTGGCTGTGGACGAAATCCAGCTCTGCGGAGACCCCGAGCGCGGGCACGTCTTCACCTCGCGCTTGCTGCATGCGCGCGGGCGGGACGAGACGCTCTTCCTCGGCTCAGAAACCATCGCGCCTCTGCTGCGCCAGCTTGTGCCGGACGCAACCATAGAAACGCGCCCCCGCCTGTCGGCGCTGACCGCGACGGGCGCGACGCGACTGGAAAAGCTGCCGCCTCGCACCGCGATCGTCGCATTCTCCGCCGCCGAGATTTACGCCATCGCCGAACTGATCCGCAGCAGACGGGGAGGATGCGCCGTCGTCATGGGGCAGATGTCACCCCGCACGCGCAACGCGCAGGTGGCGCTGTATCAGGACCGGGAGGTCGATTACCTCGTCGCCACGGACGCGATCGGCATGGGGCTGAACATGGATATCGGCCATGTCGCTTTTGCCGGATTGTCCAAGTTCGACGGCCTGCGTCGACGCAATCTCCTCGCGCCGGAAGTCGCACAGATCGCCGGACGCGCCGGACGTGGCGCGCGCGACGGCACGTTCGGGACCACCGGACAATGCCCCGCCATTCCCGACGCAATCATCGAAAGCGTCGAGACGCACCGCTTCGATCCGCTGCAACGCCTCTACTGGCGCAACATCGATCTGGATTTCGGTTCGCCTGGCGCCCTGCTGCGCAGCCTGTCCCGCCCGTCGCCCGCACGAGGCCTGCAAGCGAGTCCGCAGACCAGCGACGCCCTGACGCTGGCGGCGCTGGCGGCGGACCCCGAGATCGCAGCGTCGGCAGCGACGGGCGGCAGAACGCGACTGCTGTGGGACGTGTGCCAGATCCCCGACTTTCGCAAACTCGGCGAGCAGAATCACACGCAGCTCTGCGCCCGGATCTACGATCGTCTGGCGTCCGGCAAGCGGCTGCCGGGCAGCCTTCTTGAAGAACAACTCGCACGGCTGAACAACATCGAGGGCGACGTCGACACGCTGATGCAGCGCCTGGCGGGCATCCGCATCTGGTCGTATGTCGCAACCCGCGAGACATGGGTCTCCCACGCCCCGCTCTGGCAGGAGCGAACGCGCGCCGTCGAGGACGCCGTATCGGACGCACTGCACGAGCGGCTGACCGCCCGCTTCGTCGATCGGCGCGCGGCGCATCTGATACGCCTGCTGGACGGCGATGACCGGACGCCCCTGTTGTCCGCCGTTCGTAAAGACGGAGAGGTGGTCGTCGAAGGCCACGCCGTGGGACGCATCCACGGCTTCGAACTTCACCTCGACAAGAACTTGCCGGAGACCGACCGCGCCACGCTGGGCCGAGCTGCGCGTCGGGCGATGCGAACCGAACTGCCAGCCCGGGTCGCCGCCTGCTGCAACGCCCCCGATTCCTCTTTTTCGTTGGACGAACAGCGCGGCGAGATTCTGTGGGACGGAGCGGTCATCGTTCGCCTGCGCTCCGGTCGCGACCCATTGCATCCCGCGCTAGAGACGCGTGGAGACGGGCTGCTCGACAGCCAGCAAAAAGACCGGATCAAAACGCGCGCCGGGGCTTTCCTTCACGCGCACATCGAGCGGGACCTCGCTCCGCTGTTCCGCGCGACCGACGCTGCAGCGTCCGATCCGACCATGAGGGGCGTCGTCCATCAGTTGACCGAAGGTCTCGGACAGGCTCGACCGACGCAACCGCTGCGCCAACGCGGCCGCTTGTCCCGCCTGGGGATAGCGGCGCTGGAAGGAGCGGGCTCGCTCGATGCGCTCTATCTCCCGCAATTGCTCAAGCCACGCCGCATGCGGTTGCGCGCCCTTTTGCTGGCGATCCACGACAATGCGCCGCCGCCGGAACTCCCCCCCGACAGCGCCGTAGTCGTCCCGGCCAACCAGTTTCCGCACCGGCTGCTGACGAAACTTGGGTGGCCCGAATTGGGACCGGTGCGCATGCGGCTGGACGCAGCGCAGCGTCTTGCAAATCGTCTTGCAGCGCTGACCCAGGACGGCCCAGTCGCAGCCCCCGCCAATATCCTTCAGGTTTCAGGACTCAGGCGTGAATGTCTGGGAGATGCGTTGCTGGCCATCGGTTTCAAAATCGCGCCGCCGCCGCCATTGCCTGCAGGGATGTTCGGGCCCTCTCCGGCGCTGATTCTCTCTCGCCGAAAGCAGCCCCGCCGGGTGGAGCCGAAGCGCGCGTCCGCCCGGCCGAACGCAGTGAAAGACGGTCCATTCGCCGCGCTTTCGAGTCTGCTTGGGGCAGGAAGCGGCCTTTAACGCAGCGCTCATTTGCGTCGTAATCCGTTCGGAATGCGTCCGCCCGGGCCGGCCCTTGCGCCGGTTGGTCCGGAGGCGCCCAAAACGCGGGCTTGCCTCGCAGCCAAAACCCTCGCATATCAACCCGTCCTGAGAAATGGGAGCCGTCCACGCGACCGCCCCGCGACACCAAAGTCGGCGATGCGCCGACCTTCTGACGATCGGAGAGAGCGATGACCTACGTGGTCACTGAAAACTGCATTCGCTGCAAGTTCATGGATTGCGTGGAAGTCTGCCCGGTGGACTGCTTCTACGCCGGTGAGAATTTCCTGGTCATCAACCCGGACGAATGCATCGATTGCGGCGTGTGCGAACCGGAATGCCCGGCTGAAGCCATCTTCCCGGACAGCGATGACCGCGCCGCCGCCTGGGCCGAGATCAACGCCAGCTACTCGACGCAATGGCCAAACATCACCCGCAAGGGCGCCCAGCCCGCCGACGCGGAGGAGTGGAAAGACAAGCCGAACAAGAAAGAGCTTTTGTCATCTGCGCCCCACAAAGACTGACGCCACTATAGGCCAGCATATGTCCCCTCATGGACACACGCTGGCCTCTTTATCTTTGATCAACGCTCCCCGGTTTGTCGCTGCGTCTGGCGTCAGACGCGCAGAACTTAACCCGGACCTCCAATCGAGCGGCATTTAAAAAGCAGGCTCATTATAGTTTGCAGGCGTCTGGCGGAGACATTCACCGCCATGTTGCGCGTCAGGCAGCATCACGATCCGCAGGCAAATGGGCCGTGACACTTTACAGCGAACGGCCTTAAGTCAGTCGCACCCAAATTCCCAAAGCGATAACCCATTATTCTGAGTATGCGACCTAAGTCGCGTGCATCAGTATCCCGTCTTCGTAAGCCGCCCCCACTCGTACGCGGGAACGCATCCTTGGGCGCTAGATAGCCCTCACAGGATGATTGTCGCCCCGGCCTACGCTGCTGCTTCCATCAACAAAAAAGGCCTCGCACGTGAACCGCGCGAGGCCTTTTTTCAAACCGGAAGCCGGCGACCAAAGGCCGCCGACGGAGGCCGGAATTACCGCGACATCATATGAGCCGAGGTATTGGTCATGATGAAGGCCGTACCCACGATGAAAATCGCGACGACCATCACCGTGAAGAGGAACACGTTGTTGTTCCACCGGTTCTCGGCCGTCGTGTTCATGTGCAGGAAGTAGATCAGGTGGACGACCACCTGAACCGCCGCCAGAACCGAGATCGCCGTCAGAGCGCCAGTCGGAGACAGGGCGCCGCTGGTGGCCACCATGAAGGCCGCGACCGTAAGAACGACCGCGAGAACGAACCCGATAACATATGAGCGCACGCTGCCGTGGCTCGCGTCGTCATGACCGCTGTGATGCGTGCTCATCAGATCATGCTCCCCAGATAGACGAACGAGAACACGCAGATCCAGACGATGTCGAGGAAGTGCCAGAACAGGCTCAGCATGGTGAGCTTGTTCATCATCCGCTCCGAAATCTCCGTCACGCGCGAAAGCTGAACAACCAAGGTCAGGATCCAGATCAGACCGCAGCTCACGTGCAGACCATGGGTCGAGACCAGCGTGAAGAAAGCGGACAGGAACGCGCTGCGATCCGGGCCCGCGCCCTCACCGATCAGATGTGCGAACTCGTTGATTTCAAGACCGACGAAGCCCAGGCCAAGCAGGAACGTGATGGCCAGCCACAGCTGAACGGATCTGATCGCGCCCTTGTGGGCGGCGATCATTCCGAAGCCGTAGGTGATGCTCGATACGAGCAGCAGCGCCGTCTCCATCGCGAGGCCGGAGATCTCGAAGAGCTCCTTCCCCGTCGGGCCGCCAGCGTACTGGTTGCGGAAAGTCGCAAACACAGCAAACAGCGTACCGAAGATGATGCAGTCGGTCATCAGATACACCCAGAACCCGAACACCGTCGGCGGAGCGTGGTGTTCGTGATCCGAATGCGCGTCGTGAAAAGTAGTATCGTGCGCCATTACTCAGCCGCCTGTACCATGAGTTTGCGGGAGTGCTCGTTCTCGATCCGGGCGACTTCTTCAGCGGGGATGTAGTAGTCCACGTCCTGATTTGCGCTGCGGATGATCACTGTCGCGAAAACCCCGATCAGCCCGATCGCAGCCAGCCACCAGATGTACCAGATAGCTGCGAAACCAAGCACCAGACTGAACGCGCCGACCATGAAGCCTGCAGCCGTGTTCTTGGGCATGTGGATCGGAGCATACGGGCCGCCTGCGCCGCGCGTGTCGATGCCGTTCTCTTTGTCGTGCATGAACGCGTCCAGATCATGGACATGCGGCGTGATCGCAAAGTTGTAGATCGGCGGAGGCGAAGACGTCGACCACTCGAGCGAGCGAGCGTTCCACGGATCGCCCGTGACGTCGACGTTCTGCGGCAGGTTGCGGTCGCGGATGGAGACGTAGAGCTGGATGACCTGACAGGCGATGCCGCAGAACACCAGAACCGCGCCAACTTCGGCGATCAGCAGCCAAGGGTGCCAGGCCGGGTTGTCGTAGTGGTTCAGACGACGGGTCATGCCGTCGAAGCCCAGCACGTAGAGCGGCATGAACGCCACGTAGAAACCGACGAACCAGAACCAGAACGCGGCCTTGCCCCAGGCTTCGTTGAGCTTGAAGCCCAGCGCTTTCGGGAACCAGTAGTTCATGCCGCAGACATACCCGAAATACACGCCGCCGATGATGACGTTGTGGAAGTGGGCGATCAGGAACAGGGAGTTGTGGAGAACGAAGTCGGCGGCGGGGATCGCCATCATCACGCCGGTCATGCCGCCGATGGTGAAGGTGATCATGAAGCCGACTGCCCAGTACATGGTGGCGTGGAACTCCACGCGGCCCTTGTACATCGTGAACAGCCAGTTGAAGAGCTTAACGCCAGTCGGGATCGAGATGATCATCGTGGCGATGCCGAAAAACGCATTGACGTCGGCGCCGGCGCCCATGGTGAAGAAGTGATGCAGCCAGACCAGGAACGACAGCACCATGATGGCGCAGGTCGCGTAGACCATGGTCGCGTAACCGAACAGCGGCTTGCGGGAGAACGTGGGCACGACTTCCGAGAACACGCCGAAGGCGGGCAGGATCAGGATGTAAACTTCAGGATGGCCCCAGGTCCAGATAAGGCTGAGGTAGAGCATCTGATTTCCGCCACCGTCGTTGGTGAAGAAATGCATGCCCAGATAACGATCAAGACCAAGCATACCCAGAACAACTGTCAGAACCGGGAACGCGACCATGATGAGAACGCACGCGCAGAATGCGGTCCAGGTGAACACCGGAACCTTCATCCAGGTCATGCCCGGAGCGCGCATCTTGACGATGGTGACGAAGAAGTTGACGCCCGTCAACAGAGTGCCGACGCCCGAAAGCTGAACCGCCCAGATATAGTAATCAACGCCGACGCCGGGGCTGAACTGCGTCTCCGACAGAGGCGGATACGCCAGCCAGCCGCACTGCGAGAATTCGCCAATGAACAGCGAGACGTTGATCAGGATAAAGGCGATCGCCGTCATCCAGAAGCTCAGGTTGTTCAGGAACGGGAAGGCCACGTCGCGCGCGCCGATCTGAAGCGGCACCACGAGGTTGAACAGGCCCGTCATGAACGCCATGGCCAGGAAGAAGATCATGATCGTTCCGTGAGCGGAGAAGATCTGATCGTAATGGTGCGGCGGCAGGTAACCCGGATTTCCAGCATACGCGAGAGCGAGCTGGGTACGCATCATGATGGCGTCGGCGAAACCACGTGCGAGCGCGACAAGCGCGAGCACGATGTACATGACCGCAAGGCGTTTATGATCGACAGAGGTGAACCACTCTTTCCAGAGATAGCCCCACTTGCCGTAATAGGTGATGAGCGCGAGCACGGCGATGCCGATGACCGCAACGCCCGCAAACGTGCCTACAAGAATCGGCACATCCACGGGGATGTCCGCGAACGATAATCTCCCTAGCATGAATCCTACTCCTTCATATTCATGTCGGACATCGCGGACTGCACGCGGATCATCTTGCCCGTGTTCTTGTCCATGACCATGCCGTTATTATATTTCGCGACGATGCCGTCGAAGAGGCTCGGCGCTACATGCGAATAGTATTTCACCGGATCGGCTTCGCTCGGGGCGGCCAGCTTTCCGTAGGTCTCGTTATCGAGCTGATCGGAAGAGGAACGCACCTTCTCAACCCATGAAGCGTACTGATCAGCCGGCATGGCGAGCGTACGGAACTTCATGTCGGAGAACCCGCGACCGCTGTAGTTCGCGGACTCGCCAGCGTAATCGCCAGGCTCGGACGCCAGCAGATGCAGTTGCGTCTGCATGCCCGCCATCGCGTAGATCATCGAACCAAGGCGCGGAATGAAGAACGAATTCATCACGGAATCAGAGGTGATGACGAAGTCCACCGGCGTGCCGACCGGGATCGCCAGCTGGTTGACCGTCGCGATTCCCTCGTCGGGGTAGATGAACAGCCATTTCCAGTCGAGCGCGACAACTTCGACGTGCAGCGGCTTGGCGTTCGCTTCGTTGTCCAGCGGACGATACGGGTCCAGCGAGTGGCAGGTCTGGTAGGTGATCACCGCCAGAAAAAGAATGATGATGCTGGGCACGCCCCAGATCACCACTTCGATCTTGTTCGAATGGGACCACTTCGGGAGGTACTCGGCGCTCGTATTCGACGCCCTGTATTTCCATGCGAAGTAGCACGCCAAAATGATTGTCGGGACAACCACAAGCAGCATGGCGACCGTTGATTCAACGATCAGAAACTTCAGCTGCTCTCCTACCGGGCCCTTGGGATCCAACACATCCAGGTTGCATCCCGCCAGCAGCAGCACTGAAGCCAGACCGCCCAGCCGGGCTGGCCCCTTCAGGTACCTATTTATCATCGTACGCCCCTCGGTTCTGACATACCTACAAGCCTTCAAAAAACAGACGCCGGGCCGCGACGCCGCAGTCCATCGTCTCGGACACTAGAGTCCGCCCCAACAGGCGGATCGCATTGCCTTACGGCGAATCAATAATCCCTCAAGCTTGGCATCACAATCCGTCCAGCACGCGAGGAATTTCCACGCCTCCCCTTATCCGACCGAGAAGGTTTACGGGACAAGTGTTCACGGATTATTTCAATATATTTCAATTTCAGCGAATATTCGGCTAGCGCAGCCAAAATCTAGGCTTTTTCTGGGCTAAAGCTTTCACATGTTTGCCAGCACCGAGCCGCCTCGCCGCGAATAAGAGATATTTTAATACCACCCAGACGCTTTACGCGACGCAGACACGCTAATTCGGCAGGCGTTTCGTCATTCGCGAGCCAAAATCCGGACACAAAAAAACCCGGCCGCCGAGGCGACCGGGTCAGGCGGTTCGGGACTCGCAACGCGACTCTAGTTGTCGCTGGTGCTCCGGACCCCCATGAACTGAAGCAGAAACTGAAACAGGTTGATGAAGTTCAGGTAGAGGTTCAACGCGTCGTAAACGCTGCGCTTCGCCGCCTGATCCGGACCTTCGTAATAGGCGAATTGCGGATAGGTCACCTTGATGCGTTGCGTGTCGAACGCAGTCAGGCCGGTGAAGAGCAGCACGCCCACCACACTATATACAAAGTACACCGCAGGGCTGTGCAGGAACATGTTGACGAGACCCGCGATCACCAGACCGAACAGCCCCATCATGAAGAACGATTGAAACCGCATCAGATTGGCGTTCGTCGAATACGCCCAGAGCGACGTCGCGCCGAACGTGATCGCCGTCACCAGAAACACGCGGGTTACGGACACGCCGGTGTAAACGAGGAAGATGTTCGAGAGGCTCGCGCCCATCACGGCGCAGAACAGCCAGAACAGCGTCTGCACGGCCTGCCTTGAGAGGCGGTTGACCCCGAAAGACATGACCAGCACGAAACCGAGCGGAGCGATCATCGCCAGCAAGCCAAGGCCGGTCGGATGAATCGAGAAATCCTCGGAGCGGCGGAAGAAAAGGGCCTGTGCGCTCGTATTGGCGATTCCGTAAGCGACCAGCGCCGTCAAAAGAAGCCCGGACGCCATCCAGTTGTAAACGCGAAGCATATAGGCGCGCAGACCGGCATCGACGACGGCGGACTGCACCCCAGATGCAGATGGCGACGAACGAAAGTCGCGAGTGAACGACATAATTACCTCTCTCCCTTCCGGCCAGGCCGGACGACAACTGAATATATTTGGCGACAGGTCGCCAATTCAAGTCCTGCCTAATTAGCAGACACTCGCAGACGAACCATAATTAAAGGTGAGTCATCCCCTCTCCCCCAAATTCCGGCGCCATTCGGCAGGAATCGCCGTAACGCATGCACGACAGAGTCCCACTCGCGATGAGGCCTCCTCTCCGGACATCCCGACGCCCCTGCCGCGTGTGTCGCACGCCGCCGGAAGCATAACAGAATGGTCACCTTTCCGTGAGCACCCCTCCCATGACCGCGACGACAAAGAGATGCAGGCCGAACAACCAACCGCATGCCAGCACCCCCAAATTGATGTTCCATGGCGGCAGATACCGCCCGGAACAGCGATGGCGCGACGCGTCTATTTTCCTACACCACGCGAAATAACGCCACATATGACGCAGTTCGCCGGAAGGGACGCGTCCATTCACTCAGGATCCGATGTTGTGAAAAAACGATCACTAGGGTGGCGTCCGCGCCTGTTAGCCTGACCAAACGTCCTGCGATGCTCACTCTTTACGCATAAGCGTACCCAAAGATGACACGATTGACATGATCACGTCATCTAGGCTGACTGCCGCGAACACCAAATTCGCACTGCTTTCGCGGCTTTGGCCCAAATCGATGATCTGTCGAGGACGATACAATATGATTCGCCCTTTCTCCTCCCGGAGGAGCCCGCTGCTCGGCGTGCTCGCCGCAGGCACCTTTCTCGCCGCGGCTTTCTGCAACCCCGTAGCGTCGGCCCGCGCCGATGATGGACAAGGCGCCACTGGCGAAGCCATCATCCACGCTGACGACCACCCGGAAAACTGGCTGACCTACGGTCGCACCTATTCCGAGCAGCGCTACAGCCCGCTGGATCAGATCAACCGCTCCAACGTCGGCGATCTGAAGCTGGCGTGGTTCTACGATCTCGACACCAACCGCGGCCAGGAGGGCACCCCCCTCGTCGTTGACGGCGTTCTGTACGCGACGACCAACTGGTCCAAGATCAAGGCCCTGAAGGCCGATACCGGACAGCTTCTGTGGGATTACGACCCGAAGGTTCCGGGTAACGTCGCCGACCGCGGCTGCTGCGACACCGTCAACCGCGGCCTCGCCTACTGGAACGGCAAGGTTTATTTCGGCACGTTCGACGGACGCCTGATCGCGCTCGACGCGAAGACCGGCAAGCTGGTCTGGAGCACGTACACGATCCCCAAGGACGCCTCCCTCGGGCAGCAGCGCTCCTACACCGTTGACGGCGCTCCGCGCATCGCCAAGGGCCGCGTCCTGATCGGCAACGGCGGCGCGGAATTCGGCGCCCGCGGCTTCATCTCGGCCTTCGACGCCGAGACCGGCAAGCTCGACTGGCGCTTCTACACCGTGCCGAACAACAAGAACGAACCGGACCACGCTGCGTCCGACAGCGTTCTGATGAACAAGGCCTACAAGACCTGGAGCCCGACGGGCGCCTGGACGAAGCAGGGCGGCGGCGGCACCGTATGGGATTCGCTCGTTTATGACCCCGTGACCGATCTGGTCTACATCGCGGTCGGCAACGGCTCTCCCTGGAACTACAAGTACCGCACCGACGGCAAGGGCAACAACCTGTTCCTCGGCAGCATTGTCGCGGTCAAGCCTGAGACCGGCGAGTACGTCTGGCACTTCCAGGAAACCCCGATGGACCAGTGGGATTACACCTCGGTCCAGCAGATCATGACCCTCGATCTGCCGATCAACGGCGAAACCCGTCACGTGATCGTCCATGCCCCGAAGAACGGCTTCTTCTACGTCATCGACGCGAAGACCGGTCAGTTCATCTCGGGCAACAACTACGTCTACCAGAACTGGGCGCTCGGCCTGGATCCGAAGACCGGTCGTCCGATCTACAACCCGGACGCCCTGTGGACGCTGAACGGCAAGGAATGGTACGCCATCCCGGGCGATCTTGGCGGCCACAACTTCGCAGCCATGGCCTACAGCCCGAAGACCAACCTGGTCTACATCCCGGCGCAGCAGGTTCCGTTCCTCTACAAGAGCCAGGTTGGCGGCTTCAAGGCGCACCCGGACTCCTGGAACCTCGGCATCGACATGGGCAAGGCCGGCCTGCCGGACACCCCCGAAGCCAAAGCGGCGTTCATCAAGGACCTGAAGGGCTGGATCGTGGCCTGGGATCCGGTGAAGCAGCAGGCGGCTTGGAAGATCGACCACAAGGGCCCGTGGAACGGCGGCATCGTGGCCACCGGCGGCGACCTGCTCTTCCAGGGCCTCGCGAACGGCGAGTTCCACGCCTACGACGCGACCAACGGTCAGGATCTGTTCCACTTCGACGCACAGAGCGGCATCATCGCGCCGCCGGTGACCTACCTCGCCAACGGCAAGCAGTATGTCGCGGTTGAAGTGGGCTGGGGCGGCATCTATCCGTTCTTCCTCGGCGGCGTGGCCCGCACCTCGGGCTGGACGGTCAACCACTCCCGCGTGGTCGCATTCTCGCTCGACGGCAAGGCGAAGCTGCCTCCGCAGAACGACATGGGCTTCCTGCCCGTGAAGCCGCCTGAGAAGTATGACGAGAAGGTCACGGACAAGGGCTACTTCGAGTACCAGACCTATTGCGCCGCCTGCCATGGCGACAACGCAGAAGGCGCTGGCGTTCTACCGGATCTGCGCTGGTCGGGCGCAATCCGTCATAAGGACGGCTTCTACAACGTCGTCGGCCGCGGCGCGCTGACCGCCTACGGTATGGACCGCTTCGACGCTTCGATGTCCCCGGATCAGATCGAGAGCATCCGTCAGTTCATCATCAAGCGCGGCAACGACACGTATCAGCGCGAAGTCGACGCCCGTAAAAACGACAAGACGATCCCCGATGCCGCGTCACTGGGCATAACCCAGTGACCTGCCACTTCCCGATGGTGACCTCATTCGACAAAACAGCGACGCGGTGGTGATAGCGATGATTAAGGGATTTAAGGCCGCGCTCGGCGCGGCGGTGGTCGGACTTCTGGCAGGGACGGCGCTCGACGCCGCCCCGGCCGTAGCGCAAACCACCGACAGCGATCTGGTCGCCAAGGGCGCCTATGTCGCCCGTCTGGGCGACTGCGTGGCCTGTCATACGGGCCTGCACGGCAGCGTTTACGCTGGCGGACTTGAGATCAAGACGCCGATTGGCGCGATCTATTCGACCAATATTACGCCGGATCCGACGGTCGGCATCGGCACTTACACGCTGCAGGACTTCGACAACGCTGTCCGTCGCGGCGTGCGCAAGGACGGATCGCCGCTGTATCCGGCCATGCCGTATCCTTCATTCGCCAGAATGACGGATGACGACATCAAGGCGCTGTACGCCTACTTCATGCACGGCGTGAAGCCGGTCGCGCAGCAGAACCGTCCGGTCGACATCACCTGGCCGCTGTCGATGCGCTGGCCGCTCGGCATCTGGGCGAAGCTCTTCGCTCCGGCGCCGAAGGCGTTCACGCCTGCTCCGGGCACCGACCCGGTCATCGCGCGCGGCGAATACATCGTAACCGGCCCCGGCCATTGCGGCGCGTGCCATACGCCCCGTGGTTTCTCCATGCAGGAGAAGGCTTACGACGCAACTGGCGGCGCGGACTTCCTCGCCGGCGGCGCGCCGATCGACAACTGGATCGCCCCAAGCCTGCGTAACGACCCGGTTCTGGGTCTCGGCCGCTGGTCTGAAGACGATCTGGTGCAGTTCCTGCGTTCGGGCCGCATCGACCACTCCGCCGTCTTTGGCGGCATGGCTGACGTCGTCGCCTGGAGTTCGCAGTATTTCACCGACGACGATCTGAAGGCGATCGCGAAGTATCTGAAGAGCCTGCCGCCGGTTCCGCCTGCGCGTGGCGACTACACCTACGACGCGTCCACCGCTCAGATGCTCGATTCCGGCAAGACTGCTGGCGTCCCTGGCGCAGATATCTATCTGAACCAGTGCGCG
Organism: Acetobacter sacchari; assembly: GCF_017377715.1. GTDB lineage: Bacteria > Pseudomonadota > Alphaproteobacteria > Acetobacterales > Acetobacteraceae > Acetobacter > Acetobacter sacchari. Next base: position 262,599 of record NZ_JAFVMF010000001.1, on the reverse strand, counting down.
ATCTGTCACCGGAATGATGGCGGCGGCGTCGCCCGCATGTTCCCGCCGCTGGCCGGAAACCCGGTCGTCGTGACCGACAACCCGACCTCGCTGGCTCATGTCGTTGTGTCTGGCGGCGTGCTGCCTCCGACCAACTGGGCGCCGTCGGCGGTCGCGATGCCTGGCTACCAGAAGATCCTCAACGATCAGCAGATTGCTGACGTTGTGAACTTCATCCGTGGCGCATGGGGCAACAAGGCTCCGGCCAACGTCACCGCTGCGGACATCCAGAAGCTTCGCACCAAGGGCACCCCGATCAGCGCTCGCGCCTGGGACGCAGGAACGTCAACGAACTCGACCTGGGGCTTCTTCGCGCCGCAGCCTTATGGCGCAGGGTGGACTTTCTCTCCGTCGACCCACACCGGTGTCGACGCCGCCCAGTAAGTCTGGACGGAGCTGTTCCCGCTTCGGCGGGAACGATCAAAGGCCACGGAGCGATCCGTGGCCTTTTTTGTCGATAAACACTACTCGCTGACGGCCAGTATCACCTTGGCCAACTCGTCGTTCGCCATTGCGATCTCCTGCTTGCGCTTCCTGGCGAACTCGCCCGCCTCAACGTTTCTACGGCGCTGCAGTACCTAACTACCTAGGGCAACAAGCCACACATTTGTGCCCGGCTCGCCAGAGCAACTGCAAATACGGCCTCTCAACGTGGCACATTCGTAAAGCAGAGAAATAAACGTAAGCTTCCCCCATACGCATTACCCCAGCGGCTTTTGGAAAGTTAGCAAAGTTTGACACCCGGCAAGATAAGTATGAAAAAGTTTAGCTTGAAACCAAATAGAAACCCGTAAAAGCCATTTACGATAGAAAATGCTCCATCGGAGGGAATTAGAGAATTCATGGTTTTCTTTGATTTCTTAAGAAAAATAGACAGAGAAAATTTATTTTTTTGATACTAAGGGATTTATATTTGATTTTATCTGTAATTTTGTCTATTTATACGAATTTTCTACTTATTGGATTCTTTCTTGATATTGTATGCTTTGTATCAGCATTTATTATAGCAGTCAGGCGCGGAAATTTTTTCGAAAATTGGTGAAACTCCCTCATTCTCGTTTTATGCGGCGCCACATGCATTTACGGGATATACGTTTTCATTGAGATTCAGCGCCTGAAACTGCGTTCATAATACACTAAATTGGCAGATGACCTGATTATAGATTACGAAAATCCATTGCTTAAAGCCGATAGAAGCCAACCACTGCATTCCGTCTAAACCTGTCACCGGAACGACGGCAGAGGCATGTTCCCACCGTTGGCCGGAAACTCGGTCGTCGCCACCGACAATCCCGCGGTCGTCGGCTCATGCCGTGATGCCTGCCGTGGTGTTCCTCTGACCAATTGGGCGCCATCGGCGCTCACCTCTGGGGCGCAGGAGCGCCAACGAACTCGATCTCGGGCTTCTTCGCCCCGCGGCCATACGGCGCAGGATGGATCTATCCGCAGCCCCCACCGGTGTAGACGCCGCCCAGCAAGTCGGGACGGATATGTCCCTGTTTCTTCAGCGGGAAACGGCCAAAGACCATGGAGCGATCCATGGCCTTTTTCTCAAGAAGCACCACGCTGGCGGCCTGTGTCAGGTTGGCCGCTCTGCGGTTCATTCTGCTTGCGCGATGTTGTCCACGTTCATCAGGACGCTTTTAAGAACCTGACACCTTCTCTTATCCCAATGTAATCATTGAGGAAAATATTTATTTCGCTGAGACAGAGACGAGTCAGTTGATTGATATTTTTTGATACGTTGTCTTTTTATTGAAACTTTATGGTGTTTGTGCCGTGATGACCGTGGGCGAATTAACGCCCTTCCAGGATTCGAAAAGGAATCGTCATGCGTGAACTTACAACAATAGAATTAGATGCAGTGTCCGGTGGTTTCGGACTTCTTGGCGGCGTCGCTTACGCCGTTAATGGAGTCCTCGCTGGCGTCGGCCTTGTCGTCAGTGGAATCCTCGGCGGTGTCGGCACCGCCGTCAGTGGCATTCTTGGCGGTGTCAGTTCAATCCTGACCGGCGGTTCCCCTTACCAGTCATTCACCTACGGTTATCCCTCACGCCACTAATTGAAACCGAAATTACTCTAACCGATCGTAGAAAATCGGAACGAAGGGCGCTCCAATATACTTTGGGGCGCTTTTCTTTAAAGGAAAGCTTCTCAACGCCTCGACTATCTTCAGTAAGACGGCCTACGAAATGATCGTCACGGCAACCACTGCCTTTAAAATCTTATGACACAAAAAGTATTGTCCGCACATATTCTTTGGAATGTGTTTACTGTGTAGAAATTCTATCGGAAATTACTGCACGCAGCATTTCATGGCGCCTCCAAGGGCTTACCACCAAAAGGAACCGGCCGTCCTCCGGCAACGGCTCTGTCGCCCTGAACTCTGCCCGTCAAGCGAAGTACGCTCCTACCCCGTCAGGCAATATTCGCGTTCGCCCAGCCGTGACCGCGTCATGAACACACTACCTCTGCAGAACGCCCCGCCTGCAGAAGTCGGGAAAGCAGTTGAGGGTGTAAATCGGCCCGGCCAACCACCCGCAACCGCCTTTTACAGTTCAACCGGCGCTGGCCGTTCCATCCGCCCTGATAAGCGTGCCGGACCCGGATTTGGTGAACAGTTCAAGCAGACACGCATGAGGCACGCGTCCATCAAGAATAACTGCGGCCTTGGCGCCTGCCTGCACCGCCTGAAGACAAGTCTCGACTTTGGGGATCATGCCGCCAGAGATCATACCCGAAGCGATGCCCCGTCTGGCCTCTTCAGCAGTCAGTTCGGGAATGAGCTTGCCGTCGCCATCCAGGACGCCCGGAACATCCGTCAGCATCAGCATACGCGTCGCATGCACTGCGCCCGCGATGGCGCCTGCGGCAGTATCAGCGTTGATGTTGTAGGTCTCTCCGTTCTCCCCTGCGGCGATCGGCGCCACGACCGGGATAAGTCCCGAACCTGACAACGCATAAAGCACCTGTGGGTCCACCCGATGTGGCTCTCCCACGAAGCCGAGATCGAGAACCTGCTCGATGCCGCTGACCGGATCGCGAACCGCACGCAGAAGCTTGCGCGCCTTGATAAGACCGCCATCCTTTCCCGATATGCCTACGGCCAATGCGCCGGCGCGATTTATCAGGTTGGCGACTTCCTTGTTGACCGAACCGCACAGAACCATCTCGATCACGTCGATCATGGAACTGTCCGTCACCCGAAGCCCGTCCACAAAGGACGACTTGAGTTGCAGCCGCTCCAGCATGCGGTTGATCTGGGGGCCACCGCCATGCACGACAATCGGATTGATGCCGACCAATTTCAGCAGGGCGATGTCGCTGCCGAAATCCTTCGACAGAGTGGCGTCCCCCATAGCGTGACCGCCGTATTTCACAACAATGGTGTCTCCGGCGTAACGACGGAGGAAAGGCAGCGCGCTGGCGAGGGTGGCGGCCTGCTGTAACGCGTCGACCACGCCGGGCGTATCGTCAGTCATCAAAAGTCCATCCAGGCTAGACCCGCGTCCGATCGGGCGCGATCGGCAGCTCGGGTGGAGAATTCCGCTACGATAGCGGGGAGAAGCGTCATCAGTGAAGCCGCCCCCGCGCGATGGGTTCTGCGCGACGAGCGCGGGACAGAGCCGAGAGCCGTTCAGCCGATTGCAGGGAGCGCGAACGCGGTCAGTTCGGCGCGAAGCTCTGGCATACCAAGCCCTGTCTCGCTGCTGCTGGCGATCACTTCGGGATGCGCGGCCGGGTGTTTGGCCGCAAGAGCCCGTACGCTCTCCAGCTTCCGCGTCAGCGGGCCGGGCTTCAGTCCATCGCATTTGGTGAGAACGATCTGGAAGTTGATCGCCGCCTTGTCGAACAGGTCCATGACCTCGATGTCGGACGCCTTGGTCTCGATGCGGGAGTCGAGCAGCAGGATCACACGCTGCAGGGTTGGACGTCCGCGCAGATAGGCGAACATCATCTCCTGCCAGTCCTCCTTCACAGATTTCGCGGCCTTCGCGAAACCGTAACCCGGCATGTCCACCAGCACGAGACGCCCGGCCAGATCGAAAAAGTTAAGCTGCTTGGTTCGCCCCGGCTCGGACGACGCCCGCGCGAGCGCCTTCCGCCCTGTCAACGCATTGACAAGACTCGACTTGCCCACGTTCGAACGACCGGCGAAAGCGATCTCCGGCTTGTCAGGATCGGGCAGTTGCCCGAGTTGCTGCGCGCCGAAAAAGAACTCGCATTCCCCGGCGAACAACAGCCTTCCGGCTTCCAGCTCGTCCGCCGTCCGTTCGACCGGCGTGGAGAAATCGGGAGCGGCCATCAGCCTTTCCGGGCTTTCTTCGCAGGCGGGATGATGGTCGTCTTCGAGCGATCCCGGTGCACGCGCTGAATGACCATCTGCTGCGCCACCGTCAGCAGGTTGTTCCAGCAGTAATAGATGACCAGACCGACCGGCTGCCGCGCCATGAAGAACGTGAAGATGAACGGCATCGCCATGAAGATCTGCTTCTGGGCAGGGTCCACGGTCGCAGGGTTCATCTTCTGCATCAGGAACATGGTCGCGCCGTAGAGGATCGGCCACACGCCGAGCAGCAGCATGCCGGACAAAGTCGTCGGATCCCACGGAATCAGGCCGAACAGATTGAACAGGTTGGTCGGATCGGGCGCGGACAGATCATGAATCCAGCCGAAGAACGGCGCGTGCCGCATTTCGATCGTGACGTACAGATCCTTATACAGACACCAGAACACCGGAGCCTGAATCAGAAGTGGCAGGCACCCGCTGGCGGGGTTCACCCCCTCCTCGCGGTAAAGCTGCATGATCTTCTGGTTCATCTGGACCGGATCAGACTTGTAGCGCTCGCGGATCGCCTGCATCTTCGGCTGCACTGAGCGCATCGCCGCCGCAGAACGAAAGCCCTTCGCCGCCAGCGGGAAGAACAGCGTCTTGACGATCAGCGTAAACGTCAGAAGCGCCAGACCGAAATTGCCGAAAAGCTGATACAACCAGTCAAGAACGAAGAACACCGGGCGCGTCAGGAACGCGAACCAGCCGAAGTCGACGGCCTTCCAGAAATCGGGAATGTGCAGCTCGTTCTCATAACGCTCCAGAAGGCGAACCTCCTTGGCGCCCGCGAACACATGCGCCGTCGACTCGCCAACTCCGTTGGCCGCGACCGTCACAGGCGCGCGGCCAGTGAAGCCTACTTCGTATGCACCGGCAGGCGTGTCGAAACCGTAGGTTCCGTTGACGTCCGATTTCTGGTCGGGAACGACGGCCGCGAGCCAGTATTTGTCGGTGATTCCTGCCCAGCCGCCGGTTCCGGAAGCGCTCCACGAGACGAAATTCGGCGCGGTCGAATTGGTGCGCAGCGACTTGTAGGAGCCTTCCTCCATACGGCCGTTGATCACCGAAATCGGTCCCTCGTGCACCAGCATGCCGCCGGTTTCCTCAGGCGTGTAAGCACGCACGACACGAGAATAGGGGACGAGCGCCACCTGATCGCCGGTGGCGTTGCGGACACGCTGGGTGACCGTGAACATGTAGTCCCGATCAATCGCCAGCACGATCTCGAACGTCAGGCCAGCGTCGTTGCTCCAGCTCAGCGTGACAGGGGAGTTTGAACCGAGTTTCTGCGCGTCGGTTTTCCAGACGCTGTGCGCATCAGGAAGGCGGACGGTCTGCCCTGGCTGCCCATACCATCCGAACTCGACATAGGTCGGGTGCGGCTGGCCCTGCGCCTCGAGCACCCGTACCAGCGGGCTGCCGGGCTTCACCGTCTCGTGGTAGCCACGCAGAACGAGATCATCCAGACGAGCGCCGCGCAGATTGACGGAGCCGCTGACATCAACCGCATCGATCGGCAACCGTGCAGGAACCCCATCGTCGGCGGCTGCGGACCCGGGCGCTGCCGCAGAAGGCGGACGGCTCGCCTGCGTGTCCGCATGCTCCTGCGTCGCGACGGCGGGTTGCGGCTTGGGCTGCGGCATGAAGTAGTCGAAACCGAGCAGGACCAGCGCCGAAAGCAACGTCGCCAATATTACACGCCTGATGTCCATATCGACCGGCCGACCTTTCTACTTCACGGGACCACGCCGCAACCGCGGCGGCCCGACCGCACATTTGCGTCCCTCATACCGAACTTGTCAGGGAACGCCAGATGGGTTGGGCTCATAGACGCCCTATTGCATGGACGCTTCTTGAGCAGAACCGATGTCGGCCACCGCACCGGCGATCGCCCTGGGCAGAGGCACTGGGTCGTATCCGCCCGGATTCCACGGATTGCAGCGCAAGATGCGACTGGCGGCGAGCCAGCTTCCACGCAGCGCGCCATGCGTCTGAACGGCTTCTACGCCATACTCGCTGCATGAAGGATGGAAGCGGCAGTTTGGTCCGGCAACGGGACGTCCGACGATTTGCCAGAGGCGCATGCCGCCGACCAGCGCGCCACATGCGCAACGCCCAAGCATGCTGCGACCGGAGTCGACGCTCACGACAATGCCCCGGTCTTTTTCAGCGCGCGCCGCAGATCCGCGATCAACTCGGAAAAAGGACGGTCGCCCGTTCCGATTCGGCCGATCACCACCAGATCCAGACCATTCAGGGAAACGTCGCTTTCGACGGACCTTACGGCCTCCCGGAGACGACGTTTCGCGCGGTTGCGAACAACCGCGTTTCCGACTTTCTTTGTGACGGTGAAGCCGACCCGCCCCGGTTCTCCGTCATTGCGACTGACAACTTGCAGGACGAGCCCGGGTGTCGGCGCTTTCCGCGCCTTAGCGGCCACAGCCAGAAATTGCGCGCGCTTCTTGAGGCGCGAAGAGCGCTGATCCTGCACGAAGCGCTCCTTTCCGGGGAGCGTTTCCCCGGACGTCATCGCCTGATCAGGCGGAGAGGCGCTTGCGCCCCTTCGAACGACGGTTGGCGATAACCTTGCGGCCGCCGACGGTAGCGATGCGAGCGCGGAAACCATGGCGGCGCTTGCGGACCAGCTTGGACGGTTGATACGTGCGCTTCACGGTGGCACTCCTCAGTCAACTACACAAAAAATGTCAGGACGCTTCACGGCGAAAAACGCCAGCGTCTGGAAGGCGGGCTTATAGTGAGAGGACCGCCCTGCGTCAACGGCGGGATGCGTGGATACGGAGTCGGCGCGTCACCCGTTTTTCAATGCGCCCGGACACGGCGCGCCGCGAAGGAGCCAATGCTTGCGCCGCCCTTACCTCACGGTCCCGGTCTTCCTTGTCGCGTTCGCCACCGCGATCGCCACGCGATACGTCCCCCTGCCCCAAGGCGGCGCGATTTTTGTAGCGCTGTTGGGCGCTGCGATCGCCGCTACGCTCACCTTGCGAATCGACTCCGCACGCAACTCGCCAGCGCCGGGCGGTCGAGTGGCGGAACCGCCACTCGATAATCGCGCCCCAGCGGCTCCCCCCGGAACAACGGGGGACAATATCGCGACGATATCACCAAAGCTGCGCCACGATCTGCGAGGCCTGATCTCGCCCGCCGTTCTGTCCGCCGATCAGCTTTCGTCGCACGAGGACCCGGAGGTCCGTCGACGCGCGGAACAGGTGCTGGACGCGCTGGACCGGACGACGGCCCTTATCAAGGCCGCCAGCTAGAACATCATCCGATCAGACGGAATCGGCTGATCGGATAAAGAAGCCCGCCAAGCCAACAAACCAGAACCTTATCCGTGAACTCTTATGAACGGATAAGGCTCCAAATTAGCCGACTGTCGCTCAACCCTCGGGCCGTACGACTTAAGAGAAACCTCGCCCATGCCGGATCTCCCTCCACTCAGGAGCGCTCGCGAGGTGTCTTGACAGCCCATCGAGCAGGAGGCCCGGAACAGATAATCGGACGCCGCAACTGGGAAGACGGGCGAACGCTCAAGGCTTCAGGCGGCTGCGTTGCGAAGCCGCTCCTCCACTCGGACGCTTCCGCCTGCACGGCGCCAGAACCAGAGAGCAACGCATTTACTGCAAGGCAGACGAAGTCTGGTTACGCAGTTCACGCCACGCGTGCGAGAACGCGTGGCGTGAACCTTGTGAAAACAACTGCTTTCAGCGTCAGCGCCGTTCGATAAGCTCGATCTTGTAACCGTCAGGATCTTCGACGAAAGCGATCACGGTCGTTCCGAACTTGACCGGACCCGCCTCCCGCGTGACCTTCCCGCCGCCCGCGCGCACCGCCTCGACCATCGCTGCGACATCAGGCACACCGACAGCAAAATGACCGAAGCCCGTCCCGACCTCGTAGCCATCGTCCTTGCCCCAGTTATAGGTCAGCTCGATTTCAGCTTGCCCTTCGGCATTACTTGCGTAGCCAATGAAAACAAGCGTGTATTTCCCGTCGGGAACTTCCCGTCTACGCAGTTCGTGCATACCCAGCAGGCGGTAGAACGCCAGACTGGCGTCCAGATTTTTGACGCGCACCATCGTGTGCAGATAACTGGCCATAATTGACGCCTTTCTTAAATAAAAACAGCACTTTGTCCGCGGCTACGCCCCGGACTGTTCAGCATGTCCGACACCATACAGGAAAAGGCCCAGACGGTCGGCCTCCGCGATGCAGGCCGTCGGGTCGGTAAGAAGCGTGCCTCCGGCTTCAAACGCCACACCCGCCAAACCCGAACGTGCCGCTCGGTTGATCGTTTGCGGCCCGATGGTCGGCATATCCGCCCGCTTCTCCTGTCCGGGCTTGAGCAACTTGACCAGAACGCCTCCCTCCCCCGGCTGTCGGCACGCGCCGGCGCGGTCCAGCATGGCGTCGGTGCCCTCCATGGCCTCGACCGTCAGAACGACGCCATCCTGCACTACGCACCCCTGACCGATATCGAGACGCCCGAGAGTGCGCACGACCTCCATTCCCCGTCGGATATCGGAGAGAGAACGTTCATCCGGCTGAATTCGCCCCAGAGCGCCCAATCGCCCGAGCGAAGCCGTCAGAAACTCGTGTGCGCCGCGAACAGTGAAGCCTTCCTCGCCAAGAATACGCACCAGCGCGCCCAGCAATCCGTCGTCCCCGGCGAACAATGCTCGCCCAAGACGGGCGAGGATGCGCGCACCCTCAGCGTCAGGTCGGATATCGCGCAGTGAAGGTCGCTTCACCGGACCGATCAGGACAATGTCACGGCATCCGTGCTCGCGCAGCTCGGACAGTATTCTGCCTGCAGCAGCTAGGCGCACATAGACATGCGGCCAAGCTCCGACCACAGCCGGCTCCGCGAAGTCCTGAAACGCTATGATGAACGGAGAGCGGCCTGAAGCCGCCACGGCTGCTGCCACCTGCCCCGGAAGCGGCCCGCCGCCAGCCAGAATGCCTACGCCACCGGCGTCTCGCGCCAAAGGGTCGGGCAGGAGAGGATCGTTCTCGGACAATGGCGTCAATCCCCCGTCATCGTCCGGGCGACAGGACGTCAGCCCGCCTCAGTCTCACTGCTGGAATATTCCTCGCGCGCCACGCGGACCAAACCCCTGCGACTCGGCGCTTCAATAAAGCGGAGGATCTCTTCGATCTTCTCGTCGCTTCCATAGTGCTCCCGCACCACGCCAATACGCTGGGCGAACACATCGTCTCCACCGCCGCGCGGATAGAGCGTCTGAAACGCCTTGCGCATCCGGTGGATCTGAGCCGAGTCGACGCCGTTGCGCCGCAGCCAGATCCAGTGCAACCCGACCAGCCGCGCCCGGTTTCCAAGCACGCTGCCATACGGAATGACGTCGGCTTCGACGCCGGCCACGCCGCCGACAAGGGCCGCGCGTCCGATCCTGACGAACTGGTGTATCGCCGCCGACCCCATCACACGGGCGTCGTCGTCGATGGAGACGTGACCGCCCATGACGACGTTGTTGACGATGATCACGCGGTCCCCAAGCGTGCAGTCATGGGCGACATGCGCGTTGGCCATGATCAGGCAATCGGCACCGACATGCGTAAGGCCCGAGCCGGTCACCGTGCCACGGTGAATGGTTACATGCTCGCGCACCACTGTGCGCGCGCCAATCTCGCAGCGCGTGGGCTCGCCCTTGTATTTGAGATCCTGAGGAGCAAGGCCGACCGTCGTAAACGGAAAATAGCGCGATTCGGCGCCAAGCGTGGTGCAGCCGTCGACGACGACATTTGCCACCATCTCCACGCCGTCGCCTACGACGACGTCCGGCCCGATCGAGCACCATGGGCCGATCTTCACGCCCTCGCCCAGACGCGCGCCGGGAGCGATCAGCGCAGTGGGATGAATCCCCGGCGCCGTTGACTCCAGACCGGCACGGCTCTCTGAGCGCGCCGCATTCACCGTTTCAACCAGAACTACCTCCATCGACGCCTCAGCTAACCATCGGTGAGCAATAAGGCAATTCGCGGGTCGATAAAAAGATTCCACACGCCCCGGAGGCGGTAAGTAAACGTATCAGCGCGATACAAAACCCGCCCGGCACGGAGCGGTTTCGTAGCGCGCTACGATATGTCAGTCCATGATCATGGCGCTGAACGTCGCCTCGGCGACCGAGACGCCTTCGACACGCGCCACGCCACGGAACTTCCATACATTAGCGCGCTGCCGCTCTTTTTCGACATGGATGCGAACCTGATCGCCGGGGCCTACCGGGCGGCGGAACTTCGCGCCTTCGATCGTCATGAAATAAACGAGTTTGCCTTCAAAAGCCGAACCCAGCGTCAACACGACGAGGGTCGCCGCCGTCTGCGCCATGGCTTCGATCAGCAATACGCCGGGCATCACCGGGCGCGCGGGGAAATGTCCCTGGAAAAACGGCTCGTTCACAGAGACGTTCTTGACCCCGACCGCAGACTGCCCGAGTTCGACATCCACCATGCGATCAATCAGCAGGAATGGGTAGCGATGGGGAATCGCTTCCATGATCCGCATGATGTCGACCGTCTCGATGCGCGTCGTCGCGCCAGCGTCCTGCGTTTCGCGTTCCTGATCCACGTCTGTCAAACCGCTCCGTTATCGCGCCGCGCCCGTCACGCGCCGCCTTTTCCTTCCGACTGGCTGTCGTCAGCGCCCTCTTCAACACCAGGGCGGCGAGAAAGTCGACGCAGTGTTGCAACATTACGAAAAAATTCTCGGAACGGCATCGCCGGGCTTCCGATGACATCGGCTCCGGCCTCGACGTCCGACATCACGCCGCACTGTGCGCCGACACGGGCTTTCGTCCCAATTTTGATGTGGCCGATCAGCCCCGCCTGCGCCGCTATGGTGACGTAATCACCAAGCTCGGTCGAACCGGAAATCCCGGCCTGAGAGACAACGATACAGCCTTTGCCAAGGCGAGCGTTATGACCGATCTGCACCAGATTATCGAGTCGCGATCCCGCGCCGATCACCGTATCCTGTACCGACCCACGGTCGATCGTGGAGTTGGCGCCGATTTCCACGCCGTCCTCAAGGATTACGACGCCAAGTTGCGGCACGGTTTCGAAACCCTGCGGTCCCACGGCGAAACCAAATCCGTCCTGTCCAACGCGTGCGCCGGGAAAAAGTATAACCCGGTCGCCAAGCACTGCATGGGAAAGCACGACCTGCGCGCTGATCCGGCAATCTGCGCCGATGCGGACTCCATCGCCGATCACGGCGTGCGGGCCGATAATCGTCCCGGCGCCAATCTCGACGCCTTCTCCGATCACCGCGAAGGGCCCGACCTCACAAGAAGCGTTGACCTGCGCGGACGCGGCGACCACCGCTGTCGCGTGGACCCCGGCGCGCGCTTTTGGCGCAGGATGAAACATGCGGGCGACACGCGACCACGCGAGATAAGGCTGCGCCACCACGATAGCGCCACAGCCGGGAGGAACTCGCGACGCAAAGGCTTTGGCGACAATCACCAGACCAGCCTGCGTATCGTCCAATGCGGCTACATAACGACGGTTGTCGAGGAAGCTGAGCTCCGTCGGCCCCGCCGCCTGAAGCGGCCCTATGCCGGTGAAGCCTCCCTCAGGAAAGCCTCCCTCGCGCGGAGGAAGCAGGTCACCACCTGCAGCCTCAGCCAACGCCTCGGCCGTGAACGGTCCGGCGCGCTCGAAAAAGCGTCGGTCAGCCGTCGCATGCCTGCGCTCCACCACATCGCTCATCGCGCCGCTCTCGATTCAGATCGCGCGAGGTTCACCGTGTCACGCTCATTTCGGCGCTGCGGCCGGAGCCGGAGCAGCAGCCTGCGCGGACGCCGTGGTCGGCATCTTGCCGGACTTTGCGAGCACTTCAGGATCCTCGTTCGGCGCCGGGATGTAGACTTTCGGCAGAACGACGTTCAGCTGCGTCGCGACCTCGTTCGTGATGTCCTGCCCGTCGACGTGCAACGCAACCTGCTCGCTATGCATGATCAGGTTCATGCCATGGCTTGAGGCGACGTGCTGAATGACCTGCACCAGTTCGCGTTCAATCTGCCCGAGCGAGACCTGCGCCGCTTCCTGGATGATCCGGTTGCGCTCACGGAAGTCGCGCTGAGCCTTCATGACGCGCGATTGCAGGGCGCGTTCCTGGCCCTGAATCTGGTCTGCGGACATCGTCTTGGCGGCGGCCTGCAGTTTCTGCTGCTCATCGCGCCAGCCAGCCTGCGCCTTCTGCGCGTCCTGCGCCAACGCGTCGCGACGACCGCCAAGCTCGCGCTCGACCTGCTGGCCTGCCATCGACTGGCGCATCACGTCGGCGACGCTGATGATGCCGATCACGGCCGCCGGAGGCGGAGCCGCCTTCGGCAATTCGGGCGCAGTCGGAATATTGGGCTGGGGCAACACTGGCGGCGGACGGGAGTTGTCAGCCTCCTCACCATCCTGACCATCGGCCTCCTGCGCCTGCACGGGAGCCGGGCGCGACATATGCGCAGGAGCCGGGGCCGCAGTGGGGTGCGCCGTCTTCGGCACGAACCAGCCAGCGCCGCCGCTGGAGTTGGAGGCCGCCTGCGCATGAGCGGACTCGATGAAGGAATGACCGGGAACGACAAGAACGGCGGCGGCGAGAAGCGCCGCTGCGGACAAGCGAGACATTGTCACCTCAGAATTGCTGACCGAAGCCGAAGCGCAGCAGCTGCGTGCGGTCATTTCGTTTACGCAGGACAGGAATACCCGCATCGATGTTAATGAGACCGAAAGGACTCTTCCACGAGAAGCCCAGACCGGTGCTGATACGCGGCGTCAGGGTGTCGCCCGAAACGCGCTCGTATTTGTACGGGTAATAGTTGAGCTGGTTCGGATTGGTGTAATTGTTTCTCACACGCAGGCCCGCCAGAGCGCCGGTGTCGACAAAGTAACGGCCACGGATACCCATATCCGCCGCGAACGGCATCGGGAAGTTGACCGTCATTGACCCCGTATAGATGAAGCGGCCGCCCAGAAGGTCTTCCTGCGAGTGGATGGCGCCGTCCGCCGGAGACACCGTGGTCTGCCCGACTGCTCGGGGACCCACGCCGCCGTCGAGGAAGCCGCGCAGATTCTGACCGCCGAGATAGAAATTGTCGATCACGTCGTGACGGCCATTGCCCCAGTCCGCCAGATAGCCGGCGCCTGCGGTAAAGGCGACTGTCCAGTCGTGGTTGCCCATCATATCGTCGAGCGGCAGGTAATATCCGACGTCGACCTTGCCACGGACGTATTTTTCATCACCGCCAGCGCCAGCGAAATCGCCGCCTACGCGGGCCACAAAACCCTTGTGCGGCTGCAGGCGGCTATCGCGCGTGTCGTAGGTAAGCGTCGTGCCGATCTGTGACAGCAGCGAACTGCCGGCCTGATCGAGAATGTAGAAGGACGTCTCGCTCCAGGACCCGCCGATAGTACGATGGATGAGCGAGTAGTTCCACGATTGCGACAGATGGTTCGTATAGGCGTAACCCAGACGGAATGTGACGCCGTACCGCCCTTCCGAATAGTTCTGGTACGTCTGATACTTGTTCTCGATGTAGAACAGATCGACGCCGGCGACGAGGTTTCGGTTCAGGAAGTACGGATCCGTGACGGAGAGATCCACCTGCCGCTGGTAATACGCCATGGTCCCGGAAATACCGGCGTCTACGCCGCTGCCGAGCAGGTTATGCTGCTTGAGGCCCAGGTTGCCGATGATGCCAACGTCCGTCGAATACCCGCCGCCGAGCGAGAACTCGCCGGTCGGTTTTTCCACAACGTTCGCCGCCACGTTCACGCGGTCCGGCGCGGATCCCTGACTCTGGTCGATCGAGACGGAGCTGAAATAACCCAGATCCTGCAACGCCTGCTTGGAATACTTCTTGTACATCGCAGTGAACGGATCACCCTCCGCCATCGGCAACTGCCTGCGGATGACGCTGTCCTGTGTGATCGTATTGCCGTTGATGTCGAGGCGCTCGACATACATGCGCGGCCCCTCGCTGACGTCGAAGAGCAGGTTGACGATGCGCTTTTCCGGATTGCGAGCGATCTCAGGACGGACCACCGCGAAGGGGTTGCCCTTCGACTGGATGATCTCCTCCATGTTCGTCGCGTTGTGCTGAACCGCGTTGCCGTCGTACCACTGGTTCGGAAACAGCTCGATATATTTACGCAGCGACGCCGCCGGAACGTGACGAAGACTGGAGCGGATGTCCATCTTGCCGAGCCGGTAACGCGGGCCTTCATTCAGCGTAAACGTGACGTAGAAGGATTTCCGGTCGGGCGACAATTCGCCCGTCGCGTTGATCATCTGGAAATCGACGAAGCCGTTAGCCAGATAGAAACGGCGCAGCAATTCGGCGTCGTAACGCAGACGCTCCGGGTTGTATTCGTCCGATGACGAGAAGAACCGGTACCACTGGGTCTCTTTCGAGGAAACCACTCCGGCGAGACGCGCTTCGCTGAAGTTCTTGTTTCCGACGAAGGAAATCTTACGAATCAGCGTCTGAGGCCCTTCATTGACCTGAAACACCACGTCGACGCGATTATGCGCAAGGCGAACGATTTGCGGCGTCACATCGGCGCCGTACCGCGCCTTCTGCGCGTAGACCTCAAGAATCTTCTGACGATCGGCCGCGGTCGTCTGCTGGGAGAACACTGCGCGCGAGCGCAGGGCGATCACCTTGCGCAGATCCTCATCCTTCGCGGCGTGGTTACCCTCGAAGACGATGCGGTTGACGATAGGGTTCTCGACGACCTGCACCTGCAGGACGTCGCCGGAGCGGTGCAGCGTGACGTCCTTGAACAGGCCGGTGGCGTAAAGAGTCTTCAGGGAACGATCGAGGTTGTCCTGGTTGAAAGTGTCGCCCGTGCGCACCACCATATAGGACAGGACCGTGCTGGCCTCGATCCGGTCGTTGCCATGAACCTCGATATTCTCGATGACCTGGCCGGACGAGTGGCGCTCGCGCTCGGCGGCCCCATTGTGTTCGACGGCTGTATGACGCCTGGCCGGGGCGAACTGCGCTGACGCTTTCGACCCCATGAGCATTGGCAGCAAGCAAACCGAAGCGAGCAAAGCCTTACGTTTACTCTTCAAGACCAGCACCTCTCCGACGGGGAGCAAGGCTCCCGCTGCCACGACCAAACTCACTCGCAAATAGGTTCGTCAACCCGACCCGCATTTCAAGCATAGCGGAAATGCGGGCGCGAACCCAAATGCCGCCGCGCCTGCGAAACCTGAACAGACGCCCGATCGGGACAAATGCTCCCGAATACACTCGCGGAACTATCCGAAATGTCGCCGGGGGCGCAAGCGCCCGGAACATTACGAAACACGCCCAAGCATTTCTCTGAAGCTTTTCGTGCCTTCACCCCGCCAGCGACGCGACCCATTTGAACAGGCCAAAGCTGGAAAGATCGTTGAATGTGGAGAAAAGAAACAGGCAGGCGATCAACGCGAAGCCAGCCTGAAACCCGAGTTCCTGCACCTTGCGCGGAACTGGGCGCCCACGGATCGCCTCGATCGCGTAGAACACCAGACGTCCACCGTCGAGAATCGGCACGGGGAAGAGATTGATCAACCCGAGATTGACCGACAGAAGCGCCATGAACGACACCAGACTGGCGACGCCATACTGCGCCACCTGACCCGACATCTGCGCGATCCGCAACGGTCCGCCAAGATCTCGCGCCGTATGTCGACCCGTGACCATCTGCCAAAGACCATCCAGCGTCTGCACTGTCACCGACCACGTCTCACGCGCTCCCGCAACCACAGCCGCTCCCGGAGACAGAGGCGCACTTGTGACCGTGGCGAAAGTAACGCCAAGCTGGCCGACAGGGCTCGTCTTGCCAGCGGTGGAAACACTACCGATCGTTACAGGCAGGGAAACGTCCTCGCCGTGACGGCGCACATGCAGCGTCGTCGCCTTGCCTGGCGCTGCCGCCACCACACTCTGCACTGTCGTCACCTCGGGCGTCGACGTGTCGCCAACCGCGAGAATCGCGTCGCCCGGAGTGACACCGGCCGCCGCAGCAGCGCTGCCCGGCGACACGGCGTTCACTTCATTACGCGCTTCCGGGCGGCCGCAGAACGCGAACAACGCGGAGAACAGCAGGAACGCGAGAAGAAAATTGAAAACCGGCCCCGCAAGAATGACGATGGCGCGCGAACCCACCGGCTTGTCGTGGAAGGTGCGTCCAGGCTCCCAGGCCGCTTTCTGCTCGTCAGTGGCTTCCTCCGGCCCTTCGAAGCCATGCGGCTTCACGAAACCGCCCAGCGGGATCGGCCCGACGCGCCACTCCGTCCCGGCCTTGTCGGTCCAACGCCAGAGCGGCGGACCGAAACCGATTGAGAACGTCTCGACCTTTACGCCCCGCCATCGGGCCGCGAGGTAGTGGCCCAGTTCGTGGATGAACACGAGCACGCCGAGCACGACGACGAACGACAGGATTGTGCGGATCGCTTCATGCATCAGCGTGGCTCCTTGGGAATCGGCGGACTGACGATGTCACGCGGCGCGCTGGATCGTATGCGTCGAAGCCGCCCGACGCGCTTCCGCGTCCCAGTGAAGAACGGCGTTCAGATCGTCGATCGGCGGAGCGCCAAGCGCATCCATCACTTTCTCCACCACACGGGCAATATCAAGAAAACCGATCTGACCGGCAAGAAACGCCTCGACCGCGACCTCATTGGCGGCAGAGAGGATCGCAGAAGACGCCCCCCCCTCCCGCAACGCCCGACGGGCGAGGCGCAGAGCCGGAAAACGAATCTCGTCCGGCGCCTCGAACGTCAGGGAGCCATACTCCGCGAGATCCAGACGGGGCGAGTTCGTGGCCATCCGGCGCGGCCAGGCGAGGCAGTGCGCGATGGGAATTCGCATATCCGCTGACCCGAGCTGCGCGATCAGGCTCCCGTCGGTGTATTGCACCAGGCTGTGGACGACCGACTGAGGGTGAACCACCACGTCAATCCGGTCTTCGGTCAGATCGAATATCCGCGCAGCCTCGATGACCTCCAGCCCCTTGTTGAACATGGTCGCGGAATCGATGCTGATCTTCGCGCCCATGGTCCAGGTCGGATGCTTCAGCGCCTGGGCGGCCGTCGCTGCTTCCATCGTCTCCAGCGTAGCGCTGCGGAACGGACCACCCGACGCCGTAAGGATGATTTTCTCCACCTGATCGGTCTGACGGTCCGCCATCGCCTGAAAGACGGCGTTATGTTCCGAGTCGACAGGAAGCAGCGTCGCATCGGCGTCCCTGATGGCGCGGAGCATCACGTCGCCCGCACAGACAAGTGCCTCCTTGTTGGCCAGCGCCACAGTCTTGCCGTTGCGGATCGCAGCCAGCGTGGGTTCCAGACCGGCCGCTCCGGTAATAGCGGCCATCGTCCAGTCGACCTCTCGCCCTGAAGCCTCGATTACGGCGGCGCGGCCGCCGGCAGCTTCGACGCCAGATCCGGCGAGACGCTCGCGAAGCTCGGGGAGAGCTCCTTCGTCGGCGATGACCGCTATTTCCGCGCGCAACGAGAGGGCCTGCTCGGCCAGAGCGGCGACGTTGCGCCCCCCCACCAACACTCGGACGGAGACGTCGGCGCCAGCCTGCCTGACCAGATCGACAGTGGAGCAACCGATGCTGCCGGTGCATCCCAGAATGTTAACCGTTTTCATAACCATCCCACATTACCCGCATTCGCCGCCGGCGGCGAGCCTGCCCCTTGCGCCAGACCGCGCTTCATCCACCGAGGAAACGCCCCAGCCCCCGCGCCAGATCGTCAAAGCCGACAGACCAGAACGGAAGCCCCGGTTTCGCCAGCAACGACAACAGGGCCGCCAGAGGCGCGGCGGCGAGCAACGCGTCGAAACGGTCCAGCAGGCCGCCATGTCCCGGCAGCAGACGTCCGGAGTCCTTGACGCCTCTCGCGCGCTTGACTGCGCTTTCCGCGAGATCTCCCGCCTGCGCCGCTATCCCCAGAAGCAACGCCCACCCGGCGCCGCGGGCTGCAAACCCTGCGCCCGAAATTGTCGCGACCACGAGCCCCGCTACAACAGCGCCCAGCAATCCGCCGACTGCGCCCGACCGTGTCTTACCGGGAGAGATGCGCGGCGCGAGCTTCGGGCCGCCAATCATCCGTCCGGTGGCATAGGCGGCGCTGTCGCTCGACACGACCACGGCGATCACGAACACGACGGCCCAGACGCCGCAATCCGCGCCCAGCCGGAGCCACATGAGAGAAAGACCACCAGCGACGATCACGGCGTTCATCAGCCACAGCGGCGGCCCGAAGACGAAAGCCGTCATCGCGAAGGCTGGCGTGGCTTCCCACCGCCCGCAGAACGCCGAAAGACCTGCACAGAAAGACCATGCGACGAAAAGCGCGCCCCGCCACGAACGGGGAGAAAGCGAGAACAGGGCGCAGCCTTCGGCGGCCATGCCCGCCATCGTCGCGACGATGAGGAGTCCATATGCGTAACCGCCGAGACTGATCGCAAGAACAGCGACGACGATGAGCGCCAGAGCGGAGAGAAGGCGGGGGCGCAGATCGCGCCAGTCTCGACCGGGCATGGCGCTGGACGGTTGCGTAGGCGCCAAGGTCACGCCGGGCGGGCGCCGAAGCGCCGTTCGCGTCGCGCGTAAATGTCGAGCACCCGCGTAAAGGACGCCTCGTCGAAATCCGGCCAAAGCGTATCGAGGAACACCAGTTCCGCGTAAGCGCTTTGCCAGAGCAGGAAGTTGGACAGGCGATGCTCGCCGCTGGTGCGCACGATGACGTCCGGATCTGGCACGCCCGCCGTCAACAGGCGGGCCGACAGCGCCGTTTCGTCGATCGCCGACAGCGCGATGTCCCCCCGCTGCACAGCCTCTGCCAGCGCGCGCGCGGCGTGCACGATATCGCCACGTCCGCCATAGGAGAGAGCCAGCAGAAGGGTCAACTGGGCGTTGCCAGCCGTGAGGGCTTCCGCGCGCTCCAGCTCGGCAACCAGATCGGGACCGAAACGACCCAGATCGCCGACGAAGCGGATTCGCACGCCTTCCTTGTGCAGTTCGGCAACCTTGTGGCGCAGGTAATACTTCAGCAGGCTGGTCAGGTCCGCGACTTCGGTCGGTTCGCGGCGCCAGTTCTCCGAAGAAAACGCATAAAGCGTCAGATACTCGACGCCCTTGGCCTTGGCGGCCCGCAGGCAGCGAGACACGGCCTCGGCGCCGGCGCGATGACCGGCGACCCGCGGCAGTCCCCGCGCAGCCGCCCAGCGCCCGTTGCCGTCCATAATAATGGCGACATGGACCGGAAGATGCGCGTTCGAGGCAGTGGAGGCGGGCGACGCGCTCGATACGGCCGCGCCCGTCGTGGATGACATGACGTGTTTCAGACCTGCTTGATCTCGCGTTCCTTGTCCGCGAGCATTTCGTCGATCTTTTTTACATACTGATCCGTGAGTTTCTGGATCGAGTCCGACCACGCCTTGACGTCGTCCTGACTGATGTCGCCCTTCTTCTCGAACCCCTTCGTCTGGTCCATGCCGTCGCGACGCACGCCGCGCACGGCGACCTTGGCGCCTTCGGAGTAGCGACCAGCGGCCTTGGCCAACTCGTTACGACGCTCTTCGGTCAACTGGGGAATCGGCACACGGATGGTCTGCCCTTCGCCCGCCGGATTCAGACCCAGCCCCGCGTCGCGAATCGCCTTCTCCACAACGCCCGCCAGAGCCCGATCCCAGACCTGAACCGTCAACATTCTTGCTTCCGGAACGGCGATGGTGCTGACCTGAGACAGAGGAACCTCGCCGCCATAGGCTTCGACCCGGACAGGCTCCAGCAGGGCCGCGTTCGCGCGCCCGGACCGCAGACCGGCGAAATCCCGGCGCAGGCTTTCGAGCGCGCCTTCCATCCGGCGTGTCAGGTCTTCCGTAAGCGTGTTCAGATCAGCCACAACGGCTCTCCCACAAACTGATTGGGACGGCACATGGGCCGTCGCCTCTAAACCCCGACCCCGCAAGGTCGGGAAGCGTCAAACTCAGCCTCGTCAAAGGCGGACGTTACAGTCCCGACAGCGCCTGACTTTCGATCAGGACACTTCCTCGATTCGCGTAAACTTGCCTTCGCCCTTCATGACGCGCTCGAACGCGCCCGCCTCGTGAATGTTGAACACGATGATCGGCAGGCGATTTTCTCGTGCAAGGCTGATCGCAGCTGCGTCCATAACGTTCAGGTCTCGGGCCAGAACTTCGAGATAAGTGAGCTGCTCGTAACGCTCTGCGTCGGGGTTCTTGCGAGGGTCGGCGCTGTAGACGCCATCCACCTGCGTGCCCTTCAAAAGGCAATCGCAGTCCATTTCCGCAGCCCTAAGCGCCGCAGCGGTATCGGTGGTGAAGAAGGGATTGCCGGTCCCGGCGGCGAAGATCACGACGCGACCCTTCTCCATATGACGAACGGCGCGACGCCGGATATACGGCTCGGCGATGGACGACATATGAATGGCCGACATGACGCGCGTGGGAACGCCCTCTCGCTCAAGAGCGTTCTGCACCATCAGCGCGTTGATGACCGTCGCCAGCATCCCGGCGTAGTCGCCCTGCGCCCGGTCCATGCCGCGCGCCGCAGCAGTCAGCCCGCGGAAGATGTTGCCGCCGCCGACGACAAGGCAAACCTCGACGCCGCTGCTGGAGACCGCCGCGACGTCTGCGGCGATACGGTCGACGGTGTTGGCGTCGACGCCATACTGACCGGCGCCCATAAGCGCCTCCCCGGATATCTTCAGGAGAACTCGCCGGGCGGCGGGAGCGGCGTCGGTGCTTTCGGTCATTGGGCCTCGATGCGCAGACTGTCAGGGATGATCCGCGCAGCCGAAATATGTAAACCCCGGCGCGCGTTTCCGTCGCCCGTCATATCGCTCAGGCGCGGTCGCCACAAGCGCCGGAGGCGCCTTTCTCGTTAACGAGACCGCTGGACGCCGACCATTAACAGTTTTCAAACGGAAGATCCCGAAGGCTGGCGCCTCAGGCGTTGTCGTCCAGCCCGATGGCGCGCAGGCGTGCTCGCTCTTCATCCCACCCGGCCCGCTCTTTTACGTTCAGGAACAGATGGCACGTCCGCTCGAGCAGCGAACCCAGCTGCTTACGCGCCCGTTCGCCGATCTCGCGGATGCGCTTCCCTTTCTCGCCGATCAGGATCGCCTTGTGGCTGGCGCGGCCAACATAGATCGTGACGTCGATCCGCACTGAACCATCCGGGCGTTCGGTAAAGCTCTCGGTCTCCACAGTCGCGCCGTACGGCACCTCCTCGTGCGTCTGCAGAAACACCTGCTCGCGGACCAGTTCCGCCGCCAGAAGACGGTCGGGGAGATCGGTCAGATCGTCTTCTGGATAGAGATACGGTCCGGGCGGAAGCGCTCCGGCCAGCGCGTCGAGAAGGTCGTCGACGCCGCCGCCCGTGCGCGCGCTGATCATGAACACATGCTCGACGTCGATCATGCCCGAAATTTCCGCCGTAAGCGGCAGCAGCGCCGGAGCGGGCACCAGATCAGTCTTGTTGAGCACGAGCCACACGCGGCGCTTCGCCTTCGCGAGATGCTCAACCACCGCGCGCGCCGCCTCGTCGAGGCCGGAGCGCGCGTCAATCAGCAGCAGCGTGACGTCGGCGTCCTCCGCCCCCGCCCATGCCGCCGCGACCATGGCGCGATCCAGCTTGCGGCGCGGCTTGAAGATGCCCGGCGTGTCCACCAGCAATATCTGCGTACTCTCGCGCATCAGAATGCCGAGCACGCGAAAGCGGGTCGTCTGCGCCTTCGGGCTGACGATCGACAGCTTGGCGCCAGCCATCTTGTTGAGAAGCGTCGACTTGCCCGCGTTGGGCGCGCCCACCAGAGCCGCGAATCCGCAGCGGGTTTCCTGTGTCATCGCCTTTGGCGCCCTTTCGGCTTATACAGCCCGTTCACGAGGAGGCGCCGAAACGCGTCAGCAGATCGGCGGCGGCGGCGCTTTCCGCCGCCCTCTTGTTTCCTGCCTCTCCCTGACCGGAAAAACCGGCCACATGCGCCTGCACGACAAAACGCGGCGCGTGGGAGGGGCCGTCGGCGCTTAGCATTTCGTAAGCGGGCAGCGCCAGCCCCCGCGCCAGCGCCCATTCCTGCAGCGCAGTCTTCGGGTCCTTCGGCGGGCGCCCCTGCGCCACGATTGCGTCGGTCCAGAAACGCCGCACCAGCACTCGGGCGGGAGCGAGGCCGTCATCGAGATAAAGCGCGCCAAGCAGCGCCTCGACCGCATCCGCTAGCACGTTCGCGGTGTTGCGGATTCCGATCCGCTCTTCGTGCGCCGCCACATCGAGGGCGGCAGGAATATCCAGCGCCAGCGCCACTTCGGCGAGAGTGGTCCGCGAAACCAGCTGAGCGTGACGTGAGCCGAGCGCCCCCTCCTGCTCCGCCGGGTACCGCTCCAGCAGCCATTCCGCCATCAGCAGGCCGAGCACGCGGTCGCCAATAAACTCGAGACGTTCATTGGACCCGGCGCCACGCGTCGCGCGCTTACCGCGCCCGGTGGCGCGTTGATGCGCCGCTGATCGATGCGTCAACGCCTCCCGCAGAAGATTCGGGGCGCGAAACTGATGCCCTATCGCCTGCTGCAGCCGCTCAAGCTCGGCCGGGTTCGAGCCGCTCATGACTCAGTGAACGCCTTTCAGCAACCGGCTCCAGCGGATCTCGGACGGCCACGCCCAGATCTGCCACCAGGGGTGAGTCATATCGACGGAGAAGAACACCAACTGCGCCCGTCCAACGAGATTCTCTATGGGCACGAACCCCAGATCCTCCGGGTCGTCGCCCATGAAACGGCTGTCGGCGCTGTCGTCGCGATTGTCGCCCATGGCGAAGAAGTGACCGGGCGGCACGACGTAGTCCGGCGTGTCGTTCTGCATGCCCTCGTCCGTGAGTTTCAGGATCTCGTGCCCCTGAGGCGGCTGGGTCCGGCCGCCGGGCAGGGTCTCCAGGCACAGTTGCCCTTCCATGTGGGTATGGTGTTCGTCGATGGCGGTATAGTCACCCGCCGGAGGACAGGAAACCTGCTGCCCGTTGAGGAAAAGCAGCCCGCCGCGCACCTGCACATGATCGCCAGGCAACCCGACGATGCGCTTCACGTAATCGATCGAGTTGTCCTTGGTGAACCGGAACACTGCCACGTCGCCACGATGCGGTTCATGGTAGAAAATGCGACCGCTGAAGATGTCCGGCGAAAAAGGGAACGAGAACCGGGAATAGCCGTAGCTGTATTTCGAAACCCAGAGATAGTCGCCGACCTGAAGGGTCGGAATCATGGAGCCGGACGGGATATTGAACGGCTCGAAGAAAAACGTCCGGGCGACAACGACGACCAGAACGATCGTAACGAACGAGCGCGCGGTTTCGATCAAATTCTGAATGAACGAGGGCGAAGTCTGCGCCGTGTCCTGCGTGGAAGCCATGTCGTCACTGTACTCCATCGAGAAGGTCTTCCACGTCGCCCGTCGCCACACCATCGCTCGCGACGGTTTGCAGCGATCGTTCACGACCGACGCGAACCCCCGATCGTGACACATCGTCAATGGCGACGAGGTCAACCGGCGGATGAAGCCGCCCGCCCCCCTCCCTGTCAAGCGACTCTGCGCCGGGGACCCGCTCCGGCGCACTCCTGCCCCCCTTGCGCCCGAGGCTCCGGGCCGAAGTCGTCTGTCAGGCTGGCAAGGCTTCGATGATGACCTGAGCCAGCGCGTAAGGCGTATCGTCGGTCATCGTGAGAAAAAGACGCGCCACCATGCCGGGCGGCGTGAGCGCCGCAAGTCGCACGGCAGCGCCGCCCGTCAACGCGAGCGTTGGCTGGCCGGAGGGCAGATTGCGCACGCCCATCGTGCTGTGGAACACGCCATTCGAAAATCCGGTCCCGAGCGCCTTGGAGCACGCTTCCTTGGCCGCCCATCGCTTCGCATAGGCGCCGATGCGCGCCTGTCCGCTTCGACGTTCGGCGCGCGCGCGTTCCTGCTCAGTGAACACGCGCTCAAGAAAGCGATCACCGAAACGCTCGATGGAGCGCTCGATGCGCCGCATGTCGCACAGGTCCATTCCCAACCCGAGGATCATGATTTTGCCCTTCGGCTAAGGAGGACCGTCAGGACCGCGCGCGCTCGACCTGGGAGATGCCCGTCGCGGAGCGCAGGCCGCCGATGAGGCCGGAAAGATGCTTCAGATCCCGCACCTCCACGTCCACGAGGATCTCCATGAAATCGAGCTGGCGATTGACGATCTTGAGGTTGACGATCGCGCCGTCCTGCTTGGACACCGCATTGGTGACGGTGGCGAGCACCTGCGGCTCGTTGGCGGCGATCACCGTGACGCGACCGACGAACGGCTCAGCGCCCTGCCCGCCATGGCCGATGGCCTGATAATCCCAGTCGACGTCGAGGAACCGCTCCGGCGTCGCCGCGAAGGCCTCCAGCGTCTGGCAGTTGACGTTGTGCACAGTCACGCCTTTGCCGTTGGCGACCACCCCGACGATGCGATCACCCGGCAGCGGGTGACAGCACCCGGCGAAATGCACGGCGATGCCTGCACCGAGGCCAACCAGCGGCGATCCCGTCGTGCGCGGCTTGGTCGGGGCCGTCCGCGCCATGAAACCCGGCACCATGCGCGGGCCTCGCGGCGCGCGGCGCAACTCCGGATAGGCCGCGTGCACAACGTCTTTTGGACCAAGATGGCCGCCGCCGATGGCCACATACAGGTCTTCGATGGAGGCCTGCTTCAGCTCCTTGAGAACGCTGTCGATGATTTTTTCCGAACCATCCACGCCTTCCTGACGGAACGCCTTGGCCAACGCGGCCTTGCCCGAGTCGATTGACGCCTGCCGCTGCTGGGCCGTGACGTAACGGCGGATGCGCGCCCGCGCCTTGCCGGTGACGACAAAGCGTTCCCAGGACGGTGACGGGGCGCCGCCGCGGGCGGTCATGATCTCGACCTGATCGCCGTTCTGCAGTTCGTAGCGCAGGGGAACGAGGCGGCTGTTGACCTTCGCGCCGACGCAGGTGTCGCCGACCTGGCTATGCACCGCGTAGGCGAAGTCGATCGGCGTCGCGCCGCGCGGCAACGGAATCAGCTGTCCCTTCGGCGTGAAGCAGAAGACCTGATCCTGATAAAGTTCGAGCTTGGTGTTTTCGAGGAATTCGTCCGGCGCAGCAGAATCTTCCAGAATTTCAAGAAGATCCTGAACCCAGCGCGGACGCTTCATCGCGCGCGGGCTCTGCGCTTCAGCGTCAGGCGTGACGCCTTCGGGAAGCTGCTTGTACGCCCAATGGGCGGCCACGCCGTTCTCCGCGATGTCGTGCATGTCCGCCGTGCGGATCTGCACCTCGATCTTCTGGTTGCGCGGATGCCGCAGCGTGACGCCGGTGTGAAGGCTCTGGTAGCCGTTGGCCTTGGGCGTGGAGATGTAGTCCTTGAAGCGCCCCGCGATCATCGGCAGTGCCGCGTGGATGGCGCCGAGCGCGACGTAGCAGTCCTCGCGGGAATCGACGATGACACGGAACGCCATGATGTCCGAGAGCTGCTCGAACGCCACATTGCGTTTCTGCATCTTCTCCCAGATCGAGAACGGCGATTTCTCGCGCCCCGTCACCTCGACGCGCTCGACCCCGGCTTCCTGACACATACGGGTCAGTTCGCCGCGAACCTCCTCGATCACGTCCGCGCCCTGCCCGCGCAGATAGTTCAGACGCGCGCGGATCGTCGCGTCCGCCTCCGGCTCAAGCTGCGCGAAAGACAGGTTCTGCAACTCTGTCTTGACGCGATCCATACCGATGCGCCCGGCGAGCGGCGCATAGATGTCCATGGTTTCGCGTGCAATGCGCTTGCGACGGTCGTCGCGCTGCACGAAATGCAACGTGCGCATGTTGTGCAGACGATCGGCCAGCTTGACGATCAGCACGCGAATGTCGCGCGACATCGCCAGCACGAGCTTGCGGAAATTCTCCGCCTGCTTCGTACGGTCGGACTGCAGTTCGAGACGGGTCAACTTGGTGACGCCGTCCACCAGCTCCGCGATCGTCGACCCGAACTGCTCGCGCAGAGATTCAACCGTGAGGCCGGTGTCTTCGATCGTGTCGTGAAGCAGGGCGGTCGCTATCGACGCGACGTCGAGATGAAATCCCGCGAGAATCAGCGCAACGTCGAGAGGATGCGTGATGTACGGATCGCCGTTGTCGCGAAGCTGCGTCGCATGAGCCGCAGCAGCGACCTCGAAAGCCCGCTCGACAAGCCCCAGGTCGGCGTCTGGATTATACTGACGAATGCGCCTGAGAAGCTTCTCAGGCGATATGACCTGACCGTGCGACACGGCCAGAACGGCTCCGGCGGGCGAGCCTGCCGAAATGGCGACGTCGGCCGCGCCCTGAGCTTCAGCCGTCATGTTGCGCAACGCCAAGCAGAACGCGCCGCGTCAGGCGCGAGATATAAAAATGGTTGCCTATAAGGCGCGCTCAGCGCCGTCCCCGACCGCCGAGCTCGGCTTCGATGGCGGCTTTGTATTCTTCCGGAGAAAGATCTGTGATCTCTTCTTCGGCGGCGCTCTCCTGCAGACCGAAAATATTCTGGTCTGTCGGGATGAGATCGAGCACCTCCTCGTCGGCGGGCTCCGGCTCCGGCGCACGAGCCAGCGAACGCACCAGATCGCTGCGCAGCCCCTCAAGCGGCACCGTCTCCTCGGCGATCTCGCGCAAGGCCACGACAGGATTCTTGTCGTTGTCGCGGTCCAGCGTCAGCTCTTCGCCGCGGGACAGGTTACGCGCGCGTTGCGCAGCAAGCAGAACGAGGTCGAAGCGGTTCGGCACCTTCTCGACGCAATCCTCAACAGTGACGCGCGCCATTGGCAGCCTCCGCGAAATTCGTTGGAAAAGACCCTACTACCATCCAGCAGGCCATTAGGGAAGAGCGACGGCGTCAGCAGGCAGGCGCCGAATGGACTGCGGCTCAAGCCTGTCGATCAGCTCCTGCACGGTCACTCCCAAAGTCGGATGCTTCCAGTCGGGCTCCACGTCGCGCAACGGAAGCAGGACGAATGCACGCTCATGCGCACGCGGATGTGGCAGGACCGGAGAGCCGTCGCGCCGAACCTCCCCGTCTGCGTCGATCAGATCCAGATCGAGCGTGCGCGCAGCGTTGAGTTCGCCCCGGACGCGCCCGTAATCTGCCTCTATGGCGTGAAGGCGCTCAAGAAGCGTTTCGGGCGAAAGAAAAGACCTACCAAACGCCACCCCGTTCACGTATGGTGGCTGGCTCGAAGCCGGGATCGCTTCGCTTTCGTACCATGCGGAAACCCGCTCGACCGACAGGCCCGGGATTTCCCGAAGCGCCTGCACGGCGGCCTCGCAGGTCGCCAGAGGCGAAGCTCCCATGACATCCGTCCCCAGCGAACGTGGAAGATTGGCGCCTATAGCGATCAGGACCTGCATAACACCCTACGCGTGAACCGCGCTTCGTCCCCACTCCCCACGACCACGCTTCCCCCAAACACAAGATAACGATAGCTTAACTAGTTTATCGGTAAGATCCGACGCATTCAAGGAAGAGACTGAATGATTATCCGCAGCACAGAACGAACGGCATTATTTATCGACGGCTCCAGTCTTTATTCGGCTTCACGGGGGCTGGGCTTTGATGTTGATTATCGCAAAATGCTCGAATTTTTTACATCGCGATGCAATCTTTTGCGCGCTTATTACTATGCAGCTATTCTAGACACTGAAGAATATTCGCCCATCAAGCCGCTGACCGACTGGTTATCGTACAATGGTTACTTTCTTGTTACAAAGACTGCGCGCGAATTCACCGATCACAATGGTCGGCGGCGCATCAAGGGCAACATGGACATCGAAATCGCGGTGGACATGATGGAGGCCGCGCCTCGGCTCGATCACGCGATCCTCTTCACCGGTGATTCCGATTTCCGCCGCGCCGTGGAGGCCGTGCAGCGAATGGGCGTGCGCGTGTCGGTCGTTTCGTCGATGCGTTCCTCTCCTCCGCTGATCGGGGACGACCTGCGCCGACAGGCCGACCGGTTCGTCGATCTGGCGGACATCGCGGACGAGTTCACACGCCGACCAGCCGAGCCGCGGACCCGTCAGGCCCCGATCCGACACCCGGCCGACCAGCTCAGCGAACCCGACGATCTCGACAACGAATGATCCGTCGCAAGAACGCGCCAGTATGCCGATCGGAGGAATTTGCGCCGTCCGCCGATCGGTCGCACGGGGGATTTAGGTCCCGGTGAGCCAGACGCTGCTCACTACTCAGGAGGTCACTGACGCTCCCGACGACGATTGTCAGCTATGTCCCCGGCTGGCGCAGTTGCGCAGCGCAAATCGACGAAACCACCCTGGAGTTGACCACGCGCCTATCCGCGCATGGGGGGCACGAGACGCCAGCGTCCTCATCGTGGGACCAGCGCCCGAAGCCAGAAAAGGCGCACATCAGGGGCCGTTCTTCGGCGACAGAAATGTCAGCGCCATTTTCTGCGAAACGCTGATTGAGCATGGGCTTGCGACCGGACATTACGCGTCGGACAACGCTACGGGCCTACGTTCCAATCATTGCCGGGTGGTCGGCGCCGTCCGATGCGCGCCACCCGCAGCCCTGCCGCAACCTGCGGAAGTTCACGCCTGCAACGCCTTCCTCAAGGCTGAACTGCAGGCGATGCCCAATCTTCGGCTCGTGCTGGCTATCGGCGCTCTGGCGCACAACGCCACCATCGCGGCGTGCGGCATGCCAATGGCGCGCCTCGGCTTTCAGCATGGGCGCGTAGCCACACTGCCGGACGGGCTTATTATCGTCGATTGCAGTCCGCTGTCGGCACACAGCCCGAGAGACGCACTGATCTGTCGTGAAATGTTCAGCGCCATCGTTACGACCGTGGTCGAGGCGCTCGGACGGCAGGGCCGATAGAGGACCCGCCCCCTCAACAAAAAGCCGACACCCGGATATTGCGGGCGGATACGGGCGAAATTCGCGAGCCAGCCTGACATAAACGTCGTGAAAGGCGCGCGTTTCGCTGCTCGCGCGCACTGACGGCACGAGCAACCTTGCCCGCCAGCACCCCCCTTCAGAATCCGGGAGCCGCTGACGGGAGACGATTAAAACGACAGGTCGTCGCCGCCACCGCCCCAATCGCCGCCGCCACCCCAATCACCGCCGCCAGCGTCGAAGCCTTGATCGACCGACGTCCCTGCGCCCGAGAACGGGTCGCCTCCGACGTCAGAGCCGTAATTGTTGTTGATGACTGTCTCTCCAGGAGCCCCCCAGCCACCACCCAAGTCTCCGCCGCCGTGATGCCCGCTGAACAGACCCTCAAGCGCGTTCGCCGCCATCATGCCGCCAGCGACGCCCGCCGCCGTCGTGAGGGCCGAGCCCAGAAAGCCTGAGCCACGCTGCTGAAACATGCCGGGCTGAAAGCCGGGGGGCATCGGCTGCATCTGCGGTTGCGGCGCGCCGTATCCATAACCGGGCGCAGCCTGACCGCCCCAACCCGGAGGCGGCGCCGCCTGAGCGCGCTGCTGACCGCCGCCGAAAAGGCCGCCGAATATACCGCCAGATGGTTTCGTCTGGCTCTGGGCCTGTTGCAGCGCCTGTTGGGCCTGCTGCAGTTGGAACTGCAACTCCCTAATACGATTTTGCGCCTCGACGAGTGCTGCTTCCTGCACCACCGCCATCTGTGTGATCCGGTAGCGGGCCTCTGGATACTGCTCAAGATTCTGAGCAATAAAGCGGTCCGCCTCCGGGTCGATCGGCGGCAGGTTGGGTCGCGTGGCGGGCACGCTGCCGAAACCGGACTGCGGCGCGCCGCCAACGCGGGCGATGAATTTCGAAATCAGGTCGCGTTCTTCGGTGTTCATGCTTCGTGCCCTTTCAGACTACTCGTGCGCGGTTATTTTGAGCGCCGGGGAAACCACACGCAAGCGCATGCCGTATCGCTCAAAATTTTAATTTCGTCATAAAACGGCCATGCACGCGTTCGACGTCAGACCGACGGTCAGCGACCTTATCCGTAAAGGACGGTCAGCGACGCGGAAGCGAGCCGATGTGCGTTCATGACGAAACCGACATACGCGGGAGAGGCGTCGGCGGGGACGTCCAGAGTCGGCGCGTCCAGCGCGGTTACGGTGAAGACGTAACGGTGCACGCTCCCAGGCGGCGGCGCGGCCCCGCCGTAACCCGGCGCACCGAAGTCGGTGCGGATCTGCCGCGCGCTCTCGGGCAGGCCCCCTTTACCGGAGCCTGCGCCCTCGGGAAGCGCCGTCACTGTCGCCGGGAGGTCGATGACCACCCAGTGCCACCAACCTGAGCCAGTCGGCGCATCCGGATCATACGCCGTGATGACGAAGCTTTTGGTTCCTTCCGGCGCCCCGCTCCACGCCAGGGGCGGAGACAGATTGTCGCCCGTCCGCCCCATACCCGAATAAACCTGCGCCTGCGGCATCACCGCGCCGTTGATCAAGGTCGCGCTGGTCAGTGTGAAGGTCATTGGATTATCCCCCTGTCACGATAGATGGACTTTCCCGAGAAAGCGCCTGCGTCGAAACGGCCACTCGCTTCACCAGTTGAGGCTGATGAGCCAGAACTCCTCCGAAGTGAGAGTGACTCCCTGCCCACAGGCGGTGGAATCGGCTGCGGCGCTGGCCAGAGCCGCGATGCGCTCCACCATGATGATTTTGCGCTGATGCGCCTCCGACGCCTCCGTTGAAGTCTTCAGCACGTCGAGCGAAACTTTGGCGGCCTTCGCGACCCGCACGGCATCGAGCAAAGCATAGGACATGGGCAGGTTCCTTAAAGCCATGGCGCGACCATCAGGATCGCGCGCGATGGGCAGAAAATGGCGTTCCTGACCGGTAGCATCAACCCCGCCATCACAGGGATACGCGCGAAACCGTAATCCAGGCAGGAATGCGTCCGCCCGCGCGCACCCCGTAAAGGCTATCCAAAGCCGCAAGCATCAGCGGGAACGTATAACGGCGTGACTGCATGAAACGCGGTTGACATCCCTCACCCAGGACTGCGCCTTGCGACGCATCGCCCTCCCCGGCAATCGCAGCCAACCGCATTCAGCGGGAGGCGCACAAGCCAACGCAACGCTGGCGCCGGAGGTCGATTCCCCTTAAACGCTGCGGCCCATGACCGACCGCACAGCAGATTACGATTTCGACCTGCCTCAGGAGTCGATCGCGCAAAGCCCGGCGCGACCGAGGGACAGCGCGCGGCTGCTGGAAGTGGCGGAAGCGGGCCTCATCGACCGTACGATGCGCGAGTTTCCAGATCTGCTGCGGCCGGGCGATCTGCTCGTGGCCAACGACACGGCCGTTATCCGCGCCCAGCTTCACGCATTGCGCGGCGAGGCGAAGATCGGCGTGACGCTCGATCGCATCCTGCCCGACGGAAGTTGGCATGCGCTGATCCGCAACGCGCGCCGCTTGCGCGTGAGCGATACGCTGACGTTCCCCGGCGCGCAGGACGGAGATGTGGCGGAAGTGCTGGGTCTTGAGGACGGCGGCGGCGCCACGCTGCGCTTCAGCGCCGAAGGCGACGCCTTCGACGCCTTCCTTCAGGCCGCAGGAGCACTGGCGCTTCCGCCCTATATCCACCGCCCGGCAGGTCCGACCTCCGAGGACGAGCGCGACTACACGACGATTTTCTCCGCTCACAAAGGCGCGGTCGCCGCCCCGACCGCAGGGCTGCATTTCACGCCGGACCTACTGCGACGTATCGACGCCGCCGGGATCGAGCGCCGGACTCTCACGCTGCATGTCGGCGCGGGCACGTTCCTGCCGGTGCGGGCCGAGACGTTGACGGGTCACAAAATGCACGCGGAACGGGGCGTCGTGACGGCGGAAACGGCGGACGCGATCAACGCCGCGCGCACGCGCGGCGGTCGGATCGTCGCGGTCGGCACAACGACATTGCGTCTGCTGGAAAGCGCCGTGGATGAGCACGGGGTGGTCCGCCCCTTCGATGGGGAGACCTCGATCTTCATCACGCCGGGCTTCACGTTCCGGGCGGTGGATATGCTGCTCACCAATTTTCATCTGCCGCGCTCGACACTGTTCATGCTTGTCAGCGCCTTCGCCGGGACCGAACGCATGCGCGGGGCCTATGCGCACGCAGTGCGGGAAGGCTACCGTTTCTATTCCTATGGCGACGCGAGCCTTCTGCGACGCGAGGACAACCGATGATTGGCGACCGATGACCAAGGCCTGCCCCCTGCCTGCGACCCGCACGACCGCCCCGCTTCGTCTTGAGCGCTCTGCCGGGAGGCCCATATGACCGCTTTCAACTGGCGGTGCGAGGCGGTTGACGGCCGCGCCCGCGCAGGCGTTCTAGAAACCGCTCATGGGCCGGTGGCGACGCCGACCTTCATGCCCGTCGGCACGGTCGGCACGGTGAAGGCAATGACCATGGACGCCGTGCGCTCCACGGGCGCGGGGATCGTGCTGGGCAATACCTATCACCTGATGCTGCGACCCGGCGCCGAGCGGGTCCGCGCCCTGGGCGGACTGCACCGGATGATGGACTGGCCGGGTCCGATCCTGACCGATTCGGGCGGGTTTCAGGTCATGTCGCTGGGCGCGCTGCGCAAGCTCGATCAAGACGGGGTGACGTTCCAGTCGCATATCGACGGCTCGAAGCACCGCCTCGATCCGGAACGCTCGACGGCGATCCAGCATGCGCTCGACGCGACCATCACCATGTGTTTCGACGAATGTCCCGCCCTGCCAGCCGAGGCCGCCGCCATCGCCGCCTCGATGCGGCTGTCAATGCGTTGGGCGGCGCGGTCGCGCGAGGCGTTCGTGCAACGCGAGGGGTACGGGCAGTTCGGCATCGTGCAGGGCGGCGTCGAGCCGGAGCTGCGCGCCGAGAGTGCGAAGGCGCTGTGCGAGATCGGATTCGAGGGGTATGCGATCGGCGGTCTGGCCGTCGGCGAGGGACAGGAACTGATGTTCGCGACGCTGGACGTCACGACGCCGCTGCTGCCGGGCGACAAGCCACGCTATCTGATGGGCGTCGGCACGCCAGACGATCTTCTTGGCGGCGTCGAGCGCGGCGTGGACATGTTCGACTGCGTCATGCCGACGCGCGCTGGCCGCACGGCCCGCGCTTACACCGAACGCGGCACGCTGAACCTGCGCAACGCCCGCTTCGCCACCGACGCACGGCCGATCTCGCCAGATTGCGACTGCCTCGCCTGCTCGCGGCATTCCCGCGCCTACCTGCACCATCTGTTCCGCGCCGACGAGATTCTCGGGCCGATGCTGCTGACCTGGCACAACCTTGCTTATTACCAACGCATGATGCGCGGTCTGCGCGCCGCGATCGTCGCGGGCGACCTCGCAGCGCACGGCGCGGCACTGCGCGCGGCGTGGGCGCAGGGCGACTGGACGGAGGACGAATGGCCGCAGCCTTCGATCCCGCCGGTTCCCTGAGCGGAGACGCCAAAGGGAACAATCCGCACACGGCCGCTTTGGCGGACCGTCTGCGCGACAAGGCTTTCGCGCTGGGTTTCGACGCGTTCGGCATATGCGACACAGCTCTGGGGGGCGAAGCGCGGGAGCGGTTGCGCGCCTTCCTCGAGGCCGGACGTCACGGCGCGATGACGTGGATGACCGAACGGACGGAAGCGCGGTCGCATCCGAACGGATTATGGCCCGAGGCGCGAAGCGTCGTCGCGCTCGGCCTGAATTACGGCCCGGATGGCGACGCACTCGCCACACTGGATCGTCCTGATCGCGGCAACATCTCCGTTTACGCCCGCAACCGGGATTATCACGACATCATCAAGGGGCTTCTCAAGCACCTGGCGCAGTTTCTGGTCGCCGAGGCGCGCAGGCGCGACCTTCCCGCCGAGGTCAAGGTGTTCGTCGACACGGCGCCCGTGCCGGAAAAACCTCTGGCGGAACGGGCGGGACTTGGCTGGCAGGGCAAGCACACCAATCTGGTGTCGCGCACGCATGGAAGCTGGCTGCTGCTGGGCGAAATTTACACGACGCTGGACCTGCCGCCGTCGTCGCTTTCGGGTGGACGATGCGGCAGCTGCACGCGGTGCCTCACAGCCTGCCCGACAGACGCGTTTCCAGCGCCATATCAACTGGATGCGCGGCGATGCGTATCTTATCTCACCATCGAACACCCGGGGCCGATACCGCATGAATTTCGCGAGGCCATGGGCAACCGGGTTTACGGTTGCGACGATTGCCTCGCCGTCTGTCCGTGGAACCGGTTCGCCTCGGCGTCTCGTCAGGCGAAGCTTCAGGCCCGCGAAGATCTGACCGCGCCGCGCCTCGCGGAACTCGCCGCTCTGAACGACGCCGGGTTTCGGGCGCTGTTTTCAGGATCTCCTATCAAGCGAATCGGGCGAAACCGCTTTGTCCGCAACGTCATGATCGCAATCGGCAATTCGGCCGAAGCTTCGCTGCTGCCCGTGGCGCAGATGGGATGCGACGATGGAGATCCCGTCGTGGCCGAAGCCGCGCGCTGGGCCTGCGTTCGGCTGGAGGAACAGGTATGAGCCGCCATCTTGTAAAGCGGAGTCTGGTTCTTTCGGGACATGGAACCAGCGTGGCTCTGGAGCCCGAATTCTGGCGGGCGATCGACGCCATCGCGATGGAGAATAAGCTCGGGATATCTCAGGTGGTGGAGGCGATCGACGCCACGCGCGACCCACAGCGACCTTTGGCGTCCGCCTTGCGGGTGGCGGCGCTGCATCATGCATCCGGCGAAGGCGGAGCGATCTGGAGACAGATTACAGTAGGAGCGCCATCGGCCAGCGCTCCTGACGCGGCGGTGGATGGCGATCCGGATCTGGCTGACGCGTGATCGACACGTCTGGGGCGGCCTGATCTTCCCATGCCCCCAATCGGGGGCGTCACCGCTGGCGATACGAAATCTGACTAACAAAATGACAATTTCTGCAAGTTTAACCAAAGCCATTAACCTATCGGAAACATCAAACCCTCTAGCGTCGGAAGGATCGCGGGCACACGCCGCCCCGCCCCCAAGCCCAGGCAGGAACTCCATGGCCGCCAACGTCCTTCGTCTCCCGCACTGTCCGCAGACCAGCCCCCTGCTCATCTCCCATTCGTTGCTGCAAATGGCCGACGTGGTCTGGGAGGCCGGAATGACCAACATCGCCAACGAGTTGATCGCTCTGGCGCATTCGGCCTTCGACCGCGCGCCGGACCTGACGACGAGCTGACGCCGACGTGGCCCCTTGGGAGCGTCGCTTTCCGGTGCTAGGCTTTTCACATGGCGATATGGGGCAAACTGTTTGGTGGAGTGGCCGGGTTCGCGGTCGGCGGTCCGATGGGCGCCGTCGTTGGCGCGGCGCTGGGGCATGCGGCCGACAACGGCGCGATCCTCGAGGGTCCCGGAACAGGGTGGAGCGACAATTGGGGCGCCCGCATAGCCCCGGACCCCAACGGGGCGGCGACGTTTGTGGCGGCGAAAGTCGCATCGGTGGCGGGGCGCAAGGATCAGCTCTACGCCCTGTGTACGGTGATCCTGTCCGCCAAGGTCGCCAAGTGCGACGCCCCCGTTAACCGGGCGGAGATCGACGCCTTCAAGAGCCGTTTCCGCGCTCCGCCCGAGAGCATGACGGAAATTGGTCGCCTGTTCGACATGGCGCGACAAAGGACGGACGACTACGAATATTTCGCCCGCGAACTGGGGCACGCCTTTCGCGACGACAAGGCGCAGCTTGAGGATCTTCTGGCGGCGCTCTTCACGATCGCGCGCGCCGACGCTCGCAAGGGAGAGTCTCTGCACCCGGCGGAACTGCGCTTTCTGACCCGAACGCATCAGGCGTTTGGCCTCGGTCGCGGCGCGTGGGACCGGGCGGAGAACGGGCGCTCACGTCCCGCGTTGGGCGAGGACGACGCCTATACGATTCTCGGCGTATCCGTTGAAGCTTCGGACGACGAAGTTCGTACGACGTGGCGTCAGCTCGTTCGCACCCATCACCCGGACGTTCTTTCGGCGCGCAACGCTTCTCCCAAGGAAATGGAAGTCGCGGCGGCGACGATCGCGCGGATCAACGCTGCGTGGGACGTGGTGAAACGTGAACGCGGCCTGTAGGGCAAATTCCGCGTTATGCCTGAACCGCGCATTGAGCAGACGGGTCGTCACGGGGCCGCAAGATTGCATCACCGACGCGACATGCTAGAGAGTGGCGACGTCCGGAGGTCTTGACGCGTTGTAACGGCGCTTTCCTGCCCTGCCCCTTCGGCTGTGCAGGGAGACGCGGGCAGCATTGGGGAAGTCTTAGGTATGAGTTCAGAAACAGGCGATCAGCAGCGGATCCTTCACTCGCGGACGCGCCGGCTTCTGAGCGATGGCCCCGAACACACGAGCCGGCGCACGGGTCCGACAGGACGAATCGGCTCGCTGCTCATCGCCACGCTGACCCTCGCCGGATGTGGGTCTCTGACCACGCCCAAGCCGAAAGACCCGGAAGCGCTCGCGGAATACAACGAGGCGAACGACAAGTTCGAACCGATGAACCGCAAGATGTACAACCTGTCGATGACCGTCGACAAATACACGCTCAAGCCGGTCGCCAAGGCTTATGTCTGGGCCGTTCCCCGTCCCGTGCGCTCGTCGCTGGCCAATATGGCGCAGACGATGAACGAGCCGATCGTGTTCTTTAACGACGTCGGCGCGGGCAAACCTCGCCGTGCGGGCGACGCGTTCGTGCGCTGGTGCATCAACATGACGGCAGGCGTCGGCGGGTTGATCGACGTGGCGAAATACGCGGGTTACCCGCATCATGATAATGACGCCGGCCTGACGCTTGCGACGTGGGGCGTGCCTTCCGGCCCCTATCTGTTCCTGCCCATGATGGGCCCGTCCTCCGTGCGCGACGGCATCGGCTATGGTATCGATACGGGCCTGATGCCGCTGAACTACGTTCCGCGCGGGTATGGCCTGCTGACCTTCAACTGGGCTTACAACATCGTCAACACCATCAACTCCCGCGCAGATCGTATCGACGATCTGGACAATCTGGAGAAAGATGCGCTTGACCCCTACGCCACGATCCGAAGCGCTTACCAGCAGCAGCGGAAGGCGTTGGCGGACTCGATCAAGAACGATCATCGGGCGACTGTGCCTGATTGGTACAACTGAACCGATGCAATAAAAAAGGGCAGACCAGAATGATCATCAGCCTCGGCCGTCGGCGTCTGTTTGGCGCTCTTGCAGCGCTTGCGCTCGGCGTTACGCTTTCCCGACCCGCCGCAGCCGCCGAAAAACCTGCGGATTTCGTGCGTCAGCTCGGCTCCCAGCTTGTCGCCATCGTCAACAGCAATCTGTCGCCCGCAGAGAAGAAGCAGAAAGTCCTGCCGTTGCTGCAGCAGGACGTCGACGTGGATGCGATCGCCCGCTTCTGCCTCGGTCGTTACTGGAATGTGGCCACCGACGCGCAGAAGACGCGCTATCTCGGGCTGTTTCATCAGGTCCTGGTCAACGCCATCACCGACAAGCTGGGCGATTATCGCGGCGTCAGCTTCACCATCGGCGCCACCTCCCCCGTCGGCGAAGACAAGGCGGTCGACGCCATCCTGATGCGGCCAGGACAGCCTGACGCGAACATGCAGTGGGTCGTCAGCTCGGCCTCCGGCGCACCGAAGGTTGTGGACGTGGTCGGCGAAGGCGCCAGCCTGCGTCTGACGCAGCGTCAGGACTACGCCTCCTACATCTCCCGCTCCGGCGGCACTGTCGAAGCGCTGCTCAACGCCCTGCAGCGTCAGATCGACAAGCACAACACCGTGGCGAGCCACTGATCCACTATACAGGTTGAGCAAACCTCGGCCGTTTCTGAGAAAGCCGTCGCGTGACAACACGCGGCGGCTTTTTTACGTCCAGCCGCCTTCTGTCATGCATGTCGTGTCGAAACCACGTGCTTCCATGGCGACTGAACACTCCCCGCGGGCATAATCACTCCACACACGGGCCACGAGAGGCAGCGCCCTCCCCGACCGATAAGCCGCGCACGGCAGAAAGCGCGGAGCTTGATGCTTACAAACGCCTTCATTGTTTTCCCTGACCCGCGCTGCGGGTAACGTCGCGGACTGAACACGAGGACGAAACACGATGCTGACCATCTGGGGAAGGAGCAATTCCTCCAACGTGCAGGCGGTGATGTGGTGCGTAGGCGAACTCGGGCTGCCCCATGTGCGTCACGACGCGGGACATCGATACGGTGGCCTCGACGCGCCCGAGTTTCTGGCGATGAACCCCAACGGAACGATACCCGTGTTGCGTGACGGCGACGACGAACCGCTTTGGGAGACCGGCGCCATTCTGCGCTACCTGGCGTCACGTTATAGCGCTGCGCCGTTCTGGCCGACCGACGTCGCCGCGCGGGCGCAAGTCGACAAATGGGCGGAATGGGCGAAGATCAACGTCGCGCTGAATTTCACGTCGGCGATTTTCTGGCCCGTGGTCAGAACAGCGCCCAAGGATCAGGATCCGGCCGCAATCGAACGCGCCATTGCGATACTGGATCGTTTTCTGTCAATCGCTGACGCACGCTTGTCGCGCCACGCCTATCTGGCGGGCGACGACTTCACGCTCGCCGACATCCAGTTCGGCCACACGTTGTTCCGCTACTACGACATCGCTATTTCCCGCGCCGAGCGACCCGCTCTGCGCCGTTATTACGATGCGCTCGTCGCCCGGCCCGCGTTCCGGGAACACGTCATGGTCTCTTACGATGAGCTCAGAGCCGTCGGGTAGGAGCCTTCGGTTCAGCGCCTTGCCCTGTCGTCGTTCTCATGCCGGATCATACGATACGAAACCGACCACATACGCGTGATTGAAATGGCTGCTCGGCGCAACGTTACCGACTGACGGGTGGTCGGGGGGGATAACGGGCGCTAAGGTTCCCGCCAACTAGTACCGGACTGTGAGCGCGCCGTGCATCCGAGCCTTCTCTCTCTTGTCACCTACCTC
Organism: Acetobacter sacchari; assembly: GCF_017377715.1. Classification (GTDB taxonomy): domain Bacteria; phylum Pseudomonadota; class Alphaproteobacteria; order Acetobacterales; family Acetobacteraceae; genus Acetobacter; species Acetobacter sacchari. The sequence continues at coordinate 223,210 of NZ_JAFVMF010000001.1, read as the reverse complement.
CCTCTGGCTGGCGCACTCGCCATCCTCCTGACGCGCAACGCGGGGGAAGCCGCAGACCGCGCCGCGCGGTGGATCGCATTGTGGACCAGCCTGCTGGTTCTGGCGCTGAGCGTGGTGATCTGGAGCGAGTTCGATCCGCTGCAGGCAGGTGCGCAGTTCGAGCAGCAACTGATGTGGATGCCCAGTTTCGGCGTGTCCTATCACGCGGGACTGGACGGAATCAGCCTCGTCTTCGTTCTGTTGACGGCGTTCCTCACGCCGCTGTCCATCGGCGCCGCGTGGCGCTCGGTCAGCGGTCGCGCCTGCGACTTCATGGCGGCGATGCTGCTGCTGGAGACGGCGTTGATGGGCCTGTTTTCGGCGCTCGATCTGGTGCTGTTCTATGTGTTCTACGAAGCGACGCTGATCCCGGCCAGCCTGATGATCGGCGTCTGGGGCGGACCCAGGCGCATCTGGGCTTCGCTGCAGTTCTTCCTGTTCACGTTCGGCGGCTCGCTGTTCATGCTGGTGGCGCTGGTCGCCATGTGGAGCGCGGCCGGCACCACCGACATTCCGTTTCTGGCGCAGACGCATTTCTCTCCGGAAATGCAGTGCTGGCTGCTGATGGGCTTCGTGCTCGCCTTCGGCGTGAAGCTGCCGCTGTTTCCGCTGCACGCCTGGCTGCCCGACGCCTATACCGAGGCGCCGACGGCTGCGTCCGCCATGCTGTCGGGCGTGCTGTCCAAGACCGGCGCCTATGGTCTGCTGCGCTTCGGCGTCCTGATGTTCCCCGATGCGGTGCATCGTTTCGCGCCGTATATCCTGCCGCTGGGCGTCATCGCTATCGTCTACGCAGCCTTCGTCGCCTTCGCACAGAAGGACGCCAAGCGGGTCATCGCGTATTCCTCCTTCTCTCACATGGGCATGATCGCGGTCGGTCTGTTCACCCTCAATCCGGAGGGCGTGGACGGCGCGATCTATCAGATGCTGTCGCACGGCGTGGTCATCGCGGCCCTGTTCTTCTGCGTCGCCGCCATCGCATGGCGCGCCGAGACGCGCGACATGTCGGCTCTTGGCGGTGTGGCCATGCGGATGCCTGCGCTGGCGACGCTCGCCATGCTGTTCACCATGGCGAATGTCGGTCTTCCGGGCACCGGCTCTTTCGTCGGTGAATTGCTGATCCTGATGGGCGCCGTGCATGTCTCCCTGTGGCTTGCGCTGCTGGCGGGAACGACGATGATCATGGGCGCGGTTTACATGCTGGTCCTGTATCGCGAGGTGCTGTTCGGGCACGTGCGCGGCGCGGTCGGGCTGCTGCGCGACCTGACGGCTGCTGAAATCGCCGTGCTGGCGCCGCTGGCGATCGTCACGCTGTGGATGGGCGTGCACCCCGGTTCGTTCACGCGGCTGTTCGATCCGGCGATCACGCACATGCTGTCGTCCGACGGCGGTCCCGCCACAGCTTCCGCCGCGCACGCCGCCGTAAAACTGGCGGCGCGCTGAGCGGACCTCCGCCGGTCTTCGGCGCCGTCAGGAGAGCGTGTTACCCTCCCCCGCTGCGGCTCGCCCGCGGCGGGTTTTTTGTATCGAGAGGCAGACATGAACGACGTGACGGGCGTTAAGCTCGACGAGCGGTGGAAGACCGCTCTGAAGGATGAGTTCGAAGCGCCTTACATGACGGCGCTGAAGAGCTTTCTCCTTGAGGAAAAGCGTCTCGGAAAAGCGATCTTCCCCAAAGGCTCCGAGTATTTCCGGGCGCTGGATCTGACGCCGCTGGGATCGGTGAAAGTCGTCATTCTCGGCCAGGACCCGTATCACGGCGAAGGGCAGGCGCACGGGCTTTGCTTCTCGGTCCGCGAAGGCGTGCGCGTGCCGCCGTCGCTGGTCAATATCTATAAGGAAATGAACACCGACCTCGGCATTACGCCCGCGCGACACGGCAATCTGGAGGGCTGGGCGCGACAGGGCGTTCTGCTTCTCAACAGCGTGCTGACCGTCGAACAGGCGCGCGCAGCGTCGCATCAGGGCAAAGGGTGGGAGAAGTTCACAGACGCGGTGATCGCGCGAGTGAACGAGCAGGAACAGCCCGCGGTGTTCATCCTGTGGGGCGCGTATGCGCAACGAAAGGCTGCGTTCGTCGACGCCACAAAGCATCTGGTTCTCAAGGCGCCGCACCCGTCGCCGCTATCCGCACATAACGGCTTCTTTGGCGGTCGGTATTTTTCGAAGGCGAACGCATTTCTTGAAGAGCATGGAATCGCGCCGGTGAACTGGGCCCTGGGATAAGGGACCGGTGCGGCACGGAGGTGCGTGCTTAGGCTCCGAGCAGGAATCTGGTTTCGACGCACAGGTGGAACGAAGCCGGATTGTCGCCCCTGGTTTTGCCGCCTCCCACGAGAAGACGCGCGATCAAGTGGGGAGTTGTCGATAGATCATCTTCGATAAGCCACGCCGCAGGGACGCCAACGTCTGCGGTCTGTTCGGCTGTGGGATCGTAACGTTACAGCCGCACTGACATGAAATCGCATGAGGTCACCCGCGCCGCCTCCCGCCATATTCCACAGATCGCATAAAGGCAGAAAAACCGCCGACCCGACAATGAGGAATAGCCTGTGTTGCGAATTTCCATGTGTCACCAGCGGCGCATCATAACGACCGGCGCAAGATCGCCTCTAAAGCGGGAACAACTGAGCACGCCATCCGAATGCGGCGAAAACGCATAACTGTTTCGGGAGCAATTATTTAGCCCGTGAGCGTTTCCGTTTAGGTGCCTTGCACTTTGACGTTGGAGTCTTCTTTTACAATTGACGGACCTGTCGGACGTCACTCAGCGCGGGAAGAAATTCACCCTGCTCAGCGCGTCGGCAGAGGGCGCGCCCATGGCGCTTCCCTGAAACGTTCGGCCAGAAAATCGAGCAATACGGACACGCGCGTTGGCCGCAACGGGCTCGGAGGCGTCAGAAGATGCAGTGCGATCGGCGGGATGTTCCAATCGGGCAGAACGTGGACCAGTTGGCCCGATTGCAGTTCATTCCAGACCATGAACTCGGGCAGAAACGCCAGCCCAAGGCCACGTAGCAGCGCTGGCGCAAAGGCTTCCGCGTTGTTCGCGCTGAGGCGCGCCGATTGCTGGACTACAAATTCCTCGCCATCGACATGGCGCATCTTGAACACGCCGGGCGCTGCGACATTGGTGTAGACCATTCCCTGGATGTCAGAGAGTTGAGCCGGATGGGTCGGTCCGCCCTGGCGATCCAGAAAATCGGGCGCTGCGACCAGCAGCAGTCTGACGGCGCAAAGCCTGCGCGCCCGCAATGAGGAGTCAGTCAGAGACGCAATTCGCACCGCGACATCGTAGCCGCCGCCGACGAGGTCGATCAGGGAATCGCTGAAATCGACCGCCACGTCGATTTCCGGATAAGCCTCCAGAAAATCAGGAAGAATGGGCGCCAGATGCTGGACGCCAAACGTCATGGGCGCCGCGATCCTGACCAGTCCGCGCGGCGCCGAGGCGCCTTCCCGCGCCTCCATTTCCGCCCGCTCTCCCTCGGCCAGAATGCGGTTGGCGTGCTCCAGAGCATGGCGTCCGGCCTCGGTCAGCGCCAGTTGTCGAGACGTCCGGTTCAACAGGGAGACGTTCAGGTCCCGCTCCAGCCTCGACACCGCTTTCGAGACGGTCGGCTTGGAGAGACGCAGTTCGTTCGCGGCACGGGCGAAGGAACCGAACTCCACGACTTTCGCGAAAATCGCCCAGGCTTCGAAATCAGGCAGCTTCATCGTTTGGCCTCCGGCGAATGCAACGTCCGGGAGCCCCACACGCCAAAATTCATTATCCCATCTTCGTCGCCGCACCAATGCAGCCACCGTCGCGGGGTTGCGCGCTGCGACACGATGGGCGAGCTTCGCCGGGATACCGAGGCTCTGTCGGCAGCCCCGTTGGACCAGGGAGAAAACCCATGACCCGCCGGGCCGGAAGCGCCGATTTGCCGCTGCACGGGGGGCGCGTTCCAGCGTGGCTCGGCGCGCGAATGAGCAAGCTCGGCGCCGTGATCGCACAGGCGATCATCCACCACTACGGTCGGGACGAATTCCTTCGACGACTCGCGCACCCCTTCTGGTTCCAGTCCTTCGGAGCCGTGATGGGCATGGACTGGCACTCCTCCGGCATCACCACCAGCGTCATGGGCGCGCTCAAGCGCGGCCTTGAGCCGCTGTCCGAGGAACTCGGGCTCCATGTATGCGGCGGCCGAGGACGGCATTCGCGGCGAACTCCCGACGAACTCGCCGCCGTTGGCGAGCGAACCGGGTTGGACGGGGGCGCGCTGGCTCGCGCAAGCAGGCTGGTGGCGAAGGTGGACAGCGCCGCCCTGCAGGATGGTTTCGAGCTATATCTGCACAGTTTTGTCGTGGCGGATGACGGGCGCTGGGTCGTGATCCAGCAGGGCATGAACGACGCGACCCGCTATGCACGCCGCTATCACTGGCTTTCAGAGGGTTTGAGCAGTTTTCTGGATGACCCGCACGCCGCGATCGATGGTCCCTCGCGCGGCGCGATCGTCAACCTTGCTGACAGGCGCGCCGACGCATCCCGCAACGCACAACTTTCACTGTTGTCCGACCTCGGCCCCGACGGACTGACGCGAGAGGTCGCCTTGCTGCGCGGAGAAACCGGCGCGACGACAGCGCGCCACGATGAACCGCAGCTTCTGCTGCCGCACCTGACGATGCCGGAGCGCCACGACGTCAGGGAGACGGACGTGGTCATGCGCCGCCTTCACGGTGCGCTGGCTGCAGCCGCCGACAGGGGGCCTCAGGATTTCCAGGAACTGCTGCTGACCCCCGGCGTCGGCGCACGAACGGTGAACGCGCTCGCCGCAGTGGCGGAGGTGATCCACGGCGCGCCCTGCCGCTTTTCCGACCCTGCCCGCTTCTCGCTCGCACATGGTGGGAAAGATCGCGATCCTTATCCTGTTCCGACCAGAGTCTACGATCACACGCTTGCGGTTCTGAAAGCCGCAATGGAATCGGCGAAGCTTGGGCAGGACGAGCGTCTGGAGGCCCTCCGGAGGCTGGATGAACAAGCGCGACGACTGGAGCGGCGCGCATCGGGACCGGACTTCAACACATTCGTGCGAGCCGAACGCGCAGCGTCGCATGAATACGGCGGCCGCAGCGTGTTCGGATGGGAGCCGGCTCAGGAAAAAGGCCGTGATTCGACTGCGATTGAACCTCGCACGATGGCGTCGGGTTCAAACTCTTCGAGAACGGGTAATTAACTGTCTATTATCTGGTCCAGAATAAGATACAGTCATCAAAATTCATTTCTCATCGGGGCCGGAATGACAGGCCAGAACGTTCGTTTCCGTAACGTATTGTCGCAACGCGCCTCTCCCGCGAGACGCGGATGAGACTGATCGCCATAACTGCAGACCAGATCGCCAACGAAGATCGCGCCCGCGATTTCGTCATGAATTTTGAGGCGAATTCCGAAATATCGGAATTTTTTTCAGAAAACGACGCAATTTCTCATTTTAGGGATACAGAAAACCTCAACCTCCTGCTTGTAAACTTGCGTTCTCCCCATCTGGATGGGGCCGCAGTTATCGCTCGCATCCGGGCCCAGGCCTGGGGAGAAGGAATACCCATCATCGTCATTTCCGGCCGTCAGGACCGAGAGATGCGACTGAACGTGCTTCGCGCCGAAACCACGGATTTCTTACATTCGCCCGTAGACCCAGAAGAATTCCTCATACGCGCCCGCAATCTCATTACGCTCGTCGCCTGCCGGAATGAGGCGCGACGAAGCACCGATGCGCTGGAGCGTGAGAAGAAGGCGAACCACCGCGCCCGAGATGAATTGCTGCGTGCAAGCCATGAGCGACTGTTGCAGGTCATCGATACGGCGCCGATCATGATCAGCGCCGTGGACGCCGAGGGACGATATGTCCTCGTAAACCGCCGTCATGCGGAAATGGTGGGGGCGCCCGCATCCGCCCTGATGGGCACAATCGCCCGGTCATGGGGCGACGATGAACAGCGGTCCGAGCAACAGGCGCGTCTGGTGATTGAAACCGGACGAGCCGGCCCGCACTACGAGGAGACTTTCGTCGACGCTGAAGGCGTGGAGCGCACGCTCATGACGACCAAGGCGCCGCTGCACCTTACGCCTCCCGGAGAATCCTCCAGTAAACCACTCGTTTTGATAACATCGCTTGACATCACCAAGCGCAAGGCGGCGGAGCGAGAGCTGCATGTCCTCGCATACTACGACCAGATCACGCGCCTCCCCAATCGGCTGAAGCTGGAGATCGACCTCCTGCGGCTGAATCGTAAGAATCAGCATCAATCGTTTGCTTTGTACGCAGTCGATCTCGACCGCTTCAAGGCTATTAACGAAACGTTGGGCCATCAGGCTGGCGATGGTCTGCTGCGGGCGGTCGCAGAACGCCTTGTCGCGACTCTTCCCGCCGCCATTGTGAGCCACATCGGCGGCGACAGATTTGCGATCGTCAGCCCGCTCGACATCGGCGCGTCCAGAGACGCTGTGGAGCACAAGGCGAAACAGATACTCAGCGCTTTCAACGAACCGTTCGAGCTGGCCGTCTCTCATCCTGAGCGTGAGGAACCTGGCACCGTCCTTTCTACGTGCAGCCTCGGCGTCGTGATTTATCGGGGGGGCGCTCTCCGCTTTGAAACTCTTCTGAAGCGCGCCGATATGGCGATGTATCGCGCCAAGGCGCGAGGCGGCAGGGGCTATGCTTTCTTCCAGCACAACATGGAAGACGCGCAGGCCGCGTCCATGCGTATCGAGCTCGATCTGCACAGTGCGGTGCGACGCAACGAACTCCGGTTGCATTATCAACCGGAATTCGACCTCAAATCCGGAAAAATTTTCGCTGTAGAGGCACTCCTCCGCTGGGAACGTCGCGACGGAACCCTTCTTTCCCCCGGCTATTTTCTGACCGTCGCCGAAGAAACGGGCCTGATAGCACCCATCACAGCATGGGTTCTCGACGAAGTCTGTCGTCAGATTGGCGTCTGGCGCGCACAGGGGCTAACCCCCCGGGTCGCGGTGAATATTTCCGGCGTCCTGTTCCGCCTTGCGGACGTGCACCAGATGGTTACCTCCGCCATCGAAAAATCGGGCGTGGATCCGGCGTCTCTGGAACTCGAATTGACGGAATCGGTGCTCATCGAAAACGTGGACTCCACCAACAGACAACTGGCGGCCCTGCGCGATCTTGGCGTGTCCATCGCAGTGGACGATTTCGGCACGGGCTATGCTTCGCTCAGCTACCTGACCAAATTCGCCGTGGATAGAATAAAAATCGACGCCTCTTTTCTCAGGCAGATTGAGGAATCCACCAACGACCAGTTCGTGGTGCGCTCGATACTAAGCCTGTGTCGTAATCTTCGCCTGAAAGTTTTGGCCGAAGGCATAGAACGCGGCGAACAGGCTCTCTGGCTTGCACGCCACGGCTGCCGCGAGGGACAGGGATTTTATTTTGCGCGCCCGAGATCTGCTGAAGACATCACGAACCTGCTTAACGCCCCCGCGATGCAGCCGCCCCGCATAATAACGCGTATATTGACGACCGAACGGACGGAACACGAAAGAACACTGCGAACAGCAGAGTCATAAAGAAACAATGCGAATTTCACTCAGCGATCAAGCGCCTTCCAAACCAGTGTCGGGCGGGCGTTGAAAACGTCTTTTCAACGATTGAACCTAGCCGTAACGACACAAAGAGGGCGAGAGCCGTCCACAGCCACACATATCGGAGCCCGCAGCCGCTCCATGCGTAAACACGAATCAGCGTGTAGACGACGAACATATGCGTCAAATAAATCTCATAACTCAGCACGCCGCATCTGCGGACCCAACCTGTCCAGGGCGTAAGCACAGCATTCCCCCAGCCCCCCTGAAACGCAATGAGGAGCAGTGCGACGCCCGTCGTCAGGACCAACATGCAGCCCGCACCGAGATACGCGCTCAGGATATCGTCAGCCAGGAACATCAGGATTGTCATGCAAAGTCCTGCCCATCCCGCGAGATGGAACAAGGCGCTGCTTTTCATACCGGGACATTTCCGCGCCAGAAGCGCAGCGCTCACTCCCATGGCGATAGCGGACATTCCCGGCGCATAGGCCTTGTGTCGCCATATACGCGGTTCATGTGAAAGCGCGTCGAGCAGAAGCGGAAGCGACAACGCGAACGCTCCGACAAGCACAGCAAAGATCGCCGGGCGTTTGCCGACCGTCAGGCAGATCAACGGAAAAAACAGATAGAACGCTTCTTCGATCGACAATGACCACAAAACGTCCCAATTCCCCGGAAGATAACCGGTATGCCCCTCGTACCAGTTCATGTGCATGAACAGGGCTGCGAAAATAGCGCGAGGCAAGCTCTGATCTGGTCGTGTGATGACGTAATCCGGCTCACCCATCAGATCCAGCAAGGCCAGCACGGCGACGAGCGCGACAAGGCACGGCAGTATCCGTGCGGCGCGGAGCGCGTAGAACTGGGCGAGACGAACGCCACCCAGACTCTTCCAACGGCCCAGCACGGTTTGGGTGATCAGAAAACCGGAGATAACAAAGAACGCGAACACGGCGGCATGGCCGCTCGACCCGACCGCCTCCAGCAAGCGGGAGGGCAGAATCGATGCAAGATTTGTACGGGCGAGAGGGATACGCAATGCCATGTGATTAATCACCACAAGAATGATCGATAAGCCGCGAATCACGTCAACGCCCTGATTCCGCCTTTTGTTTCCAGTGGCCGGCGCACTGCTGACAGTCTCGAACCGGCGAATGGTTTTCAGCATTGCGGCATCCGTATCCCCGCGCGCGGGAGCGAAAAGTCCTCAACCGTCCAGAGGGACGATGCTCATCGTTACGGAACTGCATCTGTCAGAGCATTTCGTCATTTTCATGACGCGCCTGAAACGTCGGAGGCGCTCGCCAGCTTGACGCGTATCCGTTATCCGCGCTGTTCCAGGCGCGTGACCAGAAGCTGGTTGATACGGAAGCCCTCGACGTCGACCACCTCGAACCGGAAGCCAACCGCGTCGATGCGATCAGCCTTGCGGGCCATGCGGCGAAGACGGTGGGTCACGAAACCGCCGATCGTGTCGAAGATGTCGCTGTCTGGAAGATCGAGCGCGCCAAGTTCGCGGATGACGTCGCCGATCGGCGCCGCGCCGTCGATAAGCCACGAATTCTCATCGCGCCGGACGATCGCCTGCTCATCGAACGGGTTGGCGAGCCCATCCATGAGTGCGCCCATGATATCCTTGAATGTGATCAACCCGACCACGAGCCCGTATTCGTTCACCACGATGGCGAAGCCCGCCCCGTGCGTGTCGAACTGGGCCAGCGTGTCCCACAGATTCAGCGTCTCCGGCACGGAGAGGACGTCGCGGCGAAGCCGCGATATCGGACTCACCGCCTGTTCGCCGGTCTGTATGATTGTCTTCGGTTCATCAACGACCGTGACCAGCACATCCTCTGCGCGGATCGAGCCAATCACCCTGTCGAGGCCGCCATTGCACAGCGGATAGCGGGAATAGGGTCGGACGCGAACTTTGTCGCGCTGCGCCTCGAGCGTTTCCTGTACGTCCAGAAAGACGATTTCGTCACGGGGCGTCATTGCGGACGTGACGGAGCGGTCCTGCAGGCCCAGCACGTTCTGGATCATCTGATGTTCCTGCTCGAGCAGGACGCCGGACGCCGTTCCGGCGGCGAGGATGGCTCTGAGATCTTCGGGCGTCACCGGCTCGACAGCGGAGGCGGCGGGTATTTTCAGGGCGCGCAGCAACGCGTCGGAGATTTTCGAGAACACCCAGACGACCGGATAGAGCGCCCGCAGAGCGCCTGCCGGAAACCAGCCGATCGCAAGCGCGATCCTGTCTGGCGCGTTCATCGCGATCCGCTTTGGTAGCAGGTCGGCGAACACGACAAACAGACCCGTGGTTGCGACGAACCCGATCGCAGAAGCGATGCTGCTGGCGGACGCTTCGACGAATCCCCAGCGCATAAGCATGTCGGTCAACGGCGGCGCGAGCATTCCCGAACTGATCATGCCGCCAAGCACGCCGACCGAATTGAGCAGGATCTGCAGGACCGTCATCACCTGCCCGCTGTTGCGACGCAGGGCGAGGAACGCTGTCGCACGTTCATCGCCCGCGTCAGCCCGGGCGCGCAGCCGCACATCACGCGCGGCGGCGAACGATATTTCCGACATCGAGATCAGGATGCTGACAGCGATGAGCAGAACGAGGGCGATCAGGCCCAGAAACAGGAGAATCACAAGAACGACCGTCGGTTTAGCTGCTCGACGCGTCGAATGACGTACGCCGCCGGGCAAGCATACCCCGTCCGCGCGGTCAAAGGCCAGCGTTCAGGTATTTTACCGGGTCCCGGGGATCCCGTTCCCGGCGACGCTGATTGAGGTTATGTTCAACAATCTGTGAATTGCGCCATGTCGTTTCTCCATGCGGAGGTAAGAGCCATGTATATCGGACTCGATCTCGGAACCTCCGGCGTCAAAGCCATTATCGTCGATGACGAACAGGCAGTGGTCGCGACCCGTACGGAGCCTCTGACAGTGTCCCGGCCCCGCCCGGGCTGGAGCGAACAGTATCCCGAGGCATGGTGGACGGCCACGCAGGCTGCGCTTGCCGCTCTCCGGCGCGAGGCGCCGGAGGCCATGGCGAAAGTTCGCGGCCTCGGGCTTTCAGGGCAACAGCACGGCGCTGTCCTGCTGGGTGCGAATGGCGAGGTCCTGCGGCCGTGCATCCTTTGGAACGATACGCGCTCCACGGAAGAATGCGCCGAGTTCGAACGACGCTTTCCGGAAAGCCGCTCGGTCTGCGCCAACATCGCGATGCCGGGCTTCACTGCGCCCAAGTTGATCTGGGTCGCAAGGCACGAGCCTGAAATCTTCGCGGCGACCCGTCATGTGCTGCTGCCCAAGGCATGGCTGCGCTATCGCCTGACCGGCGAGATGATCGAAGACATGTCGGACGCCTCAGGTTCGCTCTGGTTGGACGTCGGCGCCCGTCGCTGGTCGGACGAGGCGCTGGCGGCCTGCGAATTGCGTGAGACGGCAATGCCCGCGCTTTTCGAAGGAAACGCCCCCGCCGGGCGCGTCAAGGCCGACCTTGCGCGTGAGTGGGGCATGACGGATCAGCCTGTGGTCGCAGGCGGCGCGGGCGACAACGCCGGTGGGGCTGTGGGGCTTGGCGCGATCCGGTCCGGAAACTCATTCCTTTCGCTCGGCACCTCCGGCGTGTTGTGGACGACCACGGACGGTCTTCGCGTGGGAACGGAACGCGGCGTTCACGCTTTCTGCCACGCAGTGCCCGACATGTGGCACCAGATGGGCGTCACCATGTCGGCGGCGGCGTCACTGGCGTGGTGGTCGCGCGTGTGCGGGATTGACGAGCCAGACCTTCTTGCCGAGTTGCCCGAACGGATCGAAGAACCGTCAAAAGCTGTCTTTCTGCCCTATCTGTCCGGAGAACGGACGCCCCACAACGACGCAGACATCCGGGGCGGTTTTCTCGGACTGTCGCAAGATTCCGATCGCGCAGCCATGACGCAGGCAGTGCTCGAAGGCGTTGCGTTTTCTTTCCGCGACGCCCTGGACGGTTTGCGGGCGTCAGGCTCTGTGGTGAGCGAGGCCGACGTGATCGGCGGCGGCTCGCGCAGTCCGCGCTGGGTACGCATCCTGGCGGCGGCGCTAGACATTCCATTGCACCGGCTAAAGAACGGTGAGCTTGGCGGCTCCTTCGGGGCAGCGCGACTGGCGCGCATGGCGGTGACGGGCGAGGCGCCGGAAACCGTATGCCTCCCGGCGGAACGTTCCGAAACCGTGAATCCCGACGCCGCTCTTCGGGACGCCTACGCTGAGCGTGTAAAAATCTATCGAGCACTCTATCCGGCGGTCAAGGCGATGTCCGGACGGGCGTAGTAAGTGTGACACACTCACTCCGCTGAAAGACTGCATGTTGTCCATCCCCGCGCATCGTCAGTCGACATATCTGCATTGCTCCGGTTTTTAAGCCCGGAAGATTGTCTTCCGGACTTTTCTTCCCCAGGAGCGTCGCCCTTACGCCGTTGTTTTCAGATACAGTCGCCTGTCGTAAGTGATGTTTCTTAAAAAATACGCTCTCCGATCGGCGTGGGCGGTCTTTTGGGCGTTGCCGCCGACCATCCGCCGCCGAGCGCCTTGTACAAGGTCACGCTGTTCGACATCATCTGTAGCCGCGCAGTTATTCCGCCCAACTGTGCCTCATAAAGCGAACGTTGCGCGACGAGCGTGTCCAGGTACGGATCGTAACCAGCATCAAAACGTTGCCGCGCGAGCGAGTATTGCCGCGCATTGGCGCCAATCAGATTGTCCTGCGCCTCAAGCTGCAGGCGATAGGTGTCACGCCCGACCAAAGCGTCAGCCACTTCCTTGAAGGCCGTCTGGATGGTTTTCTCGTAGCGCGCAATTTCCTCCTGCTTGCGCGCTTTCGCCTGCTTGAGCGCGGCGGTAAGGCGTCCCGCGTCAAACAACGGCAGCGTGATCTGCGGCGCCACGTTCCATGCGCCCATGCCGCTCTGGAACAGCCGCGTGATATTGTTGCTCGCCGTTCCGTTGGTCGCCGTAATTTGAATCTTCGGGAAAAACTCGGCTCGTGCAGCGCCAATATCGTCGTTGGCCGAACGAAGCGTGTCCTCCGCCGACAGGATGTCCGGACGACGCCCGATCAGGTCGGACGGAAGGCCAGCCGGCACGTTCGGAAAGTCCACGACATCGCCCAGCTTCGTCTTCGCTTGCAGCGCCTGTGTCGTTGACGCGTCCAACGGCGTGCCGATCAGAAGCGTCAACTGGTCGAACGCCTCCGCGCGTTGTCTTATGTAGACTTGCAGATTCGCTTCGGCCTCGTGCACCGGAGCTTCCGCCTGCGCCAGATCCAGTTGCGTGCCGGTTCCGCGCGCAACCGTCTGGCGGACGAGATCGTATGTGTTCCGGCGGCTTTCCAGCACATGCTGCGTCACCAGAGTAGCCTCGTTGTTGGCGACCCAACTCAACATCGACGACGCGACGCCAGCGATGACGCTGAGGCGCATGCTTTCGCGGCTGAACGCGCCGGCCATGTAACGGTCGAACGCAGATTGGGAAGCGCTGCGGATACGGCCCCAGAGATCCACCTCATACGCCGACAGGCCGAAACCCACGGCGTACTGGCGTGTGTAAAATGGCCCATCCGTCGTCGCCAGACTCAGAATTTTCGAATATTCTTTCTGGATATTCGCCCCGGCGCTGCCGTTAAGCATCGGGAACAGCGCAGCGTTCTCGATGTCGAACTGCGCGCTCGCCGCTGAAACCTGCTGTCTGGCTATACGCAGGTCACGATTGTTCTCCAAAGCCAAAGCGATCAGGCGTTGCATCAGCGGGTCGCGATAGAACGTCGTCCAGTCGCGCATATCCGCTGCGGCTGAGGGGTCCGTCCCGGAAGCCCCCGGCCAGGTAGCCGCCACCGGCGCCGCAGGACGATGATAGTTCGGGATCATCGTGCAGCCCGAAAGCGCCAGCGCGACCGCGCTGACGGCATTTCTCATGACAACCCGCATTTTACGCACCTTTCGCCGGGGCGTCGGCGACCGGTTTCACGTGGCTGCCTTCGCCCAGAAAGGATGGCGGGCGAACGATCAGGCGGCTGCCGTCCGGCAACCCGGACAGAACCTCCAGACGGTCTCCAAAATCGCGCCCCACCTTGATGCTGTGCAGACGCACTTTGTCGTCGCTATCAACTGTCGCGAGGGAAAGACCATCCGCTTCGTAAATCAATGCTTCCGAAGGGATGACAATCGTTGGCGTGGGGCGCGGCAACGCGAACCGCGCCGCGACGTACAGACCGGAGGCAAGCTTTCCGTCGCGGTTGTCCAGCTCAACCTCCACAGGCAACATCCTGCTGCCCCGCTCAAGCGCGAAGCCCGTACGCGTGACGACGCCCGAAAAAATTTCCCCCGGCCGGTCCGGCGTCGTCACCGTCACCGGTGCGCCCATCGCAACCCCCGCCGCATCTGTCTGCGGCACGTGGACGCGCACACGCAGCCGGTCCGTACGCGCCACGACGAACAGCGGCGTCGCCTGTGCGTTGTCCGCGCTGACCAGATCGCCAGCTTCGACGTTGCGAACAGTCACGACGCCGTCGAACGGCGCCACGACCGTCGTGTAAGCCTTGCGTTGCGCCGTTTCGGCCAGCGCCGCGTCCGCCGCCGCCTGCTCCGCCGCCCGCGCATCCTGTGTAATGCGGTCAACATCGAAATTCTGGCGGCTGACGGCGCCGCCGCTGACCAGTCCGCCTGAACGTTGCGCCGTCACCTTGGCGAGCGCGAGGTTAGCCCGCGTTTGCGCAAGGGACGCCTGCGCACGTGCGACCTGCCGGTCGAGTTCCGGCGCGCGGATGATCGCCAGGACGTCGCCCGCTTTCACCACGCTGCCGATATCGACGTTTCTTTTCTCGATATAGCCGGAAGCGCGGGCCCCGATCGCCGCAGTCTCCAGCGGAGCGGTCTCGCCGGGCAGCTCCAGCGTCACGGGCTTTTCGTCAAAATGCACCGTCATGACACGCACGTCCGGTGCCTGTGTCGCCCGCGTATTGGCCAGCGCGCGAACGCTGACGGAACGTTCAACATGCCCGTAAACGCCATAGGCGAGCAGGACCAGAACCCCGACCCCGACCAGCGGCGCTATGCGGGAGCCACCAACGGGAGCCTCAGAAGAATGTTTAACCGGCTCAGACATTCTCATAATCCTCAAGAATGCGGCTCTCACGCCGACGTAAACGGCTATATAGCCAGGGAACCACAAACAGCGTGGCGCAAGTTCCGGCGAGAAGGCCGCCGATCACCGCGCGGCCGAGCGGCGCATTCTGTTCACCGCCGTCGCCCAGCCCGAGCGACATCGGCAACATGCCGATCACCATCGCCATGGATGTCATCAGAATGGGGCGCAGACGCGCGCGCCCCGCTTCGAGCGCCGCCGCCGTCGCATCCAGCCCTTCCGCCCGCCGTTCTTTTGCAAAGGTGACAAGAAGGATCGAATTGGCGCTGGCGACGCCGACGCTCATGATCGCACCCATCAGCGAGGGCACCGAAAAAGTCGTTCCTGTGACGAAGAGCATGAACACGATGCCACACATTCCTCCGGGAAGGCCAAGAACGATCACGAAAGGATCGGTAAAAGACTGGAAGTTGACAACCATCAGCAGATAGACCGCGATCGCCGCCACCAGCAGACCTATGCCGAGCCTGCCGAACGCCGAGTGCATGCTTTCGATCTGCCCCTGCACCACAACCGTATTTCCCGCCGACAGCTCATGACGGTGCCGGGAAACGACACGATCTATCTCTCGCGCTATGGAACCGAGATCCCGACCTTCCACGCTTGCGTCGATATCCAGCGTCGGCTGGATGTTGCTGTGCGAAATCACGTTCTGCGCCACGCCGCGTTCGATGGAGGCGACATTGCCGAGCAGGGCCGACGTCTTGTCCGCCCCGACTGCCGACGCGATGACGGTGTTTTGCAGATCCCTGACGTCTCCGACTTTATATTGCGGCGTCTGTACCGCGAGCGGATACTGGATGCCGGTCTTCGGATCGACCCAGAAATTGGGCGTGACCGTGTTCGAGGACGCCAGCGACACCATTACGTTGCGCGCGACGTCGTCCATCGTCAGGCCAAGATCTTCCGCGCGCTGCCTGTCGATCGCAACCTTGAGTTCCGGCGCGGAAAGCTGCTGATGCAACCGCACGTCCACAAGACCCGGGATGGTCGCAACCTCCTTGCGGATTTCCTGCATGACTTTGCTGTTATTGACTGCGTCGTAACCGGCGATACGGATATCGACCTGCGCAGGAACGCCGAAATTCAGAATCTGCGTGACGATGTCGGCTGGCTGGAAATAGAAGACGCAATCCGGAAACCGGCGGGCAAGTTCCGTCCGCAGCTTACGGACATACTCCGCCGTGGGACGGTGATCCTTCGCCAGTTCCACCATGACCTGTCCATCGTTCGTGCCAACAGTGGAGCCGTCGTCGAACGGCATCGAGTAACGGAAGGGAATGCCGATATTGTCCAGAAGCAGGACGCGTTCTTCAGCCGGAACGACCTCCCGAATAACGTTCTCGACCTGATCGAACAGTTTCTCCGTCGTCTCGATCCGCGTGCCCTCCGGCGCGCGGATGTGCAGCTTGAACTCCCCGGCGTCGATGGACGGGAAAAAATCCTGCCCGACCTGAGTCGCCAGCACGCCAGCAGCGACAAGCGCTACACCGCCAATTGCCGGCACTTTCCAGGAGCTTGTGATCAGAAGCTCCAGTGTCGCCAGATAGCGTGCCCTCAACCGTTCGAAACGGGCGTCGAACCAGACGCCAAATCGCGCGAAACGATCGGGCGGCAAGCCCTTTTCGCGTCTGCGTTCCGCCGCTTCCTCCTCTGATCGCAGCAGCAGGGCTGCGAAGATCGGCGCGAGCGTGCGGCTGACCGCGTATGAGGCGAGCATGGCGTAAACCACCGCCAGAGCCATCGGCGTGAACAGAAATTTTGAGGGTCCAGTCAGGAACTCGACCGAGATGAACACGCAGGAGATCGCGAGAGTCGAGACCAGGGTAGGCAACGCGATTCCTGCCGCGCCTTCAAGGACTGCCTGCTGAAGGGCCAATCCCTCGTGTCGCAGGCGATGAATATTCTCGATCGTCACCGTCGCGTCGTCGACCAGAATGCCGACCGCAAGAGCAAGCCCGCCCAGCGTCATCAGATTCAGCGTCTGGCCTGTCCATGACAGCACCGCGATGGACGACAGGATCGACAGCGGAATGGAGATCGCAACGATCAATGTCGAACGCCAGCTGGCCAAGAAGGCCAGGATCATTGCGGCCGTCAGGAGCCCCGCGATCACCGCCTCCGAAGCGACGCCCGTGATGGCCGCCTTCACAAACACGGACTGGTCAAACATCTCGTCGATAGCCATGCCTTTCGGCGCGGCGGCACGCGTGACCGGAAGCACCTTGTCACGGATCGCGTTCACGACGTCGAGCGTCGAGGCGTTGCCCGCCTTCATGATCGACAGCAGGACCGAGCGTCGCCCCTCTTTCCGGACCACGTTCTGCTGCACGGCCCATCCGTCACGCACCGTCGCCACATCAGCGATACGGGTCAGTGCGCCCGTCGACAGATCCCGCCTGAGCGGCACGTCGTTCAGGCGCGCGGCGGCGTCGGGCATCCCATTCACGTGAATATCGTATTGCGTCGCACCGAACTTCACTGTTCCACCCGGCAGGGTAAGATTCTGCGCCATGATCGCGTTCGACACGTCGAGCGGGGTCAGCCCGAGACCGGCGAGACGCATGGAGTCGATATCGACCATGACCTGCCTGATCTTTCCGCCATAGGGCGGCGGCAGCAGGGTTCCCGGAATTGGCGCAAGTTGCTGCCTGACGCGATAGATGCCGTAATCGTACAATTCGCTCTCGGTCAGCTTGTCAGATGACAAGGACAACTGGAGCACCGGCACGCTGGACGCGCTGTATTGCATGATGATCGGCGGCTGAACCCCCGGCGGCAGGAACGCCCGGATAGAGTTCGTCGCCGACACGGTCTGCGCCACGGCCAGATCGACATTCACGCCAGGCTGAAAATACAGCTTTTCCAGAACGAGACCCGGAGTCGTCTGGCTTTCGATCGTGCGCAGATTGTTGACGAAGAAACTCTCGGAAAACTCTGTATATGTCGTAAGTCTTTTTTCCGTCTCCGTCGCGTCGAGCCCATCGTAGTACCAGACCACGGTCACGACGGGGATATCAATGTTGGGGAACACGTCAGTCGGCGTACGGAAAACCGCCGTCACACCGAGAAGGACGACCAGCACTCCGGCAACAAGAAACGTGTACGGCCGTCGGAGCGCGAAGGCGACTATACCCATGAAACTCTCTGTCTGGCAGGCTCGAAAGGACGGCGACGTCCTTCCTGCCGTCGGATTGCACGACGGTGGCTAGCGCTTCGCCATAACTGCGGAACGTGACGGCTCACGCCCGACCAGCACGCATGGCGTCAGTTCGGGCGGGCGGTCAGTGTCTGCGCGGATTATGCAAAAACCCTCGCAACAGGCGGTAGCGCGATCCGACCAGATGCTTGCACGATTCTTCCATCCACATGAAAAAATCTCTCATCAGGAGTCTCAACTCGACTGAAATACTCGCTGTTTAATGGGCGATTCAGGTATATTTTCTATCACCATGCTTTTCCAGATAGCCTAATGCGCCCAAATAATTGCACGATCCGATCAATTGCTGATTTTTCACCTCTGAGCGAATCGAGCATACGGCTATACTCTTCGGCCAACAGGCTAAGGTCCGGTGCGCCAACCATTGGGGAGACGGTCATGCAGAATACGCTGGAACATTTGCGCGCCTCCATCGCGCGCCATTGTCCGGATGCAATATGCCGGTCGATCGTGCCGGGACTGCTGCTATTTCGCGCGGAAGCTCCCACCACGCCGATGGACGCGGTCTACGAACCCCGGTTCTGTGTGATCGTTCAGGGCGCCAAGCAGGTCATGCTGTGCGACCAGACATTCGAATATGACTCAAGCAAGTTCATGGTCACCGCCGTCGACCTTCCCGTCACCAGTCAGGTCGTCCGCGCCTCGCAAGAAGAGCCTTATCTCGCCCTGTGCTTCACGCTCGATCCCGTGCAGATCGCAGACCTGCTTGTCGACATGCGGCATGACGAAGCGCTGTCAGGGCCATTGTGCCCTTCGTGCATGCGCTTCAGCGATCTGACACACGACATTCTCGATCCGGTTACACGAATAGTCGATCTTCTGGACCGCCCTCAGGATATCCCGATCCTGTTCCCGCTCTACACGCGCGAGTTGCTGTATCGTATTCTGATGGGACCACAGGGGCAGGTGCTACGCCAGATCGCGACGGCAGGAAGCAGTCTTTCGCAACTCAATCGCGCCATTGGCTGGATTCGCGAGCATTACGCGAGCTCTTTTGAAATCGCGTCTCTCGCCCGGCGCGCCGGCATGAGTCCTTCTTCCTTCCATCGCCATTTCCGGGCGGCGACCATGATGAGTCCGCTGCAGTACAGAACCCGCCTGCGGTTGCAGGAAGCGCGACGTTTGCTGCTTATTCCCGGCGCAGACGCTGCTGAAGTCGGCTTTGCAGTCGGCTACGACAGCCCCTCACAGTTTAGCCGTGAATACCGCCGCATGTTCGGAAGCCCCCCGGCGCGAGACACTCGGGAGTTGCGTCTCCAGGCTGGCGCCATGCCGGAAATGACGATGGCGAACTGAAAGTTCGTTCGATCCGGTCGTTACACGTCGGCGCACAGGAGCCCTAGTCCAGAGAGCAACCGACAACTCATGCGAACGGGCGCTGCTACAGGCGAGCCCGACGCTACAGAGATCGCCTCAACGGGGCGTCAGAAGCCAGGACGTCTCCGTCGCCGGACCGGCTTTCCTGAAGCCGCCGGGAATGTCGGTCCACTCAATCGTTTTGATCTCATACCGGTCTCCATAGCGGCTCCGGATTTCCTCTTCTCCTACCGAGAACGGCGGCCCGGAGGCCATCGCCTGATCATAGGAGATCGTCACCAGAAACTGTGGCGCGTGACCCGCCAGCGCCAGCAGCCGGTCGGCGTATCGTGCACGCATCGGCTCCGGCAGAGCGATCAGCGCAGCGCGGTCGTAAGTCGCATCCACCCGCCCCAGCGTCAGCGCGTCGAGGTCGAAGATATCCCCGACAAGAAGCGCCAGCCCCTCGACTTCGAACCGCTCGAACACGCCACACATGGAGACGACGGGCGTCAGTCCGCTCTCTTCGAAGAACTGCTCTACGGCGTTGCGCGCCAGTTCGACGCCGACGACCGACATTCCCTGCGCACGTAGCCAAAGCATGTCATGGCTTTTACCGCACAGCGGCGCAAAAACGCGGGCGCCGGGACGCAGGCGCATTTTGGTCCAATGCCTGCGCAAAAACGCGTTGGTGTCCGGCTGATGAAAACCGATCTGGTTTTCACGCCATTTTTTCAACCAGAATTCACGATCCACGGCGGCGGCCTTCGTCAGTGCGCGGGACGGTCGGAGATAAATCCGGCGGCTGGGCGGCGCAAGCGGAACAGTCCCTTTCGCCTTGCTGATCGTCGCCGGAGCATGATAGCAGCTCAATGCTACAGCGTATCGAAGTGAGATCCAGCACAGCGATGCGCGTCCACAACCGGAAGGCATACGGGACGCATGTCAGGTACGACACGCCGACAAATCCTCACTTCGATCGGCCTTATGGGCGGCGCGGCCGCGCTGTATCAGGCGATGACCGTGCTGGGGCACGCAGCGGAATCCCGGTTCACCGGACCGCCCAACCTGCAAACCCACCGCAAGGGCCAGACAGTGCTGGTGCTCGGCGCGGGACTCGCCGGAATGCTCGCCGCCTACGAACTCCGCAAGGCGGGGTACTCCGTCCGGATTCTCGAGTATCAGGCGCGCACGGGCGGCCGGAACTGGACCCTTCGCGGCGGCGACCGTGTCGCGGAAATGGGCGGCGCGGTTCAGGACGTGAAATTCGCGGCCGGGAACTACATCAACCCCGGACCGTGGCGCGTCCCCTACCACCATCGCGCGCTTCTGCACTATTGCCGCGCTTTCGGCGTCAGTCTGGAGCCGTTCATTCAGCTGAACTACAATGCGCTCGTTCACAGCAGCGACACGTTCGGCGGCAAACCCCAGCGCTACAGGGACGTGGCCGCCGATTTTACCGGCAACGTCGCGGAACTGCTCGCGAAATCCATTGATGCGCACACGCTGGACAAGGAGTTGACGCAGGAGGATCGCGCGCGCGTCCGCGAAGCGATGCGCGGCTGGGGCGTTCTTGACGCCGACATGCGCTACACCAGCACCCTGCATCTCGGCTCCCGGCGCGGCTGGGACCAGCGCCCGGGCGGCGGTCCTGACGGCGCGCCTGTCCCGGTTTCCACGTCTTCCCTGCTCGACCGGCACGATCTGTTCGCGCCGCCAGTCTGGCAGGCGCTTTCCTATTTCATGAATTATGAGATGCAGACGACGATGTTCCAGCCCGTCGGCGGCGTGGATATGATCGGCAAGGGATTCGCAGCACAGGTGTCCGACCTGTTCACGATGAACGCCCGCGTCACGCGCATCGCCCAGGATGATCACGGCGTGAGCGTGTCATGGACGCACACCGAGACCGGGGCGACGTCGGTCGAGAAAGCCGACTGGTGCGTCTGCACCATACCGCTTTCAATCCTCAGCCAGATCGACGTGCAGGTCTCCCCCGCCATGCGTGCTGCGATCGGCGCTGTTCCCTACACCTCCCACATCAAGATGGGGCTGGAGTTCAAGCGGCGCTTCTGGGAGGAAGATGAAGGGATTTATGGCGGCATCAGCTTTACAAGCCAGGAAATTTCCCAGATCTCATATCCAAGTTACGGGTTCCACAAGCCCGGACCGGCCGTATTGCTTGGCGCCTACACGAAGAACATGGCCGGGCTCGACATCGCGGGCATGACGCCCGCGGAACGCATCGAACTCGGACTCAGGCAGGGCGAGGTCTTTCACTCGCAATATCGCAAGGAATTCAGCAACGGCGTCGCCGTCGCATGGAGCCGGATGCCGGGTTCGCTTGGCTGCTGCGCGATGTGGAGCGAGGAAAGCCGCAAACAGCACTACCGCAATCTGACGACAATGGACGGGCGCGTCGTGCTGGCGGGCGAACACGCGTCCTATCTGGGTTGCTGGCAGGAAGGCGCACTTCTGTCGTCGCTCGACGCCATTTCCCAACTCAACAAACGCGCGCAGGCGAATTGAAGGCGGTCCCATGAAAACCCTCAGATCGACGCTTTCAATTCTCGCCCTGTTGTCCACCCTTCCCTCTGTCGCTGCACGCGCTGACTCTCCCGGCGCGGGCGGAGACCGGGACGCGACGATGACCTCCGGGGCCGAGACGTATAAACATGTGTGTCAGGCCTGCCATATGGCGAATGGCAAAGGCGGCGTCGGCGCCGCCGTGATCCCGGCGCTTGCCGGCAACCCGAAGCTGGCGTCACCGATCTATCCCGCTACCGTCGTGCTTAACGGTTATGGCGCAATGCCATGGTTCAACGGCGTTCTGACGCCGCAACAGATCGCGGACGTCGTGAACTACGTCCGGACGCATTTTGGAAATTCCTACAAGGATACGATTACTGTCGACACTGTGAAGGCGATGGCGGGGCCGCCGCCGCACCCCATGCACTGAAGTTTGCCGCGCGCTCAGGCCAGAAGAAGCGAAGGGCGTTCGCGCGCTTCGCGCCGCCCTGAGCGCGCTGGAAGCCACACCATACAACGGGTGCCGACTCCCGGTTCGCTCTCGATGCTGAACCGTCCTTCGTGCCGGTCGACGACATGACGCACGATGGCGAGGCCCAGTCCATAACCGCTGGCGTCCGTGACAGCCGGACCATTTTCGACGCGATAAAAGCGTTCGGTAAGACGCGGCAGATGACGCGCCTCGATCCCCGGCCCGTTATCGGCGACGATGAACGACACGCCCGCCTTTCCGCCCACTGCGACCTCAGCGACGGACAGCGTGACGCGCGGTGCGCGTCCCTTGACCGTGCTTGCGTATTTCACCGCATTTTCAACCAGATTCAACAGAATCTGTACAATCTGGTCCTCGTCTCCGGGACAGACGAAGGGGGTCGGCTCCGTCTCCATCGTCATCCCCCGCGCGGCGAGCAAGGGCGCTGACTCGTCGCGGACGCGGGCGACCACGTCCTCCGCGTTCACTTCGCCCCGCGGCTTGCGGTGCTCCATCATCTCGACCCGGGAAAGCGCCAGAAGCTGGTCGATCAGGCGCTGCATACGCCCGGCCTGTCCCGCCATGATCCCGAGGAACTGCTGTTGCGCCTCCGGATCGTCCGCGGCTGGTCCGCGCAAGGTTTCGATGAAACCGATCAGCGCCGCCAAAGGCGTGCGCAGCTCATGGCTGGCGTAGGCGACGAAATCCGATCGAACCCGCTCGACCGCATCCTGCTCCGAGTGGTCGAACAGCATCGCCAGCACGCGCCCCGAACCGCCGGGCAGCAACCTGAACGCGCCCCGCACCACACGCCTGACCGGAACGTCGATCACGATGTCCGCAGCAGCCTCGATCGTTTCCGAGTCCAGGCGCCGCAACGCCGCATAAACGTCCGGGTGACGGATAATGGTGCCGATCACATCGCCAAAGGCCGCCAGCGCCTCCGTATTGGCGAATCTGAGCACGCCCTGGATGTCGAGGAGCAACGCTGGTTCAGGAAGGAGATCCAGCGTCTCCTCCAGGGTCGCACCCGCTGCGCCAACGCTCTCGACGCCCAGAACCGGTCCGAGAACACCGCGCACCGCTCGGCGCGAAGCGACAAGATACCCGGCGACAAAGCCCGCCAGCGTCCCGCCGCCAAGACAAAGCCCCAGCACGACATCCGTCATTTCGGGAGAACTCCCGTAAGGCCGGACGCCGCGGCCGCCGCTTTCGGGTCAGTCAGGCGTGTTGTCCAGCGCATACCCGGCCGAACGCACGGTGCGGATCAGATCGGCCTCGCCGGGCGCATTGATCTCGCGCCGGAGCCGACGGATGTGGACATCGACCGTGCGGATTTCGACGTGAATGTTCTCGCCCCAGATGGCCTTCAGAATATCCTCACGAGAAAACACCCTTCCCGGGCGGCGCATGAAGAATTCCAGCAATCTGTATTCAGTCGGACCAAGCTGGATCTTGCGCCCGCTCCGCTCTACCCGATGCTTGGTGGGGTCGAGCACGATGTCTTCGAAACGCAGTTCGTCATAGGTGACGTTCATGCGGCGAAGCATCGCCTTTATGCGCGCGTCCAGCGTCGCGATGCTGCATGGCTTGGTGAGGTAGTCGTCCGCCCCGTTCTCAAGCCCGCTGATCGCATCTGTCTCTTCGCTACGCGCCGTCAACATGATGACCGGAATGGCGTTGTCCCCGGGAAGCGCGCGCAGACGGCGGCAGACATCGAGCCCCGACATCCCGCCCGGCAGCATCCAGTCCAGCAGCACGAGGTCCGGCCGTGCAGCGGATACGGCGTTCAGGGCCGCAGCTCCGTCACTCGCCACGTCAACGGCGTAGCCGAGTTTCTCCAGATTGTAGCGCATCATCACCTGCAGGGACGGATCGTCCTCGACGACCAGAAGCCTTGCGCCCCTGCTGGCCCCACCTGCATCCTGCGTTTCCACGTTCATCGCCAGGTTTCCTTCAGGCGACGGTCGTCGGGCCGAGGCCGCCGCGGGGCCTAACCGACGGCAGCATCTCGCCGGTGGCGGCGTAGTAGACGCGTTCTGCGATATTGGTCGTGTGGTCGCCAATACGCTCGAGATTTTTCGCCACGAACAGAAGATGGATGCAGGCGCCAATATTGCGCGGATCCTCCATCATGTAGGTGACAAGTTCACGGAACATGGCGGTGTACAGTTCATCGACCGCTGTATCGGATTGCCATACCTCGATGGCGCGATCACGATCGCGCTGGGTCAGGGCGTCGATGCCGCGCCGCAGGTTCTCCTGCACCAGCCGACCCATGTTGCGCAGGCCGATCAGCGAGAGGTTGTTTTCCATCTCCAGCTTCATCGCCCGACGCGCGATAGACGAGGCATAGTCTCCGATCCGCTCCAGATCGCCGGTAATCTTCAGAGCCGCGACGATTTCGCGCAGATCCACAGCCATCGGCGACCGCAGGGCCAGAATACGGATGGCCAGCGCTTCCGCCTCCCGCTCCAGACTGTCAACTTCCGGGTCGAGTTCGGGCGCCTCGGCAGCCGCTTCTTCGTCCCGATCGACGATCGCGCTTACCGCGCGCGCCGTCTGGCGCTCGACCAGGCCGCCCATGCGAGCCATCAGGCCGCGCAGGCGCTCAAGCTCTTGCTCGTAACTTTTGACTGTGTGCGTGGCCTCGGTCATCGCAACGATCCTAACTTCGCCCCTTCGGGCTTAACTGCGCACAGCGACCGTTCGGGGCGCCGTCGTCCGAATTCAGCCGAACCGGCCGGTTATGTAATCCTGCGTCCGCTTCTCGCGCGGCGCGGTGAACATGCGGTCGGTGCTGTCGATCTCGACCAGCTCGCCCAGATAGAAGAACGCCACCTGATCGGCGCAGCGCGCCGCCTGCTGCATGTTGTGCGTCACGATGGCAATCGTGAATTCCTTTTTCAGCTCGTCGAGCAGTTCCTCGATACGCGCCGTCGAAACCGGATCGAGCGCACTGGTCGGCTCATCCAGAAGCACCACCTCGGGCCGCGTCGCGATAGTGCGCGCAATGCACAGACGCTGCTGCTGGCCGCCAGACAGCGCGGTGGCGGAAGATTTCAGGCGATCCTTCACTTCCGACCACAGGGCGACACGGTGCAGCACGTCCTCGACGCGCGCGTCCATTTCAGCGCGGGACAGCTTTTCGTGCAGCTTCACGCCAAAAGCGATGTTGTCATAGATCGACATAGGGAACGGGGTCGGCTTCTGAAACACCATGCCGACCCGGGCGCGTAGCCGGTTCATATCCATGCCGGGAGCGACGATGTTGCGTCCGTCGAACATCACTTCGCCAGTAGCGCGCTGCCCCGGATACAGGTCGTACATCCGGTTAAGGACGCGCAGCAGCGTCGATTTCCCGCACCCGGACGGGCCGATCATGCCCGTCACCTTGCGCTTCGGGAAATCCATGGTGATTCCGTGCAGCGCCTTGTGCTGTCCGTAATAGAAATCCAGATTCTTCACGGCGATCATGGCCGACGACGTCATGGCTTCCCGCAGATCGCCCGCAAGCACGCTCATAATTACGCTCCCTTACGGTCGAAACCGACGCGCACGATGATATTGATGGCGAGAACGCCCAGAGTGACCAGCAGGGCGCCGGTCCACGCCAGTTGCACCCAGTCTTCGTACGCAGAACCGGCGTACTGGTAGATCGTGACCGGCAGGCTCGCCATCGGATGAGCCGGATTGACCGACCACTCCTGATTGCCCAGCGACGTGAACAACAGCGGCGCTGTCTCGCCCGTCACGCGCGCGACGGCCAGCAAAATACCTGTGATCACGCCGGTGCGGGCGGCGCGCAGGCAGATGAACACGATCACACGCCATTTCCGCGCCCCAAGTGCGATCCCTGCCTCGACCAGCGCCGTCGGCACGAGGGCAAGCATGTCCTCGGTGGTGCGGACGACGATGGGTAGGGCGAGAATCGCCAAAGCGAGACCGCCAGCAAAACCGGAGAACTGCCCGGTCGGCGCCACGACGATTTGGTAGATGAACAGACCGATCAGAATGGACGGCGCTGACAGCAGCATGTCAGAGACGAAGCGCGTCGTGGACGCGACCCAACCGCGACCGTAATTGGCCAGAAATATCCCGCACAACATGCCGAGCGGCGCGCCAATCGCGATCGCGATCGCGGTCTGGATCAGGCTGCCCACAATCGCGTTCGCCAAGCCGCCGTTCAGGCCGGGAGAGGCCGTCGAATGCGTGAACGTGACCAGCGACAGCCCGGCGGCCCCACGCACAAGCAGGGTAAGCAGGATCGAGACCAGAGCCACAAGGGCGACTGAAGTGGCGCACAGGCTGAGCACCGTCGCCAACCGATCCATGAAGCGGCGTCGCGCAACAAGGGCGCTGCCGACACGCCACCTATCGGGTTCCGCTGCGACAGGCGTGGCCGAGGCCTGCTTCAAGGCATGATCGGCGCTCATCGACGCGCCTGCCGGGAAGATACGCCGAGCATCAACCGGGACGCGCAGAGCGCCAGAAAGGAGAGCGCCATCAGGATCGCACCCAAAGCCATCAGGGATGAGAGTTTCAGACTGCCTGCCGCGCTTTCCGGAAATTCGAGCGCAATCAGAGAGGCTATCGTGTTGCCCGGGGCGAAAAGGGACCAGCCGATGCGGTTGGCGTTGCCGATGACGAACGTCACGGCCATCGTCTCGCCCATGGCGCGCCCCATGCCGAGCACGACAGCGCCGACCACGGCCCTGCGCGACCACGGCAGGATCACCTGCCGCATGACCTCCCAGCGCGTCGCGCCGAGGCCAAAGGCGCTTTCCTTGAGCACCGGCGGGATAGACGAAAAGACGTCACGCATAACGGCCGTCACGAACGGCATGACCATGACGGCGAGAATGATGCCGCCGGTCATCAAACCTGTGCCGAACGGCGCGCCCTGCACCAGCGCCCCGAGCACGGGCACGTGGCCGATCGTATGCCGCAGGTTCGGCTGCACGTAATGAGCCATCAGTGGCCGCACCACGAAAAAGCCCCACATGCCGAAGATAATCGAGGGAACAGCAGCGAGAAGCTGCACGGCCATGCCTATAACGGCCGAGACCCGCGCCGGAGCGAGCTGCGTCAGCCAGAACGCTGCGCCGAAAGCCAGAGGAACGGCGATCAGCAGGCCGATCACGCTGGTGACCAGCGTGCCAAAGACCGGGGCCAGCGCGCCATAATGGTTGGAGACCGGATTCCACACATTCGAGACGAGGAAGGCCGGACCAAATGTGGAGAACGCCTGCACGCCGCCGAACAGCATAACGAGGATGATGGCGCCGAGCAGTGCGAGGACCGTAACCCCAGCGCCCGTGACCAGAACCCGGAAAACGGCGTCGCCATCCAGTCCACGCCTCGCGCCAGCGTCGCTACGGGCGTTATGCGTGGTCGGCGATCCAGCCGGCCCCGACGTTACATCCATGTTTGCGTCGCTCCCCTCAGCGAGGCTGACCAATACTTAACGGCCCTCCGCCCGGCAACCAGCTAATGACTGTAGGGCCGTGACATTTTTATTGCACGTACAGCCTGAATGAGGCCCACCGCAAACGCTTTGTCATGTTGCCCGAGCCAGCGCTTGCCTTATTGCAACCCGACAGCGCAGGCGCCCTTGGAGGGGCGTGCCCGCCATGAGGCGTGACTTTGCATGGCTGAAAGCTACGCTCGGGTGTTGCCTAGACCGCCCCCAAACGCCCGTGTCGTAGCGTCATCATAATATTATAGATTGGGCCAATCTTTGAGCCGAGCCCCGGCCTGTGACCCATCGGCGTCATTGCCCTGAACACAGCAACAGCGCCTCCCCCTTGATGGGCGAGGCGCTGCCGTACGGTTCGCGTCGCCCGGCGTCATCTGCCGGGCGGCTTACGATGTCAGCGAAGGCCGCCAGCTGCGATTAACGTCTCTCCCGTAAGCCATCCAGCGTCGTCGGAGGCCAGAAAAACGGCGAGCGGAGCAATATCGCTCACCTCCCCTGCGCGACCCAGAGGCGTTTGAGACACAATCGCCCGCTCCATATCCGAACCCGCGATGTTCGCCGTCTGAGTGCCTTCGGTGTTGATGATGCCCGGGTTGATGGCGTTGACCCGAATCTGCTTCGGTCCGAGTTCACGCGCCAGAGACCCCGTAACAGCGTCAAGCGCCCCCTTCGTCGCCGAGTAGACCGCCGCATTGGCTGGCGTGACGCGTGAGGCGACGGAGCTGATGTTGATGATGCTGCCACCAGCGCCAATATGCGCGGCGGCGGCCTGCGTCGTCAGCAGCGCGCCCAGCACGTTGATGTTGAACAGCTTATGGAAGTGTTCCTCGGTGATGTTCTCAAGCGGCGCGAATTCATACACGCCGGAATTGTTGACCAGAATGTCCAGGCGACCGAACTGATCGACCGCGGCGGCGACGATGGCTTCAGCATCCGCCTTGCGCGACACGTCGCCCTGCACAGCGACGGCTTTGCCGCCCGCGTCCGTGATCGCCGCGACTACGGCGTCCGCCCCTGATTTACTGGATGCGTAATTGACCACCACGGCGGCCCCTTCAGCCGCCAGAGCCTTGGCGATTCCAGCGCCGATGCCCTTGGACGCGCCTGTGACGACCGCAACTTTTCCTGAAAGCTTGCTCATTGACTTCTCGCCTTGTTCGCATGAGCAGGAAGCCCCGTGCTCCACATGCCCGATTTGCAGAAACGTATGGGTTTAAATGTGGAGCGTCCGCTCCAACATGAGGCATATGAGGTAGCGCGTTGCCGCGTTCAAGGATTTGTGGAGCGATGACACCAAAAAAAAACGACATCGGGCGGCGTGGCCGCGGTCGACCGCAATCTTTCGACAGGACGCAGGCGCTTTACGCCGCGATGCGCCTGTTCTGGGACCGGGGGTACGAAGGTACAAGTTTCGACGACCTGATAACGGCGATGGGAATCAGCCCCTCCAGCTTCTACAATGCTTTTAAAAGCAAAGAGGCGCTGTATCAGGAAGCGATCGAAGCATACGCCCAAGCCTCAGGCGCGTGGTTTTACGACATTCTGGGCGAACCTGCGGACACACGGACGACCCTTGAACGCCTGCTGACGTTCGCGGCCGCCGAATTTACGCGCGATGACCTGCCTGCCGGGTGCATGATCGCGGTGGCCGCCACCCAATGCTCCCCGTCCCAGGCGCGTCTGCGCGAACTGATGGCGACCCAGCGCACTCAGTATGAGACCGCGATGGCGAACCGCCTACGTCTGGGCGTCAACTTGGGCGACCTCCCCGCCACTACGGATATCGACGCCCTTGCCGCATTTTATATGTCGCTGATACGCGGAATGGTGGTGCAGGCCCGTGACGGTGCGGCAAGAGAGAGGCTTTTGGAAATCGCGCGTATCGGGATGCAGGCGTGGCCCACAAAGGATGGCGGTTCGAGCGCCGCGTAACGTCCGGGCCACGGCCCTCAATTGAAATTCGGGGTCCTATTTTTGGGGAATAGTCGCCTGCATCCGATCACATCCGTCGTGTGCTTACAGATCGAGAATATTGCGCAACGCGGCGCTCAGAATCCGTTCGTCACGCCAGATCGCCCAGAGAGGGGCGCTGATGTCGTCCGTCGGCGGGACGAAGACCACGCCGGGGACGCCCAGTCGTGCGAGTCCTTCCGGAACGAATCCCCACCCGATCCCTTCCGCGACAAGCCCCAGAAGGCTGGTCGCCGATGAAACGCGCCACCCGACCTGAAGAGTGACGCCGGATTTCGTCGCATAGTCATGGATGATGCGCTCCGTGCCGACGCCCGCATCGTCCTGGAAGCTGATCATCGGATCATCCGCCAGGTCAGCCAGCGACAGGGATGCTTTTTTTGAACTTGGATGCTGCTGCGGAAGAGCGATCATCAGCTTTTCCGTAATCGCTACGCGATGGGAAAGCCCCTCCCTGATCGGCAGCGGGCCCCGGACGAATGCAATATCAATCTCTCCGGCCTCAAGTGCGGAGACAATCTCTTCAATCCCGCCTTCGCGGAGAAGGATAGTCAGGTCGGGGTAACTGTCCCGCATCCGACGGATCAGCAGCGGCAGTTTGCCGCCGAACATCGCCGAAGTGATATATCCGACCGCCAGAGAACCAAGTTCCCCACGGGCAACCCGCCGCGCGACATCGGTCGCATGCTTGTGCGCAACAAGCAGCTTGCCTGCTTCCTCCCGATAAGCCGCCCCTGCTTCGGTCAGGTCGATCCCACGCTTCCGCCGATGAAACAGCCGGACGCCGAGTGCGCCCTCAAGGCTGCGAATCTGCTGGCTGAGCGCTGGTTGAGCGATCTGCAGGATCTGCGCGGCCTTCCCTATGTGAAGCGTGTCGCAGACGACCAGAAAGGCGCGAAGGCGCCGTAAAGAGAGCGATACGAGAAAATCCATAAGTTAAAACATATCAAAAATGGCACTTCGTGTGGATGGATTATCTGGACAGCAGTTGTCACCCTGCACCGCAAATCCGCAGGAGACTGACAATGCCCTCCCCCACGCAACATGACACGACCACTGATGCGCCCGTCGACGATCTTCGCTCGGCCATAGACCTGCTGTCCCGCCATCCCGGACAGATCATCAGCACGCAACGACCAGTGGACCCGAAAGGGGAACTGGCGGGCGTTTACAGGCATATCGGCGCCGGAGGCACCGTCATGCGGCCGACACGCATCGGTCCTGCAATGATGTTCGAATCGATCAAGGGATTTCCCGACTCCCGCGTCCTTGTCGGCGTCATGGCCAGTCGCGAGCGCGTGGCGCTGCTGCTTGGCGCAAAATCGGAGGATCTGGCGCGTCATATGGGGAAGGCGGTCGCCAACCCGGTTCAGCCCGTCGTCATCAAATCCGAACACGCACCCGTGCAGGAGGTCGTCCATCGCGCCGATGACGAGGGGTTTGACCTGCGAACGCTGCTCCCGGCTCCGACCAACACCCCGGAGGACGCAGGTCCTTTCTTCTGTCTCGGCCTCGTTCTGGGTACGGATCCTGACGAGGGACACAGCGACGTCACGATTCATCGTCTATGCGTACAGGGAAAAGACGAACTGTCGATTTTCTTTGCGCCGGGGCGGCATATCGACGTCTTCCGCCAGAAGGCCGAAGCGCGAGGAGAGGCGCTCCCCATCACCATCAACATGGGGCTCGATCCCGCGATCGCGATCGGCGCATGCTTCGAGGCGCCCACGACGCCATTCGGCTATGATGAACTGGCCGTCGCCGGGGCGCTCCGCGGCAAGGCGGTCGAACTGACGCCCGCGGTGACGGTCGATCAACACGCGATCGCCCGCGCGGAAATCGTCATAGAAGGCGTCATTCTGCCAAACAAACGCATTCGCGAAGACATCAACACCGACACCGGTCTGGCGATGCCGGAATTCCCCGGTTACACCGGCCCCGCCAATCCGTCCCTCCCCGTCATCAAGGTGACGGCAGTGACGATGCGCAAGGGCGCGATTCTGCAGACGCTCGTCGGCCCGGGGGAAGAACACGTCAATCTGGCGGGTATCCCGACGGAAGCCAGCATCCTCAACGCCTGCGAAGCCGCGCTCCCCGGATTTGTGAAGAATGTTTATGCGCATTCGGCAGGCGGCGGAAAACTGCTTGCGATCCTTCAGGTCAGCAAGCGCGGCGCATTCGATGACGGCAATGCCCGACAGGCGGCGATCATCGCGCTAGGCGCCTATCGCGAACTTAAAAATGTCTTCCTTGTCGATGACGATGTTGATCCGTTCGATACGAACGATGTGCTCTGGGCCATGCAGACCCGTTATCAGGGCGACATGGACACGATGTTTCTTCAGGGCGTGACAGGGCATGTGCTCGATCCTTCCCAGACGCCGGAATATAACCCGGCGCTAGCGTCAAAAGGCACCACCTGCAAGACAGTGTTCGACTGCACTGCGCCGTGGCATTTGCGCAAGGAATTCGTCCGTGCGCAGTTTCAGGACGTTGATCCCCGCCCCTTTGCGCCGGACCTGTTTCCCGGAGGCGACGCATGAGCGCCAACCGTCCGCTCATCATCGGCATAACGGGCGCCACGGGGATCGTTCTGGGCGTGCGCGCACTGGAAATGTGCCGTGAACTTGGCGTTGAAACCCATCTGGTCGTAAGCCAGGCCGGTGAAATGACCCGTGCCTACGAAACCGATCTGGACCGCGAGCAGCTTCACGCGCTTGCTGATCATGTGCATCCGGTCAAGGACGTTGCCGCCAGTATCGCCAGCGGCAGTTTCCGGACGATGGGCATGCTGATCGCGCCATGCTCGGTCCGAACACTCGCCGAAGTGGCGACGGGCGTCACCACGACGCTTCTTACGCGCGCCGCCGACGTCGTTCTGAAAGAACGCCGCCGGCTTGTCATGATGGTACGCGAAGCTCCGCTGCACGCGGGGCATATTCGCAACATGCTCGCCGTGACGGAGATGGGAGGCATTATCCAGCCTCCGGTGCCCGCTTTTTACACCAAACCTCAATCCGTCAGCGATATCGTCGACCACTGCGTCGCCCGCGCACTCGACTGCTTCGGCATCGACGTGCCCACGATGCAACGATGGGGCGAATAGACCGCCGAGGCGACCGCAAACGCTCCGCAGCGATAATCGTAGGGAAGAGCAGTCACATGTCGATTCTGTCGCGGTTACATATAAGCGAGATCAGCACGAAAAATCTGACGCTCCGTGAGGACGTGGAACTCTATCGGCGACATGGACTTGGGATCGAGCTTTGGGAATCAAAGTTCAGCCACGCTAATTTTGAAGCGGAGGTCGACTGGCTCGGCGAGCAGGACATTCACGTCAGCTCGCTGCAGCCCGATGTGATGACTGTTTTCCCATCCATGTCTGTGCTGGAGCCGCAGGATCCGGACGAACGCGTCAGGTTATTCTGTCGCGCAGTGGATCGCTTTTCGCGAATTTTGAAGGGAGGCGTCATGCCAACCCAGACAGGGGCCTTACCGACGGGCGACGAGGATCTGGTCTGGAGAACCTCTGTCGAAGCTTACAAGAAAATCGCAGACCATGCCGCAAGGCGGGACATAAAGATCGCGCTGGAGCCCCTTGGCGCGTCCCTGATGAACCGAAGCACCATCGTCTCGAATATTGTGACGGCGCTGGAAATGCTGGATGAAGTCAATCATCCGAATTTTGGCATCTGTGCAGACTCTTACAATCTTTGGGAAAGCACGGCACTCGATCAGGTTTCTCTCTGCGGTGAAAAACTCTTTCTGGTGCATCTCGCGGATTGGCGTCGCCCGCGTAATTTTCACGATCGCCATATCCCCGGCGACGGCCTCATACCCAACGATGAATTTCTCAAGCGTATTCAAGATATAGACTATACGGGCGACTATGTCGTCGAGCTCTTCTCCGATGGCGTCCCCAACTCTCTGTGGTCCCAAGATCCGGAGTCTGTTGTAAGACGCATCAGACGGGGGGTCGCAGCCGCAGCCGCAGTCGCCGAATCAGGAACGACGGAATAACCGCCGCCCTGTTCGCACAGCGCCAACGCTCAATGTGTTTTAACGCACTCCCTGCTCGACCGAACAACTCTCCATCCGACCGACCGACGCCCCCTGTTCTGGCCACCGTCCTCCGACGGAGACAGAACATAGCAGCATCGATCTCCATGTTACCTTTACGCCCAGCACTATGCATTTGACGTGACGGAAAACGATCCACCGACAAGTTCGAGCGGCGCACAGTGAAAACTTCTCCGCCCATGAGGCCGCCGAAGGCGTGCACGCCGTGGAAATCCGCCGAACGGCTGCTCTGCCGTCGCCCTCAATGGAACCGACGCGCCACAGCTGACATCACCCGCACATATGTGACGTCCATGCTTCAGCGAGCGCCAGGATCGCCAATGACTTCATTCAGGGCCTCAGCAACCTTGTCCATACCCGCCTGATTGGGATGATAAGCAACCGGCGCGGCCCAACCCGGGTTTTGCGGCGGATGATAACCCGCGACATAGGGGGCCTCTGAGCAGGCGTCGTGACCGGCGCCGATCACGGAACTGGGCACTACGTCGACGCCGTTGCGTCGGGTGGCCCCGCCGATGATCTGGGCCAGACGCACGTAGAGCGCACGCATCCGCGCGGCGTCGTCCGGCGCAAGAGGTAGAGCCGCGCAGGATACCGCGGCGTGGCCGGGAACCGCCGGTAGATAACCGAGCAACACAATGCGCGCCGCGGGCGCCCGACGGCGCACTTCCATTACGACCCTGTCCAGAGATTCCGGCAGGATCGCGAGCCGACGCTTCACCTCAACAGGATCCGTGACGCGGCAATTCGCGCCGCCAGTATCACGGCATGACAGCCCCAGCAGGTCGGCGACGTAATTGACGTCGTTTCCGCCAATGAGAATCGAAACAAGTCGCGCATCAGGAGTGACCGCTTCGATCTGGGCTGGCAGCCCATACTGGCCATGCTCAAGGATGTTCGCCGTAGTCGCGCCCGAACAGGAAACGTCGACAAGCTTCAGACCGCGCTCTCTGGCGACGATATCCGCGAAATTCGACTCCGAACGACGACACCCGCCAGAGGACGCGACGGGCGTGCCCACACCCGGGCCTGCGGCGTATGAACTGCCCATCGAGACATACAGATCGCCCTTGCGCGGCGCCGATGACCGGGCGGCGGCGGGCGCGAGCAAAACTGCGGACGCCAGAAGCGTCACGACGGTTTTCAGCCGCTGAGTAAAAAACGAACCGGAACTATACACATGACGCTTCATGGGCGGTCTCTCAGGAAAATCAGGCGAACCTGCGGCTGGCGGACGCCGATTGCAGAATTGCTTTTGAACGCGACGCCTGCGCCCCGTCTGGCGCAGGACGTATCCCCTCCGAACGGAAACACTGGGGCCCACGAGGGCGCACGGGACAATGGCGGCCTGAAGCATGGCCAACGACCCAATATTCGGTGCAAATGCCCCGGCAAGACAATGCTGACATGGCTATGAAAAAATACCGACGTTACGCCCCACCGCAGACAACAGGACACCCGGTATGACCGCCACCTCCTCCGCCGCGCCGGAAGCCGCCCACTCCCACGCCACGTTTGCTGGAGTTATTTGCGGCGCTGGGGCAGGCGCGCTTTGGGGGCTGGTGTTTCTTGCGCCCGAATTGGTCCGGACGTTCGATCCGCTGTTCCTGACGAGCGGACGTTACCTGTTTTACGGGCTGATCTCGGCGGCCATGCTCGCGACGCGGTGGCGCCACTTCGCGGCTACGGTCTCTGCTGGCGAGTGGCTGGCGCTTATGAAGCTCGGGTTCACCGGTAATATTCTCTACTATCTGCTGCTCTCGACCGCCGTTCAGAGTGGCGGCGTGGCCATGACGTCACTGGTCATCGGGTTCCTTCCCGTCGCGGTCACGATCGTCGGCAGCCGGGACAAGGGGGCGATTTCGCTGGCGAAACTGGCGCCATCGCTCCTGCTCTGCGCCGCCGGGGCGATCTGCATCGGCTGGCAGACTGTAGCTGCGCCGTCGCAAATACCAGCGTCCGCGCGCTTGGCCGGGCTGCTGAGCGCCATTGGAGCACTTGTGTCATGGACGATCTACGCCGTCAGCAACAGCCGCTGGCTACGACGCCTCGACCATATATCCGCCCATGACTGGAATTTTCTGACGGGCGTCGTCACCGGGGCGCAGAGCCTCGTGCTAATTCCGCTCGCATTCCTAATCGACCACGCCCATCACGACGCGACCGAATGGACGCAGCTTGGCCTCGTGTCTCTGGGCGTTGCGTTTCTGGCGTCCATCGTGGGCAACGCGCTGTGGAACCGCATGAGCCGCCTCCTGCCGCTCACGCTCACTGGCCAGATGATTCTCTTCGAGACGTTGTTCGCGCTGATCTACGGATTTCTGTGGGAGAGGCGGCTGCCACATGCACTTGAAACGGCTGCGTTTACTCTGGTCGCACTGAGTGTCGTCAGTTGCGTCGGGGCGCACCGGAACGCTGGAGCCCAGGCCCAAGCTGCGGACGCCGTGCATCCGGGATAGAAAGTCTCCGGTCCCGGACGTCAGTCATCACAACGGCGGCACAGTGTGAACTGACTCAAGCGAAGCCGCGCAATCAGTGGGTGCGCACGTCCACGACGCCGCCTACGTCGTCCGCCCGACGCCATGGTTACATGCCCCGATGTGAAGACGGTCTGCCGGGCAGCAAGTCTTACCCCCCCGCAGGAGCGCGGCGCATCGTGCGTCGGACAGACTCGGCCACGGTCGCCGCCAGCTTGCGATATGCTTGAGCGGCCTCACTCTCTGGCGCGGCCGCCACGATCGGCGCACCCGAATCAGCGCTGGATCGAATTTCGGCAAGCAGCGGGATTTCACCAAGGAACGGCGCGTCCAGTCGGGCCGCCTCCTCGCGCGCGCCGCCATGGCCGAACAGTTCGGTGCGATGTCCGCAATTGGGGCAACAGAAATAGGACATATTCTCGATCAGCCCGAGCACCGGCACGCGGGTCTTCTCAAACATCGCGATGCCGCGCCGCGCGTCGAGCAGCGCGATGTCCTGCGGCGTCGAGACGATGATCGCGCCGGTCAACGTCGCCTTCTGCGCGAGCGTCAGTTGCGCGTCGCCTGTGCCGGGCGGCATGTCGATAATCAGAACGTCGAGCCTGCCCCAGTCCACGTCATTGAGAAGCTGTCCAATCGCGCCCATCACCATCGGACCGCGCCAGATCATGGCCTGATTCTCATCGACCAGCATCCCGATCGACATGGCGGACACCCCCCATACGCGCGCAGGGATCAGCCGACCGTCGCGCACCTCCGGGCGTTCGGCGACGCCGAGCATCCGGGGGAGAGACGGGCCATGCACGTCCGCGTCCATCAGACCGACCGAAAGCCCCTCCAGCGCCAGTCCGACCGCAAGGTTGACGGCGGTCGTCGATTTTCCGACGCCGCCTTTGCCCGAGGCCACGGCGATGACCGCTCCGACATCGAGCGACGATGCGCCGCCGCCCACGCCGCCGAGCGGGCGATGTCCGCCACCGGACGCAACGGGACGCTGGGCGGGCGTCTGCTCGCGGTGGGCCGTCAACATGACCTGAGAACACACAGGCGCGAACGCCGCGTCCAGCGCGTGCTCTGCCGCGCCCGTGAGGCGATCCACAGCCGCAGCGTCGGCTGCAGCGACAGCGAGCACCACACGCAGGCGTCCGTCGACAATGGCGCATGACTCGACGCGCGCGATATCGAGAAGGCCGCGACCACTCGTCGCGTCAGCGACGTCGCGGAGGACAGCCTCGACCTCTGTTCGTTCAGGAACGCCACGCTGGGTCATAACACCACCTTAATTTCACCTTCAGATGCCCGCGTTCGAACGGACGCCGGAGCGGCAGGGCGTCCCCACGCGCCCGCGCTCTGTTATCCATGCTGTAAGAAAGCGCAACCAGACTGGCTTTCAAGTCGCCGATACCTTTTAATAGCACACGGCCCGGCCTAGATCCGGTCGATCTGCTGGGACGCGCCGCTCAGGACAGGATATGACGGACCAATCATCCACAGCCACACTGAGTCGCGACGTCCCCGCCACGCCCGGCCCGCAAGCCTCGCCGGGCGACGTGGCGGACGAAGCGCCACGCACGATCCATACGACGGAGGATGGCGCTCCGGGCAGCGCCCCGCAGCCGCTTTCCGTCCGGCCGCGGAGCAGTAGTCGCGACCACCGCATCGACGCCATGCGCGGCGCCGCATTGCTGATGATGTTCGTCGATCACATTCCCCAGAATCTTCTGAACCGGCTGACCATGCGGAACGTAGGTTTCGCCGACGCGGCCGAAATCTTCGTGCTGCTGGCCGGATACGCCTCCTGGCTCGCGTACGGGCGCGGGTTCGCCAGGAATGGCGTCAGGGACACGCTGATCCGCATCGCCCGCCGCTGCGGCAAGCTCTATGTGGCGCAGACGCTGATGCTGCTTGTGTCAGTTTTCACTATTCGCGAATGGCGCCGGTTCTCCCCGGTGCCGGTAGATTTTCTGGAGCCCGAACTTGCCCACGGGGTTTCGGATCTGTGGCGCGTGCTGCTGCTCGACGCCCTTCCGGCCAATCTCAACATCCTTCCGCTCTATATGGTGCTTCTCGGGGCGTTTCCGCTTATCTACCTGCTGATCCGGGTCAACCGCTTTCTCGCCCTCGGACTCAGCGCCGGGCTATGGCTGCTGATCAACGTCGACCCGACGGTGAATTTCCCTAACTGGCTCGATCCCGACGGGTGGTATTTCGACCCGCTGGCGTGGCAGTTCCTGTTCGTTCTCGGAGCCTCCGCAGCGATTGAGGCCGGGCGGCACGGGGGCGACCTGCCGTCGTATCGCTGGCTGAAGGTCGCCGCCGCGCTTTATCTGACGTTCTCACTGGTGGAGGCGTTTCCCTGGGCGCAATGGGGGCTGCCCGAATTGCGGCCGTTCGCATTGCCGTCCCCAGACAAAAGCACCCTCGCGCCGCTGCGCCTGCTCGACGTGATGGCGATTTTCTATCTTGTTCAGTCATCGTCCGTCGCACGGGCGCTCTCCCACTCACGTCTGGGGCAGGCGCTGGCGCTGGCGGGACGACACTCCCTCGAGATATTCACGGCTGGCACCGTCCTCGACCTGTTCGGCAGACTGGTCTTCACCACCTTCGGAGCCGGGTGGCCACTTCAGATTGTGGTGAACGGCGTGGGGCTGGGTCTTCTGTTCCTTGTCGCGCAGTTTTATGAACGTCGTCGCGTGCGGCAGCGCGCCGCCGCATCCGGCGGAGGCCCGGCCGTCGAGGCGTAAGGCGGGGCGTATCCGCCCTCAGCCTCTCCAATAAGTTCGGAGAGTTGTTCCCGATGACGTTCTTTCCTCGCCTGACCAGCCGTCTTGAAGCTGGCGAACCCGTGACTATCTGCCTGTTCGGTTCATCCACGACTGAAGGCGTGGGCGCCAGTTCACCGGAACATGGTTTCGCGCCGATCTTCGCCCGGACATTTGAGCCTTTTGCGAGAGGCGGACTGACGATCGTCAATCTGGGCATCGGCGGCAACGGCGCGCGCGAGATGCACGCGCGTCTGCAACCGGTTCTAAACGCCAACGCCGATCTCGTGATCTGGCAGGGCGGCACCAACGACGCGTGGCAGAACGTCCCTCTGATCGAGTTCGAGGACCTGACCCGCAAGGATCTGTCGACGTTGCGTGAGAGCGGCGCCGATCTGGCGATGATCGGGCCACAATGGAGCCGGATGATGGAGGAATGCGCCGCATTCCCGGCGTTTCGCGACGCGACCCCGGCGCTCGGGCGGGAACTGGGCGTGCCCGTGTTCGATCGTTATGGTCGCATGAAGTCGTGGTGCGCCGAATACGGGATGACGCGGGACGATCTGTCGCCTGACGGCCTGCATATGGGCGATTTCGGCTACCGCCTGCTCGGCGAAGCCGTCGCGAACTGGGTGATCGAACTTACAGGGGCTGCGCAGGCCTGGGGCAGACCTGCCGTGATGTCGTAAGGCCTGCTCTCTTCTGAGAAGGGAATGCAGTGCGGCTGTTGCCGCCACAGGTGAGATATGCGTTTCACGTTCCCCTCTTTAACCACTCTCGCCTGCCTCTATCCTCTGTCGGCGGTTGCATTCGCCCAAGTCATAACGCCAGCCGCGCAAGCGGGTGCGTTCTACCATTGGCATCTGGATCAATCTGGAGCAGCGCAACCCGCTTTGTTGGAATCGAAAATTACAGATTAGGTCAAACCAAATCTGATGAAGAGACTTCGTTCGACGTATCGAGCGAACGGTTTTGCAGAAAGCGCCGATTATTTTCTAAAAGTCCAGGATTATGATGAAACCGAATGGAGAAATCACATTTCTGCTTCGGTACTAACGGCGTCCGGCGCCCAGGCTATTGCATTGGTGACACTTGGATCCGTAGGGAAGGCATATCTTTGCGTTCACTTTCAGGAGAGTGGACCCATGTGGAAAATTTCCGATGTAGACGAGCCAGATATCAAAAATTCTCCAAAAAAACTGCCACACGCACATTGTCGAAGAACCATCGCCGGAATAAGCAACATGACGCCGGAACCCAGCGAGAATTCTGGAGATTTTCGTCCTCGACTCGCCTTGACTTACGTAGAGGCACATCCTCTGTAGTTGAGGGAATATTGCTACCCGATCAATTATTTCCGCCGCATACGGCCAAATACCGGGTCAGACGAAAAACGCAAACGCACGAAGAAGAAAATTTCATTTTCGGATTCGCACATTTTTTACATTAATATTTTCAGTATATTTTAAATACTTCAAAAAATTTATCCAACAGAAGACCAAAACCCCTCCTATACCACGACCACGGTCGTCAAACGTCCCACCCTGCCCTAAGCGTCGCCGAGCGTCCGCCGCGCCTGCTCCCGGTCCAGCGCGCCCTCCCATGCCGCGATGACTACAGGCGCGACGCAATTTCCAATCAGATTGCCGACGGATCGCGGAATGCCGACGAACCAGTCGACCGCCAGAAGCAGCACAAGACTCGCCACCGGGATGGAAGGCGCGGCGCCCAGCGTGGCCGCCAGCACCACGATGGCGACGCCCGGCACGCCATGCGCGCCTTTTGACGTGATAAGCGCCGTCGCGAGCATGGCGAACATCTGACCCCAGCCCAGAGGCGTGTGCGTCGCCTCCGCAAGAAACACGACCGCAAAGCCAAGATAAATCGACAGCGCGTCAAGATTGAAAGAATATCCGGCAGGCGTCACCAGTCCGACGACCTGACGCGACACGCCCATACGCTCCAGCTTGGCCATGACGCTGGGCAACACCGAATCCGAACTTGTCGTGGCGGCGACGATGACGATCTCTTCGCGCAGGTAACGCATGAAACGCAGAGGATTGATCCCGCAGGCAAGCAGACACCCGCCAAGCACGACAACCATGAACACTGTGATCGCAACACAATATATCAGCACGAACGCTGCAAGACTCTCGATCGCCTCGAGCCCGTACTGCGCGGTCGTGGACGCCACGGCGCCGAACACCCCCAAAGGCGCAGTCGCGATGATATAGCGCATCATCCGCGAAAAGAGCGCGGTGAGACTGTCTGTCAGCTTTATGAGCGGGGCTCCTGCTGGCCCGATCTGCGCGAGGCAGCAGCCGAACAGGATGGCGAAGACGAGAATCTGTAGAATATTCGCGTCAACGAAAGCCGAAACGGGTGAACGCGGCACAAGAGCCATCAGAAAACCGGTGACGCCGCCATTGTGCAACAGATGCGCATTGCCAGCGAACGACGCCACCGCCTGCGCGTCCGCTTCCGTCGCGTGAAAATCGACGCCTGCCCCGGGATGGATGAGCAACGCCGCGCCGACCGCAAGCAACAGGACCGCCGTCGTCATGACCTCGAAATAGAGCAGCGCACGCAAACCCAGCCGCCCGACGGTACGCAGCGAGCCCGCGCTGACGATGCCCGTTACGATAATGCAGAACAGCAACGGCCCGACCGCCATGACGATCAGGCGCAGGAACAGCGCGCTCAGCCAGCGCGTCTGCTCGGCGAAGGCCGGATCTAGCAGACCGGCCAGAAGTCCCAGCACCGTCGCCACCGCGACCTGAGAGAAAACGCCGAAGCGTGGCGACTTGCGTGCGGGTGGCGTTGCGTCCTGCGTAACAGTCATACGTATGGGCGTTCCTGAGTTTTCAACTGGCGCCCAGTATTTCACGATAGTTCTGCCCGCGAAATGGGGACGGATGCGCCCGGCAGCGTCCGAGGCATGTCAGGGCGCTTCAGATCGTCACGACATGTGTGAAGCAGCCGATCCTGTTCGCCTGGAGCCCCTCGGAGGTTTGGGGTCATCGCCTCGCTTCAGGCGGAACTGGCGCCCCTGTGACCCTGATACGGGGGCGCGAGCCAAAATCTGCCCGCCCCGTCGGTCCGGACGTGATGACAGCTATCCTCGCAATCGCGTCCCGCCCGGACGACCCCATCCCGTTGGCGACCAAATAACGCCCCGCGCAGCCGCGCTCCCTTCCCTCCATTGCCGGTCTTCCTGAATGCATTCTTCGCAACTGCACGTCGTCACTTCCCGCTCGAATCCACTACGCTGGCGAACCCCGGATCGCATTTATCGTGAGTGGGCACAGCACATTCT
Organism: Acetobacter sacchari; assembly: GCF_017377715.1. Lineage (GTDB taxonomy): Bacteria > Pseudomonadota > Alphaproteobacteria > Acetobacterales > Acetobacteraceae > Acetobacter > Acetobacter sacchari. The sequence continues at coordinate 180,784 of NZ_JAFVMF010000001.1, read as the reverse complement.
CGACAGCGGATCGCAACTCACCGTCGTCGAGTGCCAGTACGGCGACCGACCGTTCACCTGCGAGCTTCCCGGCGTCCGACATGTCGGCGTGCGCGCGAACTCCATGGTGTGGGAGAAGGAGCGCCTGCTGAATATCGGTATCGCCAGTCTTCCCCATGACTGGCGTACGGTCGCCTGGATCGACAGCGACGTATTTTTTCGCCAACCGGACTGGGCGCGCGAGACAGTGGAGGCGCTGCAACTTTTCGACGTGATCCAACCCTGGTCCGACTGCTACGATCTTGGCCCCAACCGCGAGCATATGCAGCTTCACCGCTCGTTCTGCCGTCTCTGGATGGACGGTGAACCGATCATGCAAGGGCCACGCGCGCACCGGTCGCCGTATCGCTTTGCGCATCCCGGCTATGCGTGGGCGGCCACGCGTTCGGCGCTTGAAGCCACAGGCGGCCTTCTCGACATGGCCGCGCTGGGTTCGGCGGATCACCATATGGCGTTGGGACTGATCGGCCGAGCGCAGGAATCCTATCCTGGCAATATTTCGGAGGGTTACAAGCGCCACGTCCTGCGCTGGCAGTCGCGGGCGATGCAGGCAATCAACGGAAATATCGGCGCGCTTGGCGGAGCGATCGAACACAGCTTCCATGGAGCCAAGCGCGATCGGGCCTATGAAAGTCGCTGGGACATTCTTGCGCGCAATCACTTCGACCCAGACGAGGATCTGAAGCGCAACGTTTGGCAGGCGTGGGAACTGGCCGGAAACAAACCTCGCCTACGCCGCGAGATCGAACGTTATTTTCGTGCGCGGAACGAAGACGCCAACGTGTTATGACAGGTGTTGGACACCAACGCTCCCACACGCTGCGTCCGTGCAAACGCGAATACGAAGAAGAAAATATCGATATGATTAAGGAATTTTATTATATTCCCATATCGAAATAATATTTAAAACTCCGTTCGAAAACGGCGGCTTCGTGCGTGAGGAAAGCGGCCTCAACGGTTGACGCACAAGCGCAGACACGGCGGCGGCAAGCGTCGCCCCCCTCCCTCGCCTTGCGGCGCGGGATCGGGCATGCTGGTCGGAATGACGCTCCGACCTCATCGGCCTTCCGATCATTCCGACGGATTGGCGTTCTTCAACCCTCCGCTCCCGCAGGATTGGGCGCCAGCGCCGCGACCCGACGCATGGCCGGAAGAGCCGGACGACCCGGAATTCATCGAACGTGGGTCGCCTGACGGACCGAGGCGCGTCAAACCTACGCGTTTCCTGCGCTGGGCGCTGTCTTCTCTGACCGACAAACCGGAACGGATCATCGATCCTCCGCCTCAGGGAGACCCGTTCACGACGCCGGAGCCGGGGCGGATCAGCATCACTTTCATCGGGCACTGCACGTTCCTGCTGCGGGCGCCGCTGCCCGGCGGACGCGTGCTGACGGTCATGACGGATCCGATCTTCTCGGAACGCTGCTCTCCGTTCTCTTTCATCGGTCCCCGCAGATTGCGTGCGCCGGGGCGGGCGCTGGCGGAATTGCCGAAGATCGACGTGCTGCTCATCTCTCACTGCCATTACGATCATCTCGACCTGCCCAGCCTTCGCGCCATCGCGCGTCGGGATGATCCGGCCGTGATCACGCCTCTGGGCAACAGCGACCTTTTGGCGAAGGCGGGGCTTCGGCGCGTATCCGAGCTGGACTGGTGGGACAGCATGCGCTTCGGCGACGTCGCCGTGACCTGCACGCCGGCGCGTCATTTCGCGCAGCGGACGCCCTTCGACGGCGGGCGACGCCTTTGGGGCGGGCTGACATTGAACCTGCCCGCTGTGGGCGACGTTGGTCCGCGCTCCATATTTTTCGCGGGTGACACAGCCCACGGCCCGCACTGGCGGGAAATCCGAGAAAGACTCGGCGCGCCCGATCTGGCGTTGCTGCCGATCGGCGCCTATTCGCCGCGTTCTTTCCTTCACAGGGTCCACGCCGACCCGGTGGAGGCGGTCGCGGCTTTTCTTACGCTGGAGGCGAAGAAGGCGGTCGCCATGCATTTCGGCACGTTTCCACTGTCACGGGAACCACTCGGGGAGCCCGAACGCTGCCTGGCGGACACGGCCGCCTGGGCTGGCTTACCCCCTGACGCATTCACGCCCCTGTCGTTCGGCGAGACACGCCTGATCTCGCTGACCTGAGTTCCCCGACGCAAGAGCAGCCTGGCGCCTCCCGAAAGCCGGACTCTTCGCAACTTGGCTGCGGATACGGTAAGATGGGCGCCTGTCGCCGCCGCGTTGCGGCGTCACAGTTTGCGAAGGAGAGCGCCCATGACAGGTCAGCACGACGCCGGGACAGGGAAGCCTGACGCCACTGCGTCCGAAGAACAGGCGTTCGATCTGGCCGAGGTCGAGGCGCTGTTTCTCAACGCGTCGCGCGACGGACAGGCCGATCTGGTGCAGGAATTCGTCGCGGCGGGATTGAGTCCAGACCTTTCCAACGAAAAAGGCCACTCGGCGCTGATCCTCGCCACCTACAACGGCCATGCGGAGGCCACGAAAGTCTTGCTCGACGCAGGAGCTACGATCGACCTGCGCGACGCCAAGGGCGCCACGGCCCTCGCAGGCGTGGCGTTCAAGGGCGAGATCGAGATCGCCCGCATGTTGCTGGAAGCGGGAGCGCAGGTCGACGCAGCGAACGAGGTCGGGCGTACGCCGCTCATGTTCGCGGTTATGTTCGGACGGCTGGACATGGCGAAGCTGCTGATCGAGGCGGGCGCGAACCCGACCCTGCGCGATGGAGAGGGGCGTGACGCCCGCGATATCGCCGTCGCTCTTGGATCCGAGCCGATGCAGGAATTGCTCGGCGACGGAACCGCGCGATGAGCGAACTCTGGAGCCCTCTGGTACGTCGCCTGACGCCCTACGTTCCCGGCGAGCAGCCAAAGATCGCCGACCTGATCAAGCTGAACACGAACGAAAGCCCTTACGGCCCCTCCCCGCGCGCAATCGCGGCGATCCGGGAGGCTGCTGGCGACGACCTGCGCCTGTACCCGGATCCTGAAGCCACAGCTCTGCGCGATGCTATCGCCCACCGCGTCGGATTGACTGCCGCGCACGTGTTCGTCGGCAACGGCTCGGACGAAGTTCTCGCGCACGCCTTCCAGGCGTTTTTCGATCACGGCGACCCGGTGCTGTTTGCTGACGTCACCTACAGCTTCTACCCGGTGTATTGCGGTCTTTACGACCTGCCGTTCGAACAGATCCCGCTCGACGAGGCCATGCGTGTGCGCGTGGAAGATTACGCCCGCCCGTGCAGCGGCGTGATCGTCGCCAACCCCAACGCACCGACCGGAATTGCTTTGCCGCTCACGGCCATCGAGACGCTGCTGACGGCCCATCCGTCACGTGTCGTGCTGGTGGACGAGGCATATGTTGATTTCGGCGCGGAATCTGCAGTCTCGCTCATCAGTCGGCATCCAAACCTGCTGGTGGTGCAGACCCTGTCGAAGTCGCGCGCGCTCGCCGGACTGCGTGTAGGATTCGCTCTGGGCGATCCTGCGCTGATCGAGGCGCTCGTCCGGGTCAAGGACAGCTTCAACTCCTATCCGCTGGATCGCCTCGCACAGGTCGGCGCGCAGGCTGCGATAGAAGACGAGAACTGGTTCAGCGAATCGGTCGCGCGGGTGATTACGACACGTGAGCAGTTGTCCGGCGGATTGCGAGAGCTCGGGTTCGAGGTCTTGCCTTCGTCCGCCAACTTTGTGTACGCTCGACACCCGGACCGTGACGCAGCCCATCTGGCTGCCGCGTTGAGAGAAAGGGCGATTATCGTGCGCCATCTGAAAGGCCCGCGCACTGCCCCCTGGCTCAGGGTGACGGTCGGCGCCGACGAGCAATGCGCCACATTGCTCGATTCGCTCAGGGGCATACTGCTCAGCAACTCCTGAGCGCGGACGCCCGGCTGATGAAAGTCGGGCGCATACCAGGGACCAGACCGGAGGCGTCGTCTTTCGAGGCGCCGATCGGCAGGGTCGGTTATCGTAAAACGCTCCCGGCGATCCCTGTTTCTTAAATTGTTGTTCGTCGTTTTGTCCCCACTCTGCGGGACGTCATCCTTTTGTCCTGCCTGATAGGTTATTCAGTCATGCGTTCTTTTCATGGTCAGCTTTCGGATAATCAGCCGATCCGCCGTACGCTCGAGGAAAAACAGAAGCAACTTCGCGATCTCAAGGAAACGCTGGCGTCGATGAAGTCGCACACGGCCCCCGCCCTGCGGGAAAGCGTGCGCAAGCGCATCGCCCAGCTTGAAGCTGAAGTGTCCGCCGCTCCGGCGTTGAAAACTGCCGCTGGCGCCGCGCGCGCTCCGCGCGCGGCTGACGCGCCGCGTCGTCGCCAGAGCCGCATTCGCTCCGATCTGACCGGCTGACAGATCAACATGTTGCGGCGCGCGGAAACAAGCCCGCGCGCCGCAATCCATCACGCTGCATCGTCAATTTTCGCACACAGCGGAATGTTCCGAGCGCATCCGCTCCGGCACCTCCCCATAGCGGCGGATTTCGACCGCTAGCAGGCATATTCCACGCCAGAAGCGTGATGCTATGCGTCGACGGAACTGCGCCCCACACGCGTAAATCAAGACTCTTCGCAATCGAGATGTTACCGTCTTCGCCTTGTTCCGTCGGCGCCGGCTTCCGCAGACGAACGTCCATCAGGCGAGGAATAATCAATGAACAATGCCACCGCCCCCCAGAATGCATGCGACGTATTGGCTGGAACCGGCCTGAAGAACGTTCCTGAAGTTTTCGCCAACCTGAAAGCTGCGGAGCTGGTCGAGCATTCCGTCAGACGCGGCGAAGCCCGTCTTTCCGCCGACGGCGCGCTGGTGGCCCACACCGGCGAACACACAGGACGATCAGTCAAAGACAAGTTCGTCGTCGACGAACCCGCCTCGACCGACGAGGTCTGGTGGGGCGATATCAACCAGAAACTTGCGCCGGCGCAATTTCAGCGCCTCGCCGATCAGGTGCGGGGATATCTGGCCGGCCAGCCCCTGTTCACGCAGGATCTCTACGCAGGCGCGGACCCAGCCCACCGGATTCGCGTGCGTCTGGTGACGACGAACGCCTGGCAGGCCCTGTTCGCCCGCAACATGTTCATCCGCCCGTCCGACGCCGAACTTGAAGGCTTCGAGCCCGACTGGGTGATCCTGCATGCGCCGGGGTTCGAAGTCGACGCCGCGACATGCGGGGTGCGCAGTTCCACGGCCGTCACTCTCTCCCTCGACCAGCGACTGGTCGTCATCGCCGGGACGCAGTACGCCGGCGAAATCAAGAAATCGATCTTCACCGTCATGAACTGGCTGCTTCCCGCCAAGGGCGTCATGCCCATGCACTGCTCGGCGAATGTCGGCGTCGATGGCGACGTTGCGCTGTTCTTTGGGCTGTCGGGAACGGGCAAGACGACCCTGTCCTCCGATCGTGCACGTCCACTGATTGGCGATGACGAGCACGGCTGGTCGGACGAGGGCGTCTTCAACTTCGAAGGCGGCTGCTACGCCAAGGTCATTGACCTCAATCAGGAAGCCGAGCCCGATATCTGGGCGGCGTCTCACCGCTTCGGCGTTGTGCTGGAGAACGTCGCCATCGGCTCCGGCGGCGCGCTCGACCTCACCGACTCTTCCCAGACGGAGAACACCCGGTCGTGCTACCCGCTCGACTTCGTGCCGAATATCTGCCTCGGCAGCCGCGCCGGACAACCACGCAACGTCATCATGTTGACGGCGGACGCATTCGGGGTGCTGCCGCCGGTGGCGAAGCTTACGCCTGATCAGGCGATGTACCACTTCATCTCTGGATACACCGCCAGAATCGCAGGCACCGAAAAGGGGCTGGGGCGCGAGCCGCAGGCGACCTTCTCCCCCTGCTTCGGCGGGCCGTTCCTGCCGCGCCCGCCTCAGGTGTATGGCGAATTGCTCAAGCAGCGCCTGTCCAGCGGGGACGTGACATGCTGGCTGGTGAACACCGGCTGGACCGGGGGCGCATACGGCGTCGGCAAGCGGATGTCGCTGGCACATACGCGGGCAATCCTCGCCGCGATTCTTGGCGGGGGTCTGACCGGTGGAGAGTTCGAGGCGGAGCCGCTCTTTGGTCTCTCGCTTCCGAAAGCTGTAGAAGGAGTTCCAGCAGAGGTGCTCGACCCCGTCCGAAGCTGGTCTGACAGCGCGGAATACGAACGCACCGCGCGCCATCTGCTCGCCCTGTTCGAGAAAAACTACGAGGCCCTGAAAGCTGGTGGAACGGCAGGCTGAATCGCAACCGCCCGTCGTCAGGACGAAGACCTGACCGCCGGGTCGGAGCGCGCAGCCGCATGCGCCCTGACACCTGAGGAGAGGTCGTATGAAAGTTCAGTCGGGATCCACTTTAGCAATCGCCTCGGCGGGACTCTTCGGGGCCAGCACGCCGCTCGCCAAGATGCTCCTCGGCGCCGGCGTGAATCCGTGGCTTCTCGCCGGATTGCTGTATCTCGGCTCGGGGATCGGCCTCGCCGCGCTTCACCTCATTCTGCGCGCCAGAGGCGATGCGCCCGCCGAGGCGCCGCTGGAGCGCCGCGACGCGCCATGGCTCGCACTGGTCATTCTCTGTGGCGGCGTAGCAGGCCCACTGTTGCTGATGCTGGGGCTTTCGCATACGCCCGCCTCCAGCGCCGCCCTGCTCCTCAACGTCGAAGGTCTTGCGACGATGGGGATCGCCTGGCTCGCCTTCCGGGAGAACGTTGACCGACGCCTGCTGCTCGGCGCTCTCGCAATTCTTTCCGGCGCGGCGCTTCTTTCGTGGCAGGGCGCGGGCGGCGCAGGGACAGAAGACGGTCTGGGATTGGGCGCCCTCGCCATCGTCGGCGCGTGCGTCGCCTGGGGCCTCGACAACAATCTGACCCGCAAACTGTCCTCATCTGACCCTGTGCAGATCGCCATGCTCAAAGGACTGGTCGCTGGCGCCGTGAATCTGTCTCTTGCGCTGTCGAGCGGAGCGCGCCTGCCTCCGCTCCCCCAGTTGGCGGCAGCCGGAACGATTGGCTTCCTCGGATACGGCGTTAGCCTTGTGCTCTTCGTACTGGCGCTACGCCATCTCGGCGCAGCGCGGACCGGCGCCTATTTCTCCGCAGCGCCGTTTATCGGCGTAATTCTGGCGATTGCGCTTTTCGACGAGCCCATGACATGGCGGCTTGGCGCCGCGGCCCTTCTAATGGGCGTCGGATTGTATCTGCATCTCGTCGAGCGGCACGACCACGAACACACCCATGAGGCGCTGGAGCATAGCCACCGCCACGTTCACGACGAGCACCACCAGCATACGCATGGACCAAACGATCCACCGGGGGAGCCACATACGCACTGGCACCGCCACCAGCCCATGACCCACCGGCACCCTCACTACCCGGACCTGCATCACCGGCACGCACATTGAAGGCAAAACGGCGCAGCGGTAGACGCGCCGGGCGCCAGCGCACGTTTTCCTGGCTTTGCAACGACAGGGAAGACGAAGGCCAGGACGCGTGCGAACCTCACCCGTAATCTCGGGTCAGGCGGCCTCAGCGGCCATCAACGCTTTCACTAGTTCGAGATCTGCGGGTTTGTCCACGTCCACGGCGGCGCGACCGTCCGGAATGAACACAAGGCGAGCCTCCGCCCCGGTCAGACGTCCGATCCGCTCGCACAGCGCACGCACGGTCAGGCGTCTGGTCAACACCCGCAGCAGAACGCCGGGACCAAGAAGCCAGCCCATCCGCAACGGGTGCTTGCGCTCGCGTTCAATCCGCCGCCACAGCGCCGCCGCGCGCGCAGCGCCCGGCGTGCGGAACAGAAACAGATTGCAGCCGGAGAACGCTGCGTCCGACAAGCGTATAAAAGTTCGCTTAGTGCCGGGCACGTCCCGCATTACAGCCGCCTCGCCCGCGACGCCGGCCGCAACGTCCGCGCCCGCAGCCCCGTCCAGAAACGCCTGCACCCAGGCCGGACGCAACAGCGGATTGTCGGCCGTGGTCACCAGCAATGGCGCGCCGTAAGCCGCCAGAGCAGACAGAACGCTAGCGCTTGGCCCGGCCGCCGCCGTCATGGTCTCGACGCCCGGCGGCAGAACCCCGGTCAACGCCTCCGGAGTCTCGATGCACACGACCACGCGACCCACGCCGGGCGTGGCGAGAAGCGTGTCGATGACGTGAGAGATCATGGGCCGTCCGGCGATGGGAATCAGCGCCTTGTGCGAAAGCCCCGCCGCCACAGCCATGGGGTCGGCCGCGCCAGCGCGTGAACCGGCCAGAACGAGCGCGGTAAGCGGCTCTGCGGCGCGCGGCGGCGCAGTCACGCGAAGCGCCTCACGCGTGTTTTCCCGCGCCGCGCGGCGCATCACTGTCGCCACGCGCTCCATCCGGACGGTCTTTCGGCGCGGAGCCCGTCAGACGCATGACCCACGGATAACGTTTGGCTTCGTCCACGTTGTAGCCGAGGTTGAAGACGCTCGGGCTGCGGGTTCGGGCGCGGGCGTCAACGTAGTAGGTGCCCAGCGCGCGATCGACCACATAGCTCGTGATGCCGAAATTGCCGTCTTCGTCATGGAAGTGATGCAGGACGTGGCGCGCCTTCATGCGCTGTATCCACGCGGCTTTCGGCTTGTAGTTCAGATGCTGGATGCAGTGAAAAAATTCATAGACGCAGGTGATCACGACCCCTGTTCCGAACGCTGTGGCCGCCGCGCCGGGACCGCCGATCATCCAGCCGACCGGAATCGTGATCACGGCGATGGTCGGAAGAGTGGTCGCCGGCGCTCCGAACAGCACGTCCAGAAGATGCGGATCCTGATGGTGGTCGAAGTGAATCCGCTTCCAGAACCCCGCCGTCCAGCGCGATTTGTAGAGATACTGCCCATGCAGCACATAGCGGTGCAGCAGATACCAGACGACCGGATAGATCAGCACGACCGCCAGAATCGAAACGCAGGTAGCCCCCCACCCGGCGAAGTTGCGCGCCGCCAGAATCAGACTCGCAAGCGCAAGCGCGAAATACAGAAGGATGGTCGGGTAGGTGAGATACGCGACCCAAAGCTGCCGCAGGTTCATCTTACCCAGATCGAAGCTGCGCCCGGACCGGATGGTCGAGTTGCGCAAGGTCCCGCTCATTGCTCTTCGTTCCTCAAAAGCACGGCGCCCGCCGCCATGGTGAAGATCAGCAGTCCGGGAACGGTCGCGACCGGGGCAGGAAGAAGCCCCGCATTGCCCATCGCGCGGAACATGCCCTGCACGATGATGAAGAGCAGTCCGCCCCCCAGACACCAGACGGGCAGCCAGCTGCGCATCCCGGTACGCGGAGGGATATAGACCACCGGCGTCGCAAGCAAAAGCATGACCAGCAATGCAAGCGGACGCAGCAGACGTTCGATGAGCGCGGCGCGCAGGTAACCGGGAGCCAGACTGGTCGCCACCCGACCGTCCAGCGCCCGCCAGATGTCGAGCGACGACAACGGCGCGGTGTCCATGGACAGGCGCAGCATGTCGCTGGCGCGGAAGGTATTGCCCCAGCGCGCCTGTGGCTCTGTGCTCACCTGCACCCGCGCGGCGTCGCCGTCGGGCGCGACGACGGAACGCTTCACCTCCCACAACGTCCAGCCGTTCTCGCCAAACGTCGCACGCGCGGCGTGGGTCATGCCAAGAAGTCTGCCCTCCGCGTCCCTGTCGTACAAGTCGACGCCAAACGCACTGTTACCCACGTCCTTGACATACCCGACATGCGCCAGCTCGCTGGCCACGCCTCCACTTCGCGATGCGTCTCCGGGAACAGCGAACCAGAAAGAGCGTCCGTCTTCCGGGTGCGGGTCGCTGTGACTCCACCACGCCGCCAAAGCCAGTTCGGACCGGGGCGTAAGCTGGTCCTCCACCACCACGCCAAACAGGCCAAGCGCCAGCGTGGCTGGCGCCAGACGCAAGACAAGACCCAGAGTGGAAAGCCCGGAGGCGCGCAGGATCGCCGTCTCATTGCTGACGGTCATCTGGGTCAACATCAGCAACGCTCCGACGAGCACGCTGAGCGGCAGCGCCGTCTGGAGCATGAGCGGCAGATGCAGCGTCATGTAGGTCAGCACGCCTGTCACGCCGAGATGACGACGCAGGATCGGCGTCATCTGCTCCAGCAACCCGAGCAGTTCCATCAGCGCGATCAGAATCGCGCAGCACATGGCCACGCGGGTCGTAAGCAGAAGGGAGAGATACCGCAGCAACACATGGCGCGGCCCGCCTGACCGGGGTCGCGGGGCGTTCATCGAGCCTCGCCCGACAACCGTCGTCGGAATAGACGCATCCGGGCGACGTCCTGCAGGGCCGCCCGAAGATTCGCCGGCGCGATCATGTCCGCCCGCGCCAGAATCAACGCCGTGCAGGCGCCACAGAACAGAAGCGTCGGCGCCCAGATGACGAGGAGCGGCGAGTTGCGTCCCGTCGCCACCAGACTTTCTCCGAATTGCAGCGCGTGGTCATACGTCACAAGGATGACGACCGCGACGGCCAGCCCGGCGCTGCCCCGCTTGCGTTTGCCAAGGACGGCCAGCGAGGCGGCGAGGATCGGGATGAAGGGAATGGACAGGCTGCGAGCCAGTCGGAAATTCAGCTCCGCCCGCAGGCTTTGCGGCGGGATGTCTTCCGAAGCGAACTGTTGCTGTGAAGCGGATGGCGGCGGGACTGTGTCCACGAGGCCCCTGGCGGCGCGGGCGTCACGATGCAACTCCCGCGACAGCTCGCCCGACGTCAACTCACGCTCGTCATCGCCTCGATTGCGGAACTGCGATTGCTGGGCATGACTGATCAGGCGGGTCGCGTGATCGAAATATGTGACGCTCGGCTCGCCTTTTGGCGGGATGGTCAGGATGGAGCCATCCGTCAGATCGATCTGGGCTTCGGCCTTCGCCGTGTTTACGCGGACGTGGCCGCGCTTCGCGACGATATCACGCTCACGCCCGTCGCCCGTATCGCGGATGAACACGCCTGTCAGATCCGTGCCGTCGTGACTGACGCCATCGGCTCTCAACGAAATGGTGGGAGACGGCGTTGCGAAGACGCCCGGCTGCAACACGGGCGCCCATCCCGCGTGGCTGGCCAGATAGAACCCCTCCCGGAACTGGTACCGCGCGTGCGGCTGGATATAGCCGTAGAGCAACATGGACATCACCCCGAGCGCAGCCCCCGCGACGGCGAACGGGCGACAGACACGCAGGAGCGATACGCCGCTGCTCATCAGGGAGTCGAGTTCGTTCGTGTCGCTCATCCGGCGCACGACTGCGAAGATCGACACGCAAAGCGCAGCGGGAAGCGCCAGTCCCATATAGTGGGGCAACAGATCGGCGAGCAGCCGAAGCAGCGTCGAGAACGGGCTCGCCTCCGCCGCCAGAAGGTTCAGCAGGACCAGCAAACGCTCCAGCAATAACGCGATAAGCACGACCGACAAGGCGATCGTGAACGGAGGCACGGCCTGTGCGAGCAGGTATGAATCGAGCGTGTTCGGACGGATCAGCGCTGGAACGCGCGCGAAAGGCGGCTCGTAAAGACGCGATTGGCGCGTCACGATATGCCGCTTTCGACGCATGGGCGAAGAAATTCAAGAAGGGGCAGCACGTGAAGCTGGCCGTCGGTCCCAAGTCTCCGTCGCTCCACGCCAATCCGCCATGCGGCGAGACCCGAACCGGCAGGAGAAGACGCAGGCCGACCGCTTGGGAGCGACGCGTCAGCGACGCCCGAGACATCGGCGCGACGCTCCACTGGCTCGACGACGATCCGATTCCAGCCAGCCGCCCGATCCAGCCTACCGGGGCTATGCGACGCCGACGTTACGCCGATCAGCGGCGTGTCGGAACCGGGCACGACGCTGTCGGTGCCGCGATGAGAGTGGCCGTGCAGCACAAGCTCCGCCCCCGCCTCCGCTATCGCCTCCGCGAACATCCCCGCATCCCACAAAGCCTTGCGCGGAACCACCAGACCGGGGCGCGGCGGATGGTGGATCATCACGATCCGGCACAACCCCTCGGTCCGAAGACGGTGCAATGTCGCGATCAGCCGCTCCGCCTGATCCCGGCCGATTCGTCCTCCGGCCATAAAGGGCGGAGTCGGAATAGCGGAGTTGATGCCGACCAGCGCCACGCGGCCGACCGTCATGACGGCTGGTTCGCCGGGATCGGCCATGCCTCCCAGATCCGCCCACAAACCCGGCCCCTCATTCCATGCAATCGGCGCCATCGCATCATGATTGCCCGGGATGACCGCGACAGGTCGGTCGAAGCGTCGCAGCCATGCCGCGGCGGCGCGAAATTCGGACCCCGTGCCCAGATTGGTCAGGTCGCCGGTCACGGCCAGAGCGTCGACCGCGCTCGCCTCGATATCCGCCAGCACGGCGGCCAGCGGTCCTTCGCGGTGTACGAACCGTCTGCGCAACCCCCACGACAGCAGGCTCAGGGCGCGCTTGCTCATCAATTCACGTACGCCGGGATATGTCCGTAACGGCAGATGCGGATCGGAGAGATGCGCCAGAACGGCTGACAAAGCGGTGTTTCCTGACCTCTTCATGCGACCCTGTTCCCCGAAGCGCTTTTATAGCGGGTCGAAGCACGGTCCACGCACACTAGCATACGTTCCGGGTTTTCGTCCGGCCGCAGGACGTCAACACCGCCATCGATCCCTTAAACTCGCCAACGGATCAAGTGCGGAGCACGTATCGCCGCAGCGCACGACAGCTGGCGGAGAATTAGCGGGACGGACGGCGTGTGACAATTGCGGCCAGCCTGTCTATATCAGCCGACCAGCCGGGGAGACCCGCCTGCCCCGACACTGAGACGTCCCCTCACGACGCCTCGCACGACGAGCAAGATTTGCGGAATATCCAGTGACGTCACGCCTCGCCCTGATTCATAACCCGCGGAGCCGCCGCAACGCGCGCGACGGCGACGGCGAGTTCGAACGGGAAGCTGCGCGTCAGCTCGGTCCGATGTTCCTCACCCCGTCCGACCGGGACGAGCTGTTCACGGAGATCAAGGCGCTGGCCGCTCAGGGCGTTCGCTGCATCGTCGTGAACGGCGGCGACGGCACGGTCAGCGACGTGATGAGCGCCATTATCGCCGTCTATCCTCCCGGCGAGCTGCCCACCCTCGCGATTCTGCCGTCCGGAAACACGAATCTGATCGCCGAGGACGTCGGTCTGAAGAATCGCGGCGTCGCCGCGCTGACGACGCTGCTCGAGCGCGAGCGGAACGGCACGCTGTTCTCCAACACGCAGACCCGACGCCCCATCCTGGTGTCCTGGCCGGGTTCGAACCGCGCGCCGATCGCAGGAATGTTCTGCGGCCTGGCAGCTTTCACGCGCGGGATCGAACTGGCCCATCAGCCTGCGATCCTCAATCGTTACTCTCATGACATGGCGGTGCTGGCGACGGTGATCTGGGCAGTGCGCCAGTTGCTCCGAAAGGAGACCCGGCGTCGCTGGATGAACGGTGAAGTGATGTCGCTGGCGATCGACGAGGACGCGCCGGAAGACGCCGCCCGATTTCTGTTTCTCTGCTCCGCCCTGCACCGACTGGGCCACGGCATATGGCCGTTCTGGAACAACGCGACGCCTGCGAACGGCGGTTTCTTCTACCTCGATATTCTCGCCAATCCGAAAAAACTGCCCCGCGCCCTCGCATCGCTCATGCGCCGCGAGAAGCCCGGCTGGCTCCGGTCATCATCAACCTACCGCAGCGGTCAGGCAGGGTCGGTCCGGATCGAGACGCGCGATCGGCTCGTGCTCGACGGCGAAGAGCTGGACACAGGTCCGGATGGCTGCATCCTGCTCGCACAAGGGCCGGGCATCGCTTTCGTCAACGCCTGAGCGAACGGACTATGAAGGCGGCTCTCAATTGCGTCGCCCTTAACGCGTTTGCGCCGCCTCAGACGACTCACAGGCGTTATCGTCGGGCTTGAGGTCCGGGAAACACGACAATCCAGAAGCAGGGTCTTTCCATGATCAACTCCACCCGCGCCGGCTTGTCATTGAGCGCAGCTGGCGCTGTTGCGGATACGTTGGTGACGGAGCTGACGCGGCCCACACCGCCATCGGTCGCACGTTTCGCCGCCGCGATCGTCGGTGCGGCGCGGCCGCTGGGCGTGCTGTTCTATGGGTCCGCAGCCCGTTTACTCGACAATACACCCCCGGAACAGGACTCTGGCGCAACTGCCGGATCCAGTTCCGGGGCGGACGACGCTGACCTTTCTGACAGCGTGCTGGATTTTTACGTGATCGTGGAGCGTCAGCGCGACTGGCCGCGCGGACGCGTCGCGCGCATCGCAAATGCCCTACTGCCGCCAAACGTCGAATATCACGAGCGATCAATCGACGGGCGCGTGATGCGCGCCAAAGTCGCTATCCTGTCTCTGGCGCAGTTCCGCCGCCTGACGCGCCCGGACGCCTTCGACACGACGGTTTGGGCGCGTTTTTCGCAACCCGCGCGCCTTGTCTGGGTCAGGGACACGACGGCGGCCGACGCGATTCTGCGTTGCGTGGTGCGGGCCGTCGCCACGGCGGCCCTTTGGGCTGCAAAACTCGGGCCGGAACGCGGAGATGCGGAGCAGTATTGGCTCGGGCTGTTCGAACGCACCTACGCAGCGGAATTGCGAGTGGAATCGTCGCGGCGCCCGGCCAGCCTGCTTGGCGGGGCGGAAGCGCGGTACCGCAGGCTGCTGCCGCTGTGCTGGCTGGCCGGAAATCTGCCTGCTTCGGCGGACGGGGCAATGCTCGATCCCGGCCTGCCGACGACCATGCGCGTCCCCGCGTCTCGCCGCTGGCGCGTCCGGGCCGGAATGGGCCGGCCGCTAAACGTCGCACGGCTGATCAAGGCGTCTTTCACCTTTGCGGGCGGAGCCAGATATCTGGTCTGGAAGATATCGCGCCACACTGGCGTAGCGCTGACGCTGACGCCATTCGCCGAACGCCACCCGTTGCTGGCCGCGCCGGGGATCGTGAGCAGGCTGATGCGCGCGGGCGTTTTCCGCCGCAAGGCTTGAATTACGATGGTGCGGGGCGTCCTCCGCACGCCGATGGCCCCGACGCCGCAATACAGGTAGACTCAGCGCAATGAGCCTCGACCCATCCGCCTTTCCTATTCTGCGAGATCCCCCGACCCGGCTCTGTTTTCTGGCGACGCAGACGCCTGTCGCGCAGGAGGCCTATCAGCGCCTTGTCGATCGCTACGGTGATTGCGCGTTTGACGATGCGGAGGCGGTGATCTGCCTTGGCGGCGACGGCTTCATGCTGGAGACGCTGCGGCGGGCGACCGGGCGGTGCATCCCTGTTTACGGCATGAACTGCGGGTCGGTCGGCTTTCTGATGAATCCGTTCGACGAAGATGATCTTCCGGCTCGTCTGTCCGTCGCCCAGCTTGCAATGTTGCACCCGCTCATCATGCGTGCGGTCTGCGCCGATGGAACCGAGCACGAGGCCTATGCGCTGAACGATGTCTTCCTGTTCCGGCAAACGCGGCAGGCAGCCAAGATCCGCATCGACATCGACGGGCGCGAACGTATGCCGGAACTGATCTGCGACGGCGTGCTGGTCTCCACGCCCGCGGGCTCAACAGCCTACAATCTTTCGGCGCACGGCCCCATCGTCCCGCTGTCGGGCAACCTGCTGCCCCTCACGCCGATCAGCGCCTTCCGGCCCAGGCGATGGCGTGGAGCGCTTCTGCCGTCGACGGCGGAGGTCACGTTCACGGTGCTTGAGGCGGAAAAACGGCCGGTGGCGGCCGTGGCGGATTTTACCGAGGTGCGTGACGTCGTCTCGGTGACGGTGCGAGAAAATCGCGAACAATCCGCAACGGTGCTGTTCGACCCGGGGCAGAATCTCTCCGAACGCATCATCACCGAACAGTTCTCCGCGTGATCGTCGACACACGAACGATTGCTCACAAAATGTGTTGCTGAGCACACGTAGCAAGCAGGCAACTGCCGCCACCGTATCCGCGTTAGGGCATATGAGGATGCGTGGCGGCGGCGTTTCTTCAGACGAACAGCCGAATCGAAATGTTGCGCCGGACGCCCTGCAAGCGACCGGTTTGAGTCGTGGGTAGAACGGTTGTCAAAGTGCACAGCGGATGCTTGAGTTATAGCCTCTTCCGGTCAAAACAATCATGACGAACGGCCGGGTTCGCGATTCATTGCTGAAGAGCACACGGTGATTATCGGGATAGACCTCGGAACGACCAACAGCCTGGCCAGCGTCTGGAAGGACGGCAGGCCTGTGCTCGTGCCTCAGGCGCATGGCGGCCATCTTACGCCATCGGTCGTCAGCGTCGACAGGAACGGTGAGATACTGGTCGGGCAGACCGCGCGCGAACGGTTGACGACGCATCCCGACCGCACCGCTGCGGCGTTCAAGCGCATCATGGGAACGGCACGCACGGTGACGCTTGGCGGACAGACATTCCGCCCGGAGGAACTGTCGTCTTTTGTTCTCCGCTCCCTGAAAGCCGATGCGGAGGCTTTTCTGGGCGAGCGGGTGACCGAGGCAGTCATCACCGTGCCCGCGTATTTCAACGACACGCAACGCAACGCAACGCGGGCCGCAGGAAGGCTCGCAGGTTTGAAGGTCGAACGCCTGCTCAACGAACCGACTGCGGCCGCCCTTGCCTACGGGCTGCAGGAGCAGGAGGAGGACGGGAGCATCCTCGTCTTCGATCTTGGCGGCGGCACGTTCGATGTTTCGGTTCTCGAACTGTTCGACGGCGTCATGGAGGTTCGCGCAACGGCCGGGGACAATTTCCTCGGCGGCGAGGACTTCGACGACGCGCTGATCGGCTGGTTTCGGGGTGAGACCGGCTGGCGGGCCGATCCGCTGTCCGCCACGGGGATCGTAGAAATCGCACGGCTGCGGGCAGCTGTGGAGCAGGCTCGTCATCGGCTCAACACCGAGAGTTCCGTTGAGATTGCTCTTCGCAGCGACGCCGGAAATTTCGACGCCACCCTGACGGCGAACGAATTCGCGGTCATCACCGCCCCCCTGCTGGAACAATTGCGCCGCCCTGTGGAGCGCGCCTTGCGCGACAGCCGCATACAGCCGAGGGAACTCAGCCGCGTCGTGCTGGTGGGCGGAGCGACACGCATGAAGCTCGTGCGCAGCCTCGCCGCCACCATGTTCGGACAGTTTCCATTGCAACAGATCAACCCGGACGAAGTGGTGGCCTGCGGCGCCGCGGTGCAGGCGGGCCTGAAAATGCGCGACGCCGCGCTGGACGACGTGGTGCTGACCGACGTCGCGCCCTACACCCTTGGCATCGAAGTCTCTGAAACCGGCGCCTCCGGTTCCGCCGCCGGACGATTGTTGCCGATCATTGAACGCAACACCGTCGTGCCCGTAAGCCGCGTGCAACGCGTAACGCCGACCAAGGACTATCAGGGCGGTGTCGAGGTCAGGGTGTTCCAGGGCGAGAGTCGCCTGGTCAAGGACAACATTCTTCTCGGCAAGCTTCAGATGATGCTTCAGCCCCGCCCGGCGGCGCAGCAGGCCATCGACGTTCGTTTCACCTATGACATAAACGGCATTCTTGAAGTAACTGCGCAGGACGTCGAAACCCAGTCGATCGAACGGCTGGTGATCGAGGAAAACCCAGGTCTTCTCAGCCAGGAAGAAATCGAGGAGCGGCTGGAGGCGTTGGCGGAGATCAAGATTCATCCGCGCGAGGAAGTGCCAACCCGCCTGCTGCTGGCACGGGCGGAAAGGCTCTATGAAGAAACGCTCGGCGCGACGCGCGCGTCTCTGGCGACCGAAATCGGCCTGTTCGAGCGCGCCTTGACGGCGCAGGATCGTCAGTCGATCAACGACGCGGCGGACCGGCTGAAAGCGGCGCTCGAATCTCTCGCAGCGACACCCCTGTGACTGGCGAGCGACACGCGCCGGGCGGACGCGACTGCTGGTCAATCCTTGGCATTGACGCCACCCGGGACGAACGGGCGATCAAGCGAGCCTACGCCCGGCTTTTGCGATCAACCAACCCGGAAGACGATCAGGAAGCGTTCCAGCTTCTGCGCGCCGCTTACGAGTCCGCCTGCGTTCTCGCGCGCCTGCCGAACGCAACGCCTGAGCCCGAAAAACTCCCCGGCGAACCGCCGATCGAGGAATTTCTCGAGAGTTTTGACTCCTTACGCCGAACTGGCAATGCCCAGGTTGCAATGGCGTTGCTGGAGCAGACCATTCGCGACATCCCCCCCCGGCCCGGCCGGAGCGACGGGCTCGAATGGGCGTTGTTCGGGCGGCTTCACCCATTCCTGACGATCTCAGCCGGACTAATTCGCGCTCTTGCGGATCGTTTCGACTGGCGCGACCCAGCATCGCTACCCGCACGACGTGAGCCCGAATGGCACAGGGCGCTCCTCGACCGTCTCGAGGCGGAAGATTGGCTGGACTTGCTCCAAGATCCAAAGCGCCACCCTTATGGGCAGGCCGCCGCGATTGCGCTCGCCACGTCGGAGAACCTGTCGAAGCTGCTGCCGTCTGGCGGGCGACTGGATGGCGCAGAGCGCGCCCGCGCTCAAGCGCTGTTGCGCGACGCCTGGGACCGCCGCCGCTTTCTACATGGCCGCCTTTCGCCGGCGGCGCTTGCCGCTCTGCGAACCGCCGTGGAAGGGCCGCCGGTGCTTGCAGCGCCCCTCAATGTCGGGCGCGGCCATCTGATCGACGCCGAGACTACCGCAGGCTCTCTGGAGAACCGGCGGCGCCTCGTCCTTCCGCCGATACCGATAGCCGCTGCGGCGGCCTGCGTGTTTCTTGTCGCCTCATCATTTTTCGGCGCATTTCTGCTGCACAGAGCACCCGAGGCCCGGCATACGACCGTCGTCGCCAACATCGCCCCTCCTGCTGCCTTTGCAGTAGATGCACCGGCGCGCGCTCGCGCGGCTCTCGAGCGCCAGAACGTGCGATGGACCACGGTGACACGTCGGTTTGACAGGACAACGGTCTGGTTTGCGACGCTGGTCGCCAATCGGGCCGCTCTTTCAGAAGTGCGGTATGGATTCGATACGGAAGCGCCCAATCTTCTTTTTCCACTGCCCGCGGGCGGCAAGGACCAGTGGCCGCAACCGCTGGCGCCTGGGGCCGAGCTATCGGCTCGCGGTCCTGCATCAGCGAAAAGCGTCTCGGTTCAGCTGAAATTTCGTGACGGGACGCTGTCCGAAGTGCGAACCTATCTCGTAAGCAACGAGATCTGACGGGAAAACGCGATGCTGCTCAGAACCGCGACCCCGAAGCTGCGCTTCGCCCTTCCCACCGGTCACCCGGAGAACGCGCAACGCGCATGGGCGCTCGCCATGGGAGCGCCGCTCGTCGCGAGCGAAGGGTATGCGCTGGACGCGCTGACACAACCCGAGGCGCCGGGGGCCGCCACGTTGAAGGCGCGCGTCGCCGCCCGGATGAAGACATTCTGGAGCGTGCAGGATCGCCGGACGCTGATCGCCACACTCAACTGGCTGGGACGGGAGGGACATCGCGTCGGACACATGGCCCGGTTGACCGATTACAGCGTCAGCCCTCTGCAGAACATCGCTGAGCGGCGCAAGGAACTGGGGAAAACTGCTGATTACGACGAAGACGCCCGCGCCGAACTATACCGGATCGACGCGCTTCTCAGCGATCATCTCGGAATGCTGAAAGCCAAATTCCTCGCCTTCGACACGGCCCGCGCCGTCATGCTGGTCTATGGCGGCCGACTGCATGACTGGCTGAGCGAAGACGAATGCTGGCCATATCTTTTCGACATGGCCCGTGACGTCCAGCGCACCTACGAATCATGGAGCGATTACGCCGAAGATTTCCTTCGCGGCAGAAGTTTCTGGAAAGGCGCTGAGTTCAGCGAACGCAATGTGGTCGACCGGCTGACCCAGAAACTGCTTTCGACCCAGCACAGCCCCTGGCGCCTGATGTGGGAGCAACCGTTGCCGCCGCAGGTCGCGTCGGCACGCCTGCGGGACGTATCGGAGCCTATTTCACAGGGCCCCGTCTGGTGGCTGGAGAGGGCTGGCGACGCCCTCTGAAGTCATCGCCTGTAATACTCGACGGCGATATCGACGCCATAATACGCAGCGTGATCAGATACTTTTTTTAACAAAAAACCGAAAATCGATTCATCAGGCCAATTCATCGGCCGCCCTGAGCAAATCCGGCACCGCTAATCGAAAGGCTAGGCTCCAATTCAGGTTTTCGGAAAATTTTTTCTGGATTCCCCTTTTGATGGCTACGCATGGACCCCACGCATCGTCCGTTACGACGGAGCTCTTGACCCAAACCCGCGGGCTCCAAGCTAAGGAGCGAACTTCTTACAACGTCGAGATTTTTCACTCACGTAATCAGCCAAATCTGTTCGCGTGACGCTTCCAGGCCACAAATCGTAAGCCTCATATCGCTTTAGTTGCGCACGTATTGCAAATGACTCGCACTATCGTTAGAACCCCTGCGAAATCAGGCAGGAGCCAGTCATGATATCCGGCGGACACCGCGCACGAGTTCTTTTTCTCATCTCCCTGTCGCTGTGCGTAGGCGGCAAGGTTCGTGCTGCGGACCAGAAATCACCGCTGCCTGTAACAAAAACGACCGCCGACGGCGGAAAGTCCGCGCGAAAGCCTACAACGTCCGGCGCTCAGGCGACGACAGTCGAACAGGTAAAAATCCGTGGAAAAAGGTCCGCTACTGTCGCGTCCTCCGCCACCAAGACGGACACTCCCCTCGTAGACACAGCACAGTCCGTAACTGTCATCTCTCGTGATGAGATGGATGTGCGGGGCGTCCTGTCCCTCAATCAGGCCGTGCGTTACGCGGCGGGAATCACCCCGGATCTGCGCGGCGGCATCGGCACGCGTTACGATCAATACCTGTTACGTGGCTTCAGCATACCCAGTTTTCTCGACGGACTGAAGCTGCAGGACAGTCCGACGGGTTATGCGGTTGCTCAAACCGATACGTCTCGTCTCGATCGTGTGGAGATTCTCAAGGGACCGGCCTCTGCGCTCTATGGACAGTCCAGCCCCGGCGGTTTGGCCGCGCTATCGAGCAAGCTTCCGACGGACCAGCGGTTTTATGGCGGCGTAAACGCCACTGGCGGCATGTTCGACCTCTATCGCGTCGACGCCGACGTGGGGGGCTACGCTACCGATAACGGCTTTGTACGCTACCGGCTTTATGGAACGGTGAACGGACAGCACACCCAGTTGTCCAAAACAGGAAGCCGTCGTTTTTCCATCAGCCCGGCTTTCACGTTTGGCGGCGACGGGCCAACCACGCTGACACTGCTGGGGAATTACCAATACGACCCCGAAAGCGGCACGTATGGCGGCGTACCGCTGGTCGGGTCGCTCAAGCGGGCGTCCTTCGGCTATCTGCCGCGCAACTTCTATGACGGAGACGTCGGCGTAGAAAAATTCAACCGCAAGCACGGCTCCTTTACGTATATCTTCAATCACCGATTCAACGACGCGTGGAGCTTCAGTTCGCGTGGACGCTACGACGATATCAAAGTCATCAACCGCAGTGTCTATGACGCCGGATATTATGACACCCCGGACACCGTTCCCAGATACGCCTATGGTACGAACGAACACGTCCACAATCTGGCGTTCGACAGCCAGTTCAAAGGTCATGTGCGCACCGGCCCCCTGACGCACACTATGATGTTCGGCTTCGACTATATGTGGCAAAGCGCCTCCGAAACTTATACGTCCGGAGACGCCCCTGATCTGAACGTGCTGCATCCGGATTACCACATGGTTTTCCCGGCCCAACAGGTCGGCGCACGTTACACGGCTGATTCACATCAGATCGGCGCTTATGGTCAGGACGAGATTCACTGGCGTAACCTCATCCTGACAGGGAGTCTGCGAAACGACTGGTACCGCTCCCGGCAGATAGAGCATCTTTCAGGATCAGATACTCGCGAAAGCCCGAGTCAGATCACGTGGCGTGCGTCAGGTCTCTATCATTTCAATTTCGGTCTTTCTCCCTACATCAGCTATTCAACATCCTTCCAGCCACAATCAGGGCTGGTTTCTAACGACGGCGGAGCCACGCTCCGTCAGGCCGACCCGTCAATCGGCAAGCAACTTGAAGGCGGCGTCAAGTATCAGATTCCCGGAACGCAGGTTCTCTTGACGGCGGCGGGATTTCACATCGAGCAGACCAATGTTCTCGTCGCCGTCGGCAACCTTGGTTACAGCACCGAGAGCGGGAAGGTTCATTCCGATGGTTTCGAATTCGAAGCCCACGCGGATCTCTACAAGAACCTGTTAATCACGGCCGCTGTGAGCGTTCAGAAGGTTCGCGACGATTCAACGGGAAAACCTCTGATCCAATCTGGCAAGGGCAACGCGTCGTTGTTCGCGTTCTACACCATGCCATCCGGCCCAGCAAAGGGGCTGGGGTTTGGCGCCGGCATGCGTTACACCTCTAAAGCCTATGGCGGCGAAGCGACTTACGGAAGCGTCTGGGTTCCGCAATATGCCCTGTTCGACGGATCGCTACGTTACGATCTGTCGAATCTGTCCCGCTCGCTGCGAGGGTGGACTGTCGGCGCAAGCGTCCGCAATATTTTTGACAAACGGTTTGTCTCGAACTGCTTGGCCTACGCCTCTTACGGGCAGGAGTTCTGCTACTACGGCGAACGGCGGAACGCGCAGGCCACTATCGGATTCACGTGGTGAAGCCATCATTTTCGAAGCCCGCCTGACTGGACGCGGTTGCCAGTCGGGCATTTTTCTCGCTCGGCCAGAGCACAGCATCGTCCACGGATCAGCGTGGTCAGATAATGCTTTGCGCCCAGAACAAGACAAAAGGTTTTTGCGACACGAGGTGCAGCGGGATAGATTTTTCTTCTCAGCCGCGTGACGCCTCGCAACAAACATGTGGGATGGGAGCCAGTAGCTGTCTCCCGCTCTGTGAAAACAGAGTTTCCACAGAGCGCTGTGATGTAATGCTCACTACTCAGGACGCGAAGCCCTTCCGCTCAGATAGGCATGAAGTCAGGCTTGTTCGTCGGGAAGCGCTTGATCACATCCAAAGGTAGGTTGAGCGTCTGGGCGACCATTTCCGGCGGAACATGTGTCAACCAGTCGGTCAAGGTGACCTCGGCGAAGCGATCCGATTTGAAGACAGTCAAAACAACAAAGTCTTCGTTTCCAGTATTTTCTATATAATGTCCCAAGCTTTTCTTTATGTACCATATATCTCCCGGATTGAAGTCGGTCGTCTGAGCACGCGGCCCCGTGTTGAACACGGTCACCCTCGCCTTCCCCTTCAGGACGAGCGCCCATTCATCCGCATTGGGGTGCCAATGCATCTCTCGCAGAGCTCCGGGCTTTATGGTTTCCAGAGCCGACGCGATCGTCTTCGAAATCGGAAAATTGCGGCTATCGACAATCTGCGCTTGTCCGCCATTGCTCAGCGCAACCGGCTTGGAGCGCGACAGGCGATAGATAACCTTCTGTGCGCCCGGCTGAACGCGAGAGTTCTTCTGGTCAGTCGCAAGATCGCCGGGAACGTCCCCCTGGAAAATCCAAAGATTATCGAGCGGAATATTTTTGAAGGTGTCTGCTGGCACACCGAAATTTTTCGCCAGAACTTCCGGCGGCGTATGCGCCACCCAGTCGGTCAACAGCAATGTATTGAACTCGGACGACATGCCGTTATCGAAGGCAAGAACGAATTCAGCGCCGTCTGGCCCTAACCCTTGCAGAGAATGCGGGAGGCCGGGCGGAAAATACCAGATATCGCCTTGCTCGACGTCCTCGACGCTGGGCCGACCCTGCTCGTCCAGAGTGGTGATGCGGCATTTTCCGGCGATCATGAACGCCCATTCGGCCTGCTGATGCCAATGCATTTCGCGAATGCCACCCGCACTGAGGCGCATATTCACTCCGGATATGTCTTCCGAAATCGCGAAATCTTCCTGCGTCACCTCGCGCGCCCATCCGCCATTCTGGTAGCGTCTGTGTGCGTTGTTGAACGACGCCCAGAACAGGGGCATGCCGTTGACGTCCGTCGCGGGGGGATTCTGAAACGACGGGAATTGCGACGCGAGAGCCGGGTTCACAGGCCCCGGATCGGACAGGCTCGACGCCGTTTTGGCGTTGATTTTACCTTCCAGTGGACGATCGGGATTCCCGAAAGTGGCGGCGTTGGCGACGCCCGCCACACCGAGCAAACTGGCGGCGGACAGGAAACCGCGACGCTGTAAAGGATCCATGGGTCAATCCCCCAAATGTATTCAAGCACCTGAACCGTTAGCTGCGAAATTGACAGGGATCGATTATACTCAAGTATATGGGGCCGGGCGTTTACGCCGCTTTTCGCCACAAACTCGCCCCTAGAATGGGGGATGACGTAGCGACGACAGCAGTCGCCAACGCGATAAATTTTCCACAATTACAGTAATTTATCTATGATCGCGTCTGTGGTGTGAACCCGCAGCGTGCTCGCAGCGCGGTATTCTCGATCGGTCTCACGAACGTGATCTACGGCCGACAACGCCGCCGCCCGATGCCTGTTCCGACTGATAAATAAGAAACAGAAATTCTGAAAAATATCGGCCAATCGGATGTCCACCGAAGCATACCTTTGTGGACACACAGCGAAGACCACCGGGCCACCTCCGCAAGATAATCCACCCGAGCAGGCGTCAGACGTATCGAAATTACGCGGCGCCACGTTTCATGTGAGGTGCAGCCTCAAAGTTCATAAAATATCTGTGGACTCACGGATTTAGAGACAAAGCAGACCGTTTTCAATTTGCGAAGTCAAAACATCGAAGGACGAACAGTATTGTGAAAAAGCACTTCGATATTGGCTTACAAATAAAATCTCTTTTTCATTACGCAACACACATGCGCCCCGTAGCAATGCAGCCTCCGCTGACGGGCGGCGCCCCAGCGTGTTGCGGGTCCCCCACCTCGGCAGCCAAGCTGCGGCGCGGCCTGTCGCTATGCTACGGCGGACAGAGAGGCCAGCAACCCGTCAATATCGTCCGGCGTCGTGTCGTAACGCGTGACCAGCCGGATCAGCACGCCTTCGACGCCCGGCGGCGTCGTCCAGCGATAAAAATCGTATCCGGCCTGCTCCAGCCCCTGAACAAGGGGCTCAGGCAATACGACGAACACCTCGTTGCTCTCGATCGCATAGGGCAGCGTCGCGCCGGGCTGGCGCAACAGGCCTCGCGCCAGGCGCGAGGCCATCTCGTTGGCGTTGCGGGCGTTGCGCAGCCACAGATCGTCGGCGAACCATGCGAGCAACTGCGCGCTGAGGAAACGCTGCTTCGACCAGACATGGCCAGCGCGCTTGATCCGCCGCTCCATCTCCACTGCCCGAGCGGGATCGAAGACGATGAGCGCTTCAGCCGCCAGAGCTCCGTTTTTTGTGGCGCCCAGCGAGAGGATATCGACGCCCGCGCGCCACGTCATATCGGCGGGCGAGCAACCGAGATGCGCCAGCGCGTTCGAGAAGCGCGCGCCGTCCATATGCACGCCAAGGCCCGCTCCCCGCGCCAGATCGGTGACTTCGCGCAGGTGCTCCAGTGAGTATGTGGCTCCCCATTCCGTGGCCTGCGTGACGCTGAGAGCTGAGAGCTTGCTTAGATGGAAACCCCTGTCCGCGTGTCCATTGAGCGCACGCGCAAGCAACGCCGGATCGATGCGACCGTCAGCGGAAGGGAGCGGACGCAGCTTGGCGCCATGCGTGTAAAACTCTGGCGCGCCGCATTCCTCGTTGTCGATATGTGCGCTCTCGTCGCACAACACGGCGCCCCAGGGCGGACATAGAGCGGACAGGGCGAGCCCGTTGCTCGCCGTTCCCGTGGTCACAGGAAAGACGGCCGCGTCGGTTTCGAAAATCTCCGCAACCCGGGCCTTCAGACGCGTGGTCCAGGGGTCTGCGCCGTAAGAGGGCGTGGCCCCCACATTGGCCTCGTTGATCGCCGCCAGAATTTCCGGACAAACCGGCGCGACGTTGTCGCTGGCGAAGTTCTTGCGTATGTGTTCCCCAGCCTGACGGGCAGCCTGTGCGTCTGGGGCCGGGGCGTTGGCGGATATCTGTTCGCCGGTGTTCTGTTCCATCTCGCGCTTCCGCTTGTCCGTTCCATTTCCATGACCTGCCGCCTGAGCGAAAACCAGACCATGTCCGATTTCAGTTCGCCCGAATTTCCCCACGCCCGCAAGGCTGCGGAGCATCCCGAGGGCGGCGCCTCCGGCAGCGCCGCGGCAGGCCGTGAGAAACTGATAGATGGCAAAGCGTTCGCCACGGCGCTGACGAGGGAGACTGCCGAGCAGGTTCGCGCCTTCCACGCAGAGCACGGCGTCACCCCTGGACTGGCTGTGGTTCTGGTCGGCAACGATCCCGCCAGCGAAGTTTACGTGCGCAACAAGGCGCTGCAGACGCATCGCGCCGGTATGCGCTCATTCATGCACATGTTGCCGGAAACGACGTCCGAAGCCGCGTTGCTGACGCTGGTTGATCGGTTGAATCGCGACCCCGAGATTCACGGCATACTCGTGCAATTGCCTTTGCCCGCGGGAGTCGACGCCAGACGCGTGACCAATGCGATCGCGCCGGAGAAGGATGTAGACGGGCTGGGCGAGGTGAACGCCGGGCGGCTGGCGCTGGGACTGCCCGGACTGGTCCCCTGCACCCCTCTGGGCTGCATGATGCTGCTGAAATCTGCCGTCGGGAAATTACGCGGCCTGAACGCCGTTGTCGTCGGCGCATCGAATCTGGTCGGCAAACCGATGGCGTTGCTGTTGCTGAACGAGGGCTGCACGGTTTCCGTCGCCCATATCGATACGGTCGACCCGCAGGCGCTGGCGCGCACGGCGGACATTCTGGTCGTCGCGACCGGCCATCGTGCGCTCGTGACGAAAGACTGGGTGAAACCCGGTGCGACAGTTATCGACGTCGGCATTACGCGCATTCCAACGGACTCCGGGAAGACGAAGCTGGTTGGCGACGTCGCGTTCGACGAAGTGGCGCCAGTCGCTGGCCGGATCACCCCTGTGCCGGGCGGCGTCGGGCCGATGACGATCGCGTGCCTGCTTCGTAATACGTTGACGGCGGCGAAGATGTCCGTGGCGTCGCCCGACGTCTTCTAAGAGTTTTGGGCGCTGAAGCGGGGGGGCATTACCTGTCGGAATCCGGGGCCCTCATTCGCACTAAAAAAAACGGGCGGGACCGATTTTTTGGCATTCCGATCGCGCGCGCAGGCGTTAAGTTTACCTGTGAAGCTTCTTCGGTTTCGACCAGTTTTTCTGCAATACCTCCCGGATATTTTACTCGGACCGATTTATAGTGAAAAATATCGCAAGATATTATAGAGTTTTGTCATTATTATTTCCAAATAACGTCAAGAAACGTTCTCTGAAGGAAATATATCAGAGAATTTTTGGCATTTCGTTTTTCGGTAAAATTTTTTCCAAGACCTCGAAACAACCAAGGGTAACAGGATGTTTCAACACCACAAAGCGTGACGCGATACGCTGTCACATCCCCGGTGCTCGCTAAATCCGGCAATGGAGAAAGTTTCTACACACTGACGGAAACCATATCTGGCGGGCGATAGTTCCACTTGCGGAAAGCGCATACCGAGTCAAAACCGCTTTGTTTTCCGCATTTGGGACAGGCTGACCTTAATTTGCTCAGGTCGAGAAATACACACAAACGAAACGCCAATCACATCGGATAAGTCGGCGTGCAAAACACCCCTGAGGGGGAGTGCTCAAGGGTTGTTCCTGTGCCGATCAGCTGGGCGGCAGCCATCCAGTCGTCCGGTAGTATTCCACCATTTTCCTGACGATTGCCTTTACGCTCCGGTCCGCATCCTCGTGACTGTCGCTCAGCGCCTCCTTTGCGATGGCCCGCGCGCTGTGAACGCCAAGCCCGATCGGATTCCAGGCGCTGGCGATAACGCCGGGCATCGAGCCGCTATCCGCCCTGACGGTAAAGTCAAGGAGATCCGCCGATTGGGCGCCGCGTTCGTCATACAAGACGACGTGAGATTGCAGGAGGCTTTTACCTGTTCCGAACCCCACCAGTTCTCGCGTCCAGGCGTTGCCGGTCTGAAGCGAGCCAATATCGACGACAAGCGCAAGTCCATCGCCGTTCGGGTGAGGCGTGGCTTCTGGCGGATCGGCAACATATGCGACAATACAGGCCTCTTGCAGTTGTTTCGCCAATCCGGCTGCGAGAGCCTGCATATTGCGGTCTAGACGTGCTGCGTTCTGTGTTGTCTTGGGCATGGTCGTTGTCACGGTCACAGCGACCGGCGCAACAGGTCGCCCGTCGTTCACCGTCGCAGGATTCTGGACGTGGGCGCCGGCGCAGGATGTAAGAATCAGGACAATCCCGGCTACCGGAAATCGTCCAGAGCATGACAAGGAAAAGTTTTTCCGAAAAAGAGCGGTCATGGCAGCGGACGCGCCGGGTAAACATAGGAGGGAGCAGGCGCCACGATGATCGCCGGAGGATACACGACCGGCCTCGGCGCCACATAGACCGGATAAGGGTAGCCGTAAGGATAAGGCTGCGCCGCTGCGCGGATCGCCGCACCGGTCGCGACGCCCGCCGCGACAGCCGCTGCGCCACGCAGGGGCGCGTAACAACAGGATCCCCACATGGGATGTACATAGGGACCGGGCGAGTGCACCGTGGTCACGCCGCCGCGCGGCCCCCAATAGGTCGCAGTACCAGCCTTCGCCGGAGCCACAAACGCGATAGCGGCCACGATGCTTGCCACGGCGCCAAGGGCATGGGAGATTTTAGTCATTACTTCCTCTCAGGATTTAATTTTTTCTGTTTTGTCTTCAGGATTGAGGGCGCCAGTCCTCGAGGGTCAGATACCCTTTGCCGTTGACGTCCATTTGCGCGAATTTCTCGTCGAGGCGGGCTTTCTGTTCGTCCGGCGTAAGACGATTGAACATGACGGCGCGCATACCGCCGGAAGATCCCAGACGAATTTTCACGAATGCCTCGAACTCCTCTTCAGAAATTCGTCCATCGCGATTTGTGTCAGCGCTCCGAAAACTCTCCGTCCTCTGATCCCGAGGCCCGTCCTGGGCCTGAACGACGTCACTGAGGACGATCCCGGCCACACCCACGGCGAGAGACAGGAAAAGCACGCGGGCCGCCGCCGCCCGGTTGAAAAAGTCGGACATGGAAATCTCCGTTCGATTATCTGCTTGTGTTACGAACGGAGAGACGGAGTGCGACACTCCAGACGCAAATTTCATTAACCGGCGGGAACTGGGTACATGACGACTGGCGGTGGCCAGGCGACAATGGGTGGCGGCGCATAAGCCACCGGCGGCGACAGTTGTTCGCCGTGACCGACCATGCATTGGGCATACGTGCCGTCATAACGGTCCTGGAGCATCTGGCCGGTTTGCCGCGCGCGTCCCGCCCCTGTGAGCGCACCGAGCAGAAGACCGCTTCCTGCGCCGATCGCGGCGCCGTTGCCTGCATTACCGACGGCGCTTCCGATCAGGGCGCCCGACGCGGCGCCGACGCCTGTGCCGAGGATCGCGCTTTTCAGGCCGCTCCTCGTCGCGCCTCGTGACGGCGTCCCGCCGGTCTACGTCTGCGCGTAGAGCCGGCACCGGGCGTCATTTTTCTGGAATATGAAGAAGTTTTCCCCCGGGCGCGGCATGATCGTGATTCCTGGCGCGACGGGAGCAGGTGCGGCGCAGGCCATAAGCGCCAGAGCGCCGCACAGGGAAATAATGTTACGTCCGCTTGAGAAAAACGACGTCCGCGTCAAAGACTGTTTTCGAGGCATAAGGGCCGGCCACCAGAGCTGAAGAAGAAACGTGGTCGCGCTTGCGACCATGCGTTCTACGAATCACAGCAAGGGAGTCCCCCCGGGCAACCAGACCGTTCGATCTTTTTCCTGAAACGAGGTTTCAGAGATCCGGTCGCGGGTGTGGTGCGGCGTTGAGAAGCGCACGACGCCCCGCCGGAGACAATCGGCCCATAGCGTCAACAAGAACGTCGCTGAACGTACCGACGAATATATTCCATGCTGCCTGCCACTGTCGCATGGCCGTCCGTGTCGCGTCCGCGTCGAACGTCGGCGCCTGTAACTGCCGGTCGATTTCCTTGCGAGCCCGCGCGAGGTTTTCCTGCGCCTGCGCGTAATGTGGCGCTTCCTGACGGATTACTGTGCGAAAAGCCTCGGCGTCCCTGGCGTCGAGTTGGGCGGTCACATGCTGCAGGACACGCATGAGAATGGGCGCCCTGTCTTCACGATGGCGCAGATATTGCCCGCCGATGACGGCGACAAAAAAGAGATTCAGCAGAAGCGAACCGATGGCCAGCCAGCGGCGCGGTCTTCCGTTCGTGTTATAAAAGATCATCACCCGCCACCACTTACAGGAACGACAAGAAGCGCGTTGAGCAGATCGCCCGGACCACCGGACGACTGGATCCACCCCAGCCACAGGCCGCTCGTCACGGCGCACACGCAGCCGAGCGCCAGCCCTGCCCGGCGAAAGACAGCGAGCCCTCCTGATGTCGTCACCCAGACGGGCAGCACGACCAACCGATCGGGCGCGAAACTGCGCCATCCGCGCGATCGAATTTTTGTCGCGGGTTGCCCGGCGATGCGCCCCGCAACACCCGCGCGAAGGCGCGCCAGCGCGGCATATTCGTCTTCCCCGGCCCGCTGCGCGCCAAGCTCCACGTCCTGAGCGTCGAAAGCACGAGCGATGACCGTGTCGATGCTCCGCTGTTCTCTAAAGATGCCGCGAGCTTCGGCTGAATTCGCGAGAAGTTCTTCCGCCGGATCACGATCGACGGCAGGCCAGCGGGAAAGGTCCGCCCCGTAGCTACGCGCCAGATATCGAAATCTTGTCTGTGTCATCATGGGTTTCGTCCTCCTTCCACGCTCCCGTCTCTTCCCAGCCTGTCCCGCAAGAACGTCCGTCCGCGAGCAAGCAGCCGCTCCACCGCCTTGGCCGAAAGTCCCATGCGTCGCGCCGCTTCAGCGCCGGACAGACCTTCGTCATACACCAGCGTCATTGCGGCCCGCTGTCGCGACGGCACGGCCTGAAGCGCCGCGACGAGCGCATGCCGCTGCTGCGCCGCCTCCAGACGATTCTCGGCCGATGGCCCCTCATCGACCATGTCGAATTCGTCGGGAAGCGGCTCCAGCTGGCGCTTGCGGCTGAGATCGATGCTGAGATTGACGATGATCCGATAAAGCCATGTGGTGAACCGGGCGCGCGATCCATCGAACTCCCGGGCGTGACTCCACGCCCTTACGAAAGCGTCCTGCACCAGATCCTCCGCCGCCTCCGCGTTGCCGGTCAGGCGGCTGGCCATCCGCAGTGCATAAGGGCCATACCTGACCACGATCTGGTCGAAGGCGTCACGATCACCCAGCCCCGACCAGCGCAGGAGATCGTCATCGGACGCTTCCGCATGGCGCCGACGTTCAACGGTCATCGACCGGACTTCCGTTCTTACGCGGTGCGGGACGACACATTCGACAAGCCGCACGCCGACCATCCTGTTGAAGCGCCATCCCGTCATGCCATTCCGCCGTGTTCCGCTACTGGCGATGATACGGCGCGCGACCTGCCATCCCCCGGCGGCGACGCACAATTTTTCGTTGGCGTTCTGCTGCGGGAAAAGCGGGGGAACCGGCCTTACATGCCGTAACAATGACATGACCCATGCATATCCCGACGCGGCAATCCGTAGAAAGAAATTCGTCGAAACCGCCAGCCTGCTCGCATTGCTGACCCTTGGCGGCTGTGCGGGAACAACGGTAAGCCATCGCGAGCCCGGCGCGGTGGCTCCATTCGCGGCGCTCCATTCGCCGGATGTGGTGTTTGTGGAGGTGACGGGACCGGACGCCTCCGCCTCGCGTGCGGACGCCACCCTGGCCTCCAGCCTGATCCCGGCATTAAGACAGGCGGGCGTCCCTGCCGCATTGCAAATGCCTGGAGCCCCGGATCCGGGGTCTCCGATCCTGCGCGTCACACTTGCGCGCGTCGATGCCGGCAATGCGCTGGAACGCACGATGATCGGCTTCGGCGCTGGACGATCCTCGCTCTCCGCCCGTATCCGGCTCGACGATCCACGCCGCGTCGATCGCGCGCCTGCGACAGCGTTCGACGTCAACGCCGACAGCGGCCGCAGACCCGGATTGATCCTTCCTGCGGCTGTAACGCTTGGAACGGCGGTCCCGATCCATATGGCGATCGGAGGCGGCCTCGACCTGCTTCTCGGCCGTCGCCGGGGAACTGATGCAGATCTGCGCAATGCGGCGCGTGCTATCACGCGAGAAACGCTCGCCTGCTACAAGGCGATGGGCTGGAGCGTGGAGGCATGAAAGTTCCCCATCCGCGGTCGCTACGGGGACAGATGGCGCTTCTGCTCGGCGGAAGCTCGACCGCCATGCTCGGGGTGGCGCTGGCGGCGCTCCTGACGCTTCGCGCCGAAGAGCCTGCGCCGCCGCCCGGGGCGTGGCCCGACGCCATCGGCGTCGCCAACGCGCTGCGGGCGATCAAGGCCACTCGCGAAGCCGACCGACCCGCCATGGCCTCAGCACTCTCCACGCCCGACCTGCCCATTGTTCTGGACACAGACGCTCCTTGTCGACCGCAAGCGGAACATCTTGCGACACGAAGCTTGCGGCGCGCTCTTTATGCGCTGGAAATCCCCGACACCTGGGCGCCACTCGTCATGAATTGCGTGGCGGACGGCTGGCCGCCCGGGTTCACCCATGTCAGTTTCGAAAGTCTCCGCGCGACTTTTCTCGTGCGCAACTACGCCCGCGTCCACGGATCGGGCATGCTGCTGGCGACGTTGCCGATAATGCTCTGGATCGGGACGATCGCCGCTGGCGCGGCCGTGCTGCTGCTATGGCTGGCGTGGTATGTCCGCCGTCCGCTGGGCCTGCTGGCGGACGCCGTCGCGCAATACGAGGCCCTGGGCCGCTCCGCGCCGATCCGGGAAGCCGGGCCATCCGAAGTCCGGGGCGTCATTCACGCCTTCAACGCTCTCCAGGAGCGTCTTGCGCGATCGGCCGAAGCGCGTGTCTGCGCGCTCATGGGAGTCGCGCATGATCTTCGTACGCCTGTGACACGTCTTGCGTTGCGGGTGGAGATGGGCGGCGAATATGCGGACAGGGAGGGCATGAGCCGCGATATCGATTTGATGAAACGTATGCTGGACAACGCCATGTCGCTGTTTCGGGGGCATGACGAAACCGAGGCGTGGGAAATGGTGGATCTGGCTGCGATCGCACGGGAAGTCAGCGCAGACTTCGCCGCCGTGGGCCGGGCAGTACGGGCTAGGCCCGGACCGCCGGTGCTTTTGCGTTGCCAACCTGTGGCTATGACGCGGCTGTTCGGCAACCTTCTCGAAAACGGGCGCCGACACGCGAGCACCGTGTCCGTGGTTGTGGACGAGGAGGATGGCGAGGTCGTGATCGAGGTCAGCGACGATGGTCCGGGAATGTCGGTACGACAGCGCCGCTCCGCATTTATGGAAATGTCGCGGAAAATTCCGGAGTATGGCGATTTTGACGGACATCTGGGCCTTGGTCTGCCGATCGTCGCGAAGATCGTGCGCGAGCATCACGGACGCATGGCGCTTCTCGATGCGAAGCCCTGCGGTCTGGTCGTAAGGATTGTGCTGCCCTGCGCCGGAAGCGGTGGCGCGGGACAGCCCGACATGTCGCGCTCCGGCGTCATGTCTTGCTGATCGTGTCGGGAAAGTTTTTCGCGACCGGAGTTCTTTCGAAAATTCACAGCTGTTTTCTGGAAAATTTACCGAAAGATCTGGCGATGGCGCTCCACCGGATAGACTGCACTATGGCCTGACAAGAAGCGCGATATCCTGAATGCAACGGTCTTCTGAATGGACAGTCTGAAGGAGAAGTCGGGATCTTACTGTGCGGCTTGATATCCGAACGGCCTCTGCTCGCTGCATGAGAGCAGGGTGTTTGAAGACCAAAAATCTCAGATGTGCGGGACCGCGCTGCCGGAGGCAGCCCCCGTGCATTCACTGCCGCGTGGAATAGCCAGAATAGCGTCCCCACCAACAAACGCCGATCTGATGTGTTCGTGAATACGACCGAACCGCAGCCAGATACCTGTAGCGTGAGTTATAGTCACACCATCATTTGAGAAAAATAATGACTTCCCTTGAAAACGACTTACCCGCGCGGGGCGGGGCCTTATTCCGGCGCATTGCGCGAAAACGCCGCAGCGGTCCGCCAGACGCGCGATGAGCACACCCCTTGCAATCGTGAAATTTTATCCCTCATATAATTCCAGCGCCAGTCGGAAGGCTGGTTGCGGACGTTCTCAGGGCGGGGTGAAACTCCCCACCGGCGGTAAATCGAGCCGTGCGCAAGCACGACCGAAAGCCCGCGAGCGCCCGCCGTGTTTGCGGCGGGGTCAAGCAGATCCGGTGTGAATCCGGAGCCGACGGTCATAGTCCGGATGAGAGAGAACGGTGGATCGAAGCGCGTGCTCCGCAATGCGGGGGGCGTGCGCCCGTCCATATTCGCCCTGAGACGCCCGTGGTGTGTTGACCAGATGGCGGACGGGGATGACAGCGTTTCAGACCGGACAGCAGCGTGACGATACGGCGATTGCGGCGGGTTTCCGCGCTGCCATCGACGAAGCGCGCCGTTTTGTCGGCGCGACGGCGCCCAATCCGCCGGTCGGCTGCGCATTGCTTGATCGTGATGGTGCGATCCTCACGGTGGCCGCTCATCACAAGGCGGGCACATTTCACGCCGAAGCGCGTGCGCTGGCGCAATGCGCCGAACTGGGACTGACCGATCGTATCCACACGGCGGTCGTGACGCTCGAACCCTGCAACCATACCGGTCGCACCCCTCCGTGCTCCGAAGCGCTGCTTGCCACCCCGGTGGAGACCGTGTGGATCGGTTGCGCCGACCCCAATCCGCGCGTGGCGGGCGGCGGCGCGACGCGGCTAACGGCGGCTGGACGCACAGTGCGATGGCTGTCTGAAGCGACTGCGCTACCGGACCAGAGCGCATTGTTGGCGCAATGTCGGGGCTTGATCGCGCCGTTCGTGCACTGGGCGTCCAGTCGGAGAACATGGTTCACGGTGAAACAGGCCGTGGACTCTGCGGGTTCGATGATCCCTCCCGCCGGGAGCACAACATTCACCTCCCCCGCCGCGCTCGATCTGGCCCACGCGTTGCGTCGTGCGACCGACGCCGTGGTCACCGGGATCGGCACCGTGCGCGCCGACCTGCCCGGACTCGACGTCCGCAGGGTCGCGGATCACGAGGAGCGACGCCGCATCCTGCTGGTCTGCGGACGTCGCGACAATGCTCCCGTCGCATGGCTGGAGCAGGCCGAACGTCGTTTCGACGTGCGCTTCTGCGCCGCTGTCGATGACGCTCCGGCCATGCTGGCCGAGGCGGGCGCGCTTTGGGCGCTTGTCGAGGCAGGGCCGACGCTCCTCGCCGCGATGCGCGCCGGAGACGTTTGGGACGACTGGCTGCGCATCGAGCGACTGGCTGCGGGCGGCGAACGGCTGACGGTCGCAAGCCGCCATCGCGACACGCCGCTGGCGCTGTTCGCTGATCGCGGTCTCGATTTCGTCGAGCCCGCCGAGATCGATCAGGTTATCAAGGAAGAGGACGCCGCATGTTTTCCGGCATAATCGAGCATCTTGGCGGCGTGGCCGCCGTTCAGTCCGGCAACGCGTCGTGTCTGCTCGACATCGACACCGGCATCACCGACGTGGCTCTTGGCGAAAGCATCGCCGTGAACGGCGTGTGCCTGACCGCGACGGAGTACGACGCGAACGGCCGCGTGCGCTTCTTCGTCAGTTCCGAGACGCTGGCGCGCACCGCCCTGGGGCGGCTCTCCCAAGGAGGCCGGGTCAACATTGAACGCGCAGTGACGCCGTCGACGCGGCTCTCAGGTCATATCGTGCAGGGCCATGTGGACGGCGTCGCACGACTGGTCTCGGTCGAAGACTCCGGAGACGCCCGACGGATCGTCTTCGCCGTCCCGGCAGCCCTGCGCCGTTACATGGTCGAGAAAGGCTCCGTCACGCTGGACGGCATCAGCCTGACGCTCAACGAGGTCGGCGCTCCCGGAGAGGGCGGCGCCGAAGCCGATACGTTTCATATCGCCCTGATGATCATCCCTCACACCTGGGACCACACCACTCTGGGCGCGCTTTCATCGGGCGATCCGGTGAACGTCGAAGTGGACGTGATCGCGAAGTATGTGGAGACACTATGTCAGTATCGCTGAATTCCGCGTCGCGTCCCGAAATGCCGGAGACGCTGGCGCGTGCGGTCGAGGCCATCCGGGCCGGTCGCATGGTGGTGATGGTCGATGACGAGGATCGCGAGAACGAGGGCGATCTGGTCATGGCCGCCGAGTTCATGACGCCTGAAGCCATGAACTTCATGGTCACGCACGGGCGCGGGCTGGTCTGCCTGCCGATGACGCCCGAGCGTGTCGCGCATCTCGACCTGCCGATGATGACGCGCGTCAACACGGCGCCGCGCAGCACGGCGTTCACCGTGTCGATCGAGGCGCGAGAGGGCGTGACGACCGGCATCTCCGCGCATGACCGCTCCCGTACGGTGCTCGCCGCCGTAGCGCCTGACGCGCAGGCTGCGGACCTTGTCTCACCGGGACATATCTTTCCGCTGCGGGCGGCTCCCGGCGGCGTTCTGGAGCGTGACGGCCACACGGAAGGGTCGATCGATCTCGCCCGTCTCGCCGGATGCAGCCCCGCCGCCGTAATTTGCGAGATCATGAGCAAGGACGGCTCGATGGCCCGGCGTCCCGAGCTTGAGGACTACGCCGCCCTGCATGGGCTGGTGATCGTCTCCATCGCCGAACTGACCGCCTGGGTGCGCGAACACGGCACCACGCCAATCACCCCCGACGCCAGAACGTCGCTCGCTGCGGCGCTACGGTCGTCGCGGGCGGACGCTGTGACAGCCGAACTGGCTGAGGCAGCCCTGCCGAGCGCGTTCGGCGGAGAAAAGCTGGTCATCCACGCCTTCCGCGACACGGACGGCACGGAGCACGTGGCGCTGGTGAAGGGCGATTTGTCCGCGCCGGGAGCGGTGCCGCTGGTGCGGCTGCACTCCGAATGCGTAACCGGCGACGCGCTCGGTTCGCTGCGATGCGACTGCGGCCCGCAACTGCGGGGCGCACTGGAGGAGATCGGTCGTTCCGAT
Organism: Acetobacter sacchari; assembly: GCF_017377715.1. Classification (GTDB taxonomy): domain Bacteria; phylum Pseudomonadota; class Alphaproteobacteria; order Acetobacterales; family Acetobacteraceae; genus Acetobacter; species Acetobacter sacchari. The sequence goes on along the minus strand of NZ_JAFVMF010000001.1, from coordinate 143,536 downwards.
TGCGGCGCGCTGCTCTACATTCGCGGGCATGAAGGACGCGGCATCGGACTGGGCAACAAGATCCGCGCCTACGCATTGCAGGACCAGGGGCTGGATACCGTCGACGCCAACCACAAGCTGGGCTTCGCGACAGACACGCGCGACTGGGCGGCGGCGGCGTCGATCCTGCGCGACCTTGGCGTCGACACGCTCGATCTGCTGACGAACAATCCGCAGAAGGTGACGGCGCTTGAAGAACGCGGCTTCACCGTGCGTCGACGCGTCGGGCTGGAGATCGCGGCGAACCCGTTCAACCGGGCTTATCTGGACGCCAAACGGCGACGTCTGGGTCATGTGCTGCGCGCTGAATCGGTCGGCGCGGCGGACTGACCGTCCGCACAAGGCTGGAACCCTTCTTCTTTCTCAGGCCGGCGGCCAGCGCGCCGTCGTCCAGTCGCGGGGAGCCTCACTCGGTCGACCATCAGCGCGTGACAGAATGACGCCCCAACCGTTGCAATTGTCTTAATTCACACACGACAGGAAAAGTTATGAGCACGCGTTCTCCCGCCTCCGTCCCCAACCTGAATTTGTCCCCGGCGCCTCGCCTCGCGCTGGTGGTCAGCCGTTTCAACGAGGACGTGACGGGCGGCTTGCGCAACGGTGCGATCGAATGGCTCGGCGAGCATGGGATCACGGTCGCCGACGACGATTTCTTCCCTGCGCCAGGCGCCTTCGAGCTTCCGCTTCTGGCGCAGGCCCTCGCCCGCACCGGGCGCTACGAGGGCGTGATCTGCCTCGGCTGCGTCATCAAGGGCGATACGGCGCATTTCGAGTTCATCAGCCTCGGCGCGACTGTCGGAATCATGCAGGCGTCACTCGCGACGGAAACTCCCGTCGCGTTCGGCGTTCTCACTACCTACACCGAACAGCAGGCCGTCGATCGCTCCCGTGAAGATATCCATAACAAGGGGCGCGAAGCGGCCGCTGCGTGCGTGGAATCGATTGCACTGTTGCGACGGATCGCCGGATAATCGGCATATCGAAAAGGATCGCCCCCCGGGTGGCATCGATCCTGCGCCGGTATCCGCTGCTAGTTAAGGGGGGAGGCCCACCTGACGATGAGGCGCTTGACGGTCCTGGCCGGAATTCTTGGCGTCGGACTGACCGCGTGGATGCTGGCCCAGTTCGGGGCGGCCGCCACATTGACCCTTGTCGCCGCCGGGGGCTGGGGCGTTCTCTTTGCGATCCTCTTCCATTCCGTTCAGGTCCTGCTTTCCGCCCATTCGTGGCGTGTCATCTCCGGGCGCCGGGGCGCTGACGTTCAACTGCGTGATTACGCCCTGCTCCGTTGCGTGCGGGAGGGTGTGAACAATTTGCTTCCCGTTGCGCAGATCGGAGGAGAAGTCGCATCGGCGCGCCTTCTTGGTCGTCGGGGACTTGGGCTTCGGCACGCGGCGGCAGCCACCATCTGCGATCTGACCATCGAGTTGCTCAGTCAGGTTGCGTTCACCGTCGTCGGCCTTCTGATCCTCTTTCTCCTCGTTAAACGCTCGACAATTACCGACGAGCTGATGGAGAGCGGCGGCGTTGCGCTTCTCATCGGAGTCGCCCTGTTCGGTAGTCAGTGGTTCGGCGCGATTTCCGTCGTCGAGAGACTTCTGGTGCGTATCGCAGCGCATCTGGGCTGGAGCGGCGTCGACGGCATCCGTGGCCTGCACGACGAAATCATGTCTCTCTACCGCGCGCCCCGCAGGGCGATAATCGCCGGGTGCGCGCAATTTGCCGGATGGTCACTGGGTGCGGTCGAGGTCTGCATCATCCTGCATTTTCTAGGCCATGACCGTTCTCTCGCCACCGGTTACGTGATTGAAAGCGTCGGACAGATCGCGAAATCCGTCGCCTTTGCCGTCCCTGGAGGGCTGGGCGTTTCCGAAGGCGGCTATGTGCTCGTCGGCGGTCTGTTCGGTCTGCCGCCGACCGTGTCCATCGCCCTTTCGTTGATCAAGCGACTGCGCGAGATCGCCTGGGGCCTGCCTTCGCTCGCGGCATGGCAATATCTGGAACACCGCTGGCGACCGGTGGGCGCCGCGCCGCCTGTAAGCGCGCGCGGCGGATAGGGTCGAGCCCATTTACGTCGATCAGTCTTCGCGTCAGGTGTGACGGCCTGATTTGTGACATCTTTTCGCAGACACGCCTGTCGATAATCCGTGGTCTCTGCGAGGGATGATTGCAGACCGGCCGACCGACGGACCCGCTTCGCCCACGGCGCGCCAACAGACGAGCGGAAGAGGACACAATGCTTCAACGCAACATACCACGTGCCGTCGAGCGCCACATGCAGTCTGAAACTTGCGTAATGCAGCGCATTCTCCGCCATCGCCCAATTTTGTAACGCATCGGACCACCGTATAGTCCCGGCATCGCGCCGTATGGAGATTATCGCGTTGACCACAGTCTCTCGTTCCCCGTCCTCACGCCTCACTTTTTCCGCTTCGCTGCTTGCGCTGCTCCTGTCGTCCACGACTTTTCCCGGATCGCGGGCGGTCGCGGCGGAAGACAAATCTTCGTCCGCAAGTTTCTCCCACGCCCAGCCGACGACCTCGCAGACGACCGACCGGCGGGAGAGCGCCGGAAGCGTCACGATCGGCGGTCAGAAAATCGACTATCGCGCCGTCGCCGGCACGCTGATCGTGCATCCCAAGGGATGGGATGATTCAACGTCGGTCGTGGAGACGCGCCTTGGTCTCCACACGGACAACAAGGGCGACGGAAGGGCAGACGACGGCAACCCAGACGCCGCAGCGGCAATGTTTTACGTCGCCTATTTCAAAAAAGACGCCAAACCGGAAGGGCGGCCGATCACCTTCGTCTATAACGGCGGCCCGGGATCAGCGAGCGTATGGCTGCATATGGGCGCTTTCGGGCCGCGTCGCATCGTCACAATGAACGACGCCCACGACCCTGCCGCGCCATATCAACTGGTCAATAACGAGGCCAGTCTGCTCGACGTGACGGATCTTGTGTTCATCGACGCTCCGGGCACCGGGTTCGGACGCATTGCGGGCAAGGATCGCGAAAAGTCCTTTTGGGGTGTAGACGCCGATGGGCACGCATTCGCCAACTTTATCACCCAATTCCTCGGCGAGTTCGGGCGCTACAACTCGCCGAAGTTCCTGTTCGGGGAAAGCTACGGCACGCTCCGTTCGGCCGTTCTGGTCAACGATTTGCAAAACGAGGATAATATCGACTTCAACGGAGTCATCCTTCTTTCCCAAATTCTCAGCTATGACAATGAAGGGGATGAACCAAAGCTCAACCCCGGGAATGACCTTCCATATGTTCTGGCGTTGCCAACCTACGCTGCGACCGCGTGGTACCACCATCGCCTGCCCGGCAATCCTCCCGACCTCAAGGCTTTGCTAAAGGAAGTCGAGCAATTCGCGTCCAACGATTATCTTCTGGCATTGCAGAAAGGCGCAGATCTGACTGCTGACAGCAAGCGTGCCGTCGCCGAGAAGCTGCATACCTATACCGGCCTGCCGGTGGATTACCTTCTGCGGGCCGATCTGCGTGTCGATGTAGGAGAGTTTGAAAAAACGCTTCAGGAAAATGATGACACCACCACGGGACGTCTCGATTCCCGCTTCTCCGGCCCAACGATCAATCCGCTGAGCGAAGAGGCGGACTACGATCCGCAGTCCGCAGCGATCAGTTCCGCCTATATCTCCGCGTTCAACGATTACACACGTAAAACGCTCGGGTACGGAAACGGACAGGACTACAGAGGGGGCATAGACACCCATTGGGATTTCCGGCACACGCCCCCCGGCGAAGGGCAGGCGTTCGACGGCTCCGCAAACGTGATGCCCGATCTCGCCTATGCGATGAAAACAAATCCAACTTTGAAAGTCATGTTGAACGCGGGGTATTTTGATCTTGCGACGCCATATTACGAAGGCGTCTACGAGATGAAGCACCTGCAGATTCCAAACCGTCTGCAATCGAACATCGAATATGCGCGGTACGAGTCCGGGCACATGGTGTATGCGAATGAGACGGCGTTGAAGCAGTTGCACGAGAACGTGGCTTCTTTCATCACGCGATCCAGCAATGTGAACCCCGCCCACACGGAGTAACCAAATGAAGCTTCGCCCCGGCTCGACGTCCGGGACGAAGCTTCACCATGGTCGCTTCTTCCCCTGCTCACCTGTGAAAAGTGGCGCGCTACGCGGATGGCGCCGCGTCACTCTCGTTTCAGCAGCTGTTGCAACCGTGACTTTACTCATTGTGAAACGCCTCGAACGCGCGTTCCTACTCGTGGAAGACATATACCGGCATAAAACCGACAACATTTTTGAAAATGATCATTCATAAGGCGGAAGCGACAGGGCTCTCATCAATCAACGGCACGAAACATGCCGAGAACCATCCGTCGTAAAATCTAGAACGCACGGGGCAGAGCTCGTATAGCGCGGCCATTCATCCGCGCCATCCGCAGAAGGATTTCCTGTCTTGATGAAATTCACGAGACGGATGTTCGCCTCGGCCGCCGCTTTTCGATCCCGCTGCGATGTCGCAGTTCCGTAACGAGTCTCTGCGGTTCCCATAAAGAACGGGATGTCGGTCGCATGGGCCGCTCCATGAACCCCGGCCGCTTCGGAAGATGATGAAACATAGGAAAATTTGTACTTATAAACGGGAACATTCTCTCTCGATAGCAAAGACGCCACTCTCTCCGCCCCAGCGATCATGAAGCCTTTCTGCCCACCCAGATCGGCGCTTGTCGCGCCGATCATCATTGGAATATGCCTGAACGCACCGGTCTTGTAGACATCGAGCGCTGGCGCGATCAGCTCTCCATCAGGAAATGGACTCGAAAATGTTTTGGGACCAGCAGGAGGATAAAACAGCGCCATCATGTTGAGATCGCCAAGTATGGCGGACGCCGGGAGCGCTTTCAGCTTTGCCAGTGCGTTCGGGTCATCCGGCAGAATCCCCTGCGCCTGAGCGAAAGCTTTCGCCTCGCTTCTGGCTGCGTCGGATGTTGCTCCCCGCATCACCCCTTCAGCGCCAGACTGGATCACCGCTTGACTGAAGAGGTCGCCGGCGTTCGGCGAGGTCAGCAACATGTGGACCGACACGCCCCCTGCACTCTCGCCGACCACTGTAACCCGCTGTGGATCTCCGCCGAATTCAGCAATATGACCCTTGACCCAGCGCAACGCCGCCAGTTGATCTTCAAATCCGTAATTGGCGGATTTTTCTGATTTCATGCCGCCGCTCCTGAAAGAACCTGTGTCAAATGTTCCGAAACGGCCGAGGCGATAGTTGAAACTGACGACGACAACGCCCTGCTTCGCAATCGGCGCTCCAGAGTAAACGGCAGGCGAGCTTCCTCCGTTCACGAATCCTCCTCCGTAAATCCAGACCATGACAGGTAGACCGGGCGATTGCGTTTTCACAGCTGATACGGGGCGCCAGATATTGAGATAGAGGCAGTCCTCTGACACCGGGCCGCCCAGCGGCGCCGCGTCACTGGGAAAGGGTTTTTGCATACAATCCGACCGAAAATGCGTCGCGTCCAAGACTCCGGCCCATCGGGACGCCGGTTGTGGCGCCGCCCACCGCAATGCCCCGATGGGGGGCTGAGCGAAGGGAATGCCCTTGAAGGCTTCGACTCCGTCCCGTTCCGTTCCCGCGATTTCGCCCAATGCCGTCGAAATTTTCACATCGTGCGAAAAATGAACCGCTTCGCGTGCAGGCGACGTCGAGCGCGCAGTTCCATGCGAGAGCAGAAGGGCAAGGGCAAGCCAACCCGGGCCAGAGAATTTCTTCTTTATCCGGGTTGCACTCACCTGCGTCTCCTGCCTGAATAATCACTTCCCAAAACATTCCGACGCTACGAGGATTGTTATCATCAGGCAACGTATGTTGGGCGATAGTATCCTGGTTCAGACGCAAGTCGCGAGGCGCGTCAAAATCGCGTCGTTCCGTCAGATCCGACGCGGCGGAAACACGAGGGTCACAACTTGTATTCGGCCGTAACGAAAATCGTGCGCGGGTCTGCGAACGCCGCCGCATAGTTCACGGGCGAATATACCCCGTGCGAAGCGGAGCCGAGCGTATACGACAAGGTCTGCGGATACCTGCGGTCAAGAATATTGCGGACCTGCCCCGTGATGGTCCATCGCTTGTCATCGCTTGTCCATGTCGCAATGGCGTTGAAATATGTCTGCGGTGACAGTCTTGTCTGCGCGTTTTCATTCCCGTCGAGATAGAGCGAAGACTGCCATGAAACGTCGGCGCCGATGCTGAACCGGCCCGGCGCACGGCGCAGCGGCACACGGTAGAAGACGGACGCGTTCATCTGCCAGCGTGGAGAATATGGAAGCCGTGCGCCCGTATGCGGCGCGTTATTGTATGCCCCTCCTTCGGCCAGTTTCAGGGGAGCCGTAGAGACGCCGTCGAAATGGTCCAACTGCGCATAGAGATAGGACGCGGTGTAGTGCATATCCCAGTTCGATCCGATATGCGCAGTGGCCTCCATCTCCGCGCCTGCCGAGTGCCCTTTGCCTGCATTGAACCTGTGGGAGAGCGCAGTCGTCGCGTCATAAGTCGTCATCTGGATGTTATTAAAATTGTTCCAGAATAGCGCGCCGTTTACTTCCAGAATATGGGCGAGCGGACTGGTCTTCGCGCCAATTTCGAACGTCGTCACCAGCTCAGGTTTATAAGGCAGTAAAGCTTGCGCCATATTGGCTGCGCCGGGCGTCTGAGCGCGATAATCGTATCCACCCGATTTACTTCCCTGCGAGATCGATACGTAGGGCATGACACTCGGCGTAATCTGCCAGGTCAAAGCGCCTTTCGGCAGCAATTGCGTCCAGTCGGCATGGGCTGCGGCGTGCCCCGGCCATGCCGAAGCGCCCGGGGCGCCGGAGTAAAGAGCGGCTATGACGCCCGGCCAGCCCACGGAATGATTGCCGCCAGCTACGAGGTAGTTCAGGTCTTCCGCGTTCGAATGAGATTCATGATTGAATCGCAACCCCACCGTCGCTGTCAAAGTCGGCGTAATTTTGTATTCCGCCTGCCCATATAAAGCCCAGATACGTGTCAACTGATCGATTTTGGCATATACTGGCGTGTAGCTCTGAAGAGAGGCGGCCTGTGAATCCGGGTACCAGGCTCCGGTCGTATTGTTCGCACGCCGTGCAGTATACCAATCTTCGTACATGAAATACGCGCCGACGGTGAAGGAGAGCCGCCCATAATCGCCGTGCAAATTTAAATCCTCGGAATACGCGCGGTCTTTATAATAAAGAAGTTGCGACCTCTGAATGTATTTCGTTCCGTAGTTGTCATAATATCCTGTGTCGTCATACCCCCGAACGGCCGTCGTCGAATGCAGCTGCAGGTGAGAGTTGACGACATAGTTGACGTTTCCTGTAAATCCGACCTGACTGTAATTATTTTTAGGATAAATCGAAGAATATAAACCATGGGTGTAGCCATTCAGCAAATTGCCATACCCCCGGTTGGTCGAGCCATCCACCGTTCCGTCAAACGCGAGCGTAATGTCCCAGCGGTCATTCGGCGTGAAGCGCAATTTTCCACGCGCCTGCGTGTAATCAATATTATTCTCGGTCTGGTTGAGCGTGTAGTTGCGATCAAAGCCGTCACGGCCATGACGATCGAAGGCGAGGCTCGCGTAAACACGATCCTTCACGAGCGCGCCACTCGCCAGAAACGCGGCCCGGTACTCATTATATGATCCATATCCAACCAGCGCGCGAAACTGCTTTGTGTTTCCTGGCGCCACGGTGTTGATGCGCACTGCGCCGCCTTCGGCCTGGTGCCCTGCAGTAAAGCCGACCGGCCCACGGTCGATCTGCACGTTATCCACGTCCAGCAATTCCTGCATCGTGCCTATAGTCCGCGGCAGATAAACGCCGTCGATATAGGTGCCGACTGACGGCTCTCCTTGCGGGTCAAGTTCTCCAATGCCACGAATGAAATAGTTGGTTGCCGAAAATCCCACCGTCGCACGTGGTTCGTACAAATTTGGCGTCAAGTTGGCCAGTTGTCGCACATCCGTCACCCCAAGTTGGCGCAGACGCTCTCCTGTCAGCAAAGAGATAGACGCTGGAGTGCGTTGCAACGCGGCATGCAGACGCGCGCCGTGCGTCTGTCCGGTAACTGCAATGCTTTCGGCCTTCCCCACGGACGCTCGGGGCGCCGGATGATGAACTTGCGCCGCATCGCGGGATTTATGCGCCCCCACAGATCGAGACTGCGACACGTCGGAAGACGCCGCCAAAGCCGTTGAGGATGTAAAGGCTGACACCAGCAGCATCAGTCGGCGGCCGTTTTTCAGGGCGCGTGAAGAATCAACACAAGCTAGCGTCATATCATGTCATTCCGAAGCAACGAGAACAACACAATTAATATCTATATTTTTTCCAAAATATACAATTTCTATATTGATTTATTTAAAGTAACTTCATTGCCAAATCAAATACAACACCGTAAATGGAATATATTTCAATAAAATTCATATTTAACATTATAACTATTCATGTTTATTTTTGAAAATCTGTCATTCGCTCGCCTCATGTATCCGCCACACCCATGGCCCGTGCGAATACGAACGGAATTTATGCCCGAACAGGCGCAAGGAAAACTGCAGATGTTTCACAAGCCATAAATTAAAAGACCATGACCACGGTATGATTTTCTATAAATCTCAGTAATTTAATTATCTATCGGAAATTCGTTTGCAGCATTACGCCAACTCGACTTACATTATTTCCGACATACGAATATCTGGGGCTACCCCAACAGACTCGCTTGTGCAGGGAATGTGCGGGTCATCTATAAGATATAGTCGCCCCAAAAAACATTTTCTGTATAAGAAAATTTTCCCCATACCTTCATTTATTCCAAGAAGGGCATGCTGCTTTCAAATTTCAATAACCAAAAACGACCAATCTGGAGCTTGGCATAACAATTGCCTCACTCCAGACATGATCACCCGACGCGCATCACCCTTTTAAAACACGAAATCCGTGCGTCCCGTCACGCTCAAGTTGAGCAATCAAACCAAATTCCCAGTCAAGGTAAGCCTGCATCGCCGCTGCAGAGTTATCGGCTCCCTCATACGGACGTTTGTAGACATCGTTCGGTTCAGACAGCGCAGCTTCCGGCGTCAACCCCGCCTCGATCGGCCGCTTCGCCGCAAGCCATGCGGCCAGTCCTCCCTCCAGAACCTCTACGTCAAAACCCTGGGCTTCAAATTCCGGCGCCGCCAGGCGTGCGGCAAGGCCATCTGGAGACGTCAGGACAATCTTGCGAGCGCCTAGTTTCCCGAAAATCTCTTCGACATCACTACGAATCGCAAAATGCGATCCAGGAATGTGTTTTTTTCGAAATTCTGGACTCGTGGCGAGGTCAATGACAAACGGAGCCACACGTTCAGACAAATCCTTCACCGAGACGAAGCGCACATCCGGCAACGGACCAGCGAGCGGCGTTTGCTCGACGCCGCTCTCGCGCGGCAGATCCGACCAGTCCGTCAGAACATAAACCTCATTCCAGCCAAGTTGCCGCAACCAGTGCCCCGTCATGCGGGCGCGCACGCCGTCATCATCGGTCAGGACGATCGTTCCATGTCGCACGCCGACCCATTCATCCGTGGCCTGCACCAACTGGCCGCCCGGCGCCGACCGAAAACCTGCAAGATGGGAGGCCTCGTATTCTTCCGGAGAGCGGACGTCCAGCCGGTACAGCGTACGCGCTGTGTCCGCCGCCAAATCGTCGACGCCTGCGGCGTCGATCAACCGCACCCCCGCTCGTTCCGCCAGAGAAATCGCCCCCTGCAACGCGGCTGCCCGGTCATTCTCCCGCACGTCGCCAGCGCGCTTTGTCTCTCCATGCGCGAGTTGTAATCCCTCAAGCGTCCAGCCAATCGTTCCGTTGCGCAACGCGAAGACAGGATTGGGAATACCTGCGTTGATCAGCGATTGCGCACCGATAATGGAGCGCGTGCGCCCCGCGCAATTCACGACAACGGTCGTCTGCGGCGATGGCGCCAGACCACGAACACGCAACGCCAGTTCCGCGCCAGGAACGGAACGGCCGCTCGGAATGGACATGGTCGTATATTCGCTGAACCGACGTGCATCGAGAACCACGAGGTCATCCCCACGCTCGAGACGTTCATACAGTTCCCGCGCCGGCAACGACGGCGTGCCGCGCTCGTGTTCGACCAGTTCGCCGAAAGATTTGGACGGCACATTGACGTCGATGAAAATTTCGCCGCCCGAATTACGCCACCCCTCCAGTCCGCCAGCGAGCGCCGAGACATTCGTGTAGCCCAGCCTACGAAAAATCGGCAGCGCCTTCGCAACGCGGCCTTCCCCCTCGTCATAGATCACAATGGGCGCGTCACGACGCGGCGCCAGCCCCGCAAGACGTTCCTCAATACGACCGAGCGGCAGGTTCACCGCGAACAGCGGATGCGCCGCCGCGAACGGACCTTCCTCGCGCAGATCAAACAGCGCAATCTCCTCGCCGTCGCGAAGTTTTTCGCGAACCACCGTTGAAGACACATGCGGAGAGGAAAATGCGTTCATGGATCAGGCCGCTTTCGCGTTGAGGGATCGATCCCAGAGATTGGGCGTAACGCCGCTTGAGTAACCAGAGATGAACGGACGTTCCTGGCCAGTCTCGATATCGTAAACCGCGCGCGAAACGCCGCCAATATTGCCGCCATAGACATGGATGGACACGGACGCCCTGTCCTCCAGCGCGTTCGCCACGACATGATAGTCGTTGACGTCCGGCTCCAGAGACGCAACCTCGCCCTCTTCAAGAAAACTTACGTCGACGCGCTCAAAGCCGCCATCAGAATTCCGCCGGAACTGCGTTTCGCTCTCCCGGCCCCGCAGCATCCCGATCAATCCCCAGACCCGGTGATCGTGCAATGGCGTCGTCTGCCCCGGCCCCCAGACGAAACTGACGACGGAAAACCGCTCCAGCGGATCGCAATGCAGAAGATACTGACTATAGCGATCCGGATTGGGAACTGCGAAGACGTCAGGCAGCCAGTCGTCCTTGCTGACCAGTGTCCGAAGAAGGGAACTCCCCTCCTGCTGCACAGCCGAAGGAGAGAGACCACGCTCGAACAGCGCAGTGAAACGGGTAACGAACTCCCGCAAGGGAACAATGCTGCTCATCGAATATCAGTCCAAAAGATCCGGCTCCTGTGCGACTATCCAGTCCCACAGCGGTTGGAAAGAATAGTAACCGCCCTGATGCGTGCCGACCTGACTGGCCGTCAGCTTCGCGATATCGGGCGCAATAGGCTTCAGCGGACCCGCCGCCTGCGCAAGCAACTGCGTCTGCGCGGCGTTGTCCATGGTGATGAACCACCATGCGGCGGCCTCTACGGTCGGGCCAACGGTAAGCAGCCCGTGATTTTGCAGGATCAACGCCTTGCGATCGCCGAGAGTCTGCGCGAGCCGCTCCCCCTCGCTGTCCTCCAGCACCACGCCGCTAAACGGGTCGAAAACGACGTGATCTTCATAAAAGGCACAAGAATCCTGCGTAATGGGCAGCAGTTCCGTTCCCAGCGCGGAAAACGCCTTTCCATAGGTCGAATGTGTATGCGCCGCCGCGATCACGTCGGGGCGCGCCCGGTGCAACGCAGAGTGAATGGTGAAGCCTGCAGTGTTGATCGGCCTGTCGCCGATCAGAATGGCGCCGTCATGATCGACGAGTTGCAGATCCGAAACCCTGATCTGGGAAAAATGCACAGCGAGCGGATTGATCCAGTATTGATCGGGAAATTCCGGATCGCGCGCGGTAACATGCCCAGCCAGCCCCTGATCGAAGCCGTAACGAGCAAAAAGCCGAAACGTCGCGGCAAGGCGCTGCTTGCGGTGAAGTCTTTCCTCCGCGAAAGACGCTGCGGGCTGACGCGGCTCCAGCTTTCGGGCGCGGGCCTGCTGATCATTATGGCGGAGCGGGGCTGCGATGACGTTCATTGGCCGTGACCCTTTTGCTTACCGGTTTGATTGACGCGACGATGGACAACCGCGCGGGCCATCCGATCAAGGAGGCGCGACACGGGAAAATTTCTTACGCAGCCTCACGCCCTGCACCTGAGCGCGCGTCCTCCGCTGCGATCAGACGTCGGGTGAGCGGGATAAGATCCCGTCCGTAGACATAGGCGTCCTGCAACGGATCGAAACCCCGGATCAGAATGTTGGTCACGCCCAGACGATAGTAATCGAGCAGCGCGTCCGCCACCTGTTCCGCGGTGCCGACCAGCGACGTGGAATTGCCCCGGGCGCCGGTCAACGCCGCCAGCCCCGTCCACAACCGCTTGTCCAGTCGGGCCCCCTGCGCCGCAGCCGCAAGCAGACGCCGCGACCCTTCGTTGGGCACAACCGAGGGGCGGGCGTAGCCGGTCTGCTCCTGCAAACCCCGCGCCGTCTCCAGAATCTGCTCGGCCTTCGCCCAGGCCGCCTCCTCCGTCTCGGCAAGAATGGGACGGAGGGACAGAGAGAACCTGACCGTGCGGCCATGCTGCGCCGCAGACGCCTTCACGCGCGCGATCGTCTCACGCACCTGATCGTATGTCTCGCCCCAGAGCGCGTAAATATCAGCGTGCTTGCCGGCGACCGCAATCGCCTCCTCCGATGATCCGCCGAAAAAGACGGGAATGGATGAGCCGTTCTGGGGGCGGATGGCCGAATGAGCGCCACGCACCTTGTAATATTTTCCATCATAGTCGAACGGCGCATCGCTGCTCCATTCGCGACGCACGATATCCAGGTATTCGCTCGTCCGGGCGTAACGCTCGGCCTTCGTCAGATGATCACCGTCGGCCTGCAACTCCCGATCATCGCCTCCTGTGATGATATGCACGGAAGCGCGGCCGCCGCTGATGGCGTCCAGCGTGGCGAACTGCCGCGCCGCAAGCGTCGGCGCAGTGAAACCCGGTCGATGGGCGACCATCAGGCCCAGCCGTCGGGTTACACTGGCGACGTGCTGGGAGATCAGAATGCTTTCCGGGGAATTCGAATGGAAGGCGACCAGAACCCGGTCAAACCCCCCGTTCTCATGGATTTTCGCGGCCGCCTCGACATGGTCGAGATTCACCACCGGCCCTTCCGCCGGGACAATCTCCGAATGGTTGCGGCCGTTGACGAAGCCAATGAAATCAACGGGCATGACGCGCTCCTGATGGCTATTTCACTACAATAAATGCCGTTGATGCCTAATCTACCGTTTTGTTCGTAATTTTTGCCATCAAAAAAACTCAAATCCACCATCAAGATTCGCTCAATAATTCTCCCCTCTCGCCAGAAGCCCGGATGGCGCGCCTGGCCGATTACAGAGCCGCAGCAGCTGTCTTTGGACGGCGTGGCTTTAATTCGCTGGCCACAACGCCCGCCACGATGAACGCCGCGCCCAGAATGGCGAGCGGAGGCAGATGCTCACCTGCGAACCATCCAACGAGACCCGCCCACACGGGCTCTCCGGCGTAAATGATGGTCGCCCGCGCGGGCGAAACCGCCTTCTGCGCCCAGTTCATGGTCAACTGGATGAGCGCGCTCGCCAGACCCAACCCCACAGCCGCCTCCAGCCACACCCATGAGAATGATGGCGCCTGCTCTCCGGCGACAGGCATGACGACGAATGACAGGACGCCAACAGTCAGAAGCTGCACGACAGTCACCCGGACACTGTCCACCTTCGATGCGAAACGTCCGATCAGAATGATTTCCGCCGCGATTGCGCAGGCCGAAGCGAAGGTCGCGATTTCTCCGCGCCCGAGCCCAACGGACATGGCGCCCGGTCCCGTCAGACACAGCAGCCCCGTGAACGCCAACCCTATGCCGACCCACGTCATCAGCTTAGGACGCCGCCTCATCACCGCCCATTGCAGCAGCGGCGTAATCGGCACGTACAGCGCCGTCAGAAATGCGGAAATACCGCCATCGAGCGTCTCCAGTCCGTACGTCTGAAGACTGTATCCCAGAAAAATCGAAACGCCGATCAAGGCTCCTGCGCCTATTTCCTTCGCGGTCACGGCGCGCATCGTTCGGAGGAACAGGAGCAGACTCACCCCTCCGGCGATGCTGAACCGGAGTCCAACGAAGAACAACGGTCCGCAATGTTGCATCGCCGTATGCACGATCAGAAAAGTCGCGCCCCACAGGACCGTAATGCCCAGCAACGCCATTTCCTCAGGCGAAAAGAACGTTTTGCGGGCGATTAAGGCGAACATGACGCTAGGTCTCTTCGGTTTGTTTCAGGAGCGTCGTCTCTGAAGCACGCCGGGAGATGGCCGTCTATGTGAATAACGGTCGAAGCGCCTGGAGGCACGATTGCATGATTTGCAGATACACGTGCTCATCCAGCCCTGAGCAGATTGATTGACAGTTTTTAGCCAGCGAGCAGCCTTCGCCTCAGGCACAGAAGGTTCCGCCCGCTCAGGCAGTGCGATTTCGACAAACCCCAACAGAGAAAATGAACCGCAATCGGTAATTTACGACCAATTCAAGAAAATAACAGAATTGCAGAATTAATTCTTCTTATGACAACATATGCCAATAATTCATCTAAATAATTGAAATTATACTTATACGACAACCAATTATTGCAGCATCTATCCGATATACGCGCCCAGAAAGAACCGTGCCATGACCGCCAAACGCCAGGATATGAAATCAACACAATATGTCCAACAGTGACAAACTATGACACTGTTTCATGATTGAGACTTGTGGCATTCCCTGCCGGACGCATTTGCGCCACGGGGAGTTTTTCATGAGTTCCAGACTACGTCACGCCATTGCAAAGATCGTTCCGCTTGGCGCCGCATGTGCGGCGGCGTCATTCGGCGCATTTGTGACAACGCCCAATGCGTTCGCGGATACGTCGCCCGTCGTTGCTGTCAACCGCGAGGTCGGCCTGTCGATCACCGGGAATTATGATGCGCTCGCTGGAGCAGCTGGCCTGAACACCGCGATCACGTCGCGCTACTTCGCACAAAACGACTGGAGCGACCGGACCTCTTCGCGCGCGCACCTGACAAGCTGGCGGCCAGGCTTCCGGGCCGATGCTCAATACATGTTCGATATCGGGCGGGTCAGAAACCTCTACGCCGCAGGCATATTCAACCTTGGTAGTGGGGATATGTCGGCGCAACAGGATTATGTCTGGACAAATGTATACGGCGGCAGACGTTCGGCAAGAGCAGCACGTTATCGCGACAACTTTACGCATAATACGATCAATGTCACCGGCGAGATCGGAAAGGGATTTCAACTTGCGCATGACAGGCTGATGCTTACCCCGGTATTTCAGGGTGGATACTCGGCCGGCGGCGGAAACTCGTTCACAACTCTGGGCCTAGGGTATGTTGGACTTGCCCTGCATGCGGATTATGCCCTCACGAAGCGACTGGTTATCCGTGGGCGCGCCGGCTGGGCGGAATATCTCGATGCGGGGAGTGCTGATCTGGTCTATGGCTCCAACGGAGCCCGACCGGAGTGGAGCGGG
The DNA here is from genome assembly GCF_017377715.1 of Acetobacter sacchari. Taxonomy (GTDB): domain Bacteria; phylum Pseudomonadota; class Alphaproteobacteria; order Acetobacterales; family Acetobacteraceae; genus Acetobacter; species Acetobacter sacchari. Next base: position 127,984 of record NZ_JAFVMF010000001.1, on the reverse strand, counting down.
GACGTCGCGCTTGATTACCGGATGACTCGTCGGCTCCACCTGACCGGCGGTGTAAGATACGCGTACATGGATTATGGACATACCCACTCTCCCGATATCTGGAGGACAGCCAGCGGCGCGAGTTTTTCTGCAATTGGCGCCTTTGGAGGGGACACAACGTACACCTCAGCGTCGCGCGCCGGGACACGCTCAAACACTGTCCAACTACGCCTGGGGCTTGCTTACCAGCTCTAGGCCCGGGTCACCCTTCAAACAGGAAAGCAACTCCCCTGTTCACCGACGGCGCGTCAGTATCACGACGCGCCGCACGCTCCCACAACGTCAGGATCATCCGAAATCAAGGACGATCAGGCGCCTTCCGGTCCCAGACCAGCCAGCAGATCGCCATACATCCGCTGGTCAGAGCGAAAACCGCCAGCGACGCCGCGATCACGACCGGAAATCCCAAGATTGTCCCATGAACAAGGCCAACAACAGGAATAAGGGCCAACGTCGCGACGGCGGGGATTCCCAACCCGACGCCAAGACGGGCGGCGGCGCTCAAACCCCCGCCTCCCGCGCGTAAAGCTCAGGCCAGACCGGGCCGACGGCGCGTTCAATCGCCTCCCCCGCCATCAGGCAGAGATCTTCGCGGAAACGGTCCGCGGTTATCTGTACGCCCGTGGGCAAGCCACCAACGACGCCGGTGGGAACCGACAACGCAGGCAGACCGAAAAGCGCAGCCGGCAGCAACGGCGCCTGATCGCGCAGCGTCGCAACGCAATCCTCTTGCGAGCGCACGTCGAGATCGACGGGAAACGGCGGCGCAAAAGACACGGGAGTCAGCAGGACGTCATAGGCGTTGAGGAAGAGCGACCACTCGCGCGCCAACGTGAGCCGACGGGCGAAACACGCCGCCCAGGCCTCCCGGTCCAACGTTTTCGTCACGCCAACCGAATAGGCGAGCGTGCGCCGCAAAGCCTCATCCCCCAGTTCGCTCATTTTTTCGAAAGCGGCGCCGCTGAGATCGTTGAAAACCAGCGCAGCCCACAGAGCGGCGGAGTCCTCGAAGTGCGGCGGCGCGGCGTCTTCGATGACGTATCCCTCCTCGGAAAGCGCGGCGGCGGCCCTATCCAGTGCGGCGAGCGACGCCGGATCCGTCGCGCCGGGATCGGTCCCGCGGAACACGGCGACGCGCTTGCCCGAGCGAACAGACCCGACGTGATCCAAAGGCGCGGGCACATAGCCGGGGTCGCGCGGGTCTGGGCGCGCCATCGCCTGCAGGGCGAGGCGTAAGTCCGCAACACAGCGCGCCAGAGGCCCCTGCACCGACATCATCTGGCTGGTCAGGCTGCGTTCGACACTCGAAGAAGGGTTATACGCGGCTACGCGACCAGCAGACGGTCGCAACCCTGCAACCCCGCAGCAATAAGCCGGATATCGTATCGATCCGCCGTAATCGTTGCCGTGCCCGATCGCCCCCATGCCCGTCGCCACCGCGACCCCCGCCCCACCGCTTGAACCTCCCGGCGTCGCGGCCGAATTCCATGGGTTTACCGTGCGGCCATGCAAGGCGTTGTCGGTGAACCAGCGCATGGAAAATGCGGGCGTGTTCGTCCGCCCGATCACGATGGCGCCTGCCGCCTTCAACGATGCGACCTGAGGTGAGTCCTCCCGCGCAACTGCGTCCCGCAGCGCGACGACGCCGTTGGTGGTGGCGTAGCCTTTCTGGTCAACATTCACCTTGATGGTGATCGGCACGCCATGCAGCGGGCCGACCTCCGAACCCGAACGCGCCACACGGTCCGCATCGTCCGCCTGACGGAGGGCGTCCTCCGCCATGAACTGCACGACGGCGTTCAGGCCGGGATTGAGGCTTTCGACACGCGACAGAGCGGCCCGGACGCATTCGCGCGCGGAGACTTCGCCAGCGCGAATCGCTCCCGCCATGCGTGTCGCGGACCACAGAAACAGGGGCGTCGTCATCAAAAGCATCCTTTGCGGAAACGCGAGGCGGCATGGAGCGCGGCATATCGTTTCTATATCAATATAATATTCGACGTCATGAAATTCAGGCTCCGCCCCGCGCAGCAGCCCTTATGGCGCTCCCCCGTCATCGTGGAGCCTCAATTTACTGTCCGCAATGCGCAATCGAGCATTCGCGCTGAAGCGCGAACGTGCCATACTTGTGACAACGACAGTCGGAGCCGCTGCGGGACGCTCGCAGGCGGACGGGGTTTCAATGAGCGGAAAGACAGCGCCGGGACGCGGCGCATGCTTCGTCACCGGAAGCATCATGCGGCACGTAATGGTCATGGCGGGAACGGGCGCCATCGGCCTTATGGCCGTCTTCGCCGTCGATCTGCTGAACATGATCTATATCGCCCATCTCGGCGATCCGGCGCTGACCGCCGCGATCGGTTTCGCAAGCGCGATCGGCGGCGTGCAGATCGCGGTGTCCATCGGACTGACGATTGGTCTCGGCGCCTGCGTGGGGCGAGAGATCGGGTCAGGCCGGTTCGACGTTGCGCAACGCGTGGCCTCCTCCTTCATGACCACCACGTTCGTCCTGACGCTGCTGCTGGGCGTTGCGACGGCGCTTTTCGCAGACCCGATCCTGCGGCTTCTCGGCGCATCAGGAGAAGCGCTGACGCAGGCGGAGCGCTTCCTCTACATCGTTTCGCCATTCTTGCCGTTCGTAGCGCTCGGCATGTCCAGCTCCGCGCTTATGCGGTCCGTCGGCGACGCCAGACGCTCCATGAACGTGACGCTGGGCGGCGCCATCGTCGCAGCGATCCTCGACCCGGCGCTGATCCTTGGCATGCATGAGGGACTGACCGGAGCGGCCATAAGCTCCGTCCTTTCCCGCTTGGCGGTGCTCATGCTCGGCATGCGCGGTGCGGGGGCGCACGGATTGCTGCGGAGGCCGCAGCTGCATGCGATCCCGGGAGACACGAAACGCGTCGCCTCCATCGCCGGCCCCGCGATTCTCACTAACCTCGCCACGCCGGTCGGCTCTGCTTACGTGACGGGAAACATGGCGCGGTTCGGGCTCGATGCAGTCGGCGGACAGGCGTCCGTCGAGCGTATCGTCGTCGTGGCGTTCGCGTTCGTTTTCGCCTTGACCGGCGCGGTCGGGCCGATCATGGCGCAAAATCTCGGAGCGAAGAAACTCGACCGCGTGCGTGAAGTGCTACGGGCGTCGCTGACGCTGGTCGCTCTGTGCGTCGCGACAACCTGGATCGTGCTCGCGCTCATCCAGAACCTGCTGGTGGCGGGCTTCCACGCCACGGGCAACGGCGCGACGCTGATCCACCTGTTCTGTTCCTGGACGGTTTCTTCCTACCTGTTTGTCGGCATGTTGTTCGTGGCCAACTCCGCGTTCAACAATCTCGGCCACCCGATCTATTCGACGCTGTTCAACTGGGGACGCGCGACGCTCGGAACCATTCCGTTCGTCACAGTCGGCGCGCGTTACGGCGCGCCGGGCGTGCAGATCGGGCAATCGCTGGGATGCGTCCTGTTTGGCTCTCTGGCCGTGGTCGTGGCCTTTCGCGTGGTCGCAAATCTGAACGTCGGGCAGGCTACGCCTGAGGCCAACGCCTTCCCGTCGGCGTCGGACGTGCCGACGCTGAGCCCTGAAGCTGCGATGGCGGAACTCGACGCCATCGAAGAGGCCGCACTGTCCGAATCGAAATAGGACGGCTCAAACCTCCGGTCCTGAGGAGCAAGCTTGCCATGTCGAAATTGAGCAAGGCCGAGCGGGACGCATTGCCCGATGACGCATTTGCGCTGCCGGGAAGACGCTACCCCATACCGGACGCAAGTCATGCCCGTGACGCTTTGGCGCGCGCGAGCGAGTTCCATCGCCGGGGCGAACTGAGCGACGAGGAATACGAAACAGTGGTCCACCGCGCCCGCGCAGTGCTTGGCGAGTAACGGCGACAACCACTCTTCGCGAGAGCTATACATCCCGCTGTCCGAGCCACACGCGAGAGCTTGTGCTGCGTCCATCCGTCCGGTCAGCTGATTTTGTAACACCTTATCAATCACCCCGAAGCCGTCGACGCCCGGCGGCTTTGGTCACGCGCTGCAAGCATACGCCTTCGGACCTAATTTCCCTCCGAGGCCCCAGTCTCATGATGCTGCGGAGCTCGGCCTGCCTGACGGGCCAGGCATGATGACGCATGCACAGGTTTGCGTTTTATGTGGGGTGAACAGCGACATGCGTGGACGTGCCGACCCAACCGCCTGAACGCTGCTTGCCTGTCGCGCGCCACGGGAGCAGGATCGCGGCGTGGTCGCGCTTCGCGTTGTCGTGAGGCGCCACGCCGCTCTGCCACGCCGCCCCCTTGGCTACACGCCGGCGCCCACATTCCGGTCGCTGGGGCTGCACGGCGCGTGGCGAGCGAGTAAGGAAGACGACATGACGAACACAGACACAACGTCCGACGCGGCGCTTCTGACAAGTTTCAAGGATGCGCTCGCGGCTGCGACGGTCTCGACCCACCCGTTCCGCCACTGGACGATCGATAACGTTCTGCCGAAGCCCGCCTGTGACGCTCTGGTTGCCTGGGAGGCCGCCGCAGGCGAGACGGCGGGCGACACCGGCGGGCGACGGGAAACTCGCAACGGCGCGCGCGTGTTCGTCGAACCCGGCGCGCGGGCTCGCGATCAGCGCCTGAACGAAATGGCCGAGGTGCTGGACAGCGCAGAGGCCCGGCGTGCGATCTCTGCAATGTGCGGCGCGGACCTCGACCACACGGCGCTCAGGCTCGAACTGAGTCTGGACACCGACGGTTTCTGGCTGGAACCGCACACCGATATCGGCGCCAAGAAGCTCACCCTTCTTGTGTCCCTGTCCACCCACGCAGACGCGGAGCAGTGGGGCACAGACCTGATGACGCCCGATGGCGCTCCCGCCAAACGCAGTTCGGGACGCTTCAACACCGGCACACTGTTCGTACCGGGTGACGACACCTGGCACGGTTTCGCGGCGCGGCCGATCACAGGTCTGCGGCGCGGATTGATCGTCAATTATGTCGATTCGACGTGGCGGGCGACTCACGAACTCGCCTTCGGTCCGGCCTCCTGATCGCACGCACGGCCGAAAATTATCCGACAACGCCCGAACTGCGCGTCACGAGGTGACGTAGCGGCGGGCATGCGTCGTGCCGACGCCTGACGTCGGCGTATGCCGGTTTCTCATAACTTCCCCTACTGCCCCCTGTTTCCGCATTCGTCAGGTTGCAACCTGACGGTTGACCTGTCCGTTTTCTAACGCGAATCAGTCTTGTGTCTGGAGGCGTCTTGGTCTTCGACGTATCGACGAAGCGGTTGCCCTGTGTCAGAGGAACCGCGACAGAAGACTTTTGCGGCGAAAACGGGCTCCCAGGAGCGTGGGAGCCGACGAACCGCGCGGTGGGACCGCCTTGCACTGCGGAGGCGCCCGCCGGGCAACGGAGACGGAGTAAGGAAGCTATGAGCACACGCGAGGCGATGGATTTCGATGTCGTCGTCGTGGGTGGAGGGCCTGCGGGGCTGGCGGCTGCGATCCGCCTGCGGCAGGTCGCGCCGGACGCGACTGTCTGTCTGATCGAAAAAGGCAGCGAGATCGGCGCACATATTGTCTCCGGCGCGGTGATCGAGCCTCGGGCGCTGGAGGAACTTCTCCCCGACTGGCGTGATCTCGGGTCGCCGCTCAAGACCGAGGTGACGGGAGAGGAGATGTATTTCCTCACCGAATCGCGCGGCTTCAAGGTTCCGGCGCTTGAGAAGGTGATGCCGCACATCGCCAACCACGGAAATTACGTGGTCAGCCTGGGCGAGGTGTGCCGCTGGCTGGCGGAGCAGGCAGAGGCGCTCGGTGTCGAGATCTATCCCGGCTTCGCCGCCTCCGAAGTGCTGATCGAACAGAACCGTGTCGTCGGCGTCGCGACTGGCGACATGGGCGTGACGCGTGAAGGTGAGCACGGCCCCAACTATGCAGAGGGCATGGAGCTTCGCGGCAAATACACCCTGTTCGCCGAAGGCTGCCGTGGCTCACTGACCAAGCAGGTCATGGCGCATTACGACCTGCGCAAGGGCGTCGATCCGCAGACCTACGGGCTGGGGATCAAGGAAGTGTGGGAGATTCCCGCCGCGAACCACCGTCCCGGCCTCGTGCTGCACAGCTTCGGCTGGCCGCTCGACGACCATACCTATGGCGGCGCGTGGCTCTACCATTTCGGCGAAAACCTCGTCTCCTACGGCTTCGTCACCGGGCTGGACTACCAGAACACCTGGATCTCGCCGTATGACGAAATGCAGCGCACGAAGCTGCACCCTGTTTTCAAGCCGCATTTCGAGGGTGGACGTCGCCTGATCTACGGCGCGCGCGCCCTGTCGGAAGGCGGCTTTCAGTCGATTCCTCGCCTGACGTTCCCCGGCGGCGCGCTGATCGGCGACAGTGCGGGGTTCCTCAACACGCCCAAGATCAAGGGCACGCACACGGCGATGAAGTCCGGCATGCTGGCCGCCGAGGCCGTGGCCGATGCGCTGAAGACGGAGCAGGTCGAGCCCGCGTCCTTCACCAGCCGCGTGCGCGGATCGTGGCTGTATGACGAGCTGAAGACAGCCCGCAACGTGCGGCCCGCGTTCTCCCGCTGGGGCACGAAACTCGGCGCACTCTACTCTGGCTTCGACGCCATGGTGATGCGTGGCAAGGCTCCGTGGACGCTGCGCTTCAGGCACGCCGACAACGAGACCCTGACGCCAGCGAGCACGTCGCAGCCGATCTCCTATCCGAAGCCGGATGGAAAGATCACGTTCGATAAACCCTCGTCCGTTTTCCTTTCCAACACCAACCATGAGGAAAACCAGCCGGTTCACCTGAAGCTTCGCAACGCCGCGTTGTGGAAGACGGTGAACTGGGACGTCTTCCGCGCGCCGGAGAGCCGGTATTGCCCAGCGGGCGTTTACGAAGTCGGAGACGAGGCCAGCGATCCGCGTCTGGTGATCAACGCCCAGAACTGCGTGCATTGCAAAACCTGCGACATCAAGGATCCGGCGCAGAACATCGACTGGTGCACGCCCGAGGGCGGCGGCGGTCCGAACTATCCGGGCGGGATGTGATTTCCCGGCCGCCGTACGCTAGACCTTCTGTCGCTTAGGGCAGTCATTTTCTCAGGCGGCGCGATGCAGGGGCGTCCTCAGGACCCCGCTTCGCACCGCCGCCAACGGGTATCAGGCAAGAAGACCATGAAAATTCTCGTCCCGGTAAAACGTGTCGTCGATTACAACATCAAGGTCCGCCCGAAAGCAGACGGGACAGGCGTCGAGACCGCGGGTCTCAAGATGTCGATGAACCCGTTCGACGAAATCGCCGTCGAAGAGGCTCTGCGGCTGCGCGAGAAGGGCGCTGCGACAGAAGTCGTCGCCGTGTCGATCGGCGTGCAGCAGGCGCAGGATACGCTGCGCACGGCGATGGCGATGGGCGCGGACCGCGCCATTCTGGTGCTGACGGAAGAAAGCCCGGAGCCGCTTGCGGTCGCGAAGATCCTAAAGGCGATCGTCGAGCGCGAGACGCCCGATCTCTTGATCCTCGGCAAGCAGGCCATCGACGACGACATGAACGCCACCGGCCAGATGCTGGCCGGCCTGCTCGGCTGGCCGCAAGGCACGTTCGCCAGCAAGGTGGAACTGGCCGACGGCCGCGCCGAAGTCGCGCGTGAAGTCGACGGCGGTACGGAAGTCGTCTCCATCGCGCTGCCCGCCATCGTGACGGCCGACCTGCGCCTGAACGAGCCGCGCTATGCCTCCCTGCCCAACATCATGAAGGCGAAGAAGAAGCCGCTTGAGACGCTGCAGGCCAGCGACCTCGGCGTCGATACGACGCGGCGCCTGACCGTCGTCTCCGTCGCCGAACCGCCCGCCCGCAAGGCCGGCGTCAAGGTCGGCTCCGTCGAGGAGCTTGTCGAGAAGCTGCGTAACGAAGCCAAGGTGATCTGATCATGACCGTTCTTGTTTTTGTCGAGACCGAAGCCGGTCACGCTCGTCAGGCCTCCCGCAGCGCCATCGCCGCCGCGTCCAAACTGGGCGAGGTCCATGCCCTCGTGGTCGGCGACGCCGCATCCGTCGGCGCCAGCGCTGACGCAGCCGCGAAGATCCCCGGCGTGACGAAGGTCCTGAAGGCCGGGAACGACGCTCTGGCGCACACGCTGGCCGAACCTCTGGCCGATCTTCTCGTGTCGCTTGCTGGCGATTACTCGCACATCGTCGCCGCCGCATCGTCCGTGGGCAAGAACGTGCTGCCGCGCGCAGCCGCCCTGCTCGACGTGCAGCCGATCCCCGACGTGCTGGACATCGTCGACGCCGACACGTTCGTTCGTCCGATCTACGCGGGCAACGCACTCGCCACGGTCAAATCGGCCGACGCCAAAAAAGTGCTCACCATCCGCGCGACCAGCTTCGACCCTGCCCCGGCGGAAGGCGGTTCCGCCGCCATCGAAGACGCCGCCGCTCCTGCTGCGGGCGACACGTCGCGTTTCGTTTCCGCCGAAACGCCGACCAGCGACCGGCCGGAACTGGAGTCCGCTCGCGTGATCGTCTCGGGCGGCCGCGGGCTGCAGAACGGCGAGAACTTCAAGACCGTGCTTGAGCCTCTGGCCGACAAGCTGGGCGCCGCCATCGGCGCATCCCGCGTCGCGGTGGACTCAGGCTACGTGCCGAACGATTATCAGGTCGGCCAGACCGGCAAGATCGTCGCGCCGGAGCTGTACATCGCCGTCGGCATTTCCGGCGCGATCCAGCATCTGGCGGGCATGAAGGACAGCAAGGTCATCGTCGCCATCAACAAGGATGAAGACGCGCCGATTTTCCAGGTCGCGGATTACGGCCTTGTCGGAGACCTGTTCGACGTCGTTCCCAAGCTGGCCGCCGCTCTGTAAGCGCCACAGACGGCCATTTGCAGATCGCGTTTGATGAAAATCCCCGCTTTTGCGGGGATTTTTTATTGTCCGCTACGGTTTTCCAATACCCGGCGACGACCGATGCGCCACTTTCCGTTATCTCCCTGATGCGCCGGAGAGGCGCAGTCGCGTAGAATAGGCGCCTGACGCGCTTTTCGAACCGCGTCAGTTCCATTCCGAAACGTCGCCACATTCTCACACAGTGGCGCACCCACCTGCTACGGGCCGTAGTTCCCTCACAGCCCGCCTCTGCGTCGTCACCGGTTTGAACGACTATCCAAAGAAAAAACGGACAGCGGAAACACGCCTGAAACAGGGACGTGTTCATTCATGCTCCCGCTTCCTTGAATAGACGAAGTAAAACGCCAAAGCGTACTAAAGCGGATGCTCGACCCGTTCTCCGATATTGCGCCACGGTTCAGGATGACGGCGGTCTCTCCATGGCATAGGCTCCTGAGGTTTCGCGCCTCCGTTCAGACGTCTGAACTGACATCGTGGAAGAAGACAGGCCGGAAACAGGAAAAGCGCATCGCCATGACCCTGACACGATGGTTGATCGTTCTGATCCTGAGCATCGGCGTCTTTCTTTTCAGCACGGTCGTATCGACGCATGACGCGCTGGCGGTTCTGTATGTCCTGTGCATCCTGTTCATCGCCGAAGCTGGCAGCGCCCGCACTATCGTCGCCGCCGGAGCAACCTATTCAGCGCTGGCGGTGCTCTCCTTTCTGATCAAACATTACGGGGAGTCTTTCAACAGCGCCTATATCCGGCTCGGCATCAGCCTGATCGCGATTGCGGTCGCCACCTTCCTGTCACGTCGCGCACAGGCGGGACGTTCCCGGCTCTCGGAACAGAGCCTGTGGCTGGCTCTCACGCACGATACGGTCATCATCCGGGACAACGACGACAGGATCATCGACTGGAACGAAGGCGCGACCCGTCTTTATGGCTGGTCGAGAGACGAAGCTCTGGGCAAGAAAGTCCAGTCGCTGCTCAAGACGTCTTTCCCCGCGACAAGCGCCCCCCGCCTTGCGCCGGGCGCGCTGTGGTCCGGAGAAATTACGCGGCTGGACAGGGACGGCCGCCCCATGATCCTCACCAGCACATGGATGGGAAGAGTGGGCGAATATGGCGGCGAAGGCGGCGTGATCGAGCTTAGCGCCGATCTCACGCAGGAACGTCTCGCGCAGGCCGGGCGCATGGAATCGGAAAGTCGTTACAAGGCGATTTTCAACGGCGCAGGCGTACCGATTTTTGAATTGTCGACCGACTCCCGTGGAGCAGACGCCATCGTTATGGCGCAGAACGAAGCCGCCGACCGTCTTGTCGGCCCGAAAGAAGCCTACGCCGCCGATCTTACGAAGATCCTTGATGACGAAGGCCGCCGACTGTTCCGCGACGCGATTATTCGCGCGCTCGCCGAAGGCGTCCGGCAGGAACTGTCATGCAGGGTCATGCCAAGGGAATCCTGCCAGAGAGACGTTGCGTTCACCGTCAGCCATGGCGCGCAATACGGAGAAAGCCACACGATCCTCGTCACCGCAGTGGATATGACAGAACGCAATCAGGCGCGCATGAGGGTGGAACAGATGCAAACGGACCTCGCGCACGCATCGCGCATCTCCGCGCTTGGACAGATGACGGCGGTCGTGGCGCATGAAATCAATCAACCTCTTATGGCGACAGTGACTTTCGCCCGCTCCGGACGACGCTGGCTTCGCCGCGACGCGCCTGATCTGGATGAGGTCGGGCGGTGTCTGGACGGCATCGTCAGCACAGGTGAACGCGCGGCGCGCGTGGTCCAGCGTATCCGCGCCATGAGTCGCCGTCAGACGCCGGAACATGAAAAGCTCTCTCTTGCGAACGTCATTACGGAGACTGTCGAAATCCTTTCGTCCGAATTTCAGCGCTATGGCGTCCGCGTCGAGAACCACGTCACTGCGCCGGATCTGTATTTCGTCGGCGACAGGGTGCAGATTCATCAGGTGCTGGTGAACGTCATGCTGAACGCCGCCCAGGCCATGAGCACGGTCTCCGACCGTCCACGAAACCTTATACTGAGTGCGGCGAAGGATGTATCTCGAATGAGCCTGACGCTGACCGTTGAAGACAGCGGAACGGGTTTTCCGCCAGAACTTCTGGAGGACGGCGTCGCTCCGTTCATAAGCAGCAAGGAAGGCGGCGTGGGGTTGGGCCTGTCTGTGTCGAGAACAATCATGGAAACGCATGAAGGACGCCTTAACGTGAACAATCGTCCCGAGGGCGGAGCTTCCGTCGAACTCCAATGGCCTGTTCTGGAGGAATCACGATGACAATGCGTGGCCGGGTGCATGTCGTCGACGACGACGCGGATGTTCGCGGCTCCCTCGACAGCCTGCTTCGTTCGGAAAATTTCGAGATTTTTATTCACGAAAACTCTTCTGCTTTTCTCGACGCCTACGACCCGCTTACCCCCGCCTGCCTGCTGCTGGATATCAGGCTGGAAAAAGAAGACGGTCTGGAGGTGCAGGAGAGGCTTCTTGCGGAGGATATCCTTCTGCCGGTCGTCATCATGACCGGACATGGCGACGTTCCTTCCGCCGTGCGCAGTATGAAGCAGGGGGCTGTGGATTTTCTCAGCAAGCCGTTTTCCGACGACGCTCTCCTCGCAGCTTTGGACAAGGCGCTTTCCGCCGACCGGGAGAGACTGCGCGCCCAGAGCAGCCGCAGCGCCCTCGACGCGCTCTACGCGACGCTGACCCCCCGCGAAAAAGACGTGGCGACGCTGGCGGTTTCCGGCCTGATGAACAAGCAGATCGCGGCTGAACTCGGCATCGAGACCATCACAGTCAAGGTTCACCGGGGAAAGGTAATGCGCAAGATGGAGGCCAGATCGCTGGCCGATCTCGTGCGTATGCTGGAGGCGCTTGGAGTTCGCAGGTGATATGGGGCTTCGATGCGTCAGCGCCACACCGTGGCGAAGGGCATGACAGGCATTGGGTGGAAGCAGAACGCCGGCTATTGTGTAAAAATCATGAAAAGATCACCGGTCCCGCCTACCTTGGGGAAATCCATTCGCTTTTCTGACACGTCATAATATGCTCCGACCACTCAATGAATGCTCGAACACGTGGCGCAAGATGTCGACGGGCCGGATACATGATCGAAAGCGGTCGACGCAACTTCCGCTCTTCGGGCAAGACTTCGACAAGTTTTCCCGTTTCGAGGTGATCCGCCATGCAGGCGCCGGGACCTTGTGCAAGCCCCATTCCGGCCAGCGCGGAAGCAATGAACGCTTCTGTGTCGTTCACCAGCACGCCGCTTTTGAGCGTGATTTCGCGAACCCCATCGCGATCAGGTATCTGCCAAGGCATCGGTCGATGACCACGGCCAGAAAAATAATTAACTGCACGATGATTAACGAGATCAGAAAAGGTTTTAGGAAAACCATACCTTGCGAGATACTCTGGAGATCCACAAATCGCTATTGTCATCTGCGCGATAACTCGGCCTACCATACTAGATTCAGGTAATTTTCCGAGACGAATTACACAATCCACTCCGTCGACCAGTAAATCGACTGGCTGATCGCTAACTCCCAAAATAACTTCTATATCTGGATAAGATCGAATGAAGTCCGGGAGCGCAGGAATAATAAAAGGCTTAGCAATCGCGACAGGTATATCGACTCGCAACCTGCCGCGCGGGCGCTCGCCTGAGCCACCGAATAGACCTTGTGCATCATCGACGTCAGCAAGCAACTGTATAGCCCGCTCATAAAGCTGCTCTCCTTCACCTGTGAGCAAAACGCGTCTGGTGGTCCGGTGCAGAAGGCGCACTCCGACACTGTCTTCCAGGGCGTTAATCGCGCTTGTCACACCGGGACGAGTCAGCCGCAAAGCTTCCGCAGTCCGGGCAAAGCTGCGTTGCTCTGCAACACCGACGAAGATCCGAAGCTGTTGAATAAAATCCATGCTCGACACCTTAATTGTTATCGATACTCATAACAATGAAATCAGGATATCGGCGGTTCTGATCCAGGGATGACGCGCCTAGATATGTGTGAGATGGCGGCCTCCGCCGCCACATTTTCTGACTCTACGTCCTGAGAGGAGAGAACGCGCCATGTCACGTGTTGTCCGTTTCCGCGAATTTGGTGATGCAGATGTTTTGCATATCGAGGACATCGACGTTGCGCCGCCAGCTGCCTATGAAATCCGGATCGCCGTCAAGGCGATCGGATTAAACCGCGCCGAAGTGATGTTCCGGCGGAACGCCTATGTCCAGAAAGCGGCATTTCCGAGCCGACTCGGCTATGAAGCTGCGGGCACAGTCGAGGCAGTTGGAGACAACGTTACCGGGTTTTCCATCGGTGATGCGGTCAGCGTCATTCCGACCGAAGACATGGCCCGCTGGGGTACGTATGGGGAACTCATCAACATTCCAGCCCGCCATGTCGTGAAGCATCCCGCCAATCTGTCCTTCACGCAGGCGGCCGCTTCATGGATGATGTATGTCACAGCCTGGGGCGCGTTGATTGAGCAGGCGAAGCTGACAAGCGAGGATTTCGTGATCGTCTCAGCAGCGTCAAGCAGTGTCGGCATAGCGTCATTTCAGATTGCTCATGCCGTGGGAGCCAAGATCATTGCAACGACGCGAAGTAGCGTAAAACGTCAGGCATTGCTCGATGCTGGTGCTGATCACGTCATCGCCACGGCAGAAGAAGATCTGGTCACAACTGTCATGGCACTCACGAAGGGTAAGGGCGCGCGCGTCGTATTCGATCCTATCGGCGGGCCGGAAATCGCCATTTTGACAGAAGCAATGGCTCACCGAGGCATTCTGCTCGAATATGGCGCCCTTAGTCCGGATACGGGGATATTCCCGCAATTCACAGTTCTCGGCAAAAGCCTTACTTTAAAGGGCTATCTCTACAATGAAATAGTCGATGATGACGATATGCTTGCGCGCGCAAAGACATTCATTCTTTCTGGCCTTGGAAACGGCTCCCTGAACCCGTTGATCTCGAAAACTTTTCCTTTCGATGAGATTCAAAATGCCACCCGCTTTCTTGAGTCAAACGAACAGATTGGAAAGATCGTCGTCATCGTCTGACACCCGAGATGTCAGCTTCGAGGACAAAGCAGGCGTATTCAAACACACCATCACCCCATAAAAAAGCCCACGACGCAGCAAAGCGTCGCAGGCCCGACAACCACGGAGAAGAGCGCCGCCCTCCCCCGCCGGATGTGTCTTAGTTCTTCGCCTTGTCGACCAGCTTCGACTTCGCGATCCACGGCATCATCGCGCGCAGCTTCTCGCCGACGACTTCGATCTGGTGCTCGTTGTTGCGGGCGCGGATGGCCTTGAAGCCGATGTTGCCGGACTGGTTCTCCAGCAGGAAGTTACGAACGAACGTGCCGTCCTGAATGTCGGTCAGAACGCGCTTCATCTCCGCCTTCGTCTCCGCCGTGATCAGACGCGGGCCGGTGACGTACTCGCCGTATTCGGCGGTGTTGGAGATGGAGTAGTTCATGTTCGCGATGCCGCCTTCATAGATCAGGTCGACGATCAGCTTCACTTCGTGCAGGCACTCGAAATACGCCATTTCGGGAGCGTATCCGCCTTCGACCAGCGTCTCGAACCCGGCGCGGATCAGATCGACGAGGCCGCCGCACAGAACCGCCTGCTCACCGAACAGATCCGTCTCGACCTCTTCCTTGAAGGTGGTCTCGATGATGCCCGCGCGGCCGCCGCCGTTGGCCGAAGCATAGGACAGAGCGATTTCGAGCGCGCTGCCCGAAGCGTCCTGCGCCACCGCGACGAGGGAGGGCACGCCGCCGCCGCGCTGGTACTCGGAACGCACCGTGTGGCCGGGGCCCTTCGGCGCGATCAGGAACACGTCGAGGTCAGGACGCGCCTCGATGATGCGGAAATGGATCGACAGACCATGCGCGAAGGCGATGGCGGCGCCCTGCTTCAGGTTCTTCTCAAGCGAGTCCTTGTAGAGCTGGCCCTGCCCCTCGTCCGGCGTCAGAACCATGACGACGTCGGCCCACTTCGCCGCCTCGTCCGGCGTCATGACCTTGAAGCCGGCGCCTTCGGCCTTGGCGATCGCCGTGGAGCCCGGACGCAGACCGATGACGATGTCCTTGACGCCGCTGTCCTTCAGGTTGTTGGCGTGGGCGTGGCCCTGGCTGCCGTAACCGAGGATCGCGACCTTCTTGGACTTGATCAGGTTCACATCGGCGTCGCGATCATAATAGACACGCATCTTCATTCTACCTTTCGTTGAAAATCTTCACGAGGCGGCGCAGGGAACGCGTCCCGCGCCGTCAGTCGTATGGGTGTATCCTCAGAGCGAGCGCGGCCCTCTGGTCAGGGCTGCGACGCCGGTGCGGGAAACCTCGGCCAGCCCGAGCGGGCGCATCAGCTCGACAAAACTGTCCAGCTTTTCCGATGCGCCTGTCAGCTCGAACACGAACGAACTTGCGGTGGTGTCGACGGCGCGGGCGCGAAACGCCTCGGCGATGCGCAGGGCTTCCGTGCGCGCCTCTCCGGTGGAGACAACCTTCACCAGAACCATTTCGCGGGCGATGTGCGGGCCAAGCGTCGTCAGATTGGCGACGCGGCAGACAGGCACAAGGCGATCGAGCTGCGCGCGAATCTGCTCGATGATCGCGGGCGTGCCGGAGGTGACGATGTTGATGCGCGAGCGGGCGCCGTCATCTTCGACCGGAGCCACGGTCAGGCTCTCGATATTGTAGCCGCGGCCGGAGAAAAGACCGACCACGCGGGCGAGAACACCGCTTTCGTTGTCGACCAGCACGGAAATCACCGCGCGGTATTCGTCGTTGTCACGTCCCGAAGGAGAGGTGGAGGTCGTCGCTGACGACGCCCCTGCTGCGTGTTTCATCGTTTTGATCCGCGATCCGCCCCGCGACGAGAATTGATGGCCTGTACTCGCCACGGCGGCAAAAGAAAAGGGCGTCCCGGCGCGGAAACCTGCCGCGCGCGGGAGGGAAGCCCGACGGCGACGGTCCAACACCGACGCCGCAAGGCGATGCCTGCGACTATGTCAGACGAGCATCTTGCCCTCGTTCGTCACGACAGCGCCCTGCGCCTCCTGCTCCGGCCCAAGGATCATTTCGTTGTGAGCGGCGCCCGACGGGATCATCGGGAAGCAGTTCTCGCCCTCGGCCACGCACAGATCGACCACCACAGCGCCGTCATGCGCCAGAGCCGCGCGGATGGTGTCGTCGAGTTCCGCCATCGTGCGTGCGCGGAAGCCTTTCGCATGGAAGCTTTCGGCCAGCTTCACGAAATCAGGGAGCGCAGAGCTGTAGCTTTCCGAATACCGCGAACCGTGCAGCAATTCCTGCCACTGCCGCACCATACCCATATACTGGTTGTTGATGATGAACAGCTTCACCGGCAGGCGGTACTGCGCGATCGTGCCCAGTTCCTGAATGTTCATCAGGGTGGAGGCCTCGCCCGCGACGTCGATGATCAGCGCATCCGGATGTGCGAGCTGCGCGCCGACCGCCGCGGGCAGGCCGTAGCCCATCGTGCCGAGGCCGCCGGAGGTCAGCCAGCGGTTTGGCTGCTCAAACTTGAAGAACTGCGCCGCCCACATCTGATGCTGACCGACTTCGGTAGACACATAGGTGTCGCGCCCCGTCTCCAGAGCCAGTTCGTAGATGCGCTGAATCGCCTTCTGCGGCTTGATGATC
Source organism: Acetobacter sacchari (assembly GCF_017377715.1). GTDB lineage: Bacteria > Pseudomonadota > Alphaproteobacteria > Acetobacterales > Acetobacteraceae > Acetobacter > Acetobacter sacchari. Next base: position 111,344 of record NZ_JAFVMF010000001.1, on the reverse strand, counting down.
GCGTCTGGCGCCGGGTCCTGCGTGAACCGCAGGCAGTCCAGCGCGCGCCATCCCTCGATATGCTCCCACCAGTTCTTCAGGGCAGCGGCATCGGGCGCCGGGCCTTCGGCTCGCTCCCATTCCTCGATCATCGCTGCGATCGTCCGACCGGCGTCGCCGATGATCGGGATGTCGACGGTGATGATCTTGTTGATCTGCGACGGGTCGATATCGGCGTGAATCTTGAAGGAACGCGGCGAGAACGCATCGACGCGGCCCGTCACGCGATCATCGAAACGCGACCCCAGAGCGATCAGCACGTCGCAATCATGCGTGGCGAGATTCGCCTCGTAAGTTCCGTGCATGCCGAGCATGCCGACGAACTGCGGGTCGCTGGAAGGAAACGCGCCAAGGCCCATCAGCGTGGACGTGCAGGGGAAGCCGGTCATGTGCACAAGGCGCCCCAGCGCCTCGCACGCCTCCGGTCCCGCGTTGATCACACCGCCGCCCACATAGAAGAGCGGACGCTTGCTTTTACGCATCGCCGCGACCGCTTCGCGCACTACCTCACGGTCAGGCTCGACCCGCGGCTGGTAGGACCGGCGACCCTGCGTCGAAGGCGGCGCATAAGGGGCCGGACCAACGGTGATGTTCTTCGGCAGATCGATCAGAACCGGACCCGGCCGACCGGAACGGGCGATCTCGAACGCCTCATGCACCGTGCGGGCCAGATCTTCCGGCTTCTTCACAAGGTAATTGTATTTCGTCGCGGGTCGCGTGATGCCGGTGGTGTCGGCTTCCTGAAACGCGTCGTTACCGATCAACTGCACCGGCACCTGCCCCGAAAGGCACACCAGCGGCACGGAATCCATCAGCGCGTCGAGCAACCCCGTCACGGCGTTGGTCGCGCCGGGACCGCTGGTCACCAGCACGACGCCCACGCGGCCTGTCGAACGGGCGTAGCCTTCCGCCGCATGCACGGCGGCCTGCTCGTGGCGGACCAGAATGTGACGAATTCGGTCCTGCTGGAACAGGGCGTCGTAAATCGGAAGGACTGCGCCGCCAGGATATCCAAAGACGACCTCGACGCCCTGCTCCTCAAGCGCGCGCAGAAGCACTTCGGCGCCGGAGAGCGTCGTGCTTGCGTTGGGCTGGGCGGCGGTCGTCTGAGTGGCGGCGTTCATTGTCCTCTGGCTCCCCCGACGTTCGACGGCGCGTCTGATTGCGCTGACGTTCATTCGGTATCTGGCCCGGCGCGCCTCTCCATCCGGCGGCGCCATGGCGATTTGACCTGCCGGAAAACCCGACAGGGAGCGCGGGTTTAACCCTGCTCCCCGGCCGCGTCAATCGCCTCTTTCGCAAAAGATACAATCGACGTTATTTTTCTTTCCATAAATTGCGCGTCATCGCCAATTCTCTTTTCGATTGTAATCACATCACCCTCGCTCGCCAGAGCGTGATGGTTAAACCACGTGGCCTGACGCCTCGTGTAACGCCCAGTAGCCAGCACTGCGCGGTCGCGCGCTTCGGTCACGTCGAACTCGCCCCGCAACATCGCCGTCAGTTCCGGCACGCCATGCGCCCGCATGACCGGGCAGGCCGGGTCGAGTCCGAAAGAGAGCAGACGCTGCACTTCCTCCACCGCTCCCGCCGCGATCATCACATCGAACCGCCGGGCGATGGCGGCGCGAAGCTCACTGCGATCCGGGTGCAGCCGCACCGCAAGAAAACGGCACTCCGCAGGGGGCAGGCCGGGTTGACCTCGCCACCAGGCGAGGCCACGCCCTGTAGAACGCCAGACCTCCCAGGCGCGCGCCAGACGCTGCGCATCGCTCGGACGCAGTTCCCCACCAGTCTCCGGATCGACCTCAAGAAGGCGCGCATGCAGCGCCGCCGGTTCAAGCGCGAGGAGGCGCGCCTCCTCGCGCGCCTCCGCCGTCGGCGCGGGCACTTCGGCGAGCCCCTCGATCAGCGCACGCAGATACATTCCCGTGCCGCCGCACAGCACGGGCGTCCGGCCTTCGGCCCAGGCAGCTTCCATGGCGGCGAGGGCTTCGGTCCGCCACCACGCGACGCTACCGACATCCCTTGCAGGCAGCACTCCGTACAGCCGATGCGGAACCCGCGCCTCTTCCTCTGGCGTCGGACGCGCAGTCAGAATGCGAAGTTCGCGGTAAACCTGCATCGAGTCCGCGTTGATCACGACGCCGGGCAATCGCTCCGCAACGCCGAGCGCCAGAGCGGATTTGCCCGAACAGGTCGGCCCGGCGACGATCAGCGCGACGCGCGCACGCGATCCAGAGCTATCCGACCGCGAAACGTTCTCGGGTTTGTCGCCTTGCCTCACACCGCCATCCCTGCCACACGCATTTTTACCATGGACTGCATTTTGACTCTGGTCGCCGACCGGCGAACGACCGCTCTCTCCACCGCCGACATCGACACTGCCCTTGCTCTCAGCGAAGGACGCAGGGATCGCACGCTGTCAGCCGAAGAGGCGGAGGACATCGCCTGCCCCCGCCTGCCACACGACCGTTTCGAAACGATTCGCGCCGCGCTGGCCTCCCGTCGGATCGACGTTCTGATGACGCCCGCCGACGGGCGGCGCAAGCAGCTTCTCGTTGCTGACATGGACAGCACCATGGTGGCGAACGAAACGCTGGACGACATCGCAGCCCACGCAGAGGCGTTGCGCCCCGGCGTGGGAGAAGACGTCGCCGCCGTCACCCGCCGGTCCATGAACGGCGAAATCGACTTTGCGACCGCCTTGCGTGACCGGGTCGCGGTGCTGGCAGGACTGCCGTCCTCCCTGCTGGAAGAGGCTTGGAAGAGCCTGCGCCTTAATGAAGACGCCCGCACGCTGGTCGCCACCATGAACGCGCACGGCGCGCGCACGGCCCTCGTCTCCGGCGGCTTCACGTTTTTCACCGCACGGGTCGCGAAGCTGTGCGGCTTTTCGGAACATCACGCCAACCGGCTGGTCGTAACCGGAGACCAACTGGACGGAACCGTGGAGGACCCCATCCTCGGCCCGGATGCCAAGCTGGCGCAATTGCGACGCCTTCTGGCTCTCGACGGGCGGTCTGACAGCGCCGCCCTCGCCATCGGCGACGGGGCGAACGACCTGCCAATGTTGCGGGCGGCGGGACTTGGTCTGGCTTTCCACGCAAAGCCCGTCGTGCGTCAGGAAATCGGCAACCGCATCGACTACACGTCTTTGCGGACGGCCTTATTCGCACAGGGCTACGCAGTTTCCGATTTCGTTCTGGACTGATATCGGAGTGAACGGCGCGGCCCAATGCCAGCGACGCCATCCGGCATCGAACGCGGACAATGAATGCAAAGCGAAACAGAGCCGTATGGGCGCCCCAAACCGGCCGACGCTTTTAGATAGCACAGCGCATTTTTCGTCGCCGCGACGGGCTCACGCAACAAACACGCACAAGCCCTTCCATCCCGGCTGAGATATACAATTAATCTGGACTTTTGTGCGGACCAAAAAATCGAAAATTTCTATACAACACAAGGATAGACGTACGAAATGACGTGATACAAATTCAGTAGGCAATCGTCTTTGCACGCCACTGAATGACATTTTCATGACGCCACGATAAGTATTCGCATGAACGAATATGATAAAATTAAGGCAATCCTTGCCAGAAGCGTCCATCATTATCAAAACTTAATTCGAGACGAAATAACGCGCCTCGTGTTACGGGTGCCGCAGCCGCTCTCTACCGGTCGACACTCGCGATCGTGGGCTTTCGACTCCCGAGCAGGCGCTGTATTTTGGAGACTATCATGAAGTCAACTCGTCTTTTCGCCGCGCTCTCCCTGATCGCCATGACCGGCGTCGCTCCGGCTTTCGCTCAGACCGCCACGGATCCGACCGCTGCTGCGACGGCGCCTGCGGCCAGCGCTCCCGCTGAGACTGCGCCTGCGGCCACAACCCCCGCTGCGCCGGCCGAAGCGACGACGGCTCCGACGGCAACCGACGCCGCCGCGCCAACGACCAAGAAGCACCACAGCAAGAAGCACCATCACCACAAGAAGAAGGCTGCTTCCTCGACAACTCAGAGCAACTGATCTCCGTCGAGATCGACCCGGTCAACCGGGCCATGTGGGAAAAAAGCCGGCTCGTCCGGCTTTTTTCTTTTTGAGCGGACTACGTTACGCGCACTGCCGCAGACAATAGTCGATCGGGACTTTGCGTTCAAAACAGAGAGTTCTCTGATCCATCTGAACGACCGCCCTAAAAGACAGGACGGCGAAACAACCAACACCCTGCCCCACGAAAGAAAATACCCGACTCCTTCAGGCGAAAATCGCCGCCGTCAGATATTCTTTCGCCCCTCATTGCACCCATACTTTCGAAAACAGTAACTGATAGACATTCGTATAGAAATAGTTACCCAAGCGCGGAGAAGTCAGCGACACGGCGTTGATCTCGATAATAGGCGCGATGGGAGAGGCCCGCATCAAACGGGCGTCAGCCTGCCTCCAGAGCGCCAGCGTGCGCTCAGGTGTCAACGTAGCGTCAGATCTCGCCTGATCCATGATCTCCTGAATGGATTTGTCGCAAAATCCCGGCATGTTGATCGAACTGTCCGACCCAGGGTGAAAATTTTCACACCCGAGCAAATCGTCGAGGAAGTTCGAAGGTGACGGATAATCCGCCGCCCAGGATTTGATCGAAATTTGCACATGATTTGAACTATTCTGGATATATGAGAACATGACGCCTGGACTGAGCGCCCGCACGGAAGCCTGATAGCCGATATCCTGCAATGTATTGCGCAGGTAATTCCCCATCGCGAGATCGACAGTTCCGTTCCCGACCACAACAATCACTTTCTGCCCTGCCGTGCCGCTTTCACGCACCAGTGCGCGCGCTTTGGCGATATCGGGCGCAGCCCAACGTGGCGCGGGGTGATCGAAGTCCGCGCCTGCCGAATAAGGGCAGGCGTCCGTGTGCCCATCGATCGACGAGGGGATCATATCGCACAGCGGACGCGCGAGCGCCGGACCGCCATAGAAAATGACCATCGCCTTGCGTCCCATGGCGTAGTTGACCGCCTGTCGCGCCTTGTCGTTGTCAAATGGAGGAATATTGACGTTCATCGGGGCGAAAAACGCCATCGGGTGTGGATCGACATGCGTCTGCGCGGTATGCCGCGCGCCCAGTTCCCCGAGACGATCCAGCGGAATCGGGTCGTACATCCAGTCGTACTGACCGTTCTCGACTGCCGTCACCGCCGCTTCGTCTGGCACGCCGAACGTATAGAGAATCGCGTTCGCATATCCGTCCGGCTGCGCTTCCTCGTCCCACAGCTTGAAAAATGAATTGCGCTCAAGCTTTAGAAACCTGTTTGGGTCGTAGGAAACGACCCGATAAGGCCCGGTCCCCGGCGCAGGCGTGTTGCCGAGGTCATGCGGCGGCGTATCGGCAGGAAGAATGCTCGCGTGCGTAAAGGCCAGTTTCTGAAGAAACTCCCCGTCGGGCTCCTTCAGGTGAAAGGTGATGGTGCGTGCGGCCGCATCGCCCACGACGCCCCCGTCCAGCGTGCAGCGTGCGGTGTCTCGCAGGCACGTGTCGGCGCCGACGATACTCGAATAGAACGATCCTGCGGTGGGAGACCCGACAAGGAAAATACGTCGCATCGACGCAACGACGTCATCGACCGTCACCTCCCGCCCATCGGAAAACTTTACCCCGCGCCGCAGTGTGAAAACCCAGGTTCGCCCGCCATCCTGCGGCGCAGGCAGAGCTTCGGCAAGGTCCGCGACGACCCCGTCCCCACCGCCGCCCCGCACTTTGCGAAATCCTGTCAGCCCATCGTAAACCCCTGCGAAAAGGTCTATATATTGCGCCGAATATCCGATCTGCGGATCGAGCGTCCCGCCAGAACTCGCCGCGACAAGCCGCAAGGTCCCGCCCCGGTGAGAATCGCCGGCTCCCGCGCCAGAAGCAGGCCAGGCCAGCGACAGCGCAGCGAATAATCCTACGCCATATAAAGACTGTTTTCTACGCACGCTCGTCATTCACCTTTCCCGCACGCGGGCATCCAGATTCATTCCACGATAATCCGTTCGACGCGCACGGCAGATTCTGGCCGCCATGCCACCGCAACAAGCACACGCGCTGAATCACCCGATCATCATCAACTGCGCGTTGCCGCCCGCCGCCGTCGTATTCGTGCTGATCGTACGCTCCTGCAAAAGCCACGCGGAGGGCGTCAACCGTTCCGCCGAACAGCGGAACACCGGCGTTATCGACCCATCGCGCATGGCCACGCGCTGCGTCAGAGTCCGCAAATCGTCGTCTTCGCCAGAGAAAAGAACAAGATCGAACGGTTCGCTCTCGGGGTTTGCACTGACGATGACTCCGTCGCGCGCGCCCTCGGGCAACAGAGCGTTATCAGCCATCAGCGCGCGATTGCCGGTGCGGGCGCAGCGTTCGATTTGCGCGGCGAGATCTTCCGCCGTCGCTGCGACGCACAGAGCCACCCCGCGCCCCCGCGTCCGGTAGCGATTTTCTTCGCCCACAGGGCCGGGCATTAACAAATCCCCCTCCGTCGCCGTGAAGTCTGACGGAGCCTGCGCCAGCAACCGCACCAGATACAGCGGCCCGCCCGCCTTGGGCCCGGTGCCTGAGAGGCCATGCCCGCCGAAAGGCTGACTGCCCACGACGGCGCCCACGGTGTTTCGATTGACGTAGATGTTTCCGGCGTCCGTACGCGCCGTAACGTGACGGATCGTCCCGTCTATCCGCGTATGCAACCCGAAGGTCAGACCATAACCTGTCTCACGGATCGCCGCCAGAACTGCATCCAGCTCTTCGCGCACGTAGCGCCGAATATGCAGGACCGGCCCGAACACTTCCCGCTTCAGATCGCCCACGCGTCCGATTTCTATCAGCGTCGGCGGCACGAAAAAACCATCTGCGCAGGAAGCAGGCAGAGCGACCTGAAACACCTCGCACCCCTTGGCCCGCATTCGTTCAATATGCGCGTTAATCCCGTCGCGCGCCTCAACCGAAATGACGGGCCCTATATCGGTGGCGAATCTGTCTGGTCGCCCGACCGACAACTCCTCCATCGCGCCTTTCAACATTTCGACGACGCGATCCGCCACGTCTTCCTGCACGCACAAAATGCGCAAGGCGCTGCATCTCTGCCCCGCACTGTCGAACGCAGAAGTCAGAACGTCCTGCACCACCTGCTCCGGGAGCGAGGATGAATCGACAATCATCGCATTCTGTCCGCCAGTTTCCGCGATCAGCGTCACAGGGGACCCATCGGGGTTAACCCGATCAGCGAGCGTTCTTTGGATCAGACGCGCCACTTCGGTCGATCCCGTAAACATGACGCCGTTGACACGATGATCCGCAACAATCCTCGCTCCGACATCGCCACTGCCCGGCAGCAGACGCACCGCATCCTCCGGCGCCCCTGCCTCGACAAGAATCGCCACCGCCTGCGCGGCGATCAGGGGCGTCTCCTCCGCGGGTTTCGCGATGACAACGTTACCCGCCGCCAGCGCGGCGGAAACCTGTCCCATGAAGATCGCGAGGGGAAAATTCCACGGACTGACGCAAGCGACGACACCCAGAGGACGATGCGCGTCGTTGGAGAATCCGGTTCTGACCTGTTCCGCATAATAGCGCAGGAAATCGACAGCCTCCCGAATCTCGGCGACTGCGTTGGCCAGCGTCTTGCCCGCCTCCCGCATAATCAGGCCGAGCAGAACCGGCGTGCGTTCCTCCAAAAAAACGCTGGCGCGATCAAGAACCACCGCCCGCTCTTCCGGCGATCGGCTGGCCCATCCGGGTTGCGCCTGCGCTGCCGCGATTAACGCGACGTTGACAGCTTCCGGCGTCGATTCAACATAATGGCCGACCACGTCGGAGAGATCTGCCGGATTTAATGTCTCCCGCATCGGCGTTCCGACTTCAGCCCCCAGAGGCGTAGCGCTCCACGAAAGCTCCACAGCGCCCGCGAACGTATCAGCCAATCGGGCGAGCACGCCCTCGTCCGCGCTGTTGACGCCGCGGGAATTTTCCCTTCCGGGACGAAAAAGATCGGAAGGCTTCGCGATACGCTCGTGCGGCGCCCCGACAGGGTCCGCCGCCGCGACGACGGTCGCCGGATCGGCAGTCAGTTCCGCGATCGAGACCGCCGGGTCCTGCAAACGGTTCACGAAGGATGAGTTCGCGCCGTTTTCCAGCAAACGCCGGACTAGGTAAGCCAACAGCGTCTCATGAGAGCCTACCGGCGCATAAATCCGACACGGACGACGCAGCTTATCGGCGCCGACGATCTCCTCGTACAACGGTTCGCCCATGCCGTGCAGGCACTGGAATTCGTAATCGCCCGGCTTGAACCCTTGACCCGCCATACGCATGACAAGCGCCGCCGTGTAGGCGTTGTGGGTGGCGAACTGAGGAAACACGGCGTCCCGCGCAGCGAGAAGTTTCCGCGCGCACGCGATGTAAGACAGATCCGTATGGACCTTTCTGGTGAAGACCGGAAAGCCCTCCACGCCATCAACCTGGGCGCGCTTGATCTCGCTGTCCCAGTATGCGCCCTTGACCAGCCTGACCATCAGGCGACGACCGGTGCGACGCGCCAGATCTATGACCCAGTCCAGCACGAACGGCGCGCGCTTCTGATAGGCCTGCACGACGAAGCCGACGCCTCCCCACCCTGCAAGACCTTCTTCGAGGCAAAGGGTTTCGAGGATATCGAGGGACAGCTCCAGCCGGTCGGCTTCCTCCGCGTCGATGTTGAGCCCGATGTCGTACCGCCGAGCGAGAAGCGCCAGCGCCGTGACGCGCGGCGCCAGTTCCGCCATGACCCGCGCGCGTTGCGACCGGGAGTAACGCGGGTGCAACGCGGAGAGCTTGATCGAAATTCCCGGTCGCTCGTATGGGCCCGCACCTTTCGCCGCTCGCCCGATCGCGTGAATCGCCGTCTCATACTCGCGGTAATAACGCGTCGCGTCCTGAGCCGTCATCGCCGCTTCGCCAAGCATGTCGTAGGAGTAGCGAAAGCCCTTCTCCTCCATCCGGACGCTGCGCTCCAGCGCCTCCTCGATGGTGCGGCCTGTCACGAACTGCTCGCCCATCATCCGCATCGCGAAGTCCACGCCACGCCGGATCAGCGGCTCGCCGCCACGCGCGATCAGGCGCGTCAACGCCGCCCCAAGCCCTGCTTCGTCAACAGTGGTCGTGAGCTTGCCTGTAACGACCAGGCCCCATGTCGCCGCATTGACGAAAACCGAACGCCCTCGCCCGACATGCGCGCGCCAGTCGCCCCCGGCGACCTTGTCGCGGATCAGCGCGTCGCGCGTCGGTGAATCCGGGATGCGCAGCAACGCCTCCGCCAGACACATCAACGCCACGCCTTCCTGACTCGAAAGATCGTATTCACGAACAAGAGCCTGAACCGCGCCGCGTCCGCCCTTTTCCCGCAATGCGCCAATCAGCCGAGCGGCGAGCCCCCGCGCCTCCTCGACCACAGAAGGGGGGAGCGTCGCCTGTGGCAACAGGCGGCCGACGCAATCCGGTTCCGACGCAAGATAATGGTGCGTAATCGCCTCGCGAAGGGGCGACGACGGGGGAACGCTGTCGAGAAACGCAGAAAACGGCGCGTCGGGCGGCATTGTTGTTTAAACTCCGGAACACACGGCCAGAAACTAATTCCATTCCGTATTGGAGTTTACAATGATCTCCGCGCGGAATTCGAAGGACGCGCCGATCTCACTTGTTGGACGTCATGATTTACGGCAGAAGGGAAAAATGTTTCACAGGAGGAACAGCCGAACAATGCGTGACAGGCGAAGGGACGTCCCCCGGAAAGCGGCGTCCGCTCTATTCTTCCGCCTGCTTGCGCCGCGGCTCGTTTTCGCAACCTGCCTCGGCGCCGCATTGTTGTCCTCCACAACGCACGCGCGCGCCGAAGAGCCGGTTCTTCAGACAGAACAGAGCGATATCGCCAAACTCCCCCCAGCCGGGCCGCACCGTATCCTCGTTATGGACGCGGATTACCCGCACGCGAAGGACGGGCGCGTCTATGTCGTCGACGCAGATGCGGGCAAGCTGCTTGGCATGGTGCAGGCCGCTTATAACGGCAACATGGTGCAGGCGCCGGACGGCCGCTTTTTCTCCGTGGCCGAGACCGTCTGGTCGCGCGGCAATCGCGGCGACCGCGCCGATCTGCTCGCCACCTATGATCCCTCGACGCTGACCATATCCAACGACGAAGTCCTTCCCGGCCGTGCGCTCGTGACGCCGAAGGCGAACGATCTGGCGATCAGCGCCGACGGCGGGCGCATCTACGTCTATGACATGATCCCCAGCAACGCCGTCCATGTCGTCTCCACGGCCACGCACATGGTCGAGACCAATGTCGACATACCAGGTTGCGCGCTGATCTACCCCTGGGGCCCGGCGGGCTTCTCCTCCCTGTGCGCAGATGGCGGCCTGTCGAATGTCAGCCTCTCGGCAGGCGGCGCGCCAAAGGTCACGCACACGCCATCCTTCTTCGCTCCCGACCGGGACCCGGTATTCGAAAACAGCCCGAGCGTCGCCACGGACGGCAGCGCGCTGTTCATCGCCTATTCCGGCCTTGTCTACCCGGCCAAACTCGGCGCGAACTCCACCATCGGGACGCCGTTTTCGATTCAGGAGGCCGCTGGAATGAAGCGCGCCTCCGACGCTTCGGCGCCGTTCGAGACGACGTGGCGGCCGGGAGGCTGGCAACTCGCCGCGTATCACAAGGCGACGGGCCATCTCTATGTGCTGATGCACAAGGGAACATTCTGGACGCATAAGGAACCGGGAACCGAGGTCTGGGAGATCGACGTCGCCGCTCGCAAGCTCGTTCGCCGTATTTCTCTGCCCGCCCCAAGCGCGATGATCGGCGTCACGCAGGACGCCTCGCCGCTGCTGTTCACCACGAACGACACCGGCGACTTCTTCATCCTCGACGCCGCGACGGGCAAGTTGCGCCGCAAGATGGACCGACTGGGCACATCGCTGGTCTTCACCTTGGCGCCAGGCCAATGAACGGCGCTGCTTCCGACGTCGCCTCTGTCGCCCTCAACGTCGCTGGCGGCGTAGCAGGCGGCGCTGTCGGGGCGCTGTTTCTCGCCGCCAGCGTCTCCAAAATGCGCGACCGCGACGGCTTTCTCGGGCAACTCGCAGCTTACCGCCTGCTACCAGATGCGCTGCTGACGCCCGTCCTATGGCTTCTCATCGGAGCTGAAACGCTGCTCGGAGCGGGGCTGCTGTCCGGCGTCGCGCCGACAGCGTGCGGTCTGGCGAGCGCGGCGCTGTTGCTGGTCTTCTCGGCAGCAATGGCGATCAACGTCATCCGTGGACGGACTTCCATTTCCTGCGGCTGCCTGCCCGGCTCCGGCGGCGAAACGCTGTCATGGCGCAGCGTCGCACGCAGCGTGGCGCTGGCCGTCGCCGCCCTCTTTGTCGCCGCAGCGGGCGCGCCCGACTCGCTCGCCCTGCGCGTACAGGGCGCCATAACCGGCGCCTGCCTGCTGGCTCTGGCCATCGCGGCCAGCCGCCTGACGCTCCTTCCCGCGCCACGTCAGGAACAGACGCCATGATGACAACACTCGTGATTTCTGAGGCGCTGCTCATGGTCGCGGTGGTCGTCCTCGCGGTCATCGTTTTCGCGATGGCGCGCCAGATCGGGGTGCTGCACGAACGGCTCGCCCCCATCGGCGCGCAGACCGCCGCACCGGCGCTCTCCGTGGGGCAGGCCATCCCCCGGATCAGCATGACCACTCTGGCGGGAACCGCCTTTCCGATCGGCGAGTCCCTGAACGCGGACGCCGTACGCATGGTCCTGTTCGTCGCCCCGGACTGCCCGATCTGCAAACGCGTGATCCCGGCCGCGAATGACGTCGCGGCGTCGTCACCCGGCCTCGAACTCGTGCTGGTGGGCGACGGCGCGCTACCGGAGTTGCAGTCCATGCGCGAGCGGCTTGATCTGGGCGGCGTGCCATTCGTCACCGGGCCTGAACTCGCTCTGGTGCTGCAGGTCGCGCGCCTTCCGACGCTCGTTTTGCTGGACGAGCGCGGCGTGCTGCGCGCGCGCGAAATCGTCAATACGCGGGGGCAGATCGAAGCGATGATCGCCGCCGTGCGCGGCGGAGAAAGCAGCGCCGCCGTCAACGGGAGCGAGAAGGAACTTCTGAATGCGGTCTGATCGACGCCCAGCCGCCGCCGACGCGCCGCTCATGGACCGGTTGGTGGAAAGGGCGCTGCGCGCACTCGCCGGTCGCGCGTCCCGTCGCGGCGTCATCGCCCGGATCGGCGCCGGAATCGTCGCGGCGCCCGCTCTGCCGCTGTTACCCGCCGCGCGCGCGCACGGTCCGTCGGCCCAGCCGGCAACCGTCAGGAAAACGACGAACGAGGGCGCCAGGACGCCATTCGCAGCACAGGCGCAGGTCTCCGACGACACGAAGTGCGACTACTGGCGCTATTGCGCGATCGACGGGAACCTGTGCTCGACCTGCGGCGGCGGCGTGCATACCTGCCCGCCCGGCACGGCCCCTTCGCCTACGTCGTGGATCGGGACGTGTTTCAACCCCCATGATCGCCGTTCCTACATCGTCGCCTACCGCGATTGCTGCGGTCAGGACGCCTGCAATCAGGTCAGCTGCCTCAACACCGACGGCGATCAGCCGAGTTACAGGCCGCAGGCGAATAACGACATCATCTGGTGTTTCGGAACGACGTCACTCGTCTATAACTGTTCTACTGCCGCAATTGTTGGAAGCGCTTCATGAAGTTCAAGACTCTCGTTCTCTGCTCCGCTCTTACCGCCGCCGCGACCTTTCAGGCGCACGCGGCTCGCGCCGCTGACGGCGCGGCTCTGTACGGCGCGAACTGCGGCATCTGCCATCAGGCCGACGGAATGGGCGTTCCGGGGCAGTTCCCCACACTGAAGGGCCGTATTGGCAAGATCGCCGGCTCACCCGAAGGCAAAACTTACGTTGAGCACGTCGTCCTCAACGGGCTGACCGGCTCCATCACCGCCGGCGGCGCGAGCTACGCCGGTTACATGCCCACCTTCTCCAGCCAGTCTGACGACGACCTCGCCGCCATTCTGACCTATGTGGCCTCCCTCGGCGGCACTGGCGCGACTCCGACCTTTACGGCTGCTGAAATCAAGGCCGCACGCGCCACGCCAGTCGCCGCTCCGGCTCTGGTCGACGAGCGCAAGGCTCTGGACGCCAAGCATCCTCTCCCCTGAGACTCGCGCGCCAGAAGTGGCGCGCCCGGCAACGTTCCGCCGAGTGCGCTAACAGACGCCATGAGACCATCAAAGAATAACGCACAGCGCCTTACAAAGCCGTGTCGGCGGCTCCGTAAAGCGCTGTCGGGTCTCGCCATTGCGATCACGCTCGCGGGCGGACCTGCACTTCGCGACGCGTGCGCGCTCGACCGCACGCAAACCGCCTATCTCACCCACTGCGGCGGCTGCCATGGAATCGAGGGCAAGTCGCGCCCGAGTTTCGTGCCGTCGTTGCGTGATACTGTGGGTGTGTTCACGTGCACACCGGAAGGACGGGCCTATCTGGTGCGTGTGCCCGGCGTGTCGATGTCGCTGATTCGCGACGATGCGTTGCTGGCCGACGTGATGAACTTCGTCGTCTTTCGTCTGGGCGGCAAAAGCACGCCTTCGGGCGTCGCCCCCTACACCCCCGGGGAAGTTCATGCCCTGCGGGAACACCCTGTCGAATCGACCGACCTGCTGACCCTTCGGGGACAGATTCTCGGGCGCGCCCTGCCGAAATGCCCACCGGCGGGTTGATCGCCCGAATCTCAGCCAAAAAACGCTGGACTCCGCCATTTCGACGCCCTTCGACAGAACGGGTTTGACAATGCGCCTCCGCAGCGCGTAAAGCCCCCGCAACATCAGTCCCGCCACCTCGCGAGTCCTCGCGCAGTGGCGCGTATTCTTTTGGGGTAACCGGTTCTTGTTCGAGTCACTCTCAGGCAGGCTTTCAGGCGTTATCGACGGACTCGGCAAGCGCGGCGCGCTGTCGGAGGCCGACGTCGCCGAGGCGATGCGCGAAGTCCGTCTGGCCATGCTGGACGCCGACGTCGCGCTGCCTGTCGTCAAGGACTTCGTCAACAAGGTCCGCGAAGGCGCGGTCGGGCATGAGGTGCTGGACAGCATTTCCCCCGGTCAGGCCGTCGCCAAGATCGTCAACGACGCGCTGATCGACGCGCTCGGCGGCGCAGGCGCGGTTCCGCTGAACCTCAACGCCGTGCCGCCCGCGCCGATCCTGATGGTCGGCCTGCAGGGCTCCGGCAAGACCACCACTTCCGGCAAGATCGCCCTTCGCCTCGCGACCCGCGAGAAGAAGAAGGTGCTGCTCGCCTCCCTCGATACGCAGCGTCCCGCCGCCCAGCTCCAGCTCCAGCAGCTGGCTGAGCGCGCGGGTGTAATGTCCCTGCCGATCGTCGCCGGGCAGGCGCCGCTCGAGATCGCCGCACGCGCGATGGACACGGGGCGTCGCGAAGGTTTTGACGTCGTCATCCTCGACACCGCAGGCCGTCTGTCGATCGACGAGGCCCTGATGGAGGAGGTGCGGCAGATCCGCGCCGCCACCAGCCCGGTGGAGACGCTGCTGGTCGTCGACGCGATGACCGGTCAGGACGCCGTCAACACCGCGAAGATCTTCAACGAGGCCGTTGGCGTCACCGGCGTCGTGATGACCCGTATGGATGGCGACGCCCGAGGCGGCGCGGCCCTGTCGATGCGCGCCATCACCGGCGCGCCAATCAAGCTGACCGGCTCGGGCGAAAAGCTCGACGCGCTTGAAGAATTCCATCCGGAACGCGTCGCAGGCCGTATCCTCGGCCTCGGCGACATCGCCGGCCTCGTCGAAAAGGCCGCCGACACGCTCGACCACGAAGAGGGAGAGCGGCTGGCCAAGAAGATGATGGCCGGCAAGTTCGATCTCGACGACTACGTGTCGCAGATCAAGCAGATCAAGAAGATGGGGTCGATCTCCGGCATCCTCGGCATGCTGCCCGGCATGGGCAAGCTGAAGGACGCCATCGGCGACAAGGATCTCGATACGACGATCTTCAAGCGCCACGAAGCCATCATCTCGTCCATGACCAAGGCCGAGCGCAAGACGCCGGACATCATCAAGGCGTCGCGCAAGAAGCGCATCGCCGCCGGGTCAGGGACGACGGTTCAGGACGTCAACAAGCTGCTCAAGCAGTTCGACGACATGTCCACAATGATGAAGCGGATCAACAAGCTCGGCATGAAAGGTCTCATGCGTCAGGGCCTGTCCGCACTCATGCCCGGGGGAGCGGGCCGCCCCGGCGGCCCCGGCGGCAGGCCGTTCGGCTAAGCCCCGCCCCCGTTCGTTTCACGGTTTTTCATTCTCTGGAGTTGTCTGAATGAGCCTCAAGATCCGCCTTTCCCGCGCTGGCGCGAAGAAGCGTCCCTACTACCACATCGTTGTGGCCGACAGCCGCTCCCCCCGTGACGGCCGCTTCATCGAGAAGGTCGGCGCCTACAACCCGATGCTGCCGAGCGACCACGCCGAGCGTATCCGTCTGACCAGCGAGCGCATCACGCACTGGCTGTCGCAGGGCGCCCAGCCGACGGACCGCGTCGCGCGCTTCCTCGGCAACGCCGGCCTGATGGCGAAGCCCGTGTGGAACGAGCAGCCGAAGCAGTCCGCGCCGAAGAAGAAGGCGC
Source organism: Acetobacter sacchari (assembly GCF_017377715.1). Taxonomy (GTDB): domain Bacteria; phylum Pseudomonadota; class Alphaproteobacteria; order Acetobacterales; family Acetobacteraceae; genus Acetobacter; species Acetobacter sacchari. Next base: position 95,613 of record NZ_JAFVMF010000001.1, on the reverse strand, counting down.
AGGAGCGCGCCGCCGCCGCCGCCAAAGCGGCAGCAGCCTGAACTTCTGACGGAACGCAGGGCGCCGCCTTTCCATGACGCAGGATCGCATCCAGATCGGAGTGATTGGACGTCCGCACGGCGTGCGGGGGCTTGTGCATGTGCACAGCTTCGCCGCCGACGCGGACTCCCTCGCTTCGTACGGAACGCTGACCGACGATCGTGGCGGCGCCTGGACGCTGACATGGCGGGCCGACGGAATCGCGCTGCTGCGCGACGCCGACGGCAAGCCGGTCGACAGCCGTGAAGCCGCGCAGGCGCTTGTGAACCGCAAGCTCTTCGTGACGCGCGACACCCTGCCGGAGCCGGAACCGGACGAGTTCTACCATTCCGATCTGATCGGAATGGAGGCCGTCGAAAACGGCGCCGTCATCGGCCGCATCGTCACGGTGCATGACTATGGCGCGGGCGCGAGCCTGGAACTCGATTCCGGCTCGGTCATCCCCTTCACCCTGGCCTGCGTGCCGGAAGTCGATCTCGCGTCGCGGCGCGTGACCGTCTCCCGCCCGAACGAGGTCGTGGGGGAAGAGGAACACGCGTCGAAGCGTGACCGTGAAGCCGCCAGGGCGGCGGGAGGCGCAGCGTGAGCTGGACCGCAACCGTCGTCACCCTGTTCCCGGAAATGTTTCCGGGTCCGCTTGGTCAGTCTCTGGCCGGTCGCGGGCTGGAGCAGGGACTGTGGCGGTGCGAGACGCGCGACCTGCGCCCTTACGGGCTGGGCCGTCACAACGCCGTGGACGACACGCCGTTCGGCGGCGGTGCAGGCATGGTGATGCGTCCTGACGTCATCGACGCAGCGCTCAACGACGCGAAGCGGGCCGATGGCGCGCCCTGCGTCTACATGACGCCGCGTGGTCGGCCGCTGTCGCAGGCGGACGTTCGCCGCTACGCCGCCGGGCCGGGCGTCACCGTCCTGTGCGGTCGCTATGAAGGCGTCGACGAGCGCGTGCTCGAAGCGCACGAGATCGAAGAAGTTTCGATCGGCGACTACGTCCTTTCGGGTGGCGAAACTGCTGCGATCGTCCTGCTCGACGCCTGCGTCCGGTTGCTGCCGGGCGTCATGGGGTCGGCTGACAGCGGCGTGGAGGAAAGCTTCTCCGACGGCCTACTCGAATACCCGCATTACACCCGCCCGGCCGAGTGGAACGGTCGCGCGGCGCCGGATGTCCTGCTGTCCGGCAACCATGCCGCCATCGCAAAATGGCGGCGGGAGCAATCCGAGAGGGTCACGCGCGAGCGGCGACCCGATCTGTGGGCGGCCCGATCCGCGGATTCATCCGCGACCGGCAGAGAAACACCCGCAGCGACGCCGCGCACCGGCGCCGATTGCGGCACCAGACACCACGGCGGGCCGCATACCGGCGCTCCGTCACATGTATCGACATCATCGGTTCAGGAAGGATTCCCGATATGAACATCATCCAGCAGTACGAGGCCGACGAAATCGCTCGCCTGAGCGCCCTCCGTGCGGTCCCCGAGTTCCAGGCTGGCGACACGGTCCGCGTGTCGGTCCGCGTCAAGGAAGGTGAGCGCGAGCGCGTTCAGGCTTACGAAGGCGTTGTGATCGCCCGCTCCAACAAGGGCCTGAACAGCAACTTCACCGTTCGCAAGATCTCGAACGGCGAGGGCGTCGAGCGCGTCTTCCCGCTCTACGGACCCACGCTGGCCGACATCACCGTCGTCCGTCGCGGCAAGGTCCGTCGCGCGAAGCTGTATTATCTGCGTGGCCGCAGCGGCAAGTCGGCGCGTATTGCCGAGCGCGCTCGCGAAGTCGCTCCGACGGCGACCGCCGGCAAGTAATCGCCTCCGCCCGGCGACCGGACCCGCCTTGCGTTATGGCGGGCGGATCCGGCGCAGGGCGAACCGGCGTTTCCGGGCGGCTCTCTCTTGAGCGCGCCGCGCGGACTTCCACATAGTGGTGATGTCGTCGCAGATCGGGCCGCCTTTGGGCGGCCCGATTTCGGCTACCAGCCCGGACGCATTCACGTGTCTTTTCGTTCCGGACAACCCCGACGGGAGGCCTGACCGCCCCGGAAGCGTCGTCCGCCAAGCCAGTCAGGAACCGCACCGCCATGTCGCCGCGTACATTGTTCGACAAGATCTGGGACAGCCATGTCGTCGAAACCCTGTCCGATGGCACGGCGATCCTATACATCGACCGGCACCTCGTTCACGAAGTGACCAGCCCGCAGGCTTTTGAAGGCCTCCGCATGGCGGGGCGCAAACTGCGCCACCCCGAAGCGACGATCGCCGTCGTGGATCACAACGTCCCGACGTCCGACCGCACGCAACCGATCGAGGAGCCGGAAAGCCGGAACCAGATCGAGACGCTCGAGCGCAACGTCAAGGAATTCGGCGTTCCCTATTTCCCGCTGCTTTCGGCCAATCAGGGCATCGTCCATGTGGTCGGCCCGGAGCAGGGCATCTCCCTGCCCGGCATGACCATCGTCTGCGGCGACTCCCATACCTCGACCCACGGCGCGATGGGCTCCCTCGCGTTCGGCATCGGCACGTCCGAGGTCGAGCACGTCATGGCGACGCAGACGATCCTGCAGAAGCCCGCCAAAAACATGAAGGTCGAGGTTGAAGGCGCGCTTGCCCCGGGAGTAACGGCCAAAGACGTCGTGCTGGCGATTATCGGCAAGATCGGCACGGCGGGCGGCACCGGTCACGTCATCGAATTCTGTGGCTCCGCCATTCGCGGCCTCGACATGGCCGGGCGCATGACCGTGTGCAACATGGCGATCGAAGCTGGCGCGCGCGCCGGTCTGGTCGCGCCGGACGACACGACGTTCGAGTATGTCCGGGGTCGCCGCTTCGCGCCAAAGGGCGACGATTTCGACGCCGCCGTGGCCTACTGGCGCACGCTCCCCTCCGACGAGGGCGCAGCGTATGACACGACCGTCACAATGCGCGCTGAAGAGATCGAGCCGTCCCTGACCTGGGGCACCAGCCCGGAAAATGTCCTCCCCATCGGCGGCGCGGTTCCTGACCCGGCGAACGAGGCCGACGAGGCGAAGCGCGCGCAGCTTGAGCGCATGCTGAGCTACATGGACCTGAAGGCCGGGCAGAAGATCGCCGGGACGCCGGTTGACGTGGTGTTCATCGGCTCCTGCACCAACAGCCGCATCGAAGACCTTCGCGCCGCCGCCGCCGTCGCCGCCGGGCGCAAGGTCGCCAGCGGCGTGCGCGCCATGATCGTCCCCGGCTCGGGGCTGGTGAAGGCGCAGGCCGAACAGGAAGGTCTGGACCGCGTGTTCCTTGACGCCGGGTTTGAATGGCGGGAGGCCGGATGCTCCATGTGCCTCGGCATGAACCCGGACAAGCTGACGCCGGGACAGCGCTGCGCCTCGACCTCCAACCGCAATTTCGAAGGACGGCAGGGGCCGGGAGGCCGCACGCACCTGCTCTCTCCGGCCATGGCCGCAGCAGCAGCCGTGACCGGCGTCCTGACGGACGTTCGCGAACTCAGCGCCCTGCCCGTTTGAGGAGCCCGCACCGATGGACAAGTTCACCACCCTGACGGCAATCGCGGCTCCGCTCCCCGAAGCCAATATCGACACCGACAAGATCATCCCTGCGCGGTTTCTCAAGACCACCAAGCGCACAGGTCTGGGCGTGCATGCCTTCGACAGCATGCGCTATCGCGAGGACGGTTCAGAAAATCCGGATTTTGTTCTCAACCGCGAACCGTATCGCAATGCGCAGATCCTGATCTCGCATGAGAATTTCGGCTGCGGCTCTTCACGCGAACATGCGCCATGGGCGCTGCTCGATTTCGGCCTTCGCTGCGTGATCGCACCGTCTTTTGCCGATATTTTCTTCAACAACAGCTTCAAGAACGGCATCCTGCCGATCCGCCTGCCGCGCGAAGTGTGCGACACGCTGATGGAAGACGCCGCACAAGGCGCGAACAGCCGCCTGACCGTCGATCTGGCGCGTCAGGTGGTGATCCGCCCCGACGGGACGGAAGTTCCGTTCGAGGTCGATCGGCTGCGCAAGCACCTGCTGCTGGAAGGTCTGGACGATATCGGTCAGACGTTGCAGCAGGAGCAGTCCATCGCCGCGTTTGAAGCGAAACGCGCCAAGGACGAACCTTGGCGCACGATTATCGCGCTCGACTGATTGCCGGGCACGACGTCCCGCAGCCAAGCGGTTTTCAGCGTCGACCGATGCAGGTTTTCTCTGACGACAAACCTGTCTGGAGAGCTGAGCACTGAAGCGCCGCTCTCCAGACTTCGCCGTTATTTCGAAAGCTGGGCGCGGGCTTCGCCTTTCGGGAAAGCCTTGGTGTGCAGGTTCACATAAACCAGCCCCTTGGCCAGTTCATCTTCCTGCGCGCTGGTCAGCGTGACCTGTCCGGACAGCGGATTCTCATAAGGTCCGTCGATCGGGGCCACGACGCCCGCATCCACCCCATCCTTTGCCGGTCCGTGGAAATGCGCCACGGTCACGGGGCCGGTCAGGCCTTTCCATTTGATCGTGTATTTGAGGACGTTGGTCGTGGTGTCGAGCGTCGCCATGACGTCGCCCGTCGGCGCGTTCGTCGCGCCATGCTCGGCCTTGAATTCGCCCATATACATGATCTCTTCAGCGCGCGCCGTCGCCGTCAGCGCTGCGGCCGAAACGAGCGTCAAACCGGCGACGGTAAATATTCTGCTGATCGTGTTCATGGTGCTCTCCCTGATCGTGAAGCCGCGCGTCTTCCGCTGACGTAACACTCCGTCTCCCGCGCCGCTCCAGTTGCAAACAATTCTTACAATGTGGCCAATCGCGGAAAAGCGCCAGAGGCCGTCCGCGTTCATTGCCGCGATCTTCCTGACGTCGGCTATAACTCCTCAGGCGCCCGCTTCGTTCAAACCTAAACGTCGATCTTGAACGACGCCGTGCTTTGAGCGACAGAACTGGCCGCTTCCCTTTCTGGAAGCCCACAATCCGGATCACGCCCGTCATGACAGCCACCAAGCCCCTCGTCCTCTCCTTCGGAAGCGTCAATATCGACGTCACGGCGAAAATGGCGCGCCTCCCCCGGCCCGGCGAAACGGTTCTGGCGGATGGTTACGCCATCGGGCTTGGCGGGAAGGGCGGCAATCAGGCGGCTGCGGCCGGACGGCTGGCTGGGGCTCTCGGTCTTCGGGCGGCGCTGGCCGGGCGGATCGGGAACGACGCCTTCGGTCAACAGGCGCGACGAGAACTCGAACGATTCGGGGTCGACCTTTCCGCGCTGCGCGAGGACGAGGGCGCTCCAACCGGCGTTGCATTGATTGGCGTCGACCATAACGGGGAGAACGCGATCAGTGTCGCGGGCGGCGCGAACATGCGGATCGACGCGAGCGATATCGACCTTGCAGCCGCCCTGTTCGACGCCGCCGCTGTCCTGCTGCTGCAACTGGAAATTCCGATGGACGCCGTCGTCGCTGCCGCGGAACGTGTGCGGCGCACCGGGGGGCTGGTCGTCCTCGACCCGGCTCCGGCGCCCGCGCATGAATTACCCGAGCGCCTGTGGACGCTGATCGACGTCGTGACGCCCAACGAGACCGAAACGCAGGTCCTGACGGGCGTAACCCCAGATTCCCCGGAAAGCGCGCAACAGGCCGCCCGGACGCTGCTTGAGCGTGGGGCCCGCGCCGCCATCGTGAAAATGGGCGCGCGCGGCGTGTGGTGGCAGGACGGGAACGCTGGCGGCTTCATCCCGGCCTTTCCTGTCGTCGCAATCGATTCTGTCGCTGCTGGCGACTGCTTTAACGCCGGGTTGGCCGTCAGCCTCGCACAAGGTCGGGCTCTGGCGGACGCCGTGCGGGTGGCCGCCGCATGCGGCGCGCTGGCGACCACACGCTCCGGCGCTGCGGACGCTGCGCCAACGTGGGGAGAAGTCGAGGACCTGATGTCTCGATCCTGACGGGCGCTCTTTGAACAGAGTGGCGGCGTCGGCCTCCACACCTTCTCGCGATTTCGCCGCAGCCTCGTCAGTCCAACGGTTCTGGTCCCGATCGTTCAAGAACTACGGTCCGGGTATAATGATTACTCGGGCGCCTTCACCGGGCGACCCGACGACGACCCGGTCTTTCTCGCATTAACCAGCGCTTAGGGCGAACACACTAAGCTGGCGAGGAAAGGGGAGCGTCCAATGACCACGACCGCAGCCATCAGTGGCGCAGGATACGATCTGCTCGCGTCACACCACACAGGGCGAAGTCCGGCGGCCCCGGCCTCACTCGCCGCGACCGGTGTTTCCGTCTCGACACGCCATCATGGCGGTGGGACTTTCGCAATGGCGCTGGACGCCGCCGGGCGCATCACGACCGGCGACAGCGGCAACAGTCCGGGCGCGCAGAACGACTCCGCGTCCGCCCGTCTGTTCGGCTGATCCAGAAGAGGCGCCTTGTCAGCCGAGTTGATTGAGGCTCCAGGGCGTCCCGCCAACACTGGGAGGATCGAGCTTCAGCGGCACGGCGTTGGGCAGACGCACGTTCGGCTCCAGACTCATGGCGGATCGCAGCGCGCGGAACAGGGCGCCATGCGCCACGATCAGCACCGTCCCCTGTCCGGTCAGCGCCCGGTTGACGCCTGCGACAGCCCGGTCGCGCAGCAGCGCGAAAGGTTCTGCTCCAGGAGGGGTATAGTGCCCGGCGATCCAGTCGTCGTACCACTCCCCCATGGGCTGACCTTCCTGTTCGCCAAAGCACACTTCCTGAAGATCGGCATCGAAGCCCAGACTCGGGCGGACGCCCGACGCCGCCAGAGCCTCCACCGCGATCTCCGCCGTGCGCGCGGCCCGCACGAGCGGCGACGATATGACGCGATCTATTTTTGGGCCGCCCTGCACCGCCTCGATCAAGGTGCGCCCGGCCTGCTCGGCCTGCTCCAGGCCCGTGGCGTTTAGCGGAATGTCGGTACGACCCTGCGAGAGTCCTCTGCGATTCCAGTCGGTCTCGCCATGCCTGAGGTACCAGAATGGCGTTGGATCGATCACGGACATCGACATCTCCCAGTCGTTACAAATCCCTTGATCGCAGCCCTGCCCCCGATCAGTCAAACAATGACGAGACGGAGCTTTCGTCCGCAACAGCGCGCATGGCGCGAGCGAGCAATCCGGCGATCGTGACCTGACGAATATTTTTCGCGGCCTTCACTGCGTCCGTAGCCATAATGCTGTCCGTGATCGTCAGCATCTCGATGGTCGACTCCGCAATGCGCTCAACCGCGCGTCCCGTCAGGACGCCATGCGTGACATAGGCGCCGACCGAGGCCGCGCCATGATTGGTAATTGCCTGAGCTGCATTGCAAAGAGAACCGCCGCTGTCGACGATATCGTCAACCAGCAGACAATGCCGCCCCTTCACGTCGCCGATCACGTTCATTACTTCCGACACGCCCGCACGCTCGCGCCGCTTGTCGATGATAGCGAGATCGGTGTTCAGACGCTGAGCGATTTCGCGGGCGCGGACGACGCCACCGACGTCGGGCGATACGATCATCAGGTCGCGGTCGCCGTAACGCTCCTTGATATCGCGCACGAACAGCGGCGCTGCGTAGAGGTTATCGACCGGAATATCGAAAAAGCCCTGGATCTGCATCGCGTGAAGATCCAGCGTAAGGATGCGGTCAGCCCCGGCCTCGACCAGAAGATTGGCGACCAGCTTGGCGCTGATCGGCGTGCGAGGACCGGATTTACGATCCTGTCGGGCATAACCGAAGTAAGGCATCACCGCCGTGATGCGGCGCGCTGATCCGCGACGCAGGGCGTCGAGCATGATCAGCAATTCCATAAGATTGTCGTTCGTCGGCGTGCAGGTGCTCTGCACCACAAACACGTCCTCGCCGCGCACGTTTTCAAAAATCTCGACGAATATCTCCATGTCGGCGAAGCGCCGAACGGAAACGTTGCAGAGGGGAATATTAAGCTCGGCGGCGACCGCCTCGGCCAGAGGGGGATTGCTGTTGCACGCGACGATTTTCATTGGGGCGGCTTTTCCTGCGCTGACCGGGACGACACGAACCCTGAACAATGCGAAGGGCTTCTAGCAACGTCGCGGCCCCCTGTCATCCGCCGATATACGCCCCGCACACAAGGCGACCGCCAGAGAAATCGGTAAACAACCGGACGCCTGTCGCCCTGATCCACGCTTTCAGGCGCGCACAGGCGCCAGACGTCGTCACCCGACGCTTGACGCGGAAAAAACCGAAATGAAAATTGACCGCCGGGTGTGAAAGTTCAGTCGTCGATACGGCCCGCGCCATCGGCGACCCCGAGGCGCCAGTAGCCGCCCGCGCGAATTTGCGCGCGTGGCATGGACCAATGTTCGGCGAACCACGCGCGAAGTCCGCGCGCAGTCTCGATTTCGGCGCCGATCCACACATAGATATCCGCCGGATCCACGCCCGGCGGCTGCAACGCCTCCACAGCCCGCATCAGCAAGTCCGTAGTCCCGGCCGCCGCGCCATCGCGGACAAGCCAGGTGACGCGTGCGTTCGCCGCTGTCGGCAGATCGCGCTCTTCGCGTGCGTCCGCAACCTCAATCAATACGATCGCGTTCGTTCCTGCAGGAAGTTCCTCCAGCCGACGCGCAATTGCGGGCAAAGCCGTCTCGTCGCCGATCAGAACAAAAAGCCCATAGTCGTCAGGAACGACAAAAGAGCCGCGTGGGCCGCCGATGCCCAGCCACTGCCCAACTTTCGCCTGAGACGCCCAGCTCGAGGCTGGTCCGTGGTCATGCAGGACGAACTCGATATCGATCGTCCCCTCGCGCGCGTCGAAACGCCGGGGCGTATAATCGCGCGCCACAAGTCCGGAGGGTCGTCCGCCCGCGCCGGGGCGAAGCCAGGACTGCTCCGCAGGATTTGCGCCTGACGGTGGAAAGAAAAGCTTCACGTGATCGTCCGCCGCAAGGCTGAGGAAATCTTTCAGATCCTCGCCACGGAAAACAATGCTGCGCATTTTCGGCGAAATATCGGTGACGCTGACGACCTGCGCTGCGCGCAGTCGCGTCTCGTGGCGCACGCGCAGCGGCGTGCGGACAGGCGCGTTCATATAGACCTCCTGAATATGATTCGAAACAGAAAAAGATTGCCAGTCACTCGGCTTTCCCGAGAATTTCTGCGGCCGCCCGCTCAAGGACGCGTGCAACCCGCGACGCTTCGCTCGCTGAGCAACCTCTTTTTTGCATGAGCGCCTGCTTGAGCGTTCGACGGGCGCGATGGAGTTCCTCGCCTGCCTGCGGGTCCGCCCCGTCGACGCCCGCAAACGCGTCGCGGACTTCCGACATGCGGCTGCCGATACGCGCAAGCGCCTCAAGGATCGCATCAGCTTGCGCCTTGCGCTGCTCCAGTGTCGCGCGGCCGTCCTCGGTCAATGCGTAGAGCTTGCGGTTGCCCTCCTGCGTGACCGAAGCGTGACCGATCTCTTCAAGATAGGTCAGGGCCGGGTACACCATGCCCGGACTTGGCGCGTAGAAGCCTCCGGACCGCTCCTCAAGCAACTTGATGAGTTCGTAACCGTGGGCCGGTTTCTCCGCCAGAAGCGCCAGAAGAATGAGCTGGAGATCCTCCGAACTCAGCTTGCGTCCAGCAGAAAAGTCCCCTCCGCCGAACCCTCTTCCGCGACCGAAACCGCGGCCTGAGCCGAAGCCCCAGCCGGGCTTGTCGCCAAAATCGCGGCCTGCGCCGCGGCGGCCGCCGCCTTGGAAGAGAGGATGGAGAGAGCGTGTGTGCATATGATCTTTAAACATGTCTTACGATATTAACTATCTTAAGATATAGCGCAAGAGCTTTTTTCGCTTCTCCACGCACGACCACACAGCGCGCCCGAACGGCCCCCACTCGCGGGTCCGACCAGCAGTCCTTCACGAGCCTCGGGCGACCTCCTCGCGCCTCGCAAACAACTCACCCTGAACGATCGATAACCTCGCCATTCACTGAAGCGAGACGCCGCTCACATACCGGATCCGGCCGGGCGAGGGCTGACACGCAATGCGTGGGCAGGAACAGATCCGTTGATCGAACCGAGGCCCCACACACCGGCAACGTCGCGCAATCGGGCGCCAGTTCTCGACGAACCAGCGCGAGAAATGCCGCCGACGGCAGACAGTCGGCGCGGCCAGACGATCTTCCCAATCGTGAGAACATATTTCATGTTCGCAACATCGAACCACCCACGCGCTGATGGCTCGCACAACAAGGATAAAAACATGCTCCTTGATCGCAGGCATTTTCTGAACGGCGCCGCGCTGATGGCCGGAGGATTGCTGTCGTCCGGCCGTGTCCTGGGGCAGACGGCCTGGACGGTGCTGGGCCATCCGCTTTCCAGCCTTCTCTGGCTGCAGGACGTGCGCCGCGTCGTCATCGATACCGATCCGGGCACCGACGATCTTCTCGCCATCATGATGATGCTCAGTTCCACCCGGATCACGACCGAGGCCATCACCGTTGCTCCCGGCAACATCGGATATGAGCAGGAGGTTCGAAACGCCCTTTATCTCTCGCAAACTTTGACCAATGGAAAAATTCCGGTTCATCGCGGCGTTGACCACCCGCTGCTGAACCGTCCTTACCCGGCGGCCGGCTTTATCCACGGTCGCTACGGTCTCGGCGATATGGTTGTGCCTGAAGTCGCCCTGCGACCGGCCCCGGAGCATGCGTCCGTCGCCATCTCCAGAATCGTCTCGGCGCACCCGGGAGAAGTCGTTCTGCTGGCTCTCGGAGGCCTCTCAAACATTGCCCTGGCCCTGCTGCTCGATCCCTCCATTGCCCGCAAGGCGCGTGGTGTCGTCATAGTCGGCGGTCGTTATGAGGGAATTGGCACTGCGGTGAGTTTTAACGCGATGGTGGACCCTGAAGCGGCAGATATCGTCCTGCGCTCAGGGCTTCAGATCGCCATGACCGGCGGCCTTGGTCCGACCGAGATGCTGACGCAGGCGGACTTCGACCACATCAGGACTTTCGGCACCCAGAAAAGCGAAATTTTCCTGAAATCCAACGCCGAGCGGCTTAAATTTGAAACCGAGCAGCGCCATAAGCCGGGCGCCACCTACGCCGACCCTTTCGCCGCCGCGATGGTGCTCGACCCATCGGTGGCGTCGGAGTTCGAAGCGGTCAACGTCAAGGTGGAGTTGAACGGCGCAGAAACGCGCGGCGAATATGTGTTCGGCGGAACACATATCTACACCGGCGACGCCCTGCCGCCGAACGTCGCCATATGCTCCAGAGGATCTGCCGAGAAATTTCGCACGCAGGTCTTCAAGGCCCTGCGCTCATGATTCCCCGTGGAATTATCTGGCTTATCCTGCTCATTCCCGTCGCCGTGCAAGCGGAGCCTGCGTGCAAGATACACAAGGGCATTGGCGAGACCCTGATACAGGCGACCATTCTCGCCCAAGACCGCGTTCTCACGCCGGGCGACGTTCGCATCGATCCCGACGGCCGGATCGATTGCGTCGCCGCTCACTGCCCGACGCCACCGACCGCGACGCGCATAATCTGCACTGACGCCGTTCTGTCACCGGGCTTTATCAACACGCATGATCATCTGGACTTCAACGATACGCCGCCGAAGCCCGATACGGGAGAGCGCTTCGCCCACCGCCACGAATGGCGCGCAGGGCTGGACGGCCATCAACGACTGGAAGATTTCAAACCCAATCGCGATCCGCTCTCACTGAGCTGGAGCGAATTACGCTTTCTGGTCGGCGGCGCGACCTCCACAGTCGCCGAACGCATGGCGCCGGGTCTGCTGCGCAATCTCGACTTCCGAGCAGGCCTGGAATCTCTCGATATCACACCCGCGACCTACAATATTTTCCCTCTTGATGACGCATCCGGCGTCATGAGAACGCGGGATTGCGATTACGGCCACCACCCCGCCACCCGCGCGCAGGTAGCTGCGACCAGCGCCTTTCTCGCCCACGTCGCCGAAGGTCGCGACGAGGCGGCGCGCAACGAATTTCGTTGCCAGAGTTCGACGTCTTACGACGTCACGCCGCAACCCGGCGGCGGGGGCGTCAGCAACGACTGGCTCATGCCACAGGCGGCTCTCATTCACGCAGTCGCCCTCACGCCTCAGGACCTCGATCTCGTGGCCGCCAGAAGCGCGAGCATCGTCTGGTCTCCACGGAGCAATCTGTCGCTCTACGGCAGGACGCTCGATATTCTCGCCGCCAGAAAACGCGGCATTACAATCGCTCTGGGATCTGACTGGCTCCCGTCCGGCTCCATGAACCTCAACCGCGAACTGGCGTGTGCGCTGCACTATAATCACGCGCACTTGCACGACGCACTGAGCGACCGCGAACTCTGGCGGATGGTGGCGCATAACGCCGCGCATGTTGCCGGCGCGGAGGCGGCGATCGGGGATATCGCTGTGGGCAAACGCGCAGACCTCGTCCTCTTCGCCGACCCCGAGCATCAGAACGTCCACAAGGTTGTGCGGGCGACGCCTCAGGACGAAATGCTGGTTATGCGCGGAGGAAAGATTCTGGTCGGGCGCTCCGATATCGTGGACGCGCTCCAACCGTCCTGTGAAGCGATCGGCGTGCCGGGCGCCACACTGAAGCTCTGCCCCGAACCAGGTCGCGCCTCGGCCGATGAGATAAGCGCTTACGCGTCCAGTCGCGGGTTGTATCCGCTGGCCTTCACGGGGGTCCCCCTCAACGAGCCGCCATGCGAAGTTTCACCGTAAGGAACGCTTTTCAACTACCGCAAGAACAGAGCGCAATGTAACGACGATCGCATCCACTTCATCGCGGCACGAGAAATGCCCCGGCGGCGGCACGCCTCTGCGGCGTAATTTCTCTGGCGTCCATCCACCCCGGATTCAGTCCGCAGCTCCGGCGTCCTGGAGTTTTCCAGAATAGACGAACCGAAACAGGCGCCGGTACGGAATGCGCAGCTGCTTCAGGTGTTATGTGGATCGACGCTGTGAAATCCATAGGTTTCGTAACGGGTGCTCACCTTGCCGCCCGCAACGTCCACCACCATGAACCCCTCCGGGGTGCCATACCGCGTGCCATGCCACCAGTTGCCGCTAACCGCGCCGCCTGTGATGTAGGGAACGCCATGCCATTCCACACGCTCGAGAACATGGGTATGTCCCTGAAATACAGCGATCACATTGTAATGGTCGAACAGCGGCAGCACTTCATAGGCGTTGACGACTGACAAGCCATGATGGGCCGGAGGAATGGACGGCGGCGCAGCGTAATCTTCGATTGCCGTGACAAGCGGGATGTGCGTGACGACAATGATGGGCGTTCCCGCAGGTTGCGCCGCAAGATCCTGCGACAACCACGCGATTTGCGCGGCGTCGATCCTTCCCTCATAGGCTCGGTCAGCAGTGATTCCGATTGAATCCAGCACGACGACGTGAACGCCCTTGTGATCGAACGCGTAGTAAAGTTGTCCAAAATTGTCTTCGAAATATTTCTTGCCATACATAGGGTCCGTCGGCAGCGCGCCGCTTTTGGTATAGACGCCAAAGCAATCGTGGTTGCCGATCGTATGGCGCACCGGCAAGGTCAGATCGTCCGCCGTGCGGCGGTACAGGTCGAGCAGCATCGTCGCCCGACCCGCGTTGACGCCAAGGGCGTCGAACACATGATCGCCACCTTGAATCGCAAAGTCAGCCGGAACTGTTTTCGCTTTCCTGAAGGCCATATGGCATCCGCCATTGGCGTTTAATTCCGGTTGCAGGTGCGTGTCGGTTATGAACAGGAACGTAAACGGCTCATGAGCTAACATCGGCGGGCGAGCAGGGGCGGCGCCTCGGGCGCCGTTGACGGCGAACAGAGACGTTCCGACGGAAAGCGACAGAAACGAGCGCCTGGCAAGATGCAACATTGGGTTAACCTGTCGTGAGCGTTAGCGCCTGAAAGGCCGATACGTTTGCGCAGGGAAGGCTTTAGACTCAACCGCGTCACAAAAACTTCACGTTTTCGGCGTCCCTTCAAATAGCGTCTGTTGCGCCAAATGCCCGTAAGGCCGAGCGCCCGGTGGCGCGCTTTCCAATGAATCCCCCTTAAACCGCGATAATCATGCCTTCCCACGGTTCCAGCGTCAGAGACGGCTCTACAATCGAGCGCTCCGGCATGTTCGCAATCAGAACTCTGGCGGGTTTCACGCCCTGGGGAATGCGGAACATTTCGGGGGAATCCGAAAAATTCATGATCGTCAGCGTATCGCCCGCAGGGTGTTCGCGTCGAAAGGCGTAAATCGCGCCATTATCTGGAGAGACGTCGCGATACTTTCCATGGACCAACGCCGGTTGAGTTTTTCTGGTCCTTATCATTGCCTTATAGAAGCCAAACACGGAGTTACGATCGTCTATCTGCGCGGCGACGTTAATCGTCCGATAATCCGGGTTGACCAGCATCCATGGAGTTCCGGTCGAGAACCCTGCGTTGCGAGTCGTATCCCACTGCATGGGCGTACGCGCATTATCCCGTGTTGTAGCCGCAAGATTGACCAACATGTCAGCCGCCGTTACGTGATGGCCGCCGACCTGTTCGCTCCAGACATTATGCGCGGTGACGTCATTAAATTGGTCGATCGACGTGAAGGGGTAATTTTCCATGCCTATTTCCTGCCCCTGATAAAGGAACGGCGTACCGCGCAACGACAGAAGCATCATCGCCAGCATTTTTGCCGACCGCGATCGGAACTCGGGCGTTTGCGACCCGTAACGGGAGACTGAGCGAGGAAAGTCGTGATCTTCAAGCCAGACTACTGGCCAGACACCGAGTTTATCGTCAAACGCGTTCCCGGCGTTGAAGGCGCGCAAATCCGACAATTTACAGGGCAGCTTGCGCCAACCGTCTTCAATATCCTTCATCTGGAAGTCGAAAGGAAATCCTGCGGAGAGTTCGTGACGATCCGCCTGCGTCAGCTCAACGAACAGATTGCGATCCGCGCCCCATGTCTCCCCCACAAAGTAAAGTCTGGAATCGGCGTTGCAATGAGCGGACATATCACGCAGATGGGCGTGCAAACGCTCGCCACGATCGGCGAAAGAGCGACCCGCAGCAATATCCTGCGCCGAGAGGTCATAAAGTTCTAACGGCTTGGCAATGCTGGTGATCGCATCGAAACGAAAGCCATCGACCCCTTTGTCCGACCAGAACTTCAGAATTGCATACAGCTCGCTTCTGACACGCGGGTTTTCCCAATTCAAATCAGGCTGTCTGTTCGTAAACGTATGCAGATAATATTGATTGGTGCGCGAATCCAGCGTCCAGGCCGGGCCGCCAAACGCTGAACGCCAGTTGGTGGGCGCAGTGCCGTCTCTACCGTCATGCCAGTGGTAAAAGTCGCGATAAAAACTGTCTTTTGACGAGCTGCTTTTCATAAACCATGAATGCTTATCGCTGGTATGGTTGAAAACCATATCCAGAATGACGCGTATTCCACGTTTTTTTGCACGTTCAAGAAAATTGTCAAAATCCCGCATCCTGCCGAAATCAGGCATGATTTTACGATAGTCGCTTACGTCATAGCCGTTGTCGGCGTTCGGGCTGTCGAAACACGCTGCGACCCAGATCGCGTCAACGCCAAGATCGGCGAGATAATCCACGCGGTCAGACATGCCTATGAAGTCGCCGATCCCGTCGCCATTCCCGTCCTGGAACGAGCGCGGGTATATTTCGTAAAACACCGCCTCCTGCCACCAGACGGATTTCGGCGACGCGGCGCTTGTGAAACGAGGCGGCGCGGCGGCGCCAGCGGCGAGCGCAATCATCGCGCGTCTCGTGATCGTCATGAGTGAATTTCCTGATCCGGCGGCATAAAACATAATGATCACAAAATGATTACGCGATGTCCAGCAGCCTACGCCACCCGCCAGAAGGCTGCCCACTCCCCCGAAACGTGAAGCCGCAAAAAAAGGACACTCGACGCGCCTATTGTTCTGCTCCGGCTTCGGCAACGCCTCGCGTCGAACCCACGACCAAGTCTCCATTTTGTGCGAGACGAATGACAGGTTCGGTTCGAGACCCATGCTCCGCACACCATAAACGTGCGATAGTAACGCTTCACGTCAGCCCCAGCGAAAACGTCCGACGTGAATCCGAAAAGTCTCAGAAAAAATCCTTCAAAATTTACCGAAGGCCGAAATCCCGCATCGTCACACGCCCCCATGCTCGTTCAGAAGTGCGTCAGGCAGTTCCATGACCATCGGCGCTTCCGTCCAGACCAGACTGCACTTCACGGCGCGGCCCGGATAAAGAGCGTGCAGCAAGTCGCGATAAGCCGCCATCTGGCGCAGATAGAGAACCGGCGTGCGCTCGACAGAAACAGGCGGACGACGGTTGGTCTTGAAGTCGCAGATCATAACCGTGTCGTCGAGGACGCGCATACGATCGACCTGTCCCACCACCACATTGCCGCGCACCACACCAGCAAGGCGCTGCTCCGCTCGGGCTTCCGGCGCGAAGAGCGGCTCCAGTTCGGCGTGCTCCATCACTTCCAGCACACGGGCCACCAGCCGCGCCGCCTCGCCTTCGTCCAGACCGTTGCCCGGTCTCAGCAACCAGTCATAAGCCACCTGGGTACGGTCGGCTGCCGGTCGGTCAGGGAGAAACTGCAAAAGGGCGTGCGCAAGCGCGCCGCGCCTGAACGCCGCCTCACGCGCGGCGTCGGGCGTAATGGACGCCACCTCCAGCGGGGAGCGGGAAGCCGGGCGTTCGCCCATACCCACGTCGTCCGGTCGGCTGGGGCTGAGCGGCCGGGCGAGCGCAGGCTCCCGGGGCGGCGGAGCAGGACGCCAGTCGGGGGCGGCGCCCATCCACGTCGGCATGGGAGGCGGCGGCGTTGACGGCGCGGCGACGGCGGATTTCGCCTCGACCGTCGCCCGCTCCTCGATCACCAGATATTGGCCGCCCCACCCGAGCCCGGATGGCTCGGCGGCAGCCCCCGCAGCCTCGAAACCCGCCAGACACCGTGCGTACCAGCTCTCTTCCTGCAGTTTGCGTGGCTCCCACCCGCACACGACCAGGCGATCGCTTGCGCGGGTCAGGGCGACGTAAAGCAGCCGGTTATATTCCTCCGCCGCCTTCACCCGCATCGTTTCGCGGAGCGCCCGCGTCGCCTCCGTCCCCAGATCGCTGCGCGGCGTCAGCACCGGCAGGGGACCAAGACGGTCGTCCAGCCACAACAGGCGGGATTCCGCACGCGGCGAACCGGTCGTATCCGGCAGGATCACCAGCCGCGCCTGCAACCCCTTGGAGCCGTGCGCCGTCATCACACGCACAGCATCGCTGCTCGCCTCGGGCTCCCGTTTCACGCTCTCGTTCGATTGCCGGAGCCAGTGCAGGAATCCCTGCAACGAAGGCGCATGAGAGTCTTCGTAGCGGAGACTGGCCGAGAGCAACTCATCGATCGGCTCCCCTGCCTCTGGCCCAAGACGCGCAAGCAGACGCGCTCGTCCACCGAACGCGCCCAGGGCTTCCGACAAAAGTCCATAGGGAGACAGGTAATCCACGCGCCGGAACAGACCCGACAGAGTATGCCAGGCCGCCGTCCAGTCAGACCGTTGCGCATGACGCTCGCGTAGAACGGTCCACAGCGGCTCGCCCTCGTGCCGCTCCATGGCCAACGCCATCAGGCTTTCGTCGGCAAGCCCGCCGAGCGGCGAGGTCAGCACGCAGGCCAGCGTCAGATCGTCCTGCGGCAGCAGCAACGCGTCGCAAAGCGCCATCAAATCCTGCACGACCGTCTGATCGGCCAGGCCCGTGCGCACCAGCGTCGCGACCGGCACGTCCGCAGATTTCAACGCGCGAACAAACGCTCGCACGAAGGCGGAGCGCCGGGGCACGAGCACAAGCACGTCTCCCGGGGTCAGTTGTCGCTCGCCCGGCGCGGGCGGCTTCAGCAACTCCGCTGCGATCCAGCGCGCCAACGTATCGGCCAGTCGCTGTGGTGGAGAGACGAGCCCCGCATTGCGCGTCGGCGCAGCCCACGGATCAAGCGCGGCGTCCATATCCGACGTCGCGTCTTCGCCGCCCTGCTCCACACGAGGCGCCAGAGGCCATAGCTCTACGCGACCGCCCTGTCCCGGCCGCGCGCTTTCGTGATGCGGCGCGGGCTGACCCGGGTCGCTGACGCCACGGGCGGCCAGAGGATGCGCAAAGACATTGTCGACGAGTTTCAGAACCGGCGCCGTAGAGCGAAACGACACGTTCAGCGCCGGCTCCCGCCACTCGCTGCCTGCATCGCGCACCCGTCGTTCGAAAATCTTCCGCCAGTCACGAAAAGCGTCTGGATCGGCGCCCTGAAATCCATAGATGGACTGTTTGTAGTCGCCCACAGCGAAAACCGTGCGCGGTCCAGCCGCTGGGTCGCGGGCGCCCTCTCCCACAAAAAACTCGGAGGTCAGACCTCCCGCGATCTCCCATTGCACGCGCGACGTGTCCTGCACCTCGTCCAGCAGCAGGTGATCGACGCCTCCGTCCAGCTTGTAGAGCACCCACGCCGAACCCGGATCGCGCAGCAGCCCGAGCGTGCGGGCGATCAGATCGTCATATTCCACTTGCCCAAGAAGAGATTTGCGCGCGCCGTAAGACTCGATCACCGGGGCCGCTGCGCCCAGAAGAGCGAGAGTCAACGCGATCAACACGCGTGCACGGCGGACTTCCTCCACGCGGAGAATCCGGGCGGCCTCCGCCTCAAACGGCGCAAGAACGTCTTCGTGCGCATCGAGCAATTTTTTGTTGAGTCCGGCGTTTTTTCTCGGCTCGCCCTTGCCGGTCAGAAACAGACCCCGCCAGTCCGCCCAACGCGCCACGCGCTCCGGCGGATGCTGCGACAACCAGTCCAGCATGGACGCAGCCATCTTCTTCGCGCTTTCCGCGCCTTCCGCCGCGACAAGCGCTATGGCGCTGCGCAATCCCGCCTCGCCCGGAAGATTCGTGCAAGCCGCAAGCAGCGGATCGGCGTCTGCATCGCCCCA
This sequence comes from Acetobacter sacchari, assembly GCF_017377715.1. Lineage (GTDB taxonomy): Bacteria > Pseudomonadota > Alphaproteobacteria > Acetobacterales > Acetobacteraceae > Acetobacter > Acetobacter sacchari. The sequence goes on along the minus strand of NZ_JAFVMF010000001.1, from coordinate 76,644 downwards.
CGCGTCCTCTCCGACGCCAAGCGCGCGCGACAGACCCCGCCGCAAACCATCGGGATCTCTACACGCCAGCTCCAGCGCGCGGGGAGCAGCCTTCGCGCTCTTCAGCGTGGTCACCAGTTCGACAAAATCGCGCAATCCTATCTGGGATGCGAGTGCGCCCACCATCGCGGGCGGCAAACGCGCCAGTTCGGTTTCCGTCGCATCTTGCAACGCAAGCGACGCGTCGGTGTCCTCCATAAGCTGGAAATGCGGATTGATCGCCGCCTCAAGCGGGAAACGTCGCAGCAGGGACTGGCAGAACGCGTGAATCGTGCCGATCCTCATGCCGCCAGGCATGTCCAGCACCCGCGCAAACAGGGCCCGCGCCTGCGCACGCGCCGCCACTGGCGCACGAAGGCTACGCAAGGCTGCGTCCAGTTTCTCATCAGGCAACGTCACCCACGCGCCAAGCGTGCGCTGAAGCCGGATCGCCATTTCCGCAGCGGCCGCCTTGGTGAACGTCAAGCACAGGATGCGCCCCGGATCTGCGCCCGGCAACCACGGACCGCCCGGATCGTCAGGGTTCACACGCGGCAGCATCAGCCGCAGCAGACGATCGATCAGCAACTTCGTCTTGCCGCTCCCCGCCGACGCGGACACAAAAACCGAAGCACAGGGATCAGACGCTTCATCCTGCTCCGCGCAGGCGATTTCAATAGCCGTCCGCGTCATTCCCCGCCCTCCTCACGCGCGGCGCTCCATTCCGCGACGCGCGCAAGCTGCGCGTAATCCGCGAACCGAGGCTCCTGTCCCGGATGCGGATGCGAGAGATAGGGTTGGTCCGGATTGTCGTAGTCCATAACGCGACGACGCAAACTTTCCCAAGCCTGCTCGGCGAGCTCTCCCACAGTGTCCACCTTTGACGTAACGGCGGTCTCCTCGCCGGGCGGCGCGCCTCCCGTCAGACGCCAGTACAGCAGGGCCGAAGGGACAAGCTCCGCATCGATCGCCTTCTCCGTGACGGTCGGAAAAGCGCCGCGCGTCAACATTGCCGCTTCCAGAGGAAGTTGCGGGCTCCAGCCTTCAAGAACGGCTTTTCCGCTCGGAACCGAGCCAGTCTTGTAATCGAGAAGCGCCGCCGAACCGTCGTCGAAAAGGTCGATCCTGTCGGCGCGGCCCTTCAACTGAAACGCGCCGCCCGGCGCGTCGGTGATCGTCGCCAGCCCGGACGCCTCCGTCAGGATGGCGCGCGGTGCGCCCGTCCCACGACGCACGCCTTCCGCCTCGGCCACCCAGTCCGCGATCCGCATCAGCCGAGGACGCCACCATGCGGCAAGCGCTGGCCGCAAGCCTGCCTCATCAAGGCAATTTTCGAAAATCCCGCGCAAACGCGCCTGTGCATCGTGCGGCCACCCGACACCAATTTCACGCAACCAACGATCAAGCGCCGCGTGCACCAGAGTTCCGTAATCCGAGGCGTCGACAGACTGCTCCAGTGGATCAAGAGGCCGCAGGCGCAGCACATGTCGCGCATAGATTGCGTAAGGATCACGAATCCAGGTCTCGATTTCGGTGACGCTCAACCTGCGTGGACGACGTGCGAGCGGCGGACGCGGCTGCGGCGGAGCCGCCGCAACGGCGGCTCCTTCCGGACGATCAAGCCGCTTGAGCCACGCCTGAGCGGGATGTTCGGGCAAAGACTGCCCACGCCCGGCGAGAAACGCATCGAGCCGCACCAGCCAGCGGGCGGGCACCGCAGGCGCGCCATCCCTGCGTCCGGGCGTGGATAAAATCACCTCGTCAGCCGCTGCGACGCAGGACGCGAAATCATGCGCGGCCTGCCCTATGGCGCGCTCCGGAGACGGCAACCCGACACGGGCGCGCATGGGGCGGCTTAGCCACGGCCCCGGATCGGTCGCAGGCGGCCACACCGCCTCCACCAGGCCGCCGAGCACCATCACCTCGACGCTCTGCAAACGCGCTTCCGTCAAACCCCAGATAAAGACACGCGGATGCAGAGTCAGGATCGCATCATCCCGCCCACGCAATACGCGCCGGGTCGCGACGCGGTCTTCGCTCAACACGGCGCAGAGCAGTCCGTCGAGCACGGCCCAGGGCTGGGGCGGCAGGATATCCGTCGCAGCGATCAACTCCGAACATCGCTGCGCCAGAGCCTCGCCTTCTTCTCCACGCCACAGCCGCTCGGCGCCCGACGTCTCCGCCGTCGTCGCCAACGCCTCGACGGTTTCCAGTAACGCCTTGACCTGCTCGGGAAGGGGCCTGCCTTCCGCCGCCGCCGTGAGCGCCGGAACCAGACATCTGTCGAGCGTATCGAGAAAAATGTCGAGCGACGCCGGGCTGTCGGGGCGATCGGCCGAGGAGCCGTCGTCCCGGTCGGCCCGCTCTCCGCGCACCGACGCCAGCCGCGCGCGCAGCCCGGCGAGTCCGGGCGCCGGCGCTGGCCCGCGCAAGAGACGGCGCTCCAGAAGGCGCGCCGAAGCGCGACAGTCTCCGACAGAAAATCCACATGCAACCAGAGGATGTTTCAAAAGCGCGAGCAGCGCCACGGGCGCCAGCGCGCTGTCGGTCGCCTGCGCGACAAGGCGCAGCAACGTGGCGGGCGGCGTGGAGAGCAAAGGCTCGCCCGCACTATCGTCCGCCAGCACGTCCCAACGTCGCAACTCGGCGGCCACCCGCGCGGCCAAAGTGCGGTCCGGGGTGACCAGCGCCGCCCGCCGCCCCGGCGTCTCGATGGCCGCGCGCAACGCCAACGCAATGGCGGCCGCTTCCTCCTGCTGATCAGCCGGCGTCAGGCGCGTCAGCCCGGCGCAGGATCCGCGTTCCTGATTCGCAGTCCAATCCCCCAGCGCCGTGGCAGGCAGCAACACGCGGGCGATCGTCGTCGCCCGACCGGCGATCCCGGCGCGCGCGCGCTCCTCCTCGCCCCCGAAAATCGAGTCCCAACGCGTCACGTCGCCGCGCGTCGTGTCCAGGTCGGCAAGTAACCGTGACAACCCGTTCTGTGGGTGTCCGTCAGGAAGGGCAGCGAAACTCTCGTCATCCATCGTGAGATCGAGACCGGGCACGACCAGCAATCCGGCCGGATGCGCCAGCACGCCGCGCAGGGCGTCCACGGTGGCGGGCAGCGCATCGGTGAATCCCACCGCCCAAAGGCGCCCGTCCTGCCCCGACAGCGCGCCCGCGCCTTCCCAGTAACGCCCCTGCGCCCTCAGAAGCGCGATCCGCCGCGCGACCGGGTTCATCAAACCCTGCTCTTCGAGCCATTGCGGCCACGCCGCCGTGACGATGCGCAGGAAATCCAGCGTCACCCGCCAGTGATCTGCGAACCCATCCTCGACTGCGTCCGGGAGCCGTTCTGCAAGATCGACGCCTGCCCATTCAGCCTCGTCCATCAGATCGGCCAGCGCCCGCGCAAGAGGCCAAGCCTGATCCAGCGTCGGGCGCGTTCCAAACGCCTGCCCGGCCTGAAGAACCAGCCGCGTCAGAACCGCCAACCGTCGCATTGTCGGAACGGCCGGAGGCAGAAGCAGACTGTCGGAACTCCCCAGCGCAATCTCCGCCTCGTCCAGCCCGCCGATTGGCATGATGCGGGGCAGCAGAACAGCGCGCCCGTCAGCATGACGCAAGAACGCCTCGGTCAGGGCGCGGGCCGCACGTCGACCTGGTAAAAGAATAGCGCCGTCGCCGATGCGCTCGACGTCGTTATCAACTCCAGCCGCCCAACGCGCCGCGATTTCGTCAAGAAAACGCAGATGCGCGGGGATCGTGAAAACGCCTGAAGCGCCGGTCACAACACGCCCTCGCCGTCGACCCAACGACCGGCCGGATCGCGATCCGGCCACCCTTCCAGCAGTGCGATACGCTGCGCGTCTTCAGCGGTGAAATCCTCTACGGATTCTGCCAGAGAGGGCGTCAGCGTCACATGCAGCGCACCCGAGGGTGCTAGCGCCCCAAGCCTCTCGGGCCATTCAACGAGCACGATCCCCGCCCGCGCGTCATCCCACCCGAGCTCCTCCAGAGCATCGGGTCCATCAAGGCGCCACAGGTCGAAATGCGCGGCGACCACGTCGGGACTCTCATACATCTGGACAAGAGTGAAAGTCGGACTGGGAACCTCCAGCGTCGGATCGTCATGCAGGGCGCGCAGAAAGGCACGCGCGAAAACGCTTTTCCCCGCCCCTAGCGGTCCGGACAACAGGATCGCGTCGCCAGGACGCGCAAGACCCGCGATGACGCGCGCCAGCCGCTCCGTGTCGACACGGGTAGGCAGTTCGACTTGTGCGACGGTCATTTCCCGACTCCTGCTGGCATGCGCCATTCTTACCCGTCACGACCGTCATGCGTCAGGGGGCAGCGCCGGAAAAGCAGGCGACCAGAAAAGCTCTGCCGGGCAGTCGGACCGCTAAGCCTTCACTCCGGTTCCGGCTCCGACGCGGACCGCACGCGACCGGCAATATCGTCGAGCGTGTTCTGCTCTTTCCGGCGACTGGCCGCCTCTTTCTCCTGACGCCTGATCTCCATCAGCTTTTCAACCGCCTCGAACGCCGCGCGTGCGAGCGTCAGGCGGGTCCGGCTCGCCTCCACCTCCATCGCCGCATCCTGCTCGAGGCCGCGGGCCCGTTCCAGCGCAGCGCGGCCGACCGGCAGCCACCGCGAGTACGCTTCGACCACGTGATCGTCTGCGGAGAAATCCATCGCCGCCTCCCGCTCGTTGAGCAGGTTCTGTTCGGCGATTTTTACCGCGTCCGCCGCGATCATCGCGCGCGCCTGTGCTGCGGCCAGCATCGTTTGTGCTTCTTCCAGCTCCTGTTTTCTCAGACGCCGCAAGGAAGGAAGAGCCGAGGAAGGCATGACAATTGTCCTGAGTTAAGGTGGAAAAGACTGCGACGCATCAGGAGGGCGTGACGTCGACAGGAACAGGCTCTTCGCGCAGGACGTCGCGCAGAGCGTCGAATGAAGCTGACAAAGTGGAGCGCTCGCGGCGATCCTGAGCCAGAACAGTCTCGATCCCGGGAACCAGAGCGATGGCTTCATCAACTCTGGGATCCGAACCGGGTCGATAGGCGCCGAGCCGAATCATATCGGCCATATCCGCGTGCACTGACATCAGACTTCGAGCGCGACGGGTCAGTGCATTCTCCGCACCGGAATTACAACCCGGCACGGAACGGGAGAGAGAGCGCAGCACGTCGATAGCGGGATAACGACCTGCCTCGCCAATCTTGCGGTCGAGCACGATGTGCCCGTCCAGAATGCCTCTTACGGCGTCGGCGACAGGTTCATTGTGGTCGTCTCCCTCCACCAGAACCGTAAACAGCGCCGTGATCTGCCCTGCCGCTCCGTCCGCCTGAGCCAGTCCCGGCCCCGCGCGCTCCAGCAATCGGGGCAGTTCGGCGAACACCGAGGGAGGATAGCCACGGGTCGCGGGGGGCTCTCCCGTGGAAAGACCGATCTCGCGCAACGCCTGACAGAAACGTGTGACGCTATCCATCAAGAGCAACGCCGACTTGCCCCGGTCGCGGAAATACTCCGCCACGGCCGTCGCCGCGTAAGCCGCCTCTCGTCGCATCAGCGGAGGCGCGTCCGACGTCGCGACGATTACGACAGAACGCGCCAGCCCTTCGGGGCCGAGATCATCCTCCACGAACTCCCGGACTTCACGCCCGCGCTCTCCGACCAGAGAGATGACGGATACGTCGCATGCGGTGTTACGGGCCAACATGGAAAGAAGCGTCGACTTGCCGACACCGGACCCGGCGAAGAGACCGAGCCGCTGCCCCTGACGGCAAGTGGTGAACAGGTTCATGGCGCGGACGCCAAGATCGATCCGCGGCCCTAACCGCGCACGAAGAGTGGCGTCGGGCGGCGCAGCCCTCACGGCTCGCCATTCAGGACCCGGCGGAAGGGGGCCCTTGCCGTCCAGCGGACGACCGAGCGGATCGACGATGCGTCCAACCCACCCGTCCGACACGCGAAGACTCCCTCCCGGCGTTGGCGCCCGGGCGCCGATGAACACAGGCAACCTCACTTCTGCTCCAGCGCCGACGCCATCGAGGCTGCCAAACGCCATCGCCCGTGCGGTCGTCGCCGAGAAGCCCACTATCTCCGCCAGCGTCTCCGACCCGTCTCTACGCACAATCGTTACGCGATCGCCGATACTGGCCAACCCCGCGAGACCGTTCACCGTCACCGCAAGGCCTGAAATCGATGCGATTTTCGCAGTAGCAACAGCAGCAGGAATACACGCACAAGTTGCCGATATTCGATCAAGAATACTCATGGACACGAGCAAATCTCCCAAAAAATCGATATTTGTCCGGAAATTTGATCAAAAATAAAACAATGTTTCTATATTTATCATCACATAGATGTCTTTATACACGCTTTACGAGAAATTTCTTTGGACACATACAACCATAAATGGTAACAATTGATCAACGCCACACCGGGGGGGGGGCGAAAAATGCGTGTATTGCTGGTTGAGGACGATATGGGCGCGGTCGGGGAGATCGCCCAAATCATGAAAAGCGCTGGTTTCACAGTGGATCACGTCGCCGCGGGCGAAGAGGCGATCGAAATGTTGCGGCATTACGACTATGATCTCGCGGTACTCGAACTGATGCTCCGCGACATGGAGGGCTATGAAGTCGTCCGCCGCGTCCGCGCCGCCCGAGTGACCACGCCGATCATCGTTCTATCCAGCCTGACGCGCCCGCAAGCGAAGGTTAAAGCCTTCTCTGTCGGCGCGGACGATTATCTGACGAAGCCTTTCGACGCAGAGGAGCTGATCGCTCGCATGCAAGCGATCCTGCGTCGCTCCAAGGGCTTCAGCGAGCCCACGCTGCGGATCGGCTCTCTGTGCCTCAGTCTCGACAGCCGGGAAGTCAAGGTTGACGAAGCTCCGGTCCATTTGACGGGCAAGGAATACGCGATTCTGGAGCTTCTGGTCCTCCGCAAAGGCATGGTTCTTACAAAAGATGCTTTTCTCAACCACTTATATGGCGGGATGGATGAACCAGAGATGAAGATCATCGACGTATTCATCTGCAAATTGCGAAAAAAATTGCAGGCGGCCGGAGCGGGCAATCTCATCACCACCGTCTGGGGGCGCGGCTATATGCTGCGCGAACCCAACCAGAGACCCGGCGTCGAAACGGCGGAACAGGTCAGCGAACTGGCGAACCTCGACCAGTTCGCCGCCTGATCGCAATACGAGGCGTCAACCACACGCGATTTCAGTAATCGCTACGCCGTGGTTGAGCGGGCCGGCCCCCGCGCCGTACCCCGGCGCGCTCTCGATCGCCGCGCGCAGATAAGCGCGCGCGTCCACCACGGCGTCTCGCAACGAACGGCCTTGCGCCAGCCGCGTGGCTATGGCGCTGGCCAACGTGCACCCGGTCCCGTGCGTGTGCCGGGTTTCGATTCTCGGAGCGGTAAACGCCTCCTCCACACCGTCGGCGATCAGCACATCCGTCAATATCGTCCCCGGCAGATGACCGCCTTTCACCAGAACCGCAGAAGCTCCCAGCGCGCGCAACTGCCGCCCGGCTTCCGCCATATCGCGCTCGTCGACGATGCGGCGACCGATCAGCCGCTCGGCCTCAGGGATATTGGGCGTGATCACCGTCGCCAACGGCATTAGAGCCCCGATCAGGGCGTCAACGGCGTTGTCGTGCAAAAGCGCGGCGCCACCCTTGGCGATCATCACCGGATCGAGAACGAACGGAACCGTGCGATAGGCGGCGATTTCCTCAGCCACAACCGCGATTTTATCGGCCCCGCCCAGCATCCCGCTCTTGAACGCGTCCGTTCCTATGTCGTCGAGCACGCATCGAATCTGCGTTCTCAAAAACTCTGGAGGCGTTTCAACCACGCCGAAAACACCCACAGTATTTTGTGCGGTCAGGGCGGTTACCGCCGTCATCGCGAAACCGCCCAAAGCCGTGACTGTCTTCAGATCGGCCTGAATCCCGGCCCCGCCGCCAGAGTCGCTACCCGCGATACTGAGAACCCGGCCTTGCAAGGGTCAGGCCGGAACGCGGGCGTTCTGGATCGCGGCGCACATATCGTCGACAGCCGCTTCCACGATGGCGGCGTCTTCGGCCTCGACCATCACCCGCACCAGCGGCTCCGTGCCACTTTCGCGCAACACAAGCCGTCCGCCATCGCCAAGCCTCGCGACAATGGCGTCCCGCGCCGCTTCCACATCCGGAAGCTTCAGCGGGCTGGGGCCGGCAAAACGGATATTTTTCAGCTTTTGCGGAAATGGCGTGAACACGCTGCAAACTTCGCTGGCCGGACGTCCGTCCTCGATCAGCACAGCGAGAACCTGCAACGCCGCGACCAGCCCGTCGCCGGTCGTTGCGAAGTCCGAAAGCACCACATGTCCGGACTGTTCCCCGCCCAGATTCGCGCCACCCTCCCGCATACGCTCCACGACGTAGCGATCGCCGACCGCAGTCCGGACGAGATCGAGGCCCAACGAGGACAGAAAGCGCTCCAGCCCCATATTGGACATCACCGTCGCCACAACTGAAGGCGTAGCCAGCCTGGCCTGCGCAGCCCACGATCGGGCGATCAGTCCGATAATCTGATCGCCGTCGATCAGCCGTCCCGTTTCGTCGGCAAGCAGCATCCGGTCTGCGTCGCCGTCCAAGGCGATCCCCAGGTCCGCACCGTGCGCCACCACCGCTTCGCAGAGCGATTCCGGGTGCGTCGAGCCGCACCCCTCGTTGATGTTTACGCCGTCCGGCGCGCAGCCAATGCGAATGACGTCCGCGCCGAGTTCCCACAGAGCAGTCGGCGCAACGCGATATGCTGCGCCGTGAGCGCAGTCGATGACAATCTTCAAGCCATCCAGACGGCGGCCACGCGGAAAGGACGCCTTGGCGTGCTCGACATACCTTCCGGCGGCGTCGTTAAGGCGGGACGCGCGTCCTATCTCGGACGGCGAGGCGAGACGTGACGACAGGTCAGCGCCCATCAGCGCCTCGATAGTCGTCTCCTCTCGGTCCGACAATTTGAAACCGTCCGGCCCGAACAGCTTGATGCCGTTGTCGCCGAATGGATTGTGCGACGCAGAGATCATGACGCCGAGGTCTGCGCGCAGCGAGCGCGTCAACATGGCGATGGCAGGCGTCGGCATCGGCCCCGCCAGCGTCACGTCCATACCGGCCGAAAGGAATCCGGCGACCAGCGCGCATTCGATCATGTAACCGGACAAGCGCGTGTCCTTGCCCACCACGACTCGATGGCGGTGCGAGCCCCGCCTGAAATGCAGCCCCGCCGCCTGTCCCAGCTTCTGAGCCACCTCAACCGTCATGGGAGAAGTGTTGGCGGTGCCCCGGATTCCGTCGGTGCCGAAGTATCGTCGTGTCGTGTTCATGCCGCGCCTGTAATGCTCGCGTGAGGGTCGATCCGCCCTCACGCGCCAGATTTACCCCTTCTTAGGCCCGGTCGCGCCGAAGAGCCACCATCGGCGCGGCAGCCTTCACGTTATCCGGCAGCCTTCGGCGCCTTGGCCACGCGCAGCGTATTGGTCGAACCGCTGACGCCAAACGGCATACCCGCCGCAATGACGATGGACTCTTCCGGCTTCGTGAAACCACCGCCGATTGCGATATCGAGCGCCGTGGAAACCATGGTCTCCGCGTCGCGCACGGGCTTGTCCGGATTGCTGACCCGAGGCTGCACGCCCCATACGACCGCAAGCCTGCGCGCCGTGTCGATGGTCGGCGTGACACCCAAAATAGGCGACATCGGCCGCTCGCGGGCGACGCGCAAGGCTGTCGGGCCGGTATGAGTGTAGGCGATGATCGCACTCGCGCCGATGGTCGCAGCCACTTGTTGTGCAGCGCCAGCGATCGCGTCAGCCACGTAATGCTCGGGCTCCAGTCGCCCGGCCTGCATCAACGTCCTCCAGCCTGCGTCAGCCTCCACGCGCTGCACGATCCGGTTCATGATCGTCACCGCCTCGCGCGGATATTGACCGGCAGCCGATTCCGCCGAAAGCATCACCGCGTCCGCGCCGTCGAAAACGGCCGTGGCTACGTCTGAGGCTTCCGCCCGCGTCGGCGTGGGCGCCGAGATCATGCTCTCCAGCATCTGCGTCGCGACGACCACCGGCTTGCCTAGCGTGCGGGCCAGACGAATGATGCGTTTTTGCGCAAGCGGCACGGCTTCCGGGGGCAACTCGACGCCGAGATCGCCACGAGCGACCATGACGGCGTCGGAGGCCGCGAGAATCGCTTCCAGATTGTCCATGGCCTGCGGCTTTTCGAGCTTGGTCATAATCCAGGCCCGGCCGTCAGTAAGGGTCTTCGCCTCCAGCACGTCTTCAACGCGCTGAACGAACGATAGCGCCACATAATCGACGCCAAGATCGAGCGCGAACGCCAGATCGGCTCGGTCTTTTTCCGTCAGCGCCGGGATCGGCAGCACCACGTCCGGGACGTTGACGCCCTTGCGATTGCTCAGCGGGCCGCCGAAGGTCACTTCGGTGTCGAGAAAATCCGGACCAACGTGCGTGACCGTAAGTTTGAGCTTACCGTCGTCGAGCAGCAGCGCGCTGCCCGGTCGCGCCGCAGCGATGATCTCATGATGCGGCAGGTTGACGCGCGTCGTATCGCCGGGCGTCGGGTCGAGATCCAGGCGGAACGGCGCACCCTGCTCCAGCACCACGCGGCCTTCGGCGAACACGCCGACCCGGAGCTTCGGCCCCTGCACATCGGCCAGAATCCCGATCGGCCTGCCGAGCTCAGCCTCAACCTGCCGAACGATCTTGTGACGGGCCGCGTGGTCTTCATGCGAACCGTGCGAGAAATTGAAACGAAAGACGTCAGCTCCCGCGAGGGTAAGATCGCGGATGACTTCGTACGTCGAGGACGCCGGACCCAACGTCGCGACGATCTTCGTTCGGCACTGCAAAGCCGCCATGCTTTTAGACCTCCCTTGGTATGCCCTCGGGACGCTGTCCGCCGCGCCGTTCGTCAGAGGCAGGGCGGCGCGAACGCATCAGGAAGGCGGATACGCCTCGTCGGCCGATACGCCCCAGACCGAAGAGCGACGCAGCCAGCCATCGTATTGGCGCACCGACACCTTGCACCAGGCAGAGCCCGCCGCACAGGTGCGTAACGTGCCGACCACGCCAGGTTTCAACACCGCGACGACCGGGGCGGTGTCGTCGCCTGACGCGCGCAGCATCACTGCGCCGGACGTCTTCAAGGCGTCGGCCTCCGTCGCCACAGACCCGATGACGCGCGGTTCCATGTGCCCTGCGGGCGGCTGGTCCGCATGTCCGGTTGACGATTGAGGCCCCGTCTGAGGCTGTGGGGCGCCGGGTGTTGCCGCCGGGGTTTCGGGGCTTGCGCCGGGCACTACAAAATCTCGCGATCCAACCAGCGTCGCCTGATGCACCCACCCTTTTACGCCGTCCGAATCCTCGACCAGGCGCCAGACGTCGAATTCGCGCTCAATCACCACCGGCAACCCCCGACGATGATACACCCACTGGATAGGGTAACGCTGCCCCGGTCCGGCCCGCATGTTGACTTCGTCGGCTCGGAAGGCCGCATAACGCGGCAGGGGCAGACCGGTATTCGTTCCCTTCTGCGCATCGGGAGCCGCTGCTGGCGCGCTGGCGTCTGGTTGCTGCGGAGCCGGCGCTCCGTCCGGAATGGGCATGGGCGTCGGGGCAACAGAGCCTGCGGCCGGAGCCGCATGGTGGTGCGGAAGAGGATGCTTCGCCGGATGATGGTGGGCAGCGGATTTATGCGCGCCCTCTGGCGTGGCCGGATGCTTCGCCTTGGGGCGCCCTTCATGCGCCGCGTGATGTGCGTGCGCGCCATGCGCCGCCTTGGCGGCGGGCGGCTTGGTGGCCACCGACTTCGCGGAAGCAGCCGCCTCTGCGTAGTGATGATGGTGATGATGCGGCGGCGTGGTCGCCGTATCGGCCGCATGGGCGCCGACGGCGAACGTGACGGATGTCGCCAGAAGCGTGGCGGCGCACAGGGAGCGAGTGGCGGTCATGCGCGCATCCGTGCCAAGCCCAGCGCCTTACGGCAAGTGGGTTCTGCAGGCGGCGCGCTGAATTCTCTTGTTTGAAAGGGCGTCTGACGCCGTTTTCACAGCGGACACGCGTGATCCTTCAGCAAAGGCAGGCGCAGCGCCGACGTTGCAGAAATGGTGCCGCGCGCCCTCTCGTCAACGCCGGAACCATGGTGACGGACGACTGTGACGCACCCCCGAAACAGGCCGAACAATACCAAGCCAGTATTAAAGACTGGCCACGAAGGTCCCGAGTCGCAACTGATCGCCGACGGCGGCGCTCATGAAGCAGAGCCCTTAAAGACTCCGGCCAGAAAAACGGGCCGAATTGTCTCTTGATGGAGCAAGGCTCAGACACATCGCACTATTGAAGGCGGCAATCGCATGAAGCTGAAAGCGCTGCGTGCTCTAAAACGCGGAGCGGTAGAGGCTGGGCAGGCATCTTCCGACCTTACGTCGCAACCGCGGCAACCTGGTCGGAAACCCCGCCGCACACCGGACAATGCGGATCACGGCTGATGCGAATCGTGGTGAAGCGGGTCGCAAGCGCGTCCCAGAGAAGAAGCCGCCCATCCATGCTTTCCCCGAGATCAAGCAGTTCCTTAAGGGCTTCAGTCGCCTGAAGCGTTCCAAGAACGCCTGTCACTGCGCCGAACACGCCTGCGTCGCCGCAACTCGGCGCGTCAGGCGCGGCTTGCGTCTCCGGATAGAGGCAATTGTAACAAGGGCCGCCGAGATGCGGACGAAAGGTCGTCAGTTGTCCCTCGAAACGTGTCACGGCCGCAGAAACAAGCGTGCGCTTCGCTGTTATGCAGGCCCTGTTGACCACGTAACGCGTGTCGAAATTGTCGCAGCCGTCGCATACGAGGTCATACCCGCCGACCAGCGCCGCCGCATTGCCGTCGGTCAGGCGCACCGCATGCGTTTCGATCGCAACCTCGGGATTAAGCGCAGAAAGCGCACGAGCGGCGGACTCGACTTTCGCGACGCCGACGCGGTCGGTCGTGTGCAGGATCTGCCGTTGCAGATTGGACAGTTCGACCCGATCGTCGTCGACAAGGCCGATCCGTCCGACGCCCGCCGCCGCAAGATAACAGGCGAGCGGGCTCCCAAGCCCTCCGGCGCCAACGATCAGGACCGAGGCGCTGCGCAGGCGCATCTGCCCTGTTCCGCCGACCTCGGGCAGAAGAATGTGGCGGGAATAGCGCTGAATCTCGCTCTCGGTCAGATCGGCAAACACAGGCGCCTCGCACGTCGGAAGACAGGCCGGGACCTCGCGCCCTGATAGAGACGCGACGGTAACTCAATGATTTTAAGCGTATGCGTCGTAAAATCTCCAGCACGGCTCCGTGACGTATCGACGCAAACCACACGCTGCGCCGCGATCACGTATTCCCCCAAGACAACTTCACGTTTTCGTGATATTGAATGCCCGAAGCAGGGCCATGAATGCATGGCTGCGTTGCGCATGTTATGGTGGGGCTCAGTCAACAGGATTCAACCATGAAGGCCGCCGAGATCATTCCCTATACATTCATGACGGAATGCCCGCGCCGGCGCAGCGCACGCAAGGTTTGCGTCGCTGCGTTCCTGACATCGTTCGCGATCTACGCGGCGTCGCCCTTCATGGCGATGTGGTCGATCGCGACGTCGGTCCGGCAGCACGACATGGTGACGCTAGGCCATGCGATTAACTGGGGCCTGCTCGACGCTTCGCTGAAACAGCAGGTGCTGGCGGATCTCAACCTCCAGCCGACGAACGCGTCTGACGACCTGCCGGCTTTTGGCGAATCCTTCGCGACCAACGTCGTGTCCAACGCCGTCGATATCCACGTTACGCAGAACAACCTCGGCGTCGTAGTGGACGAAGCCATGGCCGCCATCCCCAAGGCGACCGGCGGCGGGACAATTTTCGGAACGCTGAGACACGCCTCCGGCCACTTCACGCGTCTCGACGCGTTTCAGGCGCAAGTCACGCTTCCGGGACACGAAAACGACACGCCGCTAGCCATCGAACTGCGGATCGAAGGCTGGCGCTGGAAGCTGACGCGCATCGACCTTCCCGCGCCCAAGCATCCCGTCATGGAAGCCTCGGCGACCCCGCATAACGCCTGAGCGCCCTGAGGCGGGGCAGGGAATGCTCCCACCCGCCCTGACCCCACGTTCCGGTCGATTCTTACTTGCCAGCGGTAGCGGGCAGATCTTCTTCCAGCACGACCAGATTGATCGCGTAAGACACTTCGCCCTCGTCTTCGTCGCGATGAACGGTGCCGACCACTTCGCCGTTAACAGCGATCTCGACGGACAATCCCGGACGCGGCGGAGCGTTGACGGTCAACCCCTTCGAATCCAGCAGACGACGTAGGCAAACTTGCAGCCGGGCAATTTCGGATGATGAGATCGTGCTCAAGGTCGGGTCTCCGGAATAGAATTCTGGTCGTCACGCCGCCGGTCGAATGGCGCGCCGTTCATGTGACGCCCCCCCCCCCACTCGAGGTCGGAGAGGCAAAAAGCAGGTTCAGCTGGGCTATAGGTGCTGCGCTCCGACATCGCAACCACGTTCTCGGACGACCATCCATCAGCAAGCCCAGACCCGATTCGGGCTACAGTCGTCACACCCCCCATGACTTTCCGTCTGGCCTTCAGGCCCTTGCGCGACGTGCGTTTTGTTATCGACGACGGCAGGTTTGACCGAAGAGAGCCTGAGGATTCTCGATCAACGCGCAAAGCGCAACTGAGCATGACCGACCATGGCAGAGCCGCGCGCCTCAGATCCGTGAAAGCGTCAGGTGCCCCGGAACAATGGTAGCGCGCGTATGCGGCGAGACGCCAGGTCCATCGCCAGAGTTCAATGTCACCTCCACGCCGCCACAGTGCGCCAAGGCTATTGCGAACCTGAGCCTTTGCAGTCGCCAAGCCTGCGCTTAACGGCTGGCAAGCCAGCGAAAAGGATTTGCGGCATCGCTTTTGGGAGTTCCGCCGGGCGAGAAATACGCGGGATTTCTGGGGGACTGCGCCACAATGGCTCGCGGACTAACTGTTGGACGTTTGAATTTTCGTATCCAACACACCCCGGCAAAAAACACATCGTATTTCATCATAATTAAGATTATTTGCCCACAAGGTTTTCAAAACGACAGATAGCCTGACAGGATTGAAACGATGTCTGTTGCGGATAGTAATAATATCAACATTGTCAGATGTCGCCGCATAGCTCGCTCCCCTATAATTCTCTCCAGATTTATTGTGTTTTTTAAATCGACCCGGATTAATTTCGCTATTCATATATTTAAACAACAAGTAATCCGGGGATGTGTCCGGCGTGAGAGTTTCAAAATCACTCTCCCTGTCGCTCGTATACTCAGGCAAGCCCGCGTCATTAACAACATGATGATGAGCCGAATAATAGCGCAATTTCACATTATTATGACCAAGCCGCATGGGGGCCCCAAAAGTGGTGGACCAAAGGCCATGAGCGCTAATGACGCATGTTCTCGACTTCGCCTCAGGATTGTAGAAGCGATACAGGTTGTCGCCTACTTCAGCCTTATTTTGGATAATCGCCATTTTACATAAATCTCGCGCAGAAGTTTCGAAACATCGGAACACTTGCACGGTCATGGCGTCACAAACACCGGGATTACGTTACAGATGAAATAACGTCCGCTAAGATTCGCCTGCTTTTCCAACATCAAAAGCACATAGCCTGTTCGGCGCCGAGAAATGGCCGCTACCGCAATATCTCCCCGATCACCCGCGCCGTATAATCCACCACCGGGATAATCCGCCCGTAATTGATCCGCGTGGGGCCGATCACGCCAATGGCGCCGACGATGCGGTTCGCCTCGTTTCGCGCCGGCGCCACCACCATCGCCATGCCGGACACGCCGAAAAGCCCGCTCTCCGCTCCGATAAAAATACGCACGCCGTCGGATTTTTCCGCAAGCTCCAGCAGACGCAACATGGAATCCTGTGTCTCCAGACGCTCGAACAGCATCTGGATCGTCGACAGGCGTTCGATCTCCGTGATGTCGGACAACAGCCGCCCCTGCCCGCGCACGATGAGCGTGCCGCCGCGCCCCTCCGCGCCCCATGTCGCAAGGCCGCTCGCTACGACTTCCGCCGTCAACTGGTCAAGTTCCGTGCGATTTGCGGACATTTCCTCATTCACGCGCCCGCGCAGTTCCGTCAGCGTCTGACCCGCCGCGCGCGCATTGAGGTAATTCGTAGCTTCGACCAAAGTCGATGGCGGCGTCCCGGCGGGCGTCTCGATGACGCGATTTTCTACCTGCCCATCGGCGCCCACCAGCACCACGAGCGCGCGATTACCGCCCAGCGCCACGAACTCGATATGCTTCACCGAGCCTTCGCCTTTCGGCGCGATGACCAGACTCGCCGCCTGTGAAAGACCGGACAGCATGGAGGACGCCTCAGTCAGCGTGTCCTCGAGCGAGCGTCCGCGCGTCTCCAGCGACTGGCTGATGGACTCCCGCTCCTCATCGCTGAGGCTGCCGAACTGGAGAAGGCCGTCGACAAACAGCCGCAGGCCCTTTTCGGTCGGCAGGCGACCGGCCGATGTGTGCGGCGAAAACAACAGCCCGGCGTCCGTCAGATCGGCCATCACGTTGCGGATGGTGGCCGGAGACAGCCCTATCGGCAGGCGCTGCGACAAGGTGCGGCTGCCCACCGGGTCGCCCGTGGCGACGTAGTGCTCGACCAGTTCCCGCAGGATGGTTGCGGATCTGGGGTCAAGCCCCGGCGGCAGCGCTCTGCGTTCCATGCCCAGTTTACCGTTCATGCGGTCGATGATCCGCCTCCCTGAGACACCGGACGCTCTCCACTCAGAGCAGATCGCCGCCATGCGCTTACACGTTCACTTCTGAGTCTGGGGAACGTCCGGCCTCCTGACAAGGGCGTCGTTTCCTCGAACGTGGCGGCGGCTAAACCCCCCACGCATCGGCCCCGTCGGGGTGGCCAGCACGCCGCCGCCCGGCTATGCAGCGGCCATATTGTTTTTTGCGAAGGATCCTTCCATGCGCCCTTCAGGCCGCGCCCATGACGCCATGCGCTCCGTCACTATCGAGACCGGTTTCGCCCATCACGCCGAAGGCTCGGCCCTGATCCGCGTCGGCGGAACCGAGGTTCTGTGCGTCGCCAGCATCGAACAGCGCGTGCCGCCCTTCCTGAAGGGCAAGGGGTCGGGCTGGGTCACGGCGGAATACGGCATGCTTCCGCGCGCCACGCACACGCGCGGCAGCCGCGAAGCGGCGAAGGGCAAGCAGTCGGGCCGTACGCAGGAAATTCAGCGCCTGATCGGCCGCTCCCTGCGCGCCGTCACCGATCTGAAGGCGCTTGGCGAGATGAGCATCACACTCGATTGCGACGTTTTGAACGCCGATGGCGGCACCCGCTGTGCTTCCATCACCGGCGCCTGGGTCGCGTTGCGGCTGGCTCTAGGCAAGCTGCACCGCGAACGCGTGCTGACGACCGTACCCCTGATCGGACAGGTCGCGGCGGTGTCCTGCGGCTTGACGAATGCTGGCGCGGTGCTGGACCTCGACTACGTCGAAGACAGCGCGGCGGCGGCGGACACCAACTTCGTCCTGACAGCGGCAGGCGGGATCGTCGAAATTCAGGGCACCGCCGAAGAAAAGCCGTTCTCTGAAGAGGAATTTCTCACCCTGCTCGGGTTGGCGAAAAGCGGCGTGAAGACCCTGTTCGCCGCGCAGGACGCAGCCGTCGCCGCCGCCGAGGCGGCGTGAGAGCCCCCGCCGGGCTGGAGGCGGGAAGCCGCCTCGTCCTTGCGAGCCACAACAAGGGCAAACTGGCTGAGTTCTCCGCCCTGCTCGGCGGGTTTGGAATCACTGTCATTTCGGCGAGCGAACTCGGCCTGCCGGAGCCAGATGAGACGGCGACGACGTTCACAGGCAACGCCGAACTGAAGGCTCTCGCCGCCGCCAAAGCGTCCGGACTTCCCGCACTTGCTGACGATTCCGGTCTTTGCGTGTCGGCTCTGGGCGGCGCACCCGGAATCTACTCGGCGCGCTGGGCCGGTCCGGACAAGGATTTCGATGGGGCGATGCGCCGCATCGAGGAAGGCATCGGCAGCGACGAGCGCGATGCGTGGTTCGTCTGCGTGCTGTGTCTGGCTTTCCCCGACGGTTCGATCCGCAGCTTTGAGGGACGGATTGATGGCGTGATTGCGCCCGCCCCGCGCGGCGCCGCAGGACACGGCTACGATCCGATCTTCATCCCGGCTGGCGAGACGCGGACGTTCGCCGAGATGAGCGACGACGAGAAAAACGCGATAAGCCACCGTGCGCGCGCCTTCGCTGCGTTTCGCGCCGCCTGCCTCCCTTGAGGCGTAAAAGCAGCCAACGCTCTCAGAATACAGGCGACTATACGACGGCCCGGCGCCGGACGCAGGAAATACGCGCCGGGTCGTGCTGACGCGTATGTCCCTGCGTTACGCTCAGTAGCCGCTGGTGCTTGTCGCCGCCGACTGGGTCTTCGTGGCCTTTGTGGGCAATTGCAGAACGCCCGGCTTTGGGGAGAGCGTTTTCTTTGCCGTGTCGGGCGCGCCGGGATCGCCGCTCGGGAATATCGCGTCGGGTTCGGCTGAAGCCGCCGGGGCGGCGCTTGCAGCGGCTGCGGGCGCGCCAACAGGCTCAGCGGTTGCAGCGGAGCCAGTTCCGTCCGCAACAGGAGCGTTTGCAGTCACTGTGGCGCCCACGCCCGCCGCGGACACAGCGGGAGATGCGACGGAGGCGGCAGCTGCAGTCGCAGGCTGGCTTTGCTGCGGCGAACCGTCCAGGGACTGGGTCTGGATGGCGCCGTCGGTCGGCATGCCCCCCGCGTCCACGAGCCAGTCCCGCAGGTTGCGCTTGATCTGGAATTCCAGTTCAACGTTCATATCCTGCGTCATCTGCTTCGTCAGATCGTAGAGATTGCCCTCGCTGTCGGCGTTCCCTGAATCGAGATTCGGCTTGAAATCGCGGGTCACATGCGCTTCGGCGACGCCCAGTTGTTGCCCGGTTGGCGACAGGACGTCGATATGCACGTCCATACGACCGGACAGGGTCCCGCCAGGCCCGTGCACGATGGACGCCTGATCGATCGTAAAGGTGGCTGAGCCGCTTTGTCCGGTCGCCGCGAGACGATCCTGAGCCAGCTGCAGCAAAGCCTGATCCGGGGGGATGGGCGCACGTGACGCTTCGTCGCCAGCGGACGGCGTCGCGTGATCGATGGGCTGCAACGTCGCGACGTTCAGATGGATCTGGCCAAGGTACCCGAACTGGTATGGCGGGAACGACCGGGGCTGCTCGTCTGAGCACGCGGATAGAAAGGCCGGGGCGCCCAAAGCCGTCACGCAGAGCAGCGATACTCGGGCGAACGAAAGGAAACCGGCGTACCGGCGGCGATCACGTCTCATCCGAACTGTCTCCGTATCGGGATCGCGGCCAGCATCGAGAAGCCGGCCAAATGCGGTATGATAGTTTGATCACTCAGCGCAATCCGTCCAGACGGATAATGCTGATAGGCGACCCAAGGCCGCCGGGCGCCCACTCGCCAGCGTCGAGTCCCGACGGAAGTGGTCTCGATGAGACCGCCAGTGGCCGCGTGGTATAATCAGTGCCGCGCGACAATGCCCACCCGTCCGGCGTCCACCCGATCATGCTTCCGGAACTTCGCCTATGGCGGCCTCATCCTCTGGCGTCGCGTGCTGCGCTCCGACGACACGCCCCTGAAACGCGTCCCCGACCTGAGCTGCGTTCAGCAGATCCTCGACACGCCCGTCTATCGCTACGCCCGCCGCCGGACGAGCCGCAGCGACGCCCGCTCCCTCAAGAGACAGCGAAGATGCCGACCCGAGGGAAAATCCTGCGGACATTCGCACGACTGTTTGCTTCGGAATCGCCGCCGATCGCGCGGGATCGCCAGCGAACCACGACAGCAGGCGAAGCGGAAGAGCGTCGAACGCCCCGGCTGACGCATCGCCGACGATCATATCAACCTGAGGACAATATAGAAAAGGCGCTGCATCTTCGTTCATTCCGCGCTCATGGACAGCGCCAAGGTAGAACACGGCATTCACTTCCGGATCGACGAAACGCGTCACGTTCAGGCCGTTTTCCGCCAGAACGTGGTGCCCCCGCAGAACCGAGCGACCAGTGGGCGACAGCACGACCGGCGCAGCCTGTTCGGCCAATCCGTAGGCTGCAGGGAGCATCTGCCTCAAAACCGCAGTCTCGAACACGACGCCATCAGGCAAGGTCAGGGCGGAACGATCCCCGTCGTCCGCTACGCCGACGTGGCGCATGGAAGGCAGAGACGCCAGCCAGCAACGCAACAGATCATCGCGCAGGAGTGCGGGCATCCGCGCGACTGCGGCGGGCGCGGCGCCCGTCATCGGACCCGGGCACATCTCGCAAAAGACAGACTCGCGTAGCGCATGAAAGAACGGCGCAATCGCGCCAACGATCACCGACCGCTCCTCGGGCGTCAGATCCGCAAGGGCGCTGGCCCGGTAGTTCAGCGTGCGGTCAAACAGCCAGAACGCGTCGCGTCCTTCCTCGTCCTGCAGATACAACACCGGCATCGGCAGCAACGCAGGCTCGAACGCCACCGCGCGCCATCCCGGATACAGGCGCGTGACGGGCTTCCCCCGGATACGCAGGGGGTAGTCCACCTGCCCCACACGCACCATGAGGGCGCCCTTTTCGGGTTGGGCGCCTTGCTCGGGAGTCGATCGACCCGGGCTCCGGTCGGTCACGGGCCTCTCCTCCACAATCATGCCCATCGGCGTTTCTCCTGCGGCCGGATCTGGCGCCGAGAGACGGCAACCCGTTCATGGGCTGTCCGGCTACGGCGTTAGCGGCGCCCATTTGAACCCGCAAGCCCCTATGATTGTGTTACCGCGCTCACGCCGAACGCGGACCAACCTCTTCACGAGAAAA
Source organism: Acetobacter sacchari (assembly GCF_017377715.1). Classification (GTDB taxonomy): domain Bacteria; phylum Pseudomonadota; class Alphaproteobacteria; order Acetobacterales; family Acetobacteraceae; genus Acetobacter; species Acetobacter sacchari. The sequence continues at coordinate 55,642 of NZ_JAFVMF010000001.1, read as the reverse complement.
GCGGAAATCGACGTTGCAGAATTCACAGGTCATCACGATCCGGTCCTCGACGACCATGTGATCGAGATCCTCCTCGGAAAAACGCCCCAGAATATCGACCAGCTTGGCGCGTGAGCAGCGGCAGCCATACGCGAGCGCCCTCGGCTGCCCTACACGCAGCGACTCCTCATGAAACAGCCTGTTGAGCAGTTTCTCGGGCGGAAGTCCGTCGTCCAACAACTCCGCGGCCGTCAGGGTGCGCGCGAGGATTGTCGCCGTTTCCCAGGCGTCTTCGTCTTCAGGCGCGGAAACCCGCCTCGCGCCGTCGTCGAAATCATCGGTTACAACACCGCCTTCAGAGGCTATGCGCTCCAGAATCAGCCCGCCGGATCGCCATCCCTCCGGCGTCCGTTCGCACGCCAGCATCAGCCAGCACGCATGCTGCTCGCTCGTTTCGAAATAATGCGTGGCCATGGCGGCGAGGTCGTCGCCGACGATTTCAACGATCCCCTGATGCCGATCCATGTCCGCGCCCTGGTCGACGGTCAGGGCCAGATACCCATTGCCGAACAGGTCGCGATCGGAAGGCCTCGAAACTTCGCCCAGCAGAGCTGGCAGAGTCTCGTCGTCGCTACGGGCGTAGAACCGCAGTGAACCGGCGTCCGTGCAGTCCGCAGCGAGCAGGCTCACCGGCCCGTCGCCCTTCACCTGCAGCGAGAACGACCCCTGAAACTTCAACGCCGACGACAGCCCCGCGACCAGCACCAGAGCCTTGCCCGCCAGGGTGTTGACCTCGGGCGCGTTGTCATGCCGCGACAACAGCGCGTCAGCCAGCGCGCCCAGACGAACCAGGCGCCCGCGCACCGGACGCCCCTCCAGATGGAACGGGGTGACGCCGCGAGGGACAACCATGTCAGGAACGTCCGGACGTCCACGGTCCAGAAAAGCCGGCGTGTCGATCATCGTTGATACTCCTGCGAACGACCGAGGCCGATCGCCACCTGAAACATCCTCACCCGCGTCAGACCTCGCTGACTGACCGGCCAGGAGTGCTGACCAAAATAAAAACCGGAGCCGCGTCCGCTCACCGGAGCGGACGGACAAGGCCCCAAGACCGGGACATGCCGGCCAACGCCATATGCATTTTGCCGAAATGGCGCGGAAGGTTGGTCGTCGACGCGCGCTCCACCCGGATCCGCCTTACCGTGGATCCGGCGGCCAGCCACTGCCAACGCCTGACGCACCTGACTTGCCCCAGCCTGAACCGCTTGGCCGCTCAGAGCGAAGCGGTCAGATCCGCCTCGACGGCTTCAAGCGACTGTTCGAACGCCATAAGCGCCTCCGGCGACAACGTAAAGCCAGCCTTCAACGCGCGCAGCAGCCCTTTGCGACAGGCATCGTGCGCGACGTCCAGATCGACCGGGCCGGTCGCGTTGGCGATGCAGCCGACGTAAGAGTCCTTCAACGGACGCAACGCCTCCGCAGGCAGACCGAGCGTCGCAAACGCCTTGTCGACTTCCGGCTCCAGCCATCCCGGTCCCGCTGGCACGTCCTCAGTCGCGGACGGGCGCAGCGGCCCATCCTCCGGACCGCTTCCCGAAGCGCCTTTCCGTTCGTCCGTCACTTCTCCTCCTCGCCGAAGCGGGTCCAGTTCTCGCCGCAGAGAGACCAGATCAACAGGCCTTTCTGGGCGTGCAGCCGGTTCTCGGCCTCGTCAAACACAACCGATCGGGGGCTTTCGAACACCTCTTCGGTCACTTCATCCCCGATATGGGCAGGCAGGCAGTGCATGAAAAGGGCGTCAGACGCAGCGCAGGCCATCAGAGCGCGATCAACACGATACGGCTCCAGCAAGGCTATCCGTTCAGCCGCGTCTTCGTCCGACATGCTGACCCATGTGTCGGTCAGAACGCAGTCGGCGCCGTCAACCGCCTCACGCGGGTCGCGGGTGACATGTATCGCTCCGCCCTGTTCAAGCGCCCAGGCGACGACATCCTTGTTCGGCGAAAACTGGGAAGGCGTGGCGAGACGCAATGTGAAGCCAAACCGCACTGCGGCCTCAATCAGCGAGGTCGCGACATTATTGCCGTCGCCGACCCACGCCAGCGTGCGGCCCGCGATCGGTCCGCGATGCTCTTCGAACGTCATGACGTCGGCGAGAATCTGCACCGGGTGAGAGGCGGGCGTCAGGCCGTTGATGACCGGAACGCTGCTCCACTGCGCCAGCTCCCGAAGGGCTGCGGCGCGACCGGTCCGCAGAACGATGGCGTCAAGGAAGCGCGAGAGGACGCGCGCCGTGTCCGGCACCGACTCGCCGCGCCCGAGCTGCGTCTCGGACGCTGACAGCACGACGACCTCCCCACCCAGTTGGCGCACGCCGACTTCGAACGACACGCGCGTCCGGGTGGACGGTTTGGACAGCAGCAGGCCGACGCTGCGTCCGGCCAGCGGTGCGGCAGGATGCAGGGGGCGGGCGCGGTTGCGCTGCATCCGCTTGACCCCTGAGGCGACGTCGAGAATCTGCCGCAGCGTAGCGGCGTCCAGATCGCGCAGCTCGAGGAAATGCCGCGGCCCTGACGGCGGCGGCTCTGACGCCACCTCTACGGTCGCGCCTCCCCATACCGCCGCTGCGGCTGAAGCGGCGCTCATTGCGCCGCCTCCAGAACTGTCGAGCGGATCGCCGTCGCCGCCTGCCGCAGACGCGCCGCCGCTTCCTCACAGTCCGTCTCGGTGATCACCAACGGCGGCGTCAGGCGCAGGACGTTGTCGCCCGCTGTAACGACCAGCAGACCCGCGTCACGCGCCGCGGCCTGCACGTCGCCGACCTTCGGAACGCAACGCAGCCCGATCAGCAGCCCCATGCCACGTCGCTCCGAGAACACCTCGGGGAAGTCACGCACGACGTCGTCCAGCAAACGACCGAGAAGCGCCGCCCGGTCATTGACCTGATCCAGAAATCCGGGCGCCAGCAGCACGTCAAGAACAGCGTTGCCCGCAGCGCAGGCCAGTGGATTGCCGCCGAACGTCGTGCCATGCGACCCGGCGACGAGGTGGCGCGCCACCTCCTCCGTCGCCAGAATCGCGCCAATCGGAAAGCCGCCGCCAAGCCCCTTGGCGCTGGACATGACATCCGGCGTCACGCCTGCCCATTCATGGGCGAACAGACGTCCGGTGCGCCCCATGCCGGTCTGAACCTCATCAAAGCCGAGGAAAAGTCCGAACTCGTCACACGCAGCCCGCAGTTCGGTCAGGAAACGACGGTCCGCCGCTCTGATTCCGCTTTCGCCCTGAATCGGCTCCAGCATGATGCCCGCAGTCTCCGGCGTGATGGCGTCGCGCACGGCGTTCATATTGTTCAGCGGCACATGGTCGAAGCCGGGCGCGCGCTCTCCGAACCCGTCTAGATAGGTCGCATTGCCGGTGGCGGAGAGCATGCCGAGCGTACGCCCGTGGAAAGCCCCGTCGAAGCAGAGGATACGCGTACGCTCCGGGTGGCCGGATTTCGCTTGCGCGCGGCGGATGGCTTTCACCATGCCTTCGTTCGCCTCTGCGCCCGAGTTGCAAAAAAAGACGCTGTCGGCAAAGGAATTGGCGACCAGACGCTCAGCCAGGCGCTCAGCCTGCGGAACACGAAACAGGTTCGAGACATGCATCACCTGCGCCGCCTGCTCGGTGATGGCTGCGACCAGATGCGGGTTGGCGTGCCCCAGAGAGCAGGTGGCTATGCCCGCTGCGAAATCGAGAAATCGTCGCCCGTCCGTCGCGTACAGCCAGGCGCCCTCGCCCCGCTCAAAAGCGAGGTTGGCGCGGTTGTAGGTCGGCATCAGGGCGGGAATCATCGAATTTTACGCTTCTGTGTTACGTTAAAAGGAAGAAACGAAAACAGCCCGCTGCCGAAAGCAGTCGGGTGGCTCATTTCATGTCTATGATGGCGGCGCGATGGCGCGGAAGTCAAACGTCGTCGCCCCCGGAGACCGCATTTTTACGCGCGGTTATCCGGCGAATGAGCTGTAAAGCAGCTGCAGATTGAGCACGAGGATGATGGCCGCCACGACCCAGGCCACCGCCGCGCTCCCCCGCGAGATCGCGAACGCGCCCATACGTTTCCGATTCGAGACGAACCAGACCAGCGGAATGACTGCGAAGGGCAACTGCATGGACAGCACGACCTGGCTGAACATCAGCAGTTTTCCGACGCTCCGGTCTCCGAACAGAACGGTGGCGGCTATGACGGGCAGAATCGCCAGCCCGCGAGTCAGCAGCCGACGCGCCCATGGCGGCATACGCAGCCGCACGAATCCCTCCATGACGATCTGCCCGGCAAGCGTGCCGGTAATGGTCGAGTTCGTGCCAGCCGCGAGCAGCGCCACCGCGAACAGGGTGGAGGCGATCCCCATGCCCAGAACCGGAGACAGCAGCCTGAACGCGTCTTCCAGCTCCGCCACGTCGCTGTGCGGACCGCCGTGAAACGCGGCCGCCGCGACGATCAGGATGGCTGCGTTGACGAACAGCGCGAGAGTCAGGGCGATAGTGCTGTCCAGCGTCGCCCAACGAAGCGCTTCCCGCCGACCAGAGGGAGTCCGCTCATAAGCGCGGGTCTGGACGATCGACGAGTGCAGGTAAAGGTTATGCGGCATGACCGTTGCGCCGATAATGCCAATCGCAACGTATAGCATCTTCGGGTCCGTCACGATCTGCGTCGTCGGGATGAAACCGCGCACGACGGCTGCGACCAGCGGCGCGGCGGCGACAAGCTGCACGGCGAAACACAGGGCGATCACCATCAGAAGCGCGATGATCATCGCCTCCAGATAGCGAAACCCCCGCCCCATCAACCCCAGCACCAGAAAGGCGTCGAGAGCCGAGACGAGGGCCCCGGCAAGCAGCGGTAGACCGAAGAGAAGTTGCAGGGCGATGGCCGCGCCTATCACCTCGGCCAGATCGCAGGCGATAATCGCCAGTTCGCACGCGAGCCACAGCAAAAGATTGATCGGACGCGGAAAGTAATCGCGGCACGATTGCGCCAGATCGCGATCGGTGGCGATGCCCAGCCGCGCCGACAGCGCCTGAAGGATCACCGCCATGATGTTGGAGAGCAGAATTACGCTGAGCAGCTGATAGCCGAACCCGGCGCCGCCCTGCAGGTCGGTAGCCCAGTTGCCTGGGTCCATATACCCGACCGACACCAGATAGCCCGGTCCGACAAAGGCGAGGAAACGACGAAAGGCGGACGCGCCGCCAGACGGAACGCCGACGCTGCCGAACAGCGTGGACAGGCTCCGTTCTTCCAGGCGGACGTGAGAACCGTCAGGGGATGACGGCGTCGACCAAAGCTTCAGCACGTGTGACTTCTCCGCAGGAACCCGGCTTGTCTACGCCCGACTCCGCACTTTATGCAGCATGCTATATTTTTGCGTCGCGTCAAAGCGCCGTATGCGCCGTCATCTCGCCACGTTTGCTCCCAAGGGTCGGGAGCGACGACGCGAGCGCGGAGAACTCATCATGGAAGAATCCAGCGCCATAACGGGATTTGGCTGGGGGCGGCGTGGCGACGAGCCACTACCGGACACGCCTGTAACGTGGCTCCGCGCGCAGACGCTCGCACCGGACGCCGCGATCTTCACCGGCCTTGGCGAAAGCGCCGACGGTCTGATCGCCCTGCGCACGCAGCGCCGCGAAAAAATCCGGGACAATTCTCTGGTCAAACCCGTCTTTCAGGCGGAAGTCGTAGCCCAGATGGAGCAGCTTCTGATTTCGGAACAACCTTTCCGGGAGAGGCTCGCCTGGTTCTGGTTCAACCACTTTACCGTCAGTCTGCGTCAGGGCGATACCCGCGCGGTGATCGGCGCCTACATGCGCGAGGCGATCCGCCCCAATGTCACCGCGCGTTTTTCGGACATGACGCTGGCGGTCATGCGTCATCCGGCCATGCTCATGTATCTCGACAACACATCCTCGACGGGCCCTTCCAGCCCAGTCGGGCTGAAAGCCCATCGCGGCCTCAATGAGAACCTCGCGCGGGAATGTCTGGAACTGCACACAGTCTCGCCGCAGGCCGGGTACACTCAAGCGGACGTGACCGCGTTCGCCGCGGTCCTGACCGGCTGGACGGTGAACATGAACGCCGAGCGTCCGGGGTTTCAGTTTCGAGCCAACGCCCACGAACCCGGCGAAAAAACCATTCTGGGCCGAACTTTTCCCGAAGGAGAGGAGGGCGGCGTCGCGGCGTTGCAATTTCTGGCGACCCATCCGGCGACGTATCGTCACCTCGCCACGAAGCTGGTGGGGCATTTCGTCTCGGATGCCCCGCCGCCTGCGGACGTCGCGCATGTGGCGGCCGCGCTGCACGATACGCAGGGCGATCTGAGCGCGGCCGCTCTGGCGCTGATCGAACTGCGTCGCGCGCCCCGCAGGCGCGCCGTCGGGGAACGGACCGACAAGTTCCGTACGCCGATGGATTTCGCCGTAGCCGCGATGCGGGCGCTCGACCGGGCTGGACCACGCCCTTCTCCCGATGCGCCCCACTCTCCCGCCCACACGCTCGCCGGGGCGCTGGGCGCGTTGGGACAGCCGCTGTGGACGGCGCCCCTGCCCAATGGCTGGAGCGACCGCGCCGCCGACTGGTCGGCTCCCGCCGACATGATGGCTCGCGCAGACTGGGCTTATCGCATTTCGGCGGGCATACATGAGGGAAATCCCCTCGACATCGCGCACGCCACCCTCGGCCCCGCCCTGCGGCCCGCCACCATCGAGGCGATCCGCCACGCGGGCTCCCGTCAGGCCGGGTTGACCTTGCTGTTCTCGTCACCCGAATTTCAGAGACGCCAGACATGTTGAGGCATTCCCTGCTGATCCGTCGCCGGTCCGCCCTGCTCGGCCTCGCCGCAAGCTGGGCGCTGGGCCGGTCCTCCCTCGCGCTCGCCGGGACGGCGGACGGCGCCGACGACCCGCGTCTGGTCGTCGTCATTTTGCGCGGCGCGCTGGACGGCATGGCCGCGGTGACGCCCTATGGCGACCCCTCGCTTGCGGCGCTGCGCAGAGACCTGCTGCCGCCCGAGCCCGGCAGGGACGGCGGGCTGCTCGACCTTGGCGGGTTCTTCGGGTTGCACCCGTCCCTTTCAGGGATGCAGCGCCTCTATGCCGCCGGCCAGATGCTGCCGTTTCATGCCGTGGCCGGTCATTATCGCAGCCGCTCGCATTTCGAGGCACAGGACTACATGGAAAGCGGCGCCGACCAGAGGCTCAGCAGTGGCTGGCTGAACCGCGCGGTCTCCGCCCTTCCGAAAAACAGGCATGGCGCGGAAGGCGCCGGGCTTTCCCTCGGACTTTCGGTCCCGCTGTTGCTGCGCGGTCCGACCACTGTCGCCAGCTACGCGCCCGAGGGCGGCCGACGACCGGACGCAGACCTTTACGCCCAGATCGCCGCGCTGAATGCGAAAGACCCCGTCACCGGACCTGCCTTTCGCAACGGCCTGACCGCCCTCGGTTTTTCCGCCAAGGTGCTGGCCGGAGACGCGCCTCCGCCTGCCCCCAACGGGCAGAAACCCGGCTCGTTCGCAATTCTCGCGGACGCGGCAGGGCGCATGCTTGCCGATCGAAGAGGGCCACGCGTCGCGGCGCTTGAAATGGGCGGATGGGACACGCACGCCGCTCAGAAAGGACGCCTTGCAGGTCCCCTGCGGCAACTGGATATGGGCATGGACGCCATGCGTCTGGCCCTTGGTCCCGAGTGGGATCGCACCGTGGTTCTGGTGATGACAGAATTCGGCCGCACCGTTCGCATGAACGGCACCGGAGGCACCGATCACGGTACCGCGACGGCGGCGTTTTTGCTCGGCGGCGCGGTTGCGGGCGGGCGCGTAGCCGGCACATGGCCGGGGTTACAGGCGACGCAACTGTTCGAGCACCGCGACCTTGCGCCAACAACCGATCTTCGGGCGGTCGCGAGCGGTGTGCTGCGCGACCATCTGCGGCTAGGTCCCTCGGCGCTGACGAACGTGTTCCCCGGCCCTGCCGTGACGCCGGAGAACGGTTTGGTGAAGGTTTAGGCGCGTGAACGCATGCGTCCCTTAGAAGGACGCCGCGATCGTGCCGTAAAACTCACGAGGCGCCCCGACAAACAGGTTGGCGTTGTCGTCGCCGGACACCGACGCCGCGCCATAGGCGCTGCTGATGTAGTTTTTGTTGAACAGGTTTGTAATGCCGAAAGACGCCTTGATATTGTTCGCAAAGCCGATCTTGCCGAAGTCGTAGGCGAAGCTGGTCGTCGCGAGCCAGTAAGCGGGGATGTATTCGTCATTCATGTAGGTCATCGGACGCGAGCCGATATAATTGACGTTGAAATTGAACATCGCCCCGCGCCACGTGTAGTTCAGATTCGCCTTGTACGTGAATTTTGGATAGTAAACCTGATGTTTTCCATGAATGTCGTAGCTCTGGCCGCCGTAATTGATTGAATGGGTCAGATACTGCGCGTCATTCCAGCTGAAGCTGTTGGTAATCTCAAGCCCGCGCACCGGCCGGATCGTCGCCATGACGTCGACACCGTCCATGGATTCACGCCCGACGTTCATGTAGGCGCTGTTCGCTGTCGCCGAACTGCCTTCCGTAATGGTCGCCAGACGATTGTAGTAGTCCGTGTGATAATAATCGACCGACCCTGAGAAGAACCGGGAATCGTAGCGGTATCCGACGACGTAGTTCCAGGTCCGCTCAGGCCGGAGGACTTTCTTGTTCTCGTTAAACACCGTCTGCGCCGAGATCGTGGAGTTACCGAGACCGCCCCACGCCGTGCCGGATTGCGTCTGGGAATAATAGTCGTACGCGCGGAGGTTTTCTGCGATGTCGATATAAAATTCGTGATGATCAAGAAAGTGATAATCAAAATTGAAATGCGGCAAGAACGCACCCGAGGACGTCAGTGTGCCGTTGGCGGCGTGACGGTAATAGGTGTTCCAACCCTCTGCATCGAGTTCAGATGTGTAATCATCCTTTGTGCCGCCATGCGTCGTCTGCGTGAGCGACTTGAAACCGGCGAGCAGGGTCATGCCCGGGATGATCGTCCAGCGATCCTGCAGGAAGAACTGGAACGTATTTGTATTGTATGTGTCGTTAAACCACGTATGCCCTGTACCCGCCTTGAAATCCGAGTTCCAGTTGTGGGCTTCGTTGAGACCGTCCTCGTAGAGGCGCTGATTGTAAATCCAGTGATTATTCTCGTACCACACGCCTGCTTCGATGTGGTTGTGGTGCGGCGCTTCGTAAGAGAATTTCTGTGTGAACCCGAGACGACGCATAAAAGCGTGCGCCATCTGCAGCGCCATGGGGACGCCAGTCACGGTGCCATCGGGCTGAAGCGTGACGGCTCCGTAGCTAGGCGACGTCACAAAATTGTTCGTGCCGCCATGAATGTCGCTGCTCACGTTGCCATAGATGACGGTGTCTGACGTCACGTTCTTGAACAGATCATAATGAGTGTTGATCGACGAAAGATACGTGCGCTGAACCTGGGACGCGTCCCATGCGTAATCGCCGATTTCGTCGTTCGACAGAACGCCTTCATAGCCGGGAGGCACTTCGCTGGTGTATTGCGCGTAATACGCCCACAGCTTGGCCTTCGTGTAATCGGGTTTCAGATAGGTCGAATAACGCCCCATCTTCTCCCACATGTTTTTAGTCATCGTCAGGTAGTTGCCCTGCGTAAAGTTACCGTACCCAAAAAACGCAGTGACTTTTCCCTTGTCGCCCAGCGGCTGAACGACTTTCGCATCTGCCTGAATTTCGCTCTGGTAGCCCTGACCTTTCCACATATCGGTGTTTGTGCGCGCGAAAGACGCGTAAAATTTCGTTCCCGTAGAATTAAGAACGCCGCTGTCTACACGGGCATAAGTGCGATATGCGTTGTAGCTGCCAAAGGTCTGGCTGACTTTACCGCCAGCCTTATCCGCCGGATCGGACGACACATAAGTCATGGCGCCGCCGAGATTTTGAGCCGAGAACGAGTCAAGGGCGCCGGCGCCCTGCGACATCGTCATTCCCCCGATGTCGTCCTGAATCATGGCCTGCGTAATCGACACGCCGTTATAGTTGGCGAAACCCTGCGTCCCGAGCGGAATGCCGTCGAGCGTGGCGCCGATCTGCATCTGGCTGAAGCCGCGCACGTATAACGTGTTGCCATATGTGTCGAGGCCGAACGCGTCCGTTGACGCGAAGACTGCGCCCGGCGTGGTTTGCGCCAGAACCTGCATGGGATTCGTGCCCGCAACGAAATGATCCATGGTCTTGCGCGTTACGGCGACTTCCGCGCTGTGACTGCGGACACGATCAGTGCGGACTTCTATCGCCTCCTGATCGTGACTGGTCATCGAGGTTGCGCGCTTATGCGCAGCGACACGGCGAGCGGGAGCCGGGGCAATGGGGGAGCCGCCCTGCGCGGCGACTGCGTGAGAGACGTGCTTCTTGTGCGCCGACGCCTTCCCATGAGTCGCCTGTCCTGCATCGGACGGCGCGGCCAACGCCGCTGACTCCATCGCCGTTACCCCTGCTATCGCCGTTCCCAACAGTAGAAAAAAACTTGAGCAGCGGGCGCGGCGCGTCAGCGGAGTCACGGTCATAGTCAGAACAGCCCCATCGAAAAAGCGAGAATCACGACATGGCGAACCAAAATCAGGGCTGCACGCGCTCAAACGCCGGCCGTCCACATCGTTGCGATTTCGAGATTACGTATTCGTTACGAACTGTCAATCTCCCACAAACAACGGTTTGAGCGACCCAGGCTCAGTGTTGCCTAAATACCAAAACCGTCATTGTTTCCGGCACGGATAACAGACTTAAGGAAACGAAATACGCCGCCCGCCGGAGCATTTCACCCGGACAGAAAGGCGAGACGCGCCGCTTATGCAACAAAGACAAAAGGTCTCGTCGAAACCGCTTTCAGCAAGCGGCGCGCATCAACGTGCGTTCCGTCAGTTCGACGAGCAGCGCCGCGCCATAAGGAATCGTTGCGTCATTGAAATCGTAGGCGGGGTGATGCAGGCCCGCCGTCGCGCCGTTGCCGACCCTGACGAACGCGCCGGGCACTTTTTCGAGCATGAACGCGAAGTCCTCGGAGCCCAGAACAAACGGCGCGCTCCCCTCTACCGCTTCCGCGCCGACGATCGCGCGTGCCGTGTCGGCGGCGAAAGCCGTTCGCTCGGGGTTGTTGATCATCGGGGCGAACATTTCCCCAAACGTGATTTCCGCCGTCGTACCGAAACCGGCGGCCAGCGCCTGCGTCATGTGCTCCAGACGTTCCCGCACGAGATCAAGCGTCGCCCAGTTCATCGCCCGAAAAGTGCCGCCGAACGACGCAGTCTGCGGAATGACGTTATGGGCCTCTCCGCCGGAAATCTTGGTGACGCTGAAGACCACCGGATTGCTGGGAGAGATCGTACGCGACACGATGGTCTGCAACGCCGTGACGAGCTGACATACCGCAACGACGGGATCGACCCCCGCTTCCGGCCTCGCCGCGTGGGCGCCGACGCCGGTGAGCGTGGCGTCGAAGAAGCCGCCACCGGCCATTGCCGGACCAGGCGTCATACGGTACCTGCCGACGTCCAGCCCCGGCTGATTATGCAAACCATAGATGGCGTCACACGGGAAACGATCGAACAGACCATCGTTGAGCATGGCGAGCGCGCCGCCGCACCCTTCTTCACCCGGCTGGAAGATGAAATTCACCGTGCCGTTGAAGCGGCGCGTCTCCGCCAGTTGCCGCGCCGCCGCCAGCAACATCGTCGTATGTCCGTCATGTCCGCACGCATGCATCAGACCCGGCGTCTGGCTGCTCCACGCCGCTCCCGAAGCCTCGAAAATGGGCAGCGCGTCCATATCGGCGCGCAGGCCCACGGAGCCTTCTCCATTCCCTGCCCGCAGCACGCCGACTACGCCCGTGCCGCCTACGCCGCGATGCACCTTGATCCCCCAGGCCTCCAGACGCTCCGCCACGAGAGCCGACGTCCGGTGCTCGACCAGCCCCAATTCCGGGTGCGCGTGAATATCGCGGCGGATGGCCGCGAATTCTTCGAGACGCGCGGAAATTTCGGCAAGGGCTTCGGACATCAAGGGCACTCCAGTAAAATTCAGGCGGCCTGCACAGCCCTGACGACGAGAGGCGGCTGCACGTCAGGCGGTATCGGGCTGACATACGGCGTCTTCGCGACTTTCTCCGCATGCTCTCGCTTCACTCTGGCAAGCAGTGTTTCGTCGCGCAACACGTCGATCGCCGTGCCGGCCATCGCCTTGGCCACATGCACCATGCCCTTATGCGCGAGAGGCGATTTCCCCTGCGCCGTCATCTGCCATGTGTGAAACGGCGTCCCAATCGCACAGGTCGCGCCCAGCGCCTGCGCCGTCGGCACAACCCAGCTGACGTCGCCAACATCGGTCGAACCCATCATCGTGCGGAAGCTGTCGCTGCGATAAGGCAGGATCGCATCACACAGCGGTTTTTCCGGATCTATGGGAAGACAGGCCGCAACGAACGGGGCCGCGATATCTTCAGGCGTCAGACTTTCGCGGATGGAGCGGGCGAACGCACGATCCGCCTCGTCAAACTGCGGCGGACCCAGACGTTCGAGATTGGCCTGCAGAACATGCTCGAGTGTGGCGTTGCCAAGGAGATTGGCCATGCCGCTCAACACCGCGCTGCTGACCGTCGTCTCCGTCATCAACGCCGCGCCGTCGGCAATTTTTCTGACTCGCGCGGTCAGACGCAGCAGCTCGTCGAGTTCGGTCGCACGAACGGTGTAGCGGATCACCGTCCGCGACTGCACGACGTTCGGCGCCACCCCGCCAGCGTCCTGATAGGCGTAGTGAATGCGCGAGCTGGGCAGCATATGCTCGCGCATGTAGTTCACGCCGACATTCATCAGTTCCGCCGCGTCCAGAGCGGATCGTCCCAGATGCGGCGCGGCTGCTGCATGGGACGCGCGTCCAGTGAACGTGAAGTCGATGATCTGGTTGGCGAGCGACGCCGCGGGAAACACGCCCGCGAAATGCGCCGGATGCCAGGTAATGGCGATGTCCACATCGTCGAACACGCCCTCCCGCACCATAAACCCTTTCCCCGCGCCGCCTTCTTCGGCCGGACACCCGTAATACCGGACACGGCCAGGAGCCCCGGTTTCGGCAAGCCAATCCTTTACCGCAGTGGCAGCGAGCAGCGCAGCTGAACCGAGAAGATTATGGCCGCATCCATGCCCGCTGCCGTCGCCCGGCAGCGGCGTGTGCGTGGCCTCTCCGGCGGCCTGACTCAACCCCGGCAACGCGTCATACTCGCCCAGAATGGCGATCACCGGACCACCCGCCCCAGCCTCTCCCATGACCGCCGTCGGCAAGCCGCCAACATTCGTCGTGACACGAAAACCTTGAGCTTCAAGAGCGTTTTTATGCAGGGCGCAGGATGCGAATTCGCCGTAATTCAATTCGGGAACGTCCCACACGGCGTCGCTGAGGCCGATCATCGGCTCGGCCTTGCGCTCCACATATGACCAGATCTGATCCTGATTTTCCATCGTGCCTGCCCCTGTCTATTGCGGTTTCGTTCAGCCCGCCGCTCTGGCGGGAAGCGTTCTTTCCACAATCGTCGCATAAAGCGCCGCGCCATACGGCGTCGTCGCGTCGTTGAAGTTGTAGCGCGGGTGATGCGGCGCGGCGCCTTCGCCTCCGCCAACGAGGATATAAGCGCCCGGCGTTTTCTCCAGCATGAAGCTGAAATCTTCCGACCCCATCGCAGCTTCTGTGTTGCGGTCGACCGACGCTTCGCCGACCAGAGACTCAGCGGCGCCAGCGAACGCGTCGGCATGTTCTGGATCGTTGATCGTCGGAGCAAAAATCAGACGAAAATCAAGAGACGCGCGCGCGCCGAATGCAGCCGCAACATTCGTAATCGTGCGTTCGATCAGCTCCTGAATCTGCGTCATGATGGCAGAACTGAAGCAGCGCACGGTGCCGCCCAGCGTCGCCGTATCCGGGATGATGTTGTACGCGTCGCCACCGGCCATTTTCGTGATGCTCAGCACCGCGACTTCGGACGGTGGAATGTTGCGCGAGACAATGGACTGGAGCGCCGTGATCATATGTCCCGCGACCATGACCGGATCCACGCCATCCTCAGGTCGTGCGCCATGAGCGCCCTTGCCCTTGATCGTGATGTCAAAGAACGCGCCCCCGGCCATCGCCGGACCTGACCGGATCGCGAATTTTCCGACCGGCAAACCCGGCTTGTTGTGCATCCCGAACAGCGCATCAGAAGGAAAGCGTTCCAGTAGGCCATCCTCCAGCATAGCCTTGGCGCCGCCCACGCCTTCCTCCCCCGGCTGGAAGATGAAGTTCACCGTCCCGTCGAAATTCTTTGTCTCGGAAAGATATTTCGCGGCGGCAAGCAACATCGTGGTATGACCGTCATGCCCGCACGCATGCATCATGCCCGGGGTCGTGCTGCGATATTCGACCGTATTTTCCTCCTGCATCGGCAGGGCGTCCATATCCGCACGCAAACCAACGGAACGATTGCCGCTGCCTGAACGCAGCACGCCGACAACGCCGGTGCGACCGATATTTCGATGAACCTCTATTCCCCATTCGGCGAGTTTTTCCGCCACAATGGCGGAGGTTCTGTGCTCTTCAAGTCCGATCTCCGGATGAGCGTGCAAGTCGTGCCGGATAGCGTCGAACTCGGCGCTGTTGCGGTTCATGAAATCGAATGCAGTCATTATATTTCCTTATGGCGCACGGAGGAGGTTACGCTTCCGAAAACGCCGACACGGGGACTTCAAAACTCCGAAGACCTGCCTCGCCATTCACCTCCTGCGCGCTGCGCTTCGCCGCGCGGCGCGACAGGGCGAGCAACGCGATCGGCGCGACAGGAATCACGATCGACGCAAGATATCCGGGAACCATGGCGTTCCCGGTCATGAGAATCAACCATGTCACGAAGGGCTGCGTCGCGCCGCCGAACACCGATACGGTTATGGAATAGACGACGCCAAAAACAAAACTGCGCTGCGCCGCAGGAATGGAGCGCAGGACCAGTTCGGAGCTTACTGCGGACAAAAGTCCGGGCATGACGTTCGTCACGACGTTGAGCACGATGAGGCTCGCAAGGCCGGGGCTATGAACCGAGAAATGATACACAGGAAGGATAACGATGAGATAAACGCCAGACACGCCGAGGATCAGTGGCCGCGGGCGGCAGGAGCGTTGCAGATGGATACCCGTCACAATCGCAGCGAGCCCCGCTATCAGGCCAATCGACATCGCCGCCATGCCCAGCGTTGGCGACAGATGCAGCACGGAGATCGCATAACTGGCGCCGAAGGCGCGGAGATAGGTCGTGACGGTTCCCGTCAGGATCACACAGAAAGTCAGTGCGATGACCAGCCACGGGAACGGCTCGCGCGACGATTCCGTCACGACCGGCTGTGCAGCCGCCTGATCCAGCCCGCCTAGTGCGAGGCGTCGGAAGAACAGGCCGAATGGAACGATGGCCAGTCCGAGAACGAAGGGCACGCGCCAGCCCCAGGCATAGAGTTGTTCGTGCGAGAGCGTCGCCGATAACACGAGACCGATCGCCACCGCCGCCAGTTGAGACATGAACTGCGTCAGCGCCTGCGCGGACGCCATCGCGCCCGCATCTCGCTCCCCCCGTAATGAATAGATAAACTCTGTGGCCGGGCCTACCTCTCCGCCCTCCGAAAACCCGTGCAGCAAGCGTGAAATCAACACCAGTACAGGCGCCCACACGCCTATCGTCGCATAATCAGGCGTCACCACCAGAAGCGCTGACCCTGCGGCCATCATCAGAAACGTCGCCATCAACGTGCTTCCGACGCCCATCCGCTGCGTATAGAACCCCATGACCAGCGATCCCAACGGGCGGGCGAGAAAGCCTGCCGCGAAGGTGATAAGCGCCGCCAGAAGCTGCATAAGCGCGCCTTTGACCGGAAAGAACGCCTGCCCGATCATCGGCGCGAAAAACGCGTACGCCATAAAGTTATAGAATTCGAGAAAATTTCCGATGCTTCCGGCTGCAAGACATACGACCTTGCTGACCGGCGGGCTGGGCTGGACGGCGTCCGACGTTGTGGCGCCGGATTTGAACTGGCTGGACATCGACGCCTCCCCACGACTTTTGCTCTATGTGAAGATCAAACTCAGAAATTGGCGCTCAGACGGCCGCCGATGAAACGCGGCGCGCCGGGAATCCAGAAATACGTCGTCGTCGCCTGTCCACCGGCCACGAAATACTGCCGGTTCAGAAGATTCGACGCATAGATCGTCGCCGACCAGCGATCGCTGACGGGATGGAACGTCATATGCGCGCCCATCAGAAAATACGCGGGGAGACGATACGAGCCAAGACCGCCCGCAACCAGCGCCTGAGAGCCGCGATACATCCAGTCGAGGCCGGTCTCCAGCTCATAATGGCGCAACGGATTGAAGCGGTAATCAGCCGTACCGTTCAGCGTCAGCTTCGGGATGCCAGAATCAACGCCGCCGTAATCGGTATAAATTCCCTGCCATACATGATTGGCAGTGTAATAGGCGTTCGTGGCTGTCGAGTTCAGCGCCAGAAATTTCTGATATTTTCCTCTCTCGTATCCGAGATTCTGCATCAGATATACATGAGGGAGCGGGTGTATATTCGTAGTGAATTCCACCCCCCATATCTCGGATTTGGGAATATTCACGAACATACCGAGCGGCCCGTAGCTCGGCACCAGATACGAACTGATATACTGCTGGTTATGGTAATCGTAATAAAAGGCTGATGCGTTCAGGCGAAACACGTTCGGTATGATGTCGCTCTTGAACCCGGCTTCGTAGGCGAGAAGGCTCTCCGGTCCGAACGGAGCCAACTGCGCCTGCACGACGGTGTTGTTTCCCGTGAACCCGCCCGGTTTGAAGCCCTTGCTCATCTTGTAATAGAACATCAGGTTTTTGGCGGCCTGCCACTGGATGCCTACAGTTCCCGCGAACTGGTTGGCCGCCGCGCCTTCGTTATTGAAATTCAGATTATTGATCCCGAAGTGCACCGTCCGCAATCCAAGAAGCTGCCGGTCGTCGGCTTCGTGGTTGATGCCGCCGAACAGCGTGATGTTATACGGCAGGCGATAGGATACATGCGCATACTGGTTGAACGTCTGCTGGTTCTGCCGGAAAGAGGTTTCAGACAGGTAGCCGCGCAACGGCACGTAATCCGTAAAATCGAAATAAAATTGCTGAGACATGCGAACCCGATTGTAGGTCATGCCCACAACCCATTGCAGGCGCTGTCCATGGTCATTTGATTTGAGATTGACCTCCTGCGTGAAAGAGTTCGCGACGATATTGCGATACTGATCTCCGCTGGCGTAGGTGGTCCCGTCCTGATCGGTGTACTCACCCTCTCGTTCCGTTTCATAAGCGCTGATGCTGCGCAGTGTCGCAAAACCGAAGTCGTGCGACATATTCAGATCGAAACCCCAGAACGTGTTATGCTCCGACGGCATCGTATTCGCTGAACGCCCGATAAGTTTCGCGAACTGGGGGCGCAGATCCCAGTTCGCCTGCTGATAGCCCAGCGTCGGAATGGACTGCGCCGCCGGAAGAAAATTCAGAACGGGCTTACCGACGACAACGCCCGAATTGTCCTGCGTCCAGTGCCCGGTAAGTTTGATTTCCGTATGCTCGTCCGGTTTCCAGAGCAGCTTGGCACGTAGCGCGCCTTCATTCGCGTCCCCAAGATGCGTGTGGTTGGCCGGACTATACTGCCACCCTCCGCCGTGCATCGTCTGTCCGGCTATCCGGAACGAAAGCTTGTCCGTGATCGGGCCGGAAATGTAGAGATCGGTCCGGCTGCGAGCGTAACTCGCAATGTCCTGCGTCACGCCTCCGTGCCATGTCTCGGTCGGATCGGCCGTCCGGATATTCACCTCACCGCCCGAATCCGTCAGACCGTGCGTCGTCCCCGACGGACCGGGCTGGATGTCCACGTCAGCGATATCGAACATCATGCCTGACGCCATGGTGCTCAGGGGAAAAGGCACGTCGTCAATATAGGTCATGATAGATGACGTGTTATTCTGGGTGTAATCGTTAAATCCAACGCCGCGAATAAAGAAATTCGTGCTGGCCGTTCCCATGAGACTCTGGATTGTCACGTTCGGCGCCAGATTCTGAAGTCCCGTCAGACCAACGACGCCATGGCGGACCAATGTTTCCGCCGTAATGCGCGTGGCGGAATCGGCCGTGCGCTGCGCCTGGGAAAAGTGGAATGCGCGCCGTGCGCCGCTAACACTCAACGTTTCGGCGGCGCCGTTGACGTGAGCCGGATGGGTCGCAGGGCGGATCGCAGCGGCGGGAAGCCCATGGGCGCCCGTCGTCGCGCCTGCATGCGTGGTCTTGTCGACGTGGCGAGAGCGAGGCGTCCCTTTAGCCTCTCCATCAACCAGGCACCCGATCAATGGAAGCAGCGCGGCGGACACCGCCCCGACCCTTATTCGGCCCTGCGGCGCCCTGCCGCGCAGGGCCAAAACTCTGCCATGTGGCCTATGCGATGTCGCGTCACGCCCAGATATCATTCCATATCCTTTAATTTCGCGCGTTCATGCCTACGCGTGTGACAAAATGCGTCTTTTACTGGAAATGTATGGAAAATTTGGCGCCATACCCTGGCCCCGATTTCGAAAACTCCGCTTTGAAAATTATGAAACAATCGAAACGTTTTCTCCTAAGGAAATCTTGTTGCGCGTCGTTAACCATCTGGTTGATAACCAAAGCTGGAGGGCGCCATGCAGAAAGCAAATGATTTCCCGGACGTCAGACGCTTTTTGAAATTGCGTCACATCACGCTTCTCCATGCGCTCGACACCACCCGCAGCATGAAGGCCGCCGCTCTGCGGCTTGGCGTCTCCACTGCCGCCGTATCGAAAAGCTGCATAGAAATCGAAGAACTTCTCGGGGCGAAACTGTTCCGGCGTTTGGGCGGGGCGCTCGAACCCACGGAACTTTGCGCCCGCGTGCTGACCGCCTGCCGTCGTATCGACGCCGAGTTGATCGCCCTGAACGAAGACATCGTGCACATGGGCAAGAGCCTCCGGGGCACAGTGTCCATCGGCTTTCAGGCGCCCGCCCTGCACACCCGTCTGCCGAACTGGTGCGCCACGGTGAAGCGGGAGCATCCATACCTGACTCTCCGCTGCGAATACGGCATGCGCGCGACGCTTCTATCGGAGCTGGAGGCGAACCGCCTGGACATGCTGCTGATCGACCTGCACGAGATCGACGTGCATCCGCGCTTCGCCTGCGAACCTCTGACGACCGAATTCTGCGTCGTGGTGGACAAGGACGCGAACCTGCGCTTCTCCGACGTGCTGCGTCGATGGCCAGAATTCGTCAGCAGGATCTGGGTTTTGCCCGTTCACGGCATGGCGATGCGGGGTCGTTTCGATTCCCTGCTGAAGTCGCGGGGACTGGCTCTTCCCCGGCGGATCATCGAGGTCAACTCCCCCATCGCAGCGGCGGAGATCGGCGCAGCAGCGGAGGCCTTGATGTTCGTCCCCGCCTCGATGCTGACGCATCCGCATAATCTGGCCGTTACGCTCGACGACGCTTTTTTTCAATCGGAGATGTTCATGACCATGGGCGTCGCCTGGCTTTCGGACACGCGGATGACTCCGTCAGCCCGCTTCGTCTTCGACGCCATCCTCGCCGATCGTCCCATGGAGGCGTTGCAGAGCTGACGCGACAATGACGCGTCAGGCTTGCGTCTCTCCATGCGTCGCGTCATGGCGAAAAATAGCCACGATCTGCCCCGCGATCTCACGACGCGTCAGGCGTCCTTCGTGATACCATTCGTCGGCCGTGTTCAGCAGCCGCAACAACAGGATGCGGTAGATGCTGCGGTCCAGTTCCGCCGGGAGAGGCAGGCCCTCCACTATGGCGCGGAAAATTGTTTCAAATTCGTCGCGCTTTCGAAGCAGGGCGACCTTCACCTCCGGAGGAACCGAACGGAAGATGTTCATGATCGGCAACGTCAGGGAACTGGGATTGAGCTGAATCTCGACCATCTCCTCGCACGCCGCCAGCAGGCGATCCCAGGGGTCGGCGAGGGGTTCTATGGCGTTGCGTACCCGGATCGCCGCAGCGTCGAGCGCCTTGTCGTGGATTTCCACGAACAACGCCTCTTTCGAGCGTATGTGGTAGTACAGAGATCCCGGCAGCATGCCCACACGGTCGGCAATGTCGCGAATAGACGTGGACCTGTAGCCATGTTCGGCGAAGAGCTGGGCCGCTACCTCCAGAATTTCCTGACGTCGCTCCCCCGCCTGCCCGTCATCCGCCGTCGGGGCGTCCTGCGCCGTTCCACCGTGCTCGCGTGCAGTGCGCTGGCGACGCGGAGCGGCGCGGCGCATTTCGTCAGAATTCGCTACCATTAAGTTGTTTTGCCGCCATCTCCGGCTGTTGCCAACATTTAAAGGCGAACCAGCGTGCAGCGGGCGCGTTTCCCGGTCCGGCGGACGGGCGTGCGTCGAGGCATGTGCGCAACGGCGCCCATCGCAATGGAGAACTCGACGTGACCGATCTCGTCAAAGTCCACAAGTCGGACGGCGTGCTCACGCTCGTCATGAACCGCCCGGAAAAGAAGAACGCGCTGACGGACGTCATGTACGGCGTTCTCGCAGACGCGTTGCTTGACGCACAGACCGACGCCTCGACCCGCGCGATCCTGATCAGGGGAGAGGGAGAAGCGTTCACCGCCGGCAACGACCTTGGAGAGTTCGCAGCCATGGCGGCGGGGAGCGGCTTGCGCAACGTCACGCGCTTCCTCCAGGCGCTGGCGACCAATGTGAAACCTCTGGTCGCGGCCGCGCACGGTCACGCGGTCGGCGTCGGTATGACGATGCTGCTGCATTGCGATTATGTGCTCCTCGCGGACGATATCCGACTGAGCACCCCGTTCGTCAGCCTCGCCCTTGTGCCGGAAGCGGCGTCGAGCTTTCTCCTCCCCGCCCGGATTGGTCATGCGCGGGCCTTCGCGATGCTCGCGCTGGGCGAGACTGTCGGGGCGGAGGACGCACTGGCTTGGGGGCTCGCGAACCGGATCACGTCGCGCGAAGGGCTGACAGGAGCCGCTGAGGCGATCGCCGCGCGCCTCGTCACTCTGCCTGCCGGAGCAGTGGCGGCCACCCGCCGCCTGATGCGCGACACCGACACCATTCTGGCCCGAATGAACGCAGAGAGTGAGGAGTTCGCCCGCCGCCTGATTTCCCCTGAAGCGCGGGAGGCGTTCACCGCGTTCGCTGAGCGAAGAGCGCCGGACTTCTCCCGCTTTTCCTGAATCATTCACACGCAGGTCTTTCCGACTTCTGCGGCAAGGGCGAACGCGCCGCCGTCGAGCGCGTTCGTAGACTTGCAGCGCGACGCGCCGCACCGCTAGCCTCCCCCGCAAAGGTTGGTCAGCGAGAGGCCCGCCCACATATAAGGAAGAACAAAAACATGCGCCGTATCTGGAGATCGACCCGCCACTCGTTCCTTGCGTGCGCCGCGCTCCTGACGGCCTACGGCGCGGCGGCTGCCGACAGCGTCGATCACGGCTCTACGCCAACCAGCAATGTGACCGTAATGGGTCGTTTCGATCGCGCGCAGCCGTCGGGAATCGCCCTGTTGCCGGATCGTCGCCTCGTCCTCGCCTTTCCTACCAGTGCGCAGAAGCACCCCGGTCCCGTGCTGGCGACCTGGTCAGACCGCGACGGCAAACTGTCGCCCTTCCCCGACGTCGCCGCACAGAAGACGCTGGTCTCCCCGCTCGGCATGACCGTCGACGGCAACGGCCAGCTCTGGCTGGTCGATGAAGGTCTGCGCGCGGATTCGACGGCAAAATCCCATCCCGCGCTGATCCATATCGACCCGGCGAGTAACCGGATCGTCCGCCGATACGCCCTGACTGAGCCTGTCGCGACCCCCAAAACGCATGTCAACGACGTGCGCATCGACCTTACGCATGGGCCGCAGGGCACAGCGTTCGTCACCGACACCTCTTTCGACGATCATCCGGCGTTGATGGTCATCGACCTGGCCTCCGGCAAGGGAAGGCGCGTCCTCTCCGGCACGCGCTACGTCAACGCCGATCCAGATCTGGTGATGGAAGTGGATGGGCGTCTGGCCCACTATGACGCCGAGCACCCGACGATGGCGCAGGGCGGTCTGGACGGCCTGACGCTCAGCGCGGACTCCAGCCGCCTTTACTGGTCGCCACTTTCAGCGCGCAGACTCTACAGCGCCCCGACCGCGATCCTGGCCGATCCGACGCAGAGCGAAGCCGCAATCGAGGCGTCCGTCAAAGACGAGGGCGAAGTCGGCGTCATGGACGGCATGGCGACCGCGCCGGACGGCTCCCTGTATCTGACGGACATAGAACGCCACGCCGTCCTGCACCGTGCCCCCGACGGAACGCTGTCTATCGTAGCGCAGGACCCGCGCCTGATCGCGCCGGACGGCCTCGCTCTCGACGGAAATTCACTCTGGATGACGGTGGGGCAGTGGTCGCGTCTGCCCGCGTTCCATGACGGCCGCGACATGCAAGAACGTCCGTATATTCTGGTCCGCATCACGCCGCTGACGCCTGCGCCGCGTGCCGCGCAATAATAGCTTCCGGCGAAGACGTTAGATCCAGAGCACTCCTCACGAAAACCCCTTGATCGCGCAAAGGCGATTGGAGAGCCGACCGACGGGGGTTGCATTTACCCAATCGAGAAAAGGGGTTTTCCCGGCATGAGAGCCCCTTGCGATGACGACGCGATTGGCGCTCGCTGCCCTTAGGGTCGCGGATAGATCGATTACAGGCGATCTTCCTCTGTTTTTCGTCCCTGCAGTCACAGCTGCAGATTATGTGGTGAAACGGACGCCAGTCCTGGCCGCCAGCGTTTCCGAGGCCGCGATGTAGCGCTGCGCATACGCTTCGGTCATACCATTGGACGGAAGAATAGCCTGCGCCTTGCGGTCGAAGAACGCCCCGCTGCGGTGATCAAGATCAGGCGAAAATAACAAAGGTAAAATCCGCGCCGCGTACTCGTCGGCGCTCGGGGCCAGCTTGCCGATCAGCCATTCCATGATCCGATGCTTCAGGCTGTCCGCGCCCATCAGGTTACTGCGGATGCTCGATTTAATCAGACCCGGGTTGAGACCGAATACGTCGAGATCGGGATAACGATGAGCGGCGTCAACCACCAGCGCCTCGTTACCGGCAACGGTGTTCATATGCGCGGACATTACCGTGTAGGTCTGCTCTGAATTCAGGTCGTTCGGCGCGCCTAGCTGACCGGTGCCCGGATAGCCCATGACGAATGCCCGCGCGCGTGACGCATCCTCACCACGCCGCTTACCCAGACGGGGAGCAAGATCGCGCAGCATCACCAGACGGTTCAGGTAGCTGACCGCCATGTCCCTCTCGATACCCTCCGCCGTCGTCTGACGCTTCGGCGCTGCAAAAATGCCGGTCGTGAACAACAACAGGTCGCTGCGTTCTGCCGGCAGCTCACGCGCGACACGCTCCGCCTCCTTCAGCAGGCTGAGATCCGCCTGCACGAAGCCGATATTGGCGACATCCTTGTCGCGGAACGTCTGCCCCACCACTGTGACGGCCACGCCGCGTCCTGCCAGCGCCTGGCTGATAGCCCGGCCCAGACCACCCGTCCCACCGATCACGATGGCCTTTCGAGCAGCCAGGGAGCCGGGGTCCACTTTACGCCAGTTCAGGTTAGGATTGCGCTTCATAGTTGGATGCCTCTTTATTTCTTTCTGGACAGAAAGATATTATGCAGAGGTGAATCGTCAAGTCGGAATCAGGAATGAAAATCGGACGCCCCAAAGAAGTACCGGACGACCACATCCTCTCCATCGCCCGGCGCTGCTTTTTGGAACGCGGCGGGAGCATCTCGGCGGCGGACATCGCACGGGAAATCGGCGTCAGCCATACGACCCTCTTCAACCGCTTCGGTTCCAAGCAGGGCCTTATGTTGGCGGCGCTGGGAGCGCCGAAGGAAATTCAATGGATCGCAACGCTTGAGTCTGGTCCCGACAACCGGCCAATCAGGGAACAGGTTATCGAAATCGCCTGCACGATCTCGGCTTTCTTCGAAGATCTGCACGCTGGTTTCACGGTCCTTCAGACCAGCGGGATTGCGACGGGCGCCTTGTGTTCGGAGGAAGATCCTGAGGAGTCTGCTCCGGCACGAGCCTTCAGGGCCCTGACTGAATGGATCGGACGGGCGCAGGATCAGGGAAAACTGGCCCGGAGCGATGCGCAGGTGCTCGCTTCGACCCTGCTTGGCGTACTGCACAACCGGGCTTTTTCCAGCCGCATCTGCGGCGATCCAGATTCCGAAAAGACAACTGACGCAACTTATGTCGCTAATGTGGTCACCTTGCTATGGGACGGAATCAAGCCGCCACGATAGCGCCCCCCTCCATCGGAAGTTGTGACCGCGCCACGTCAGACGGGCAACAGATGAACATAGCGGGCATCTGGCGCCCCACCCGGATGATCTTCATGAGTTGAGACTTCACGGTGGGCGCCGGAGCATCCTGCTCCTGAACAAGATGAATCGGAGCATTTGCATCGACGGAATTGAAAAAATATCTGAAAATTTTTCATTTGATTTATTTAGTTAAAATAAAAATACATTACGACGATGCCGATATCTTCGCGACCAACACTCCCCCCGATGTCCGTTGCTCGCCTCGAAATATCGTCGTCACCCGCACACCTGACCAGTTCTGTTAAAATCTCAAAAATCAAAAACAGCGGAGAAAAACGTCCCGCGCCTCTGTCCATATTGGGCCTGATAGACGCCGACCCCGCTTCCATCTCGAAGCTGGTAGCGTTTGTCGAAGAGATTCATCACATCAGCCCGAATTTTTATATCTTTCCCCACGACGACCTTCGAAAAGGTGTGTTGATAGCCAATATTGAACACTTCATATTGCGGTTCTTTTTTCAGATTGGCGAAACCGCTGCGTAAACCATAGCCATAGACAAAGTCGATATACGCCATGTCACGCTTCGCGGTCCATGACAGCCCTGCCGTAGCGGCGTATTCTCCCTGATGATCAAGCTGGATATTATGCGCCCGGATATAGGCCAGTTCTTCCGGATCGAACTGATACTGCGCCGAGTTGATGTCCCGCGCCGCCGTCTTGACGTATGAGAAATTGCCGAACGCTGACCAGGCTCCATGTTTCCACGAGCTTCCGAATTCAGCGCCGTAAACTCGCCCGCGCCGATAACTGAATGGGGCGAGGATGACCGCGCGCCCGAATTGCCCGAGATCTGTCAGGTCATGCGCCCATTTGGCATAGGCGTCGAGCGTAATCTGAAGTTCGGGTGTTATGCGTTGCAGGAGTCCGACGTCCACATAATGGGATTTTTCGACCTTTGTCGCGTCATCAATCATGTTGGCGGCGGCGTTGGTCGTCCCGGAAAACTTCGCCAATGTCGAGGGGTAGACGTATTGCGGTGAGGGCGGTGCGAAATACCGAGAATATCCAGCATGAAGAGTGGTGGCGGGATTCGGTCTCCAGACCAGATTGGCCCTTGGACTCAACTGTCCTTCATTGCCAAAAGACGACGCAAAACGATCGTAACGAATCCCGTAATTGAGAGTCAAAGTCCGGGTGATCTTGTACTCGTCCTGAATATATGCACCCGCTTCAACCGACCAATTTCCTGTGTTGTCTATCACCCGCACAGGTATGCTGGAACTCTGGCGCCCTGTCGTATCGACAGGAAACACCAGTGTGTTGGTGTCCAGTCGTTCGGACGTATACTGACCCAGGACGCCTGCCCGTATCGTGTGATTTTTCGTGACATCGCATGACAAATCGGCCTGCATGCCGCCCGTGGCGAAGTCGTTGACTTCATGTTCCGAGACGCCTTGATAGATCAGATCGCGATCACGGTCTGGCGTGTAGTCGATCCGTCCGTAGCGAAAATATGGCGACGCCTGAAAATTCAGCCTCTCAGTCGTGCGCTGATAAGACAAAACGGCGTAGTAATTTTGCTCCGTCTGGCTGTCGTTCAAATTGGCCCAGTTCATGGCAGGATCAAGCACATTGACGCCAGCCAGATCATAGATGGTCGTATAGCGCGGACTGGACTGATCGAAGGTTTTGAACGAATTCGGAATCTCGAAATCCGCATAGGATACGCTGCTCAGCAGGCTCACACGACTGGCGTCATCGATCTGATACGAAAGATACGAGAAAGCCTTTTCCTGCCGGGTGACATCATGAACGGCGCGGAAGGCGGCGCTCGGGTTTTCGATGCCAATATTGCTGCGTGTGAAAGATATGGTCGTGAAGTAATCCAGCTTTCCGTGCTGACCGCCCAACTGAACAGAAGGGACAAAAGTGTTATAACTTCCGCCATACAACGACATTTGGTTGTGCTTCAGACTCTCCCCACTCTTGGCCGTAACGTCCACCACCCCGGCCGTGCGAAATCCGAACTGCGCAGGCAATGCGCCGGTCAGCAGGTCCACGGACCCGATCATGCGCGTATCCAGTTCCTGCCCGAAGCCGTTCAGCCCTTCGGGCAGAAGCACGCCGTTGACGCGGTAGGTCAGGCCTCCGTGTTCTCCGCGCACATGCACTTCGCCATAACTGTCGAGAACGACGCCGGGCGTCCGCAACAATATCTGATTGAACGCCGCGTTCTGGCCGCCTGGGGTAACGCCGATCTGATGCTGGTCGATATGGTAATCGACTGCGCCCAGACCAGAAAAAATACGAGCGCGTTCTCGATTGAGGTGACCGACGACGTCAACATGTTCAGGGCGCGTTTGCTTCGAAATAGCGGATCCCTGACGCGACGCGTTCGCCCCGGTGGTGGCGTCACTCTGCGCGCGGATCCGGATCGACGGCTGGTGACTGACGTCGGTCCCTTGTGACGAAGACGAAGAGTCCTCCGCGAGAGGCGCCGCGCAGGCGCCGCCCGCGGAGGGGAGAGCCAAGCTGGCGGCCAACCACAGCGGGGCCCATGATCGACGCGCGCCGAATGGCCATTCACCAGAAATATAGCATATACTATATTTCTGTATATCAGTAGTTGATCTTCTTCGTTTCGCAGGAAGCATGAGAAATAGCCTCTAAAGACGCGCCATTCCGGCCGGACGCCGGAGTGAAGGTTTTCTCTAACGCAAGCGTGTCGAAATATGCAATATGCTATATTTCGGTGCGTAGGAAAATTTCACGAACATGCTTGCAATCCCCCCCTTCAAGAGCGGGCGCCGTAAATTCGACTGGTTGCGACGTCGGGCTCCCTCAGCGTTTGCTCCGCATTTACGGAGCACCTGCCAAACACCGCGCAATCGTCACTTCCAAACCGCCATGTTGGCGACGCATATCGTCAGCGTCGGCACGGCGAAAGGACGTCGCCGCCCCATAGCGGCAAGACAACGATCATGTCCGACCTTGCCCACAGCCACCCAGCTTCGGTAAAGTCGGAGAGACGTTCCGGCGACGATCGCCGGAGCCACGCGTGGAAGAGGTTGGGTGTGACGAAGCGTCGCCCGGAGCAAGTTGGACGCCTTCTCGCCGCGCTGCTGATCGTGGCGGCGTTGGTGATCGCGCCCCTGTTCGCAGGCCCCGCATCCGCGACGTCTTGCGACGCCATGACCTCGGCCAATCATGGCATGGCGACCTGCATGAGCGCGCCTTGTCACAAAGCGGCGACGACCATGCACATGAGCGGGCCATCGGCGCATCCCCACACGGGAGACCACCCTTACCATCCGGGCATGTGTTGCACGCAGAGCGCCGCTGTCCCTCTCGCCGCCGCGCCGCTGCGTCTGGTACTGACGTTCGCGCAGCGTCCCGTCGTGTATGCGTTGCATCCGACCCCCGGCACGCCGGGCCTGACCGGTGCGCCCGACCTGCCTCCGCCCAGAATCACGGTCTGACGCGGCCTGCGCCGCGCTCCCCTTCGCCAGCACGCGATGAGGCCGCCCGGACGGATAGATCCGGGTAACCGCCCAACGTCCTGAACCCTGCTGGCGCGACCGAACCTTTCGCGGATTTCCATCATGCTCCGTACCATATCGCGACCGCCGGGCGCGCTGCCGCGCCGACGTTTCGTAACCGGCGCCGCCCTCGCCTGCGCCGCGCCGCGCTTCCTTCAAGCGTCGCCCGCCCTCGCCAACGCAGGACTCGCCAACGACGTTGTCATCCCGAAGACGCCGCAACCCCCGCCTTTGGCCTCGTCGTCGTTCAGCCTGACTGTCGAAACCGTACCCATGACCATCCATGGCTCACACCTTGACGCCGCCGGAGTGAACGGTCTCGCCCCGGCCCCAGCCATGCGCTGGCGCGAGGGAGACAATGTGCGGATCGACGTGACGAACCGTCTGGACGAGGCGACTTCGATCCACTGGCACGGATTGCGGCTCCCGGCGGATATGGATGGCGTGCCCGGCCTCAGCTTCGGAGGCATCGCGCCAGGCGAGACGTTCACGTACCGCTTCCCGGTCCGCCAGAGTGGGACATACTGGTATCACAGCCATTCCGGCGGGCAGGAGCAGGGCGCGCTCTACGGCGCTCTGGTCATCGACCCTGCCGCCGGCCCCGTCCATCAGACAGAACGCGATTACGTCATGGTCCTGTCCGACTGGACCGACGTCGCCGCGCGAGACATCGTCTCCAACCTCAAGTTCAACAGCGACTATTACAATTTCCGCCAGCGCACCGTCGGAACCTTCGCGCGCGACGCTCGCCGCGACGGATTGGGAAGCGCAGTGCGTGACCGCCTGCGCTGGGGCGCCATGAACATGGCTCCGACAGATATCTCCGACGTCTCCGGCGTGATCTACACTTACCTGCTGAACGGGCAGCCGCCGGATATTGGCTGGACCGGTCTGTTTCGTCCCGGAGAGCGCATCCGCCTGCGCTTCATCAACGCCGCATCCATGACGCTCTTCGACGTACGAATTCCGGGTTTGTCGATGACTGTCGTGGCCGCCGACGGCAACGATGTCGAACCTGTGCCGGTGGATGAATTCCGCATCGGCCCGGCGGAAACATACGACGTGATCGTGCAGCCACAGAGCGCAGGGCCGCACACGATCTTCGTGCAGTCGGAGGATCGCACCGGCTACGCGCGCGGCGTGCTCGCGACGCAACCCGGCCTCTTGGGTCCCATTCCACCAATGGACCCCCGCCCTCTGCGCACGATGGCGGATATGGGGATGGCCGGAATGACAGGCATGAACATGGGCGGCGCCCAGAACGAGCATGATGCCGCAAACATGGACATGCCCGGTATGGCCATGCCTTCCGCCCACAGCAAAGGGCGCGCTCCGCTCCCAATAACAACGCCCGCCGCGCTCAGAACTGGCGTCGAAGTCCAGAACGTCGCGCCGACGCCTATGAACCGCCTGACCGAACCAGGGGACGGGTTGGAAAATAACGGACGGCGCGTCCTCACCTACGCCGATCTCCGCGCGACGCGCCCCGGCACGGATCCGCGCCCTCCCTCTCGGGAGATCACTCTCCATCTGACGGGCAACATGGAGCGCTTCATCTGGGGCTTCGACGGCAAGAAGTTTTCAGAAGCTGAACCTATACGTCTCGCCCTCGGCGAACGTGTCCGCTTCGTCCTTATCAACGACACGATGATGGAGCATCCGATCCACCTTCATGGGTTATGGAGCGAACTGGAAAACGGCCACGACACATTCCGCCCTTACAAGCACACGATCACTGTAAAGCCGGGCGAGCGTCTTAGTTATCTGGTCTCCGCCGACACGCCTGGTCTGTGGGCCTATCACTGCCACCTGTTGTACCATATGGACACGGGCATGTTTCGTACGGTGGTTGTGTCGTGAGCCGCCGTCGCACGACGTCGCTCGCCGCCCTCATGACGCTGGCCATAAGCCCCGCGCCCATCGGCCACGCCACCGAACCAAACGACGCGATGCAAGGGATGGACATGCCGGGCATGACGATGCCCACCCGAAGCATTGTACACGTACCAAAACCCGGCGCCGAGAACCAAACGAAGGCATCTGCGACTGGCAAGAAAACGCAAACACAGTTGATGCGCTCCCCACCGGCACCGAACACGGCGCAGGACGGCGCGACCCCGCGCCTTAGCGGCATGAGCGGCATGAGCGGCATGAGCGGCATGAGCGGCATGAGAGTGCGATCGCCGGGTCGGACTGCCCCTGCAAGCGTCGCCAACACGCCGGTCCATTACATCAACGGCGTCATGCCGGTGATGGATCAGAACCGATATTTTCATGGCCTGCTTGATGAATTCGAAGCCCGTTACAGTGGCCGCGGCGGCGAGTTCCGTTATGACGCGCAGTCCTGGTACGGCAGCGATTACGATAAGCTCTGGCTAAAGTCCGAAGGAACGGTCGGGACAAGCGGACGCTTCGGCGATGGCGATCACGAGGCGCTCTACGATCACGCGATTTCCCGGTACTTCGACCTGCAGACTGGCGTGCGCGTCGATATCGACAGCGGCCCCACACGCGCCTGGGGCGCAGTCGGCGTGCAAGGGTTGGCTCTCTATTTCTTCGATCTGGAGGCGACAGCCTATTTCAGTGATCGCGGCGCAGCCGCCCGGCTTCAGGGATCTTACGATATCCTGCTGACCAATCGCCTGATCCTGCAACCGCAGGCGGAACTGAATTTTTATAGTGAGTCAGATCGCGCCAGAGGCGTTGGAACCGGCCTGTCGGACATCGATGCCGGGCTGCGCCTGCGCTACGAATGGCGCAGAAAGTTCGCGCCCTATATCGGCGTGACCTATTCCGGTGTTTTCGGACAGGCTGCAGCGATGGCGCGTTCGGCAAACACCACAGTTCACAATGTGAACTTCACATTCGGTATCCGTACGTGGTTTTGACGAAAAATAAATACGAGCATTTAAAATTAGTATTCGAAATTCTTTAAAATACCCCTGTCCGCAATGAAATGTGGACAGGGGTATTTTACCTCAGAAGTTCATGCCAGCCTGCAGGAAGAAGTAACGACCGTTGTAATAACTGCCATACATGCCGCCGACGCTGTTGTCAGTCGCACTGGCCACAAACGGGGGCTTCTTGTTGGCGATGTTCTGAATACCGCCTGTGAACGCCCATCTGTTGAAAGTATACGTCATGCTCAGATCCTGCAGATACATGCCGGGCGTTTTGATACGCTGCGTCCCGACCGGCTGCAGATTGGCGGTACCGTTATTCCAGCGCATGCCACTGATGTAATTGACCATGTAGCTCACGGACAATGGACCATGCTGCCAGGACAATGTCAGGTAATCACGCGTGATGGGCACGCCTGACGTCTCACCCGCCGTATTTTGATACAGCAAAGAGCCCATGTAGTTGTACCACTGGCCGCCAGCCGTATTCTGCTGCTTGTATGATAGCAGGCGTTGGAAGTTGTTTTCGATGGAAAACACATCGCGCGTGGTGACCATGAGGTGATAACTCAGATCCCAGTCAATGCCGCTGGTGATCATGTTCCCCAGATTTTCGTCAATGGCGTTGACGTTGGTGAGCTGACCGCCGGAATTACGTGTAATATACGAACACTGACCTGTGTCGGCGCCGGTATAGCACGAGTCCAGGATGTACTGCGTGCCCAGGCTGTCGATCATGTGCTGCAGCGTGTAGTGCCAGAATTCGACCGAGGTAGAGAACCCCTTGATCCAGCGGGGCGTCAGCACAGCGCCGAACGTGTAGGTACGGCCGGTTTCCGGCCGCAATTTGGTGTTGCCACCCGTTGTCGTGGCGACCTGTCCGCTGCCAGCCTGCGTAAACGTCGCGGTGTTGATACCGCGTTTGGCGCAACTCGCCTGCACTGCGTTGGAAAGTGTACCATAGGATGAAACCTGCGCGCAGGGATCCGTCGCGGTTTCATAGCTGAGAGCCTGACCGCCGTACATTTCATACACATTCGGCTGACGGAAAGACGTTCCCAGGGTGGCCCGGAAGCTGATGTCCTGAGTCGGCGCCCAGTTGATGGACGCTTTCCAGTTTTTGGTGCTGCCGAATGTGCTGTAGGACGAGTAACGGCCCTGCGCGTCAATCGTCAGATCACGCGCAAGGAACGCGTTGCGCAGCAGTTCAAGGCGACCTTCAAGGTACCCTTCCGTCACATTGAACCCACCCGACGTAATGCCCTGCGTGTTGGTCAATGTATTGCCGGAAACTACGTTCGGATCAGGTGTATAGTTCAGGGACTCGCCACGGTGTTCCATGCCGAGAGCAAGGCCGAACGAACCGCCGTTTTTCCAGGGCATTTTCGCGACATGGTTGTTGTTGATGCGCAGGTTCAGGTCACGAAGCTGGTAGAGAGAGTGGTTGATGGTCGTGTAATTGGAATACGCGGCTCCCTGCTGGGACAGCGTGGAGAATGCGCTTGACTGCTGGCAGCCAGCGCTACCGGCGCAGCTGTTTGGATTATATGTGAACGTCGTATTCGGGTCCTGAAGATTCCCGAGATTGCTGGGTTCAAGTCCCCACTCCTGAAGCAGCTTCAGGTAGTTGCCGGCGCCCTCCGTCTGGTCCGTCTCACGGCTCATGCCGTAAGTGTAGGATACATCGTACTTCCAGTCCCCGACGATATCGCCTTTGAGACCAGCCATACTTGTCCAGGTATCAAGCGCCGTTTCGAAGCGACGTTCCCCCACTCCATCATCCGTTTATAGACCTGCAGCGGCTCACCGGTCGTGTTGCCCGGATAATTGGTGGGCAGGAGGATTGTCGTCGGGCTGCCTGCGATAGGCTCCGGCGCCATGTAGTAGTTCGACGTCTTATGAGAATAACGAGAATTCATATAGAAGTCGAAATGACGATTCACGGCATAATGCGCATCGACAGACATCGTCGAGTTTTGCAGGGCGTTTTCCAGAGACTGCGCCTGCCCGTACTGATAACGCTGGCCGTTATAATCGGTCACGCCATTAGAGCCGTTGCCGGAGTATGCGTTGCCCGTATTGTTGCCGTAAAACAGGCCATCTCCCGTTATGCTTGAACCATGCAGCACGCCTGAAGACGATGTCGGGTTGTTGGTCTGCGCGTTTGCAGCCCATGAGCGATTACGCTGCAGGACGCCGCCCTGACTCATATAAGACCCGAAGACCGTTATATTGCCCTTGTCGTGATCGAAGTTCCAGCCTTTGTAGCCGGAAATCTGACCCGTAAGGTTATCGCCTTGCCCGGTGACGCCGCCTTTGATGGTAATATTGCCCGTCGTCAGATCGTGACGAAGCTTGATATTGATAACGCCCGACACAGCGTCTGCGCCGTAAAGTTCGGAGCCGCCGTCTTTCAGGATTTCGATGCTGGCGATTTGCTGAACAGGAATGGTGTTCAGGTCGACGCAAGCCGACGCGCCATTAAGAGACGTGCGCTTTCCATCGATCAACACCAACACTCGGCTTTGACCCAGATTGCGGATGTCGGTGCATGATGCGCCCCCGCCCCCGTTGGTCTGCGAGTTGGTGGTTCCCGAAGATCCAATCGACGGCAGGCGTTGCAGGAAGTCCCCAAGATTCGTCATGCCAGTTGCATTGATCTGCTTGGCAGTTACGATCTGGACAGGATTTGCGTTGTGATTTGCCGATGTGCTCAAGGCGGAACCGGTAACAACGACGCTTTCGTTGGTATTGCTTTCAATCGACGGCAATACGGTGGGTGCAACAGTTCCTGTTCTAGCCTGAGAATACTGATGCGACACAGGAGCGTTTATCTTCGCAGGAGCACTTTGAACCTTTGATGTGGGTGCAGGATTTGCCCTTTTCTTCGTAATCCTATGTGACTTTCCAGATTGTATCTGGGTAGACGATGCGGCGGCGGCAATTTCGCTTTGTACACAAAAACTTCCCGTCGCCAGAAAAGAAAAACATAGAAATATAGCTTTTCTTTGGTGTGTCATATTTTTCGCCATGTATCGGGTTCATCACTAAGCGCAACATGTTTTTGTTGAACTCGTGTGTCCACGGCGAATTCAAAATTCGCTTCCCAA
Organism: Acetobacter sacchari; assembly: GCF_017377715.1. Classification (GTDB taxonomy): domain Bacteria; phylum Pseudomonadota; class Alphaproteobacteria; order Acetobacterales; family Acetobacteraceae; genus Acetobacter; species Acetobacter sacchari. The sequence goes on along the minus strand of NZ_JAFVMF010000001.1, from coordinate 21,610 downwards.
TTGCCACAGCCTGTTGCGAAATTAACACTAAATTAATATGATTATTACCAGTTAACGCCAAATTGTAATTTCTTGTATCGTTTATTTATTTTATGTTTGTAACATAGCAGAATCGAAACATGATGATTTGGACTCAAAATATCTTTTCAGAATCCACGCCAACTCGAGAAGCTGTTTCTTTTTTGCACGACGCGGCAGGTTGTATATTACCACCTGCCGCGCCCAGCCGAACGGGCGATCAACCCCTTCGCGTCACGTTATGATCGGCTCGCAGGCGCGACGCTGTCCCCGGAATCGAACACCAGCATAACCTCTCCCGCGATCGGAGATGGCGTGCGGTCTTTTCTCAACAGCGCACGAAACCTGCCGTCATAGCTCGCGGCCTGTTCGTACTGGACGTCCAGCAACCCGTGCCTGTCGAGAAACACATTGAACGCCGCAGGAACACGCACGCATCCCTCTGAGCCAGTGTGACCCAGCCGCCGTTCAAGGAAGTCGGGGTCCGTAGCATGCATCTCCAGACGGATGTCGCCGGTCTCGCCATCGGTTCGCCAGCCCTTGACCGCGTTCCGCCAACCGAAATCCCAGACCCGCATTCCTTTTGCGCCGATGCCACGAATTCCGTTCTCGTTCTTGGTGCCCTCTGCGCGATAACCCAGCCGGTCGGTTGTGTTGTCGAACACGCCTGTCGGCGTGATGTAGTAGTATTTGCGTCCCTTGGTCCCGGTCGAAACCTTGACGCCGCCGATCACCTCCCAGTCGTCGGAGTCCGGCAATGCGAGCACCAGAGCGAGCCTTTGCACGGCTGGATTGCGGTCCACGACGACCAGAACCTGCGCGCGCGTGATCCGGTAGCCTCCCTGCTCGACGCCATTTCTGGCGGCGGCCACCCAACGAGCGCGCTGTTGGGCGGTGAATGATTGCAAATTCTGCACTTCCCGCTTCAGCGCCGCCTGCAATTTGCCCGCCTCCTGCCGGGCGGCTGCATCGTCAAGCGCAGGCAGTGGAGGAATTTCAACAGGGGGAGCGGGATTTACAACCGGGTCGGACGGCGTCGTGGGCGCCGGAATCGCCGCCGCAGACGGGGTCACGCCTGATGCACCTGCGCTCGGTACGGCTGGTTGCTCCGGGCCGCCAGACGCGGGTTGCGCGGCAAGTGCTGGCGTGGACATCAAGAGCGCAGCCGCAATGGACGTCGCGATCATTACGGAGTTCATCGATGGCGCCGATCCCGCCTTAGGCCATGCTTTTACGCTGCGCTTCAACGCCAATCCCCCCGATACGTCCCTGGCCAGTAAAGCGTATGTCACTACGAAGACAATAGCCAGAAAATCGCCTTTTTTATCAGGAGCGAACGAGTATTGACGAGCAGTCCGCCGTGTCCCGGCTCTGACTGCACGTCACAGGCAGCGCCAGATACAAAAAACGCGCGACCAGCATTGCCGGTCGCGCGCTTCAAGCGACAGGGGGCTGCCCCTGCCGCGTCTCTCTCTGTGGCTTAGATATTCAGAGACATGCCGTTGACGCCAAGCGCCGCTTCCTTGACCGCTTCGCTCAGCGTTGGGTGCGCATGGCAAACACGGCCGATATCTTCGGAAGAGGCTCCGAACTCAATCGCCATGGTGCATTCGGCGATCAGTTCTCCCGCACCCGGGCCAAGGATATGGACGCCCAGAACCCGATCGGTCGTCGCATCGGCGATGACTTTCACGAACCCGTCCGTCGTGCCCAGAGCGCGCGCACGGCCGTTGGCCATGAACGGGAACTTGCCGACCTTGTAGGAGACGCCCTTTTCCTTGAGCTGCTCCTCGGTGAGGCCCACCGTGGCCAGTTCCGGCCATGTGTAGACGACGCCCGGAATGGCGTCATAATTCACATGCCCGGCCTGCCCGGCGAGGATTTCGGCGAGGGCCACGCCCTCCTCCTCCGCCTTGTGCGCCAGCATCGGTCCCTTGATGACGTCGCCGATGGCGTACACGCCGGGGACGTTGGTGGCGAAGTGCTCGTCAACCTCGACCCGCCCACGGTTGTCCACCGCAATCCCGGCCTCTTCCAGACCAAGGTTCTTGCTGGCCGCAGTGCGCCCGATGGCGAGCAGAACGACGTCCGCCTCCAGCGTCTGCGCGTCGCCGCCCTTGGAAGCCTCGACCGTCAGGGTCACGCCCTTCGCGGTCTTCTCGGCCTTCGTCACCTTATGACCGAGCTTCATCTTCAGACCCTGCTTGGTCAGGATCTTGCGGAACGCGGCCTCGACCTCGTTATCCGTGCCGGGAACCAGACGGTCGAGGAATTCGACGACCGTCACCTCCGCGCCCAGACGCTGCCACACGCTACCCAGTTCCAGACCGATGACGCCGCCGCCAATCACGACCAGACGCTTCGGCACAGCCGAAAGCTCAAGCGCGCCAGTGGACGTGACGATCACCTTCTCATCGACGTCAACGCCTTTCAGGCCGGCGCTGTCACTGCCCGCGGCAATGACGATGTGCTTCGCCGTGACCGGCTTGCCCGCAACCGTCAGACGGCCGGTTCCCTGAACCTTGCCCTCGCCCTTCAGCCAGGTGATCCCGTTCTTCTTGAACAGGTACTCGACGCCCTTCACGTTGGCTTCGACGATCCCGGCCTTGCGCTTCTGCATCTGCGCGAGATTGAGCTTCACGCTGGCGATATCCACGCCGTGAGCGGCGAAGTCATGCGCAGCGGCATGAAAGTTCTCTGACGAATGCAGCAGCGCCTTCGACGGAATGCACCCGACGTTCAGGCAGGTGCCGCCAAGGGTCGCACGCTTCTCGACGCACGCAACCTTGAAGCCCAGTTGCGCCGCACGAATTGCGCACACATAACCGCCCGGACCGGCGCCGATCACCACGACATCGTAATCGGTCTCGGCAGGAGCTTCCGTCGCTTTCGCGGGCGCAAGGGCCGCAGCTTTCGCAGGAGCGGGCGCCGCTTTTTCCTCAGACTTCGCAGCGGGAGCTTTCGCAGCAGGCTTGGCCGCCGCCTTGCCGCCTTCGGCCAGAAGCGCCAGCACCGCGCCAACCTCGACCTCGTCGCCTTCCTTGACCACGTGGCTCTCAAGCACGCCAGCCGCAGGAGCCGGAACCTCGACGCTCACCTTGTCGGTCTCCAGCTCAACGATCGGATCGTCCACCGCCACAGCGTCGCCGGGCTGCTTGAGCCATTTGCCAACTGTTGCGGAGGAGACGCTCTCGCCCAGCGCCGGAACCTTGATCTCGATAGCCATATTTTCCCGTCCCGATTGAAGCCGATGAACGTCGAGCATACCGCCCGTCACGTTGATCGCCCTAATGCGCCTCCCGGCAGGAAGGCCGCCGCGTTTCCGATGCGAAACGCCGTTAAATCGTCACGCGTCCCGCGCCACATATATGGCGCGGGACGCGACGGATTGTCAGAGGCCTAGCAGAAGGCTGCGCGGGTCCTCGACGTATTTCTTCACGCTGACGAGGAAGCTCACCGCTTCCTTGCCGTCCACGATGCGGTGATCATAGGACAGCGCAACATACATGATCGGCCGGATTTCGACCTTGCCGTTCACCGCGACCGGGCGGTCGACGATGTTATGCATGCCCAGAATGCCGGACTGCGGGGCATTCAGGATCGGCGTCGAAAGCATCGAGCCGTAGATGCCGCCATTGGTGATCGAGAACGTGCCGCCGGCCAGATCGTCGATCTTCAACGTGCCCTCACGCGCCGCCTTGCCGAAGCCCGCTATGCGCTTCTCGATCTCGGCGTGGCCAAGATTCTCCGCGTCACGCAGCACCGGGACGACCAGACCGTTCGGGCCGCCAACCGCGATGCCGAGGTTGATGAAGTTGCGGTAGATGACGTCTTCGCCGTCGATCTCCGCGTTGATCGCCGGGAACTCCTGCAGCGCCGCGATGACCGCCTTCGAGAAGATCGACATGAAGCCCAGCTTCACGCCGTATTTCTTGACGAAGCTGTCCTGAAATTCGACACGCATCTCCTTGGCGGCGGTCATGTCGATTTCGTTGAACGTCGTCAGCATCGCCGCGGTGTTCTGCGCGTCCTTCAGGCGACGCGCGATCGTACGACGCAGGCGCGTCATCTTCACGCGCTCTTCACGCGGATCGTCCTGACGCGGGGCCTTCGGGGCGGCCGCCGGCGCGCTGGCCGCAGGCTGCGACACGAACGCCAGAACGTCGCCCTTCGTGATGCGGCCGTCCTTGCCCGTGCCCGCGCCGACCTGCTCGGCCGAAACGCCCTTCTCCGCCATCAGCTTGCGCGCAGCCGGAAGGGCTGCCGCGGCGTCAACCGGAGCGGATTTCACGGCTGGAGCCGCAGCCGCCTTCGCGACAGGGGCGGGAGCCTTCGGCGCCGCTTCCTTCGGGGCCTCGGCCTTGGCGGGAGCCGCAGAGGCCTTGCCGCTCGGGTCCAGCGTGATCAGCAGGGCGCCGACTTCGACCTCGTCGCCCTCTTTCGCCGCGGGCGTTCCCAGCACGCCAGCCTGCGGCGCCGACACTTCGACGCTCACCTTGTCGGTCTCCAGCTCCACGAGCGCTTCATCAGCGGCAACCGCCTCGCCAGCCTTCTTCAGCCACTTGCCGACCGTCGCCGTGGTGACGCTCTCGCCCAGTGCCGGCACCTTGATCTCGACAGACATCTCGCTTCCCACTTCCTTTTTATCCCACGCGCCTGCGACGCTTCAACCAGGCGCCACAGTCACGCTACGACCGGCGACATACACCGCCGGAGCATCTCTCGACGCCGCCTGTCCCCCCGTTCGCAAAATTACGAAAGGGCGACCTGCAAGACGGCGCGTTGAGCGGTCACGCCACCGGGCGCGGCCGCTCCAAACCCCCGACGTCAGCCCAGACCGAGCGCCGACTTGACCAGCGCAGCCTGCTCCGCCGCGTGAATTCTGGCCAGACCTGTCGCAGGACTCGCCGCCGCCGCGCGGCCGACGTAGGCCGGACGCGTGACCTTGTGCCCGGCCACGCCAAGCGCGCCCTCGATCAGGCGATCGACAAAATGCCAACCGCCGCCATTTCGGGTTTCTTCCTGACACCACACGATATCGGTGGCGTTCGGATATTTCTTGAACTCGGCGGCCAGTTCCGCTTCCGGGAACGGGTAGATCTGCTCGAGGCGCAGGATCGCCGTGGTATCGAGCTTCTGGTCGCGCCGCTCCTGCAGCAGATCGTAATAGACCTTGCCCGAGCAGATCACGATACGCTTGACCTTGTCCGCCGCCAGATCGTCGACCTCACCAATGACCGGCTTGAACGACGTGCCCGTCTCGAACTCCGCCAGTTCCGACACCGCGAGCTTGTGACGCAACAGCGACTTCGGCTCCATCAGGATCAGCGGCTTGCGATACGGCAGTTTCAGCTGACGACGCAGTGCATGGAAGTAGTTCGCCGGCGTGGTGATGTTGCAGACGAACATGTTGTCTTCGGCGCAGAGCTGCAGATAGCGCTCAAGGCGGGCGGACGAATGCTCCGGACCCTGCCCTTCGTAACCGTGCGGCAGCAGCATCACCAGACCGGACATACGCAGCCATTTCGTCTCGCCCGAGGCGATGAACTGGTCCACGATCACCTGTGCGCCGTTGGCGAAGTCGCCGAACTGCGCCTCCCACAGCACCAGATTGTTCGGGTTGTGCATGGTATAGCCGTATTCGAAGCCGAGCACGGCGAATTCGGACAGATGCGAGTTGTAGATATCGATTTTCGCCTGCCCCTCCTCAATGTGGTTGAGGAAGGTGTAATCGCCCTGCGTCGTCTGGTCCTTAACCGTCGCATGACGCTGACTGAACGTGCCGCGCTGCACATCCTCGCCCGACAGACGAACGCGGTGCTTCTCGATCAGCAGCGAGCCAAAGCCGAGAGCCTCGCCCGTCGCCCAGTCGATGCCTTCGCCCGTCTCAATCGCCTTGGCCTTGGCCTTGAGCTGACGCGCGATCTTACCGTTCAGGTCGAAGCCTTCCGGCGCAGTGCTGATCGCCGCACCGATTTTCGCGAGCACGTCCTTTGACACGCCCGTCGCAACCGTCGGGTATTCACCCTCCTTCGGAGCCTGCAGGTCGGACCAGGCGCCTTCCAGCCAATCAGCCTTGTTCACCTTGTAGGACTGGGCTGCGGTGTATTCGGCGTCGAGGCGCGCATGGAACGCGTCCCACTGGCTCTTCGCTTCTTCCTCGGTCACGACGCCAGCTTTAATCAGATGTGCCGCGTAGAGCGTGTGCGGCGTCTCATGCGTGGCGATCGCCTTGTACATGATGGGCTGCGTGAAGGCGGGTTCATCCGTCTCGTTATGACCGTTGCGGCGATAGCAGACGATGTCGAGGATGATGTCGCTGGCGAATTTCTGACGATAATCAGCGGCCAGACGGGACGCGTAAACAACCGCTTCCGGGTTGTCGCCATTAATGTGCAGGACCGGCGCTTCGATGGCTTTGGCCATGTCCGAACCATAGACGCCGGAATGTCCGTTCACCGGGTTGGTGGTGAAACCGACCTGATTGTTGACGATGATATGCACCGAACCACCGGTGCGGTAGCCAACAAGCTGCGACATCGACAGCGTTTCATACACCACGCCCTGACCGGCGAACGCAGCGTCGCCATGAATCTGGATCGCCATGTGCGACAGGCGCGTCTCGGTGTCGCCGTCATCGTCCTGCGCCGCGCGAATCTTGCCGCAGACGACCGGATCGACAGCCTCGAGGTGCGACGGGTTGGGCTGAAGCGAAATATGCACCGAACGTCCGGCGATCTCGACGTCCGTCGACGTTCCGAGATGGTATTTCACGTCGCCCGAGCCCGCGACATTGTCGGGCTTGAAAGAACCACCGGCGAATTCGTTGAAGACCGCGACATACGGCTTGCGAACGACGTTCACGAGCGTGTTGAGGCGTCCGCGATGCGCCATGCCGATGGCCACGGACTTCACGCCCTGCTGCGCCGCCTGATCGATGATCGCATGGAGGGACGGGATCGAGACCTCGCCGCCCTCAAGACCGAAACGCTTGCCGCCGACATAACGCTTCGCGCAGAACGCCTCGTATCCTTCCGCTTCGGTCAGGTGCTTGAGGATCGCCTTCTGCTCGGTCGCCGTAACGCCAGCCTGCCAGTTGTCACCCTCGATGCGCGCGCGGAACCACTCCCGCTGCTCCTCGCTACGGGCGTAGATGTATTCGGAGCCGATCGCCCCGCAATAAACGTCGCGCAGCGCCGCCACAATTTCCTTGACCGTCGCCGTGTCGCGCCCGGGAAGCAGCGGGGACAGCAGGGAACCGACATAAACCGGACGATCCAGATCCGCCGGACCAAAGCCGTAAGTGGCTGGGTCCAGTTCGACGGCGGGCTTCGGAACCTTCAGGCCGAGCGGATCGGTCTGCGCCTCCAGATGCCCGAACTCACGGAACGCGCGCACCAGCTGCGCAGCGGCGAGGCTGTCCGAAGCGGCCAGACCGGCGGCCTTTCCAGCCGCAGGCTTCCCAGCCGGGACGGCCACAGGCTCTTCGCCCGTGATGATGGATTTGCGCGGAGCCCACGACGCGCCGGAGGCGTCCTGCAGGATCGAAGCCGCTTCGTCATCGAGAGAGCCGAAAAGGCTGGCGAAAGACGGATCGACGCTGGAGGGGTTTTCAGCCCACCGCGCGTACAGATCAGCCACGTAGGCGATGTTGCTGCCGCTTAGAGCGGCGGTAAGGAGATCGGCGCCCGCCATCTTCAGAACACTCCCATATCTAGTCGCAATCCCGCGGACTCGGGCTCATGACCGCCGTCAGACGGTCGGCTGCAACTCCGACCTCCGGCGACCATGATCCGCAATGTTGAAAAACCGATGAGTCGGAAGGAAGCGTCAGACCCGACGACGCTGCGTCCCGTTACCAAAGACCCCGATACCCAAGGCTTAGTAGAGCCTGCACCCATATCCGGCGCGCCTCCGTCCCTCATCACCCGGTCAGTGACCTGTTTGCGCCCGACAAGGCGGGCGATGCAGGAATTTTGCTAGACCGCGCAGGGAAGACCGACAAGACCGGCGTCTGTCACGCTCTAGCGAGGCGGCCATGCGCGTCGCGCGCGCGGGTGAGCCAGCTCTCGCTGCCCATTTCCATCAGACGCGACGCCGTCCGGGCGAAGGCGTCCGACCCCTCCCCCTCCGGAAACAGCGCGTCGGGCTTCTCGTCAGCAGACACGAACAGCAGATTGCCGTTGTCGTACAAGGCGTCGATGAAGGTGATGAAGCGCCGCGCGACGTTATAGTCGTCCGGTCCTAGCGACGGCATGTCCTCCACCACGACCACCGGAAACTGCTTCGCGATGGCGAGGAAATCGTTCGGTCCCAGAGGGCGTCCACACAGAGATGTGAATTCGAAACGCGCAACCGGACCCTGCGCATGATCCACCGGCAGGTCTCGCCCGTTGAAATGCAGCGTCACCTTTTCAGGGGTATGCCCCTGACCATACCGCTCGACGATCTTGTCCAGCCTGCGACGCGCGGTCTCATCCGCGGGTACGATCCACGTCGTGTCGTCCTGTTCGCGCCCGCGACGATAGTCGTTCTGCGAGTCGAGCTCCGCGGTATCCAGCTCCGAACGGATAATAGCGATGAACGGCTTGAACGCGTCCGCCCCGGGTCGATTCTGGAACAGGTCGCCCGGAACCGTATTGGACGTCGCGACAATGATGACCTTCAGCTTGAACAGCGCCTGAAACAGCCGCCCGAGCAACATTGCGTCAGCGATGTCGTTGATCTGGAATTCGTCGAAGCACAGCAGCGTCGCTTCATCCGCGATCGTCTTGGCCAAGGGTGGGATCGGGTCGGAAATGCCGGGGTTGGCCTGTTTCAGTTCTTTCAGCCTCTGGTGAACCTCACGCATGAAGCTTAGGAAGTGGATGCGCTGCTTCTTCTTCACCGGGACGCAGGAGAAGAAGAGGTCCATCAGCATCGTCTTGCCGCGCCCCACGCGGCCGACGATGTACACGCCACGCGGCGGGGCGACGTCTTCCACCTTCTGCCCAAGCGAAGGCAGGCGGCTGACGACGGCCGAGAAAAGCCCTTTCTTGCGGACAGGTTCCGGCGCAGGCGCCGGATTGTACGCCTTCAACTCGCTCCACAGGCGATCCAGACGCCGGGCTACACGCTCCTGATCCGGATCGGGCTTGAGCTGCCCTCTTGCGACACGCTCCTTATACAGAGCAAACGGTCCCGCGCCCTGCGCCGCCGGGACGGATACGGACGCACGCGTGGATGCGCGCTCGGAAGAGGTGTCGTTCATGGCGTTCATCCTTTGCCGATAGCGAGCCGCCGCCGCCTCAGCAAGAACCTGCCCCTCCCGTAACCGTGTCGTGACACGCCGCTCACGCTCTGGTGACTATAGCCCGGCGGGTTCGATACGTCCGGACGCTCGCACGGAGTCCTCCGGCCAGCCGAATCCCTCAACAGCACAGGATGACGAAGAATGAGTGACTGGGCAGACTGGGGCGCACGCCGCGAACATCTGGGCAAGGCCATCGGCGGCTACGCGCAGCTTTCCCCCGCAACGGTAGAAAGCGTGCTGGCGCTGAACGCCGCCGGAGAGAAGACCAATCACCTCGACGCCAAGACCCGCGAACTGATCGCGCTGGCTGTGGCGGCGACCACGCGTTGCGACGGCTGCATCACCATTCACGCCGCCGAAGCCGTGAAAGCGGGCGCCACACGCGACGAGATCGGGGAGGCGCTGAGCGTCGCGATCGCGCTGAACGCCGGCGCAGCGCTGGTGTATTCGACGCGCGTGCTCGACGCTTTCGACGCGGTGAAGAAGGGCGAGTAACGGTGTTTGTCCGGGGCGGCGAGAGAGCCGCTCCGGGCTAGCACAGATTTTGAGAGGAGCCCGACCCGATATTCGCGGCGCCATCGTCCAAAAAAATTGTCAAAATTCATTTAACGACACACAAGCCGCGTCTCCACGTGTAGGGTCACCAGATTGACTCGCTGGAAGCCACAGGCGCCACGCGACAGAACATATGCGTTGGTGAAGAGGCGATGAGCGACGAAACGACTCTGACCGATCTGAAAACCCGGCTTGCCGCTTGGGACGTCGAGCCGATCATGGCGACCATGGACGGCGGTTTTTTCGACGATCTGCCCGCCCTGCTGGCAAGCGCAGGCTTCCGCTTTCGATCGCTGTTCATCGAACAGACGGAGGCAGAGGCCAAACGCCACAGCCCAGTGCTTGTCCCCGTCCCTAAAACACGTGTCGACGAATTCCTTGCGTTACCGGAGGCTGCGACCGGATCCGTGTTCTGGAACGCGCCGGGTTGCGAGGAAATGGCGTTTTTCCGGCATCTGCGCAGCCTGACCATGGTCCGCATTCCGGTCGACGAGAAAATCGACGACGGTCGGACACATATGTGCGTCTTTCGGCATTTCGACCCGGCGACTGTCGCGATCACGCTGCCGGCCATGCGTGACGCCCAGCGCGCCAGAATGTTCGGACCAGCCATCTCCATTCTGGTCAATGCGCCTGAGGGTGTGCTGGAGGCGCGCAAGCGCGAGAACTGGCCGACAGAGGAGCGTGGCGTTCTGGTTTTTGAACCCAGCCAGATGGCTATGATTGCACTCGCACTCAATGACCGTTCACAAAGAAAAATTATTCAATGGTTAAGGGGAAAAGAGCCTGATCTTACATCCAAATATGATGACGTCGCCCTGCATGCACTCGTAACGGACATCGTACGCTATGCGCGATTATGGAATATTTCCAGCGAGGAAGGACTCGCATGGTTCACGTGGCTTTGGGTAACGACTGACGGCGAGGTTCATGAAGACGAGAATGTGAAAGAATTTATTTACGATTTCGGAAACGATGGTGCTGATATCCGTCTCCTTGATCTTATCGAAGAAATCAACACCCAAGACTCCCTATCAGACTTCGCTTAATACTAAAAACAACAAAAAATCTATAATTTATAAAGGGAATCACACAATGGCACGTGTTCAAAAAAAACAATCGCAAAATAACAAGGCATATAGAAATAGAAAAAAATCGAAAGCAGCTTCTTCAATCAGAGCATCGCAAAGAAAGAAAAGAAAACAGGGACAGGGACAGGGACAGGGACAGGGACAGGGACAGGGACAGGGACAGGGACATAATAACGTCAAACCTGGCAAAGCTAAAGATGTGATACCGGGATACGCCGCCGCAGAACAAAAAGCCCGACGTGATCAACAAAATAAACCCACCAAAGAATATCAAGATTTTCTTGATAAGGAAGAAAAACATAAAGCGGAAGGCAAGCCCTTCACCGACCACCCACCTCCAGCAGATATGGGGCCCGCCACATCAACACTCGCACCCCACGACGTTACTAAGCCATGCACCCATTGCGATGCCGCCGCAAGAAAAAATAAGAAAAGTCGAGAGCAAAAATACAAAGAACGAATACAGGATAGCAAGAAATCAAAAGATTCAGAAAAAAATTACTTTATGGATCACACCGAAAATCTTGGAAATGACAATAGCGTTACTTATCAAAAACTTCACCCCAATGGAGCTGCCTCTGGGACGCAAGCAACCTTGATCGGGGGACCTCAACGCCAAGGAGCGCACGCCGCCTCCCACCTCTCCCCTCCAGGAGCTTATCAAAATCTTCAAGCTCACGGCCAAGCTCGCGCCCATTCATTTGCCAACCGCTTTGGCGGAAGCGGCGACGACCCAAGAAATTTTGTTACAACATCTCAAAACCCAACAAATGTTTCTGCAAAAGGTCGGCACGACGGAATGAGCACCTACGAAATACTTCAGCAGCAACATCTCGACGCGAACGAAAATTCGGGGAAAGTATTCAAAGCCAATACCACTTTTCTTTACCCTGGCAGCGTGAAAGAAGGGACATCCGCATCTCCACCGACATCTATCCAAATGACATTTTACCAATTAAAAGATGGAAATAAAGCAAACGACGTTTATTCAAATAGAGATTATATATTCAATGTAAAACTCCACAATGTTCCCGGGTATACTCAGCACAAATCTTCAAAATAAAACCAACACATTGACTAAAATTATTCCTCAAGTTACAAATAAAAAAACACTGGAGTTGGGTGATGCATAAACTCTTTCAGAGCATTGACACAAAAGAGAAAGCTGAAGCTGCCTGTGATGACGGGAGTTTAGTCAAAACTTTGCTTTTGCCCGAAGAGTTGGGGGGGAAAGATATCCCTCCAAATGTCGTCTATATCCCTCTTTTCGCTGAGGCTCTCAAAAAACGCTCGTTAGACGCGTTAATCGCAGCCATTGAAAAAGGCATGGCTCAAGTCTCCATTATACCAGACTACAAAGACAACAGTTTCGTACCTTTCAGGATCGTTACCACCGCCTCCTACCCGGATCGATCCACCGGGGGTTATCATTACGAACTCAACATCTGGTGAACACGCAGCCTACGGCAATGGCACGTCTTTAAGTCACCCCCCTTGCCTTCCGGCCGTTCATGCCCGACATCACCGCGCATGACATACGCGGTCAAAGAACTCTTCCACACGTTGCAGGGCGAAGGCGGCCAGACGGGCCGCAGCGCCGTGTTCTGCCGTTTCGCCGGGTGCAATCTCTGGACCGGGCGGGAGGCAGACCGCGCGACCGCCGTGTGCCAGTTCTGCGACACGGATTTCATCGGCACGGACGGCGATGGCGGCGGGAAGTTCGAGAGCGCCGCGTCGCTGGCCACAGCCATCGCCGCAGCCTGGCCCGCGCCGGGGCGAGACCGCCGTTTCGTCGTATTCACCGGGGGGGAGCCCCTGCTGCAACTGGACAAGGCGCTGATCGACGCGGTCCATGCGGAGGGCTTCACCATCGCGGTAGAAAGTAACGGCACGCTCGCGGCGCCCGCCGGGATCGACTGGCTGTGCGTCAGCCCGAAAGCGGGCTCCACGATTGTGCAGAAGAGCGGGCAGGAACTGAAGCTGGTCTACCCGCAATCAGGGTTCGATCCGGCCGATTTTTTGAAGCTCGATTTCGAGCAGTTCTGGCTGCAGCCGATGGACGGCCCGCAGCAGGCCGCCAATATCGCCGCCGCGACGCGCTACTGCCTTGAGAATCCGCGGTGGCGTCTGTCCCTGCAGACCCACAAGATGATCGGAATTCCCTGAATGACGCGCGCAGCGACAACGGGCGCCACCACGAAGGGGACGACCGGAGCCATGCCCGCCCCCGCAGGCGGCGCGCACGAAGCCGCCCGCAACAAGGGTGCTCTGGTCGTGTTTTCCGGCGGGCAGGATTCGGCGACCTGCCTCGCATGGGCGCTGGGCCGGTTTGAGCGCGTGGAGACGCTCGGCTTTGACTACGGACAGCGTCACGTCGTGGAACTCGCCTGCCGCGACGCGCTGCGTGACGGCATGGGAGCGCTCGATCCCGTCTGGAAGGCGCGACTGGGCGAAGACCATACGCTCAACCTCGACGCGCTTGGGGCTGTGTCGGACACGGCGCTGACCCGCGAGACCGAGATCACGATGTCGGAAAGCGGCCTGCCAAGCACGTTCGTGCCGGGGCGAAACCTGATTTTCCTGACCTTCGCGGCCGCCCTCGCCTACCGGCGCGGCCTGCGTCACATCGTCACCGGCGTGTGCGAAACCGATTACTCCGGCTATCCCGACTGCCGCGACGACACGATCAAATCTCTTCAGGCGACGCTCAACCTCGGCATGGAGACGCGCTTCGTGCTGCACACGCCGCTGATGTGGATCGACAAGGCGCGGACCTGGGAACTGGCGCGCAGTCTGGGCGGCGACGCGCTGGTGGACCTGATCAACCGGGACAGCCACAGCTGCTATCTCGGGCAACGCGGTGAGTTGCATCCATGGGGCTATGGCTGCGGCGAATGTCCCGCCTGCAAGCTGCGCCGCGCCGGATGGGAGCAGTACCAGACCCTGCGCGCGGAGAGCGTCGGCAATGTTTGACATGCTCTTCACCCGCCGGTTCTCGATGGGGCACCGGCTGATCCACGGCGCGAGCGAAAGCTGCGCCCTGCCGCATGGCCACAATGAATTCGTCACCGTTCGTCTTCAACCGACCAGCGACGAGCCGCTGGACGGCAAGGGCAACATGCCCGTGTCGTTTCAGCGAGCGAAGGGCGCGTGGCACAAATTCATCGACGAACGGCTCGACCACGCGTTGCAACTGGCGGAGGACGACCCCCTTCTGGAGTGGTTCCGTGTCCATGAACCCGCGCGCGCGGCGCGGATCGTTGTTACGCCCGGCGACCCGACGACTGAACTTATGGCCTGCCTGATGATGGCCAAGCTCAACGCCATGCTGGCGGCGGACGGCGGCGTGCTGCGCTGCACCGCGATCACGTTGCAGGAGACGCCGACCAATACGGTGGAGTTCTCCGGCGATCCGCTCGCCATGCTGCCCGCCCCGCGACCCGCCGGGCAATGCTGGTGGCGAAGGGCCGATATGTCGATTTCGGACATCGCAACGGCCATTTGACGCACTGGCCTCAGCAATGCAGACGTCCGACCGGCTGATTTCCAGCGCGCCCGGAGCATGTCCGCTAAACGCCATCCCGACACACATATCTAAGACAACCTCGACTGAGCCTGCTCGCCCTCGCAGACGATTTCGTCTGAACGAGATACGCTCTAGGTAAAGATCGAGGTCATGACCGACGCGCAGCCGATGGCGCGCGTCGGCCCTCTGGCCGGTCGGAGCGAAAGGTTGCGCCGGGCAGCCTCGCCATAGAGAAAGACGAAATCCGCCGTGTTGAAGTCCCTGCTGAAACGCCCCCGGAAAGTTTCCAACGCCAGTCGTCCGTTCATCCAGACGCTTGAGCGGATCACCGGCGCAGAACACGTCCTGACCGATCCGGGCGCGACGGCGCAGTATCGGCGCGGGTACCGTTTTGGCGACGGCAAGGCGCTTGCGGTCGTGCGGCCCGGTTCCCTGCTGGAGCAATGGCGCGTGTTGCAGGCCTGCGTGGCCGCCGACAAGATCGTGTTGATGCAGGCGGCCAATACGGGGCTGACTGGCGGCTCTACTCCCGACGGCGACGGCTATGACCGGGACATTGTCATCATCAGCGGCATGCGCATGAAGACGATCTCCGTGATCGGCGACGGCAGGCAGGTCGTGTGCCTGCCCGGCGCCACACTGGACCAGCTGGAGCGCACTTTGGCGCCGCTGGGGCGCGAGCCGCATTCCGTCATCGGCTCTTCCTGCCTGGGCGCTGGCGTGTTCGGCGGCGTCAGCAACAACTCCGGCGGATCGCTTGTCCAACGCGGCCCGGTCTTCACCGAGATGTCGCTGTTCGCGCAGGTTGGAGAAGACGGGGCGCTGCGTCTGGTCAATCATCTGGGCGTGGACCTTGGTTCCACGCCCGAGGAAATTCTGACCAATGCGGATCAGGGGCGCTTCCCCCCTGACGCCATCCGCTGGGATGCGGGCAAGGGGCATGACGACACCTACCGGGACCATGTACGCGACGTGGACGCCGACACGCCCGCGCGCTTCAACGCCGATCCGCGCCATCTTTTCGAGGGCGCTGGATGCGCCGGACGCGTCGCGCTTTTTGCTGTCCGGCTCGATACTTTTCCGGCCGACCGTAATCCCGCAGTGTTTTACATCGGCACGAACAGCGCGAGAGAACTGGAAGACATTCGACGCCACATACTGACGTCGTTCACGAAACTGCCAATCGCGGGCGAATATATGCACCGCGACGCCTTCAACATCGCCGAAACCTATGGAAAGGACACGTTCCTTATCATCCGCGCGATCGGCACGCGTCGCCTGCCCGCCATGTTCGCGTTGAAAAATCGCTTTGACAGGCTGGCTGAAAAACTCCCCTTCCTGCCTGCGCATTCAAGCGACAGACTTTTACAATGGGGAAGCTCCCTGTTTCCGCAGCACCTGCCACAACGCATGCTGGAATACCGGGACAGGTTCGAACATCATCTGATGCTGAAGGTCGAAGCCGGCCTCGTCGGCGAGACGGCGGCGTTTCTGCAAACATTCAAGACGACGCACGGCACGGATTACTTCCAGTGCACGCCGGATGAGGGGTCGAAGGCGTTTCTGCACAGATTCGCCGCCGCCGGGGCCGCCATCCGCTATCGCAGCGTACACACCAGGACGGTCGAGGACATCGTGGCGCTGGACATAGCGTTGCGGCGCAACGATCAGGATTGGTTCGAGACGTTACCCGAAGAAATAGACAGGTTTTTTATTTCCAAGCTCTATTACGGTCATTTTCTATGTCACGTCATGCATCAGGACTACATCGTCCGAAAAGGCAACGATTGCGTCGAGATTGAACATCGGATGCTGCCGCTGTACGACGCCCGAGGAGCCCGATATCCGGCCGAACACAATTACGGCCATCTGTATGAAGCTCCGCCAGAACTCGCCTCGCATTACCGAACGCTCGATCCATGCAACTGCTTCAATCCCGGCCTTGGTAAGACCACCAAGGCCCGAAACTGGAAAGCCGAAAGCGCAGGCTAACCACCTGATTAGAGCATGAGCGGCGCGCTAGTCGAGACATACTTCGTCATCAAAGGGACGCGAAGAATTACGCTACGGACGCTTTGCCGAGAGAACGGATGTTTAGAGTGCCTCGCAGTTAGCCACCCTTGTGGCGACCAGGCGCGCATCATCCTTGCGTGCCGCCGAAGAGGAGTCACGCGGCGTGCAACAGCGGATGCGGCTGAAACAAACGCTCTCCAGCGCAGGCAAGATCGCGCTGGCGAAGTCGTTCAACGTCAGGCTTTTTTCTGACATCCACGAGCGTGGAGCGGAGTTCGGAGCACCTCTGCCGGACGGTCGCAAGCGTCGCGCCCGCCATGCCCTCATCGCGAACACTGGCGTTCTCTTTATCCATGTCCCGAAGAACGCCGGCACCTCCATCTGCCGTTCACTTTACGGGCAGGAAATGGAGCATCGCAGCATCCGCTATTTCGCCGCCCGGCAGCCTGAACTCACAAAGCTTCCCAGCGTCGCCGTGGTGCGCAATCCCGTCGACCGTTTTATCTCAGCTTTCCGGCACGCGCGCAGCGGCGGCGGACACGACCGCGCCTTGGCGGACACGTTTACCGCGGAATATGCGGCGTTCCGATCTCTCGACGACGCACTGGACCATGTCGAAGCGGCCAGGAACTGGTATCAGGTCGACCATATCTTCCGTCCGCAAAGCTGGTACGTCTGTAACGCCGATGGGCGCATCGCCGTGCAGCGCCTGTTCGATATGAGCAATATGGACGCGTTACGCTCTTTCCTGTTCCCCAATCGGCAAGAAGACATTCCTCGCGTGAACGCTTCGATCTCGCCTACAGTAACCGCGTCCCCTGCACAGATTGAGCGCATTCGCGGCATTTACTCTCAAGATTACGAGCTTCTGCGCAGCCCGGCTTATCGCCCCGCCCCAACCGCCTCGGCAAAGCAGATGCGCGGTCGTGGCCACACATCGCCTGCGTGGCCCGGGGACTTGTCGCCCGCCGCCACCTGACGACTTTGCACATGACACCGTGGCAGACGTAATTTTACGCAAGACTCACCGTCTCGCCAGATAGGTGGGGCACGCACCTCGCTCGGACGCTCACCCGATGAGGAACTCATGCCGCTCACGATTGTCGACGCGTCTGCACTTCACACCCGGGCGAACCGCCCGTGTATTCCGAGCGCTCGCGCATCGTCATCTTGACCCGCAGTTACGCTGCAGGCTCGTCAGATGCGATCGGTCCTCTTTGTGCAAGATAGGAGAGGCGCTTCAGTTCCAGACGTCCGAGCGTGACGCTGTCGAGGATCAGGCCGCAGACCAGTGACAAAGCCGCGAGAATCATGAAGCCGGTCGCGAGGACCGCCGTCGGCAGCCGGGCCACCATCGCCGTCTCCATGAACTCCACGACGACAGGAATGCCCAGAGCCAGTCCGCACAGACACGCCAGCGCCGCCAGAACAGAAAAGAACATCAACGGCTTTTCCTGCTTCACCAACACGACGATGGTCCACAAGATGCGGAAACCGTCATGGTATGTGCGCAGTTTCGACACGGATCCTTCAGGACGCTCGATATATTTGGTCTGCAATTCGGAGATCGGCATCGCCAGCTCAAGCGCGTGCACGGTGAGTTCAGTCTCGATCTCGAATCCACCCGAGAGCGCGGGGAAAGACTTCACGAAGCGTCTGGAGAACACACGATAGCCGGAAAGCATGTCCGACAGTCGTTTGCCGAAAATCGCGTTGACCAACCCGGTCAGAACCCGGTTACCCAACTGATGGCCGGGTCGGTATGCCGCGACACGATCCGTTACGCGGGCGCCATTCACCATGTCGAGTTGCTCTCGCCGGGCGAGCTCGATCAGAGCGGAAGCGGCTGCGGCCTCGTACGTAGCGTCGCCATCGACCAGCACATAGAAATCGGCTTCGATATCGGCGAACATGCGCCGCACCACGTTGCCTTTGCCCTGCAGCGGCTCGCTCCGCACAAGCGCTCCCGCCGTCCGGGCGACTTCCACGGTCCTGTCTGACGAGTTGTTGTCGTAGACATAGATCGCCGCGTCGGGCAGCGCCGCACGAAAATCTCTCACGACCAGACTGATCGCTGCCTCTTCGTTATGGCAAGGAATCAGGACGGCGATCCGCGGAGCGGCTTCTATATTCGAAGGCATACTTCAGTAGAGTCCAGAAGATAGGGAACCGGTCACCAGCATTCGATATATGGCGACTACGGCGGGTCTGGCCAGATATTGCAGGCCGAGCAGCAACGCCAACGGCGCCAGATCCACGTTGCCAAAAGTCGGCAGCACCCGGCGGATGGGGTTGAGGGCAGGTTCGGTAAGGCGAGAAAGTATATTGCCTATCTGCCAGACGGCACGATTGCGACCATCCAGAACGCCGAACGCGTAGAGCATGCTGAAAACGCAGTAAGCAATAACGACCCACTGATACAGCTGGATAATCGTAAGAAGCAGCTCGAACACGCCGGTAAGCAAATTGGTCAACCCTTAGCCATTAAGCAGTCACGCCGCCTCAACGGGGGCGGCGTGACGACGGGCAACCCTATCGTCCCCACGTTCGCCAGACAATACGCGCTGCGCGACGAAGGATGACAATACGACTTGACACCCCTCGCCCAAACGCTATGTATCGCCGCACACAAGGCGGGGCTGTAGCTCAGTTGGGAGAGCGCCTCGTTCGCAATGAGGAGGTCAGGGGTTCGATTCCCCTCAGCTCCACCAGCCGCCTTGGAATTTCCAAGTAAAATCAAACACTTAACGAACATACGTGAATGCGTCACCACCATGTTGTCCATCTTAAAGATTGACATCGTGGGACGCAAAGAGACGCACTGAGATACGATTCTCGATCGTCGGTGAGCGTGTTAAAATCCGAAAATCATGTATCTCGGCCCCCGCCGCTTCAGCCTTAAACGCCGCATCTCGGCCCGCACGTCGTGGAAACGCTACGTGCGGCATAGCCTCGGCGTGAGGGCCCCACGGGGATATGGTTGGCCGACCAATCCGAAGCGTGCGGCCTATAACCAGGTCTACTATCGGAAGAACAAGGCGTGGGGAAAAGCCGGTCCATACGTGGCGGGCGGCTTTGCTCTGTTCGTACTGTTCTCGCTGCTTGCCGGATAGCCTCAGTTCTGGAACGCCAGCCCCGGCATGCGCGATGGTCCGAGATCCGGATATGCGCCGCCCGATCGCAACTCCTGCATCGCGTTCGAGTAGTCGATCTTCTGTAGGTGCTCATGGATCTTCTTTCCGTCGAGATGCAGGGACACATGGATCGTCTGTGTCCCCTGCCCCTGCCTGCTGACTTGCGCAGGTGCCCCGGTCGTAGGCACTGCGGAAGGCGGCGCAGCCTGCTGATGCGCCGTGATCCTACAACTCTCTGAGCCCTATCAGCGTCGAGCCTGTGACGGCCTCAGCCGCCGTTCCAGCGTTGGGAACGACTGCCCCCCTCGGAGTGACAGCGGAAGGCGTTGTTTATAGAGATAAAAATCATTATCAATAGTTTAAGTAAATTTAGTCTATTTCCAGTGAATTATATTTATTAATTTTGTCTAATATTTTTTTATTTTCGCGATACTTTTCTTTCAATTTATCTTTGTTATCTTTAACATAGTGACAATATTTTTCGACATCTTTCTGCATTTTCTGTTTGTCGTCTGCAGCCAGCGAATCATCGTATTCACCACTGAGAAATTGGCAGGTGTATGCGGCGTTGAGAAATTTCTTAACATCCGCAGGCGGAGCGGCAACGGCTGTCGGCGCGCAGGCGAGAACCGATAAGCACAGCATACCTGCGTAGAGATAATTTTTCATATTTCACCAGCCATCGATTGACCAATGTGGTCTATCTTTATCACCGCCATGGAATTTGATGACTCCATATGAACGGCCTACGGCCTGCAAGTCCTTATTCATCCCGGTTCGAGGCGCAGAAGAGATTGTGACCTCCTGACCCGCTTGACTCCTTATGGTCAAATTGCCTGCCCATGAAATATTCATGTCGATGGCGCTCTTGGTCAGGTGCCTACTTGTGGCGTTCAGAGCGGGAGCAACGGCCAAACTGGCTATACCGAACGCGACCGCCATTTGCGTAGCTGCCGCTATATCTGCGCCAACGTTCCCGCTGTTCCAAGTGATATCGACGCCCGTCATTGGCGGGACATCGGCTGGTTGGCACTTTCTCTTAAAGATCATCCACGACCAATGCATTAAATAGATGCGTTCTGGTGGTCGGTATGTGTTGGCGATTGTAACTGTCGCACCGGCGTTAGTTAGAGCGTCAATAAATCGTTTTGCGTTTTCACGAAACGGCGAAGATAGATCCGACAAGGACTTGCTAGCTGGAAATCTCGTTATCCATATTGCTCCACTCTGTTGCGCCATTATCTCTATCCATACCTTCGTTCTCTTGGTTTCCCTTCATCCTTTCGCCCGTTCGCTTGAGAGTCAATTATTTGTCGACGGAGTTTTTCCAAGAGCGAATCGCCCCAGCATCGCCGCCTCGGCCCGACCGTCATCCTTCTTCCGCTTGAACAGGTCGGCGCACGTCGGGAAAAGCTGCATGGCCCGCGTCCGCGCCCCGTCCTTGTCGGCAGGGCAGTGCATGGCCTTCTTCCAAACTGCCGGGATCACGGTAGTAAGAGGCAGGCCCAGCGTGGCGACGACGCCCTCGATCACGCCGACGCCGCGCCCGAACGTGAATGCGCCAGCCGGTCCTTCGCCCGGTCTCGCGTTCACCTTCTCAAGCCACACCTCGGACGGATCATTTGCGCGGATCATGGTCGCCAGAAGCGGGGCAGACACGACGTTGCGGATCTTGCCAGAGACCGTGACCGCGCTTGTCGGCATGTCGAGAATTTCGATCAGCCCGCCACGGTCATTCAGCACGGCGATGGCGCCCGTAATGCCGGGATCTATGGCGATGACTGGCCGGGTCATCAGGGGCTCCCCGTATAAGTGCTGCCGATCGGATACTTGCCGTCAGGGTCGGCGACGGCAACACTGCCAGTGGGGGGAGACCATGTGGATGTTCCGTCCCACAGGATGCGGTTCCAGACGTAGCCTGCACTTCTTGCGAATGTCTCGGAAGATCCATTCGACTCAGTCATCGTCTCGTTCGCCGCCG
>NZ_JAFVMF010000019.1 GCF_017377715.1 Acetobacter sacchari | reverse complement strand
GCGTCCACATCCAGAGCTTGAATCACATCAGACCGATTTTCCAAACAGGCTCTAATGTCTCTGAGGAATCTGACGGAAGCAAGTTAGTATAGTTGTAAAGGCGCGCCTCGCATAAGGTCTTTCCAAGAGGATAGCTTTCGCTTTCTACCCAATCTTCTCACGAGATATCATCCTGTCCATGTCCGATGTAAGGACAGTTCTTTGAGGATATGTACGGCCGATATGAAGGGCGATTGCCGCCTGTCTTCTTTTCACAAGCCGCCTAAAACAGGGGCCCGTCCCCACGCGGATATTTCCATTCGCTTATAACACCACTGAACCTATAAATGCGGCGTGGAAGATGATGGTGCCGAGTTGGCCCACTGTTACATGCCGATCGCGGCACCTGTTAAAGACAGCTGTCTGGGCGGCGCAAGCTACAGTATGGCCATTAGGGTCATAGGAAGGGTGCCGATCGTCGAAAAGCCGGTTCCGATCACGAATGTCCGCACTCCGGTATGCCGGGCCGGCGGTCGCGTGTAAAAAAAAGGGTCAACTGGATAATATTGATGATCACCCGAATACCAGAGAACCGGGCCTTTCCCCGACGTCCTGTCGTAAACATACGCTGGACGTCCGGTGTCCAGTTGGGTCTCAAAACCTCATCTGCACTATAGATGACGGGAAAGGTGGAAAGTCATTCTAGGGGAAGTTAAGGTTTACGGATAGGGTTCGCCGCTTTAATGTCTTATTATTGAAACGGAGCAAGACATTATGGCCGATACTGGGTTACCGCCACCAGTTTGTTCGTTTATCTTGAACGGAAGACCGCTTGGCACTCTCATTTGCGACGGCCAGAGCTACGCCGCGTTTTCCGGGAATGGCAAAGGGCAAGATAACCCGGCGATGACAAATGTCCCAGAGATCGGTGCCATACCGAAGGGACGCTATTACATCGTCGATCGTCCGACTGGTGGCCGGCTTGGCTGGCTGCGGGATGCACTCCACAATATAGCCAATTCGTCGGACAATACTTACTGGTTCGCGTTATGGGCCGACGATAAGCAGATCGACGACTGGACATATATCGAAGGCGTGAAGCGTGGTAATTTCCGCCTTCATCCTATCGGAACGACAGGGCGTAGCGATGGTTGTATCACCCTGAGCAATCCAGCTACATTCACACCACTGCGGGAGAGGTTGCTGAAGTCAAAGGAGGTGACCATTCCTGGAACTAGCGTTCGTTATTATGGGACTGTCATCGTGCGATGAAGCTGACTATTTGCATCCTCATCTTTCTGCTCTGCACTGCACTGATCGCGCGGGGGCTTCTCACTTCGCATGCCATTGGAGTTTGGATCGATGCGATCAATTACTCTGACTCATTTTCTGCATGGCGCGTTCGTCATGGGTGGGTAGGTGTTGAGAGTGAGAACGATCTCTGGGATCTGATAGGGTATTCCATAGGGGCTCTGTGCTCTCTCCCTATCAGTGCGCTCTTATACCGCCGTCTAAGTCGTTAGACTGGAGCTATGCTGTGGGGTCACCAGAGGGACCAGTATAGGCAACCTAGCGACTCCTAAACTTGGAGGGTCCGAAAAACGCGCTTTTCAGATTAATTTAAAATCGTAAGCCATTGATATTTCGATGCACGAAAGCCCCAGAATAGGGGGTTTTTCGAGCCCTCTGTCTGGTGCTGTGGAAAGACCGGATCGAGGCGCAACGCCAGATCGTCATCGGCGCGGGCATGGTGATGGTTTACGGCGTCTCACAGAAAGAAGGCGATGTCCTGCATGTGATCGTCCATCGCCTGGAGGATCTGACACGCCGTCCTGGCCTGATCAGTGGCGACGGCGAGCGAAGCGTCTCGGTTAACAATGTCGGCTTTCGGGAAACTGTCCCACCCGCCTGTATGTCGGACATGAAGGCGAAAGCAGACGCAGCACCGGTAAAACAGTCCACTGTGATCGTGATGCCTGCTCGCTGAATCACCCATCAGAAAGCGCCGCCCCTAATCCGGCGCGGGATAGGTTCTTGGAAACGTGATTCTGTCTGCTGGGCCGGGTGGTTCCGGGGAGCCTTTCTTTCCACAATCGGCCAAAGCCAGCAGCAGGCATCCCAGCAAAATCGGCGTGACGATGACCCGTTTCATGCGCCTTCTCCATCAAGGCGCATCAACCATGCGGCCGCCTGCTGCCGCACATTGACGCCAGAGGTGCCGCCTTCGCTGGTGCGGGAGGCGATGGACGCCTCGACCGTCAGCACCGAGAACACATCCTCGGTGATCTGCGGCTCAACTTCCTGCATCGCCGAAAGCGGCAGATCGGACAGATCCACGCCGTCAGCCTCCGCCCGTGCGACGATCCTCCCGGTGACATGATGCGCCGTGCGGAAAGGCAGTTTCAGAACCCGGACCAGCCAGTCAGCAAGATCGGTGGCGGTCGAAAAGCCTGAGCCCGCGAACTGGCGCATCCGCCCAGCGTCCGCCAGCAGGTCCCGGATCATGCCGTCGCATGCGGCCAGCGTCAGCGTGATCGCCTCGGTCGCCTCGAACACCGGAACTTTGTCTTCCTGCATGTCCTTGGCGTAGGCCAGCGGCAGGCCCTTCATCACCGTCAGCAGGGAGA
This sequence comes from Acetobacter sacchari, assembly GCF_017377715.1. Classification (GTDB taxonomy): domain Bacteria; phylum Pseudomonadota; class Alphaproteobacteria; order Acetobacterales; family Acetobacteraceae; genus Acetobacter; species Acetobacter sacchari. The sequence goes on along the minus strand of NZ_JAFVMF010000019.1, from coordinate 78,108 downwards.
TGAGCGAGCCCGCGACCCGCCCGACCTTCGCCCGCGCCAGTTCCGCTGCATCGGGATTGCGCTTCTGCGGCATGATGGAGGAACCGGTGGTGAAGGCGTCGGACAGGCGGATGAAGCCGAACGGCGCCGAGCACCAGATGACGATCTCCTCCGCCAGTCGCGACAGGTGCATGGCCATGATGGACAGCGCCGAAAGATATTCTAGCGCGAAGTCGCGATCCGACACGGCGTCGAGAGAGTTTGCGGTTGGCCTGTCGAAGCCGAGCGTGGCCGCGGTCATGCGACGGTCTATGGGAAAGGACGTCCCAGCCAGAGCGGCCGAGCCGAGCGGGCATTCGTTCAGGCGCTTGCGTGCATCAGCCAGTCGCCCGGCGTCGCGCGACAGCATCTCGACATAGGCGAGCAGGTGATGGCCGAAGGTGACGGGCTGCGCGGTTTGCAGGTGCGTGAACCCCGGCATGGCCGTGTCAGCGTATTCCAGCGCGCGCGTGGCGAGAGAGCGCATCAGCGAAGCGGTCTGCCCGGAGACGCCGTCGATCGCGTCGCGCACCCACAGGCGGAAATCAGTGGCCACCTGATCGTTTCGCGAACGCGCGGTGTGCAGGCGCTTACCCGCCTCGCCAATCCGTTCGCTCAGCCGCGCCTCGATGTTCATATGAATGTCTTCAAGGGCCTCATCGAAGGAGAACGTTCCCGCCTCGATTTCCCCCGCGATGCCGTTCAGGCCGTCGCGGATAGCGGCCTCGTCCTCAGCGGAAATGACGCCGACTTTGGCGAGCATGGCGGCGTGAGCCAGAGACCCGGCGATGTCCTGACGCCACAGAGCCTTGTCGAAACCGATCGAGGCGTTGATTTCGCGCATGATCGCGGATGGCCCGCTTGCGAAACGGCCGCCCCATTGGACGTTGGCGCCGCCGCCCGTCTGTCCCGTCGGCCCCTTGCCCGTCACGCTCCGCTCCGTCATGCTCGCCTCATGCCTGATAGTCTTTCACGATGCTTTTTTCGTCCGGATACGCGCCTTGCGCGGCGCATAGTCCTGATCGCGGGCGGCAGCCTAATCGCAGGCGCTATCGGGCGCAAACCGGCATTCGCCGATGACGACGCGGCCAACGGCGCCCCGGTCGCGCCCGACAGGCTTGCGGCGCATCCGCCGAAACCAATGCCAGCACTCTCTTTCGCGGATGCGGGCGGGACTGCTCACGCGCTCGCAGACTATGTCGGCAAACCGGTCATTCTTCATCTTTGGGCGACATGGTGCCCTCCGTGTGTGACGGAACTTCCCACTCTGGCGCGTCTTGCGCCACAGTTTGAGAAGGACGGCGTCGTCGTTCTCGCCGTGTCGCTCGATCGCGGCGGCGCAGCGAAAGTAGCGCCATTCCTGACACATACCGGCGTGACGACGCTGCCGCCGTACTACGATCCGACGGCGGCTACGGCGAAGGCGCTGGATGAGGACGCCTTGCCGGTTACTGTCCTCATTGATCGGCAGGGGCGTGAAGTCGCGCGCCGATCGGGGCCAGTCCTGTGGGAGGCTCCTGGAGCTGAAGAGGCATTGCGCCACCTGCTGGGGTGAGTTCGTGCGCCATCACGCTTCGGGCTATGTGGCGTCCGCGCCATCCCACTCCTGCCGAAGCATCGCCATCATCACAGTGTCCCAGCGTTCCCCGTCGATCAGCACCGACGATCGCCGAACGCCCTCTTTTACGAAATTCTGCCTAACATAGGCGCGTATCGCAGCGACGTTCCAACTGTACACGTTCAGTTCGACGCGTTCGATCTGTGGGTGGGAGAACGCCCGGGCGACGGCCTCCCGCACCATGTGGCGCGCAAGCCCCTTGCCCCGCTCGCTCGGGGCCATAGCCACCCGACACAGCTTCGCCACCCCGTTGGGCCAGTCAAAAGCGAGCTGAACGTGACCGATCATCTTTCCGCTCTCGTCTTCAACCATCCAGCATGACGCTTTCGCATTCTCAATCGCCATTGGAGCCATCTGCGTGCTGTCGAGCGGATAAAGCAGTCCCGGGCCGCCCCATTGGACGACGTCTTTCTGACTTTGAAACCAACTGGATAGCGTCGCAAAGTGCTCCTCTGCGAAGAAGACGAGAGTTAACTGAGGGATCGGCTCGTTCGGGGTGGCAAGCATCTGAAATCCTGTCTAGCGCGCTGTTCTGAAACGAGTGCGGTCGCCGCCAGATCCTGACGTTCCGCCTATTCGGCGGGACGCAGGCTTAGTCGGGCGGAGGATTTCAGAAGAAGGGCGGAATGTAAATTTCTCACCGGGCCAGATATGGACGCCTCAAGGCATGCCGCATCCGACAAAAAGACGCCCTGTGTATTTTTCCTGTTGTTTATTCTGAGCGACCCTTCGAAGCGGGTTGAGCGCTCCAAAGGACCATGCAGGGCGGAAACCGATCAATACAACTCGGGAACGATCATCGAAGCCGGCGTTGGCTGGCGCTCGTAGTCCGGGTGATGAACACGCGCGGGCAGAACGATTTCAGGATGCGGCAGGGCCTGATACGGGACCAGCGACAAAAGATGTGAGATGCAGTTGAGGCGCGCACGCTTCTTGTCGACCGCCTGCACGACCCACCACGGCGCCTCCTCAATGCTGGAACGTTCGAGCATCGTCTCCTTCACGCGGGTGTAGTCCTCCCAGCGACGGCGGCTTTCGAGATCCATCGGGCTGAGCTTCCACTGCTTCAGCGGATCCTCGATGCGGGCGCGAAAACGAGCCTCCTGTTCATCGTCGGTTATGGAGAACCAAAACTTCACGATCTGGACGCCGCTGCGGACCAGCATTCGTTCGAACTCTGGGACAGAGCGGTAAAACTCTTCGTATTCAGCGTCCGTGCAGAAACCCATGACCCGTTCGACGCCCGCGCGATTGTACCAACTGCGGTCGAACAGAACGATTTCGCCCGCTGCGGGCAGGTGCGCGACATAGCGCTGAAAATACCACTGGGTGCGCTCCCGGTCGTTCGGCGCGGGCAGCGCCGCGACACGGCAGATACGAGGATTGAGCCGCTGCGTAATACGCTTGATCGCGCCGCCCTTCCCTGCCGCGTCGCGGCCTTCAAACAGGACGACCAGACGATGGCCTGTGCTTTTCACCCAATCCTGGAGCTTGATCAGTTCGCCCTGCAGGCGGATCAATTCACGAAAATAGACGCGGCGGAACGCGCGGTCTTCGGCGTCGAGAGGGCCTCCGACCTCCTCCTCTTCCAGCGACAGCTCGAATTCCTCATCGAGGTCGTCGATGATTTCGCGGCGCATCTGCACGCGCTCACGTTCTTCGGCTGACAGCTCGACCTGTTCCCACTCGTCCATCGTGCGCGCATCCCTGCTTCCGCGACGTTATTCGTCACATGGCTGTGGATACCGGTTTTGAGACGACGGCGATTTGAAACTTAGATGAAACTCGCAGCGGCTCAGAAGGTCGTCGTCATGTTCAGGCCCGCCACGAAGCCATTGGCGATCCCACCCGAACTGCCCTGGGCCATTCCGCCGACATTCCAGAAATACTGCAGATCCGGCTGAAGGTTGAGGTAAGGCGTCACCGCAATCTGCCACGTCAGTTCGAGGTGATTCTCAGGTTTCAGGTCGGCGGCGCCGGAGCCGCCAAGCCGTATCGCGTCGCGCGCGCTTTCCAGAGCCCGCCGCCCATAGAGCGTCGTCCCCCAAGCGATGCCGATCGTATCGTCAATACGCCCCGGAACCAGCCCGTCGAATGTCAGACCTGCTTCAACTTCCGACGCGAAACGATTTCGCACGCCGTCATTGGCGGTGGCGCGGATGAAGACGCTGATGGCTTTCTGCCGCCCCTTCGCCGCGCGCCACAGCATCTGGTCGATGACCGTATAGGCCATCCAGTTTCCGCGGTGGTAAAACGGCCTCCCGTCACTGTCAGGACTGCCCAGCAAGCCGCCACGATCATCATAACGTTGATCAGGGAAACGGCCGGTGTCGAACAGGGCGCCTACTTTCCATGTGCCGGGCAAGGCGGCGTTGTCTCCTGTGGCGAGCCTCCGCGCCGCATCGACCCAGAGCTGAGCTTCACCAATAAAGAGGGCTCCGCCTTTGGTTGAGAACTGGGTTCCCGATGGGTCGCGCTGATTGGCCGCGACGGAGCTATAGAACGGGCCGTGGGTCGGATTGTCGTCTGTCACCGCACCCATCAGCACCAGCGGATGCGCAGGCGCCCATTTTACGCGGACGCCTACAGCAGAATACGGCCATGACGGGCCGCCCGAATAGAGATTGCTCGACGTGGATAGCGGCCATCCAAAACTGGCGTTCAGGAAAAGCGATGCGTTTTGGCTGACCAGAAATTCGGTGTCGAGGTCAATCGATCCAACACGGACGTCCAGGCGATTTCCAAAAAAGCCCTGCCCGTACCAGAGTTCGAAGAGGCGCGTCGAACGTCCGGCGTCATAACCGCTGACCGCGTTCAACGACTGCAGACGCTCGTTGGTCAGCGACCGTCCACGTATCTGCAGCGCGCTGATGTTAAACAGCCCGTCATGCCACCCAAAGGCCTGCTGCGTGTTCAACTGGAGCGTGACGGCGGTAATCCCGTCATAGGCCGGACCGGGGGATACGCCGCCCGACGCCAATCCCCACAATTCTTCCACGTCTTGCAGATTGATCTGCACGCCGTGGCGATCGAGCCATGGCCTGACTCCCCCGGCATTTCCGAGCAATTCCGTGCTGGCGTCGCTGACGGCAGGCGCGAAATCCGGCGCCGGCGCCGGAAGCGGTACGCCCGATGGCAGAACATCGGTGACCAGAGGCGTACTGGCTGCAACCGCGTGCTCCATTGGCGCGACAAAACCGAACGCCACAACGATCAGAAGGCGGCTGAGGCGTGCGCCTACTTTGCGTGAAGGATCATTCGCCAGGAGCACCGCCGTCATCGGCGATTTTGAACTTGTCGAGAGGGTCCAGGACGCCAACAGGTCATCATCGCACAGAGGTTCGGGAGGTCGACTGACGTCCGGCAATGGTTCCCTCGGATCGACAGCGTAGGCCACGGGAGTTTCCTCCGGGAGAGGCGACGGCGAAAGTTAAGTTATCATGACCTCCAGCATCATGAAGAACCGTATCCTGTACCTGTCTGGCTTCGCTCCGAACTCTGTTGCGATGTGGCCGACAAAGCGCGGATCCGCGAACGCCGATTATGTCGCCGCACCCCGTTCGAGAATTTCGACGGTGTCGCCTTTTCGAATAGTTCCAGTTTTTTCAACAAGAAAATTCTGACCAAACATAATGCCCTCGGGCGTCCGGCGAAATCCGGCGAGCGTCTTCAGCGGTTGTCCCGGAACAACGATGGAGCCGCTTTCCTGATCAATCGTCGTGACGACGCAGCGGGAACAGGGCTTCACCAAAGCCAATTCGACCTGCCCTATCCTTATGCGTGTCCACTCGTCCTCCGCCCAGGCCGACGCGCCCTCCACAACGACGTTCGGGCGAAAACGCGTCATCGGCACGGCGCGGTCCAGACGAGCATTCAGATCGTTCAGCGAAGCCTCCGTGCAGAGCAGGCCGGGGAAGGCATCGGCGAAGGAGACGTGAAACTCTTGCCCGTCGTGTTCTCCGGGCCGCGCGCTCTCCGGCGCATCCATGTAAACCAGTCGCGACGGCCGCCCCAACGCGGCTTCAAGCCACGCAGCAGCTTCGTCGCCCACGTCATTTCCTGTCACGTCACTGCGCCAGACGCGCACGCGCCTCGCGCCGCCCGACGGGCACGAAATCGTCAAAGACACGTCGCCGTCACGTTGAAGCGTCAATCCGTCTGGCGTCGGCGTCACGGAAATTCGCGCCATCGCGGCGTCGGTTCTCTGGGTAATGAAGACGCCTTCAACGTCAACCACGACCCATCGGCGGTCGCCACGCGGCCCCCAGGGATCCATGTCCACTTGAGTCGGCGACAAGCCGCGCAGGCTTTTCACCGGATAAATATGAAGGGACGAAACTTTCACTGACGATCCAAATTCCCTATACCCGGGTGACGCTCTTGCCTGCGTGCAGTCGAACAGCAGAGCTTCGCCCGGCAGTCTGTATTCTATTGTCTGGCTCAGGCAACCCCTTACCGGCCAAGGAACTAAGCCCGATGCCACATTCCGGCTCCCGCCTGCTCGATCGCTTTCTTCGTTATGTCGCGATCCCGAGCCAGAGTTCCGCGCAGGCCACAGTGGTTCCGTCTTCCGACGGACAATGGACGCTGGCGTCGCTCCTCCGCGACGAACTGAACGAACTTGGCCTGAAAGATGTCCATCTCGATGAGCATTGCGTGCTCACAGCGCACCTCCCGGCGAACGGCCCTGCCACCGCGCCGCGTATCGGGTTCTGTGCGCATCTCGATACTGTAGACGTAGGTTTGTCGCCAGAAATTCACCCGCAAATCCTGCGTTACGATGGGCAGGACATCTGCCTGAACCCGGAACGCGACATATGGCTGCTGGCGGACGAGCATCCGGAACTCACGCCCCATATCGGACAGGACGTCGTCTTCACCGACGGGACGAGCGTTCTTGGCGCGGACAACAAGGCGGCTGTCGCGATCGTCATGGACATGCTCGAAACCGTCATCGCGAGCGGAACGCCGCATGGAGACGTGTTCGTCGCGTTCGTCCCCGACGAAGAGATCGGCCTGCGCGGCGCAAAAATCATGAACCTGGAGCGTTTTCCGGCGGAGTTCGCCTATACGGTGGACGCGTGCGCATCCGGAGAATTTGTTTACGAAACATTCAATGCAGCACAGGCCAAGATCACGATAGATGGAGTAACAGCCCATCCGATGGCGGCGAAGGGCGTTCTCGTCAATCCTATACTGGTGGCGACTGACCTGATCGCACGGTTCGATCCGCACGATACGCCAGAACATACCGAAGGGCGGGAAGGTTATTGCTGGGTGAATGGATTTTCAGGGGATCAGGCGACCGCGCGCCTTTCCGTCTCGATCCGTGATTTCGACCGGACGAATTTCGAAAAGCGAAAAGCGGACCTGCAGAAGAAAGTTGCCGCAACTCTCACCGCATTTCCGCGAGCCGCAATTTCCTGCGTGATCGCTGACGTTTACTCCAATATCGCGTCGGCGATGGGTAATGATCGCCGCAGCATTGCGTTGCTGGAGGAAGCGTTCGCCGCTTGCGGGATCACGCCAAATGTCATTCCCATGAGGGGCGGGACGGACGGCTCCGCCCTGTCGGCGCGTGGAATACCAACGCCGAACTATTTCACCGGCGGCCTGAACTTTCACTCCATTTACGAATGCCTCCCGCTTCCAGCCTTCGCTCAGGCAAGCGAGGTGACGCTGCGTCTGGTGACGCTGGCGGCGCAGGCCTGAATTGCGGCATGCGCGTGCTTTGTGTCAGAAAGGGAAATTGTCAGATCAATCCGCATGACATGATTTGTTAAAATATGCCTCAATCGTAACCTTTAGATATCTCGTTTGTGACGTCGACACCCCGCCTTTAAAGCCTGACGCGCTTTCCCAGCGTCAGGAATAATTTTCCGGAATGTCGATTTTCTTTTCATCTCAAAGAACTTTCCTCGCAGCGTCTCTTGCCTTTGGATGTAACGCCGCGTGGGCAGAGGGCGTGGCGTCGGTTTCTTCAGCCCACGCCAAACATGACAGCCGGAAAGTCGTTCACACGACGCAGGCGGCCCGAACGACGACGCGTAGCACGAAAACGCCAGTGCGCTCCGGTGTGCCCGCCGCTCCCAAAACTTTACCTTCCCAAGAGTCTGAACAGATGATCGTCACCGGCACGCGTGACTCTCATCGCACAGCCAGAAGCAGCGCCAGCCCGATCGACATCATCACCGGCGCGGAACTGGCGCGGACCGGGGCGCTCAATATTGCAGACGCCCTGGCGCGTACTGACCCGTCGATCAACAGCAGTTTGCTCGCCGGTTCCGGGCAGGTCGCCGGAATACGTATGAGGGGGCTGACTCCCAATGAAGTTCTGGTTCTTGTCGATGGCAAGAGACGACACACGACAGGCGTAGTCGCTACCTATTCAGGCCCCGAGCATGGCACGACGCCGGTGGACCTGAACGCGATTCCTCTTTCGGCGATCGATCATATTGAAGTTCTGCGAGACGGCGCGGCCGCCATGTACGGATCGGACGCCATCGCCGGAGTGGTCAATATCATCCTCAAAAAGACGGATCATGGGCTCAACACATCGTTCCAAAGCGGCGCTCATCCATTCAATTATCTCTATGGCTCGCCTGGCTGGGATTATCAGCTTAACGCCGACGGCGGCCTGAAGCTGGGAACTGACGGTTATTTGCATCTTAGCGGGCAGGTTTATCACGCCGACCATTTCGTGACGGGCACGCATTATCGCCCGGAGGACTACAATTTCGCCACACCGGAAGAGACACGTGAGTCCCTCGCGATAGAACTGGGTAAAAATATAACAGAAAACGTGAAATTCTACGCCAACGTCACCTATATGCACCGGCATATTCAGCTCTACGAAACGAACCGACTGCCCAGTATACTGCCCAGCGTTTACCCGTGGGGATTCAACCCTTCCAGTGTAAACGAGGAGAATGACTACGCCGCCACACTTGGCCTCACTGGCGATCATTTCCTCGGCGGTTTTCATTGGGACTTGAACACGACGTACGGCGCGGACGAAAGTCGGCTGTCGACCATCAATTCCGCCAACACCTCCTATTACGCGGCTTATGGCTGGACACCCACCAAGGGGTTCGCAGAGTCATACAGAAACGCGCAATGGACCAATAATCTCGATCTGAGTCGGGGCTTTGTGGTTCTCGGGCGGCCTCTGAAGCTGGCCTTCGGTGCGGAACATCGCCTTGAGACGTATGACATCGTATCTGGCAACGCACCCACGTACCTTCTCGGAGGATTGCAGGGAGCGCCTGGACTCACACCGCAATCGGCAGGCTCATGGAGCCGTGATATCTGGGCCGGATACGCCGATGTCGGAATTTCTCCTGTCAGGAAGCTCGATCTCGATTTCGCCGGACGGTTCGAACACTACACGGATTTCGGCAACGCCGAGAGTGGTAAAGTTTCCGCGCGATATGAGGTTTCAAAACGTCTGGCGTTCCGAGCCACGATCAGCAACGGATTTCGCGCACCCTCTTTGGCCGAGCAGCATTTCAGCAGCCTGAGCGTGACGCCGACCGGGGCCTCCGGAAGCCTCGCCGTCAATTCGGCAGCCGCCGAGCTGCTCGGGGCGACAAAGTTGAAACCTGAACGCTCCACCAATATCAGCGGCGGCGTTGTGTTTGAGCCCTTCCCGCGGCTGCACGTCACCGCCGACGCTTATCAGATCAGCATTCGCGACCGAATTCTCGGCGGAGGCAATTACAACGGCGCGTTGGCGGAAGAGGCTATTGGCCTCACCGGCATCGCGCTCCCACCGGGGCTGGATCCAAGTAATGTCACCGCCAATTACTTTTCGAACGCGGCAAGCACACGAACCCAAGGCGTCGACATCAACGCCGACTATGTGACTCGCTTCGGACGCTATGGCGTAGTCGACTGGACGGTCGGCATCGACCTTAACAGAACACGCCTGCACCACCTGTCGAACGATGCGAACGGGACGCCGTTGCTGAATGCGCAGGCGATCGGCTGGATCACCACAGCAACGCCCCGCAGCAAGATCATTCTGAATGCACGATGGACTATCGGGGCGTGGGACGTGAACGTGCGCCAGACACGTTACGGGCAGACGACGGGAAATCTCACGTATCAGGTCGCCGCACCTGCAGCGCTTCGTTACTCGATCCAGCAATTTGCGCAGTTCGAAAATTCCCCGCGCTGGATGACGGATCTCGAGGTCACGAGGCGCTTTATGTCGGACCGGCTGAGGGCGACGATCGGCGTAAACAATCTCTTCAATGTAAGGCCACGAAAACTGCCTCTCATTCTGAGATACAATGGAAACTCCATTTACGACACGTCATCATCCGGAATTCCGATCACCGGGTCCTACTGGTACGGGCGAGTGGGATACTCATTCTGATGACCGAGGAACAAAGGGCCACGTCGATGTCGGATATGCCCGTGACAAAGCGACGCTCCTTCCTTTCTGGCGCAACCGCTCTGGCGCTGACCGGGACATGCTCCCCACGCGCGCGAGCTGCGTCTGGTCAGGAACTGACTGTGAGCTACCAACAGTCATCCATACTGTTTCAAGTCGCGCGCGCAAACAATCTGATCAACCCGCGGCTTGAGAAAATCGGCTTCAGTCCAGTGTGGAGCATATTGAGCACCTCAGCCGCCCAGATCGGGCAGGTCGATTACGTCAGTGACGTCGCGGAAGCCGTGCCCGTCGTCGTTCTGCCGCTGTTCCCGTCGTTGGCCATCTACGCGGTCGAGGGGCCGAGCCCGAGCGCGCTTGGCATTGTCGCGAGAAAAGACCGAGGAATCACCAGTTTCTCTGACCTGAGAGGACGTCGCGTAGCGGTAGGGAAGACCGGAAGCGCATTCGATTTTCTTGTTCAAGCTCTTGCGTCCGTCAATCTTAAACTGTCGGACATTCACCCAATTTATGTGCCCGAGTCGGCGTGTCTCCAGGCATTTCGAACTGGCGCCATCGACGCCTGGGCGACCTTTGATCCGTTCTTCAGTTTCGCGACGGCGCTGCCAGAGGCGCATCTTCTGGGCGACGGTTCTGCCGTCAAAATGCGTTACAATCGCTACTATCTGGCTGATTCCGCCTTTGTACAGGCGCATCCAGAGACCGTTACGACATTCCGCTCCGTCCTGAACGATGCAGCGACGTGGGTCCGCGACAACAAGAGCGCGGCGGCGTCTCTTCTGTCCCGGCAATGGGAGAATATGTCGATCGATACCGTCACATCCGTTTTGCAGCACAGAACTTTTTCAGTTCGCAACCCGGATGCAAGCGATCTCGATACGCTTCAGGCGATCAATGACCGCTACGCCGCGCAGGGGCTGGTCCCACCGGGACGCGATTTCAAGGCCACAAAAATCATTGCATAGGAAAATCCGACAATGAGCAAAAGACAACTGAAGCTCGGCCTTGTCCCAACGGGCGTCGGCGGACCAGGAAACTACAACCGGTGGCTGGATCCCGAAATTCCGGCCACCGCAAGCGTTGACATCAACTGGTTCGCGGACATTGCACGGCAGGCCGAAGACGCAAAATTCGACTGGCTTTTTATCGTGGACAGTCAGTTCATCACACCGAATTCACCACCCCATTATCTCAGCCGACTTGAACCGCTGACACTGCTCTCGGCTCTGGCGATGGTCACGCGCCATATCGGCCTCGTTGGAACCCTGAGCACGTCCTACAATGATCCGTTCAACATCGCCCGCCGTCTCGCCTCCCTCGACTTGATCAGCGGCGGCCGAGCAGGTTGGAACGTCGTGACAACCGGTGACGCCGGAACCGCAAGCAATTTCAGCCGCGAAGAGCACTTCGACTATGAAGAACGGCACAGCCGCGCCGAGGAGGCTATCGAGGTCGCGAGAGGTTTATGGCGTTCGTATGAGGATGGCGCGCTTCCGCGCGACAGGGAAAGGAAGCTCTTTCTCGACCCGTCGAAGCTGCATTCCCTGAACCACAAGGGGCGACACTTCAGCGTCGCCGGACCGCTGAATATCGAACGGTCGCCGCAAGGCGAACCAATCATTTTTCAGGCAGGCGACTCAAATCCCGGCCGTGACCTTGGCGCGCGCTTCGCTGACGCGGTGTTCACTCACGGTTCCACCCTTGAGGCAACGCGGGCGTTTCGCGACGACATGCGTAAACGCGCCGCATCGTTCGGTCGTGCCCCTGACAATGTGCTGATCTCCCCCGGTATCAAGTTTGTAATCGGCGACACAGATACAGACGCAGTTGAACTGGAGCGGCATTACGCCGAACATGATCACAGCTTCGATTGGGCCTTAAGGGAATTTGGCCGACTTTTTGGCTGGCATGATTTTACCATATACGACCTGGACGCCCCCTTCCCCGCAGAAGTCCTGAAACTAGCGGAAAAGAGCTGGTATACGGCGGCGAAGGCGATCACTGAGCGCGCAGTGGCGGAAAAACTGTCGCTCCGGCAGGTCGTGGAAGCCACCCAAAATCGCGGGCGCGTCGCCTCGGTTGGCCGGGGCAAACCGTTTGTTGGTTCACCTGTAACTGTTGCAAACAGCATTGCTGAGTGGTTCGAGAATGGCGCGTTGGATGGCCTTAATATCTACCTTGAGCATCCAGCCCAGTTCAGACGTTTCGTCGCCGAGGTTTTGCCGATCCTGCGTGAGAAGGGAGTCGTCAGAACGGAATATGAAGGCACGACTTTGCGAGAAAATCTCGGTTTGTCGCACGGCTGACGCATAAGGGACGTCGAACTCAGTGGCGTAGGCGTCTAACACTGCGGAACAGCGTTCCCAGACGCCATTCTTGAGAAAATTTCGAGAGCCCGCCGCCCATTAAGGTCAGCGCCGCCATCAGGCGGCGCTGGAGTCCGCTTCAGCCCTTGAGCAGAGACAACAACGTCCTGCCCATCTCGGCCGGACTGGGCGCAATATGAATGCCCGCTACGCGCATGGCCTCGATCTTCGCCTCGGCCGTTTCCTCGCCACCAGAAATGACGGCGCCAGCATGTCCCATGCGCCGACCGGGCGGCGCCGTGATGCCCGCGACAAGACCCACGACCGGCTTTTTCGTCCGACTGTCGCGCAGGAACTGCGCCGCTTCGATTTCGGAAACGCCGCCGATTTCCCCGATAATGATCATGGAATCGGTTTCAGGGTCGGCGACAAAGCGTTCGAGAACGTCGATGAAATCCATGCCCTTGATTGGATCGCCACCGATGCCCACGCATGTGCTTTGTCCGAGCCCAAGATCGGAGGTCTGAGCAACCGCTTCATAAGTCAGAGTCCCGGACCGCGAGACAATGCCGACGCCGCCGCGCCGATGAATCTGTCCTGGCATGATACCGATCTTGCAGGCGTCGGGCGTGATCACGCCGGGACAGTTCGGCCCCACCAGCAGGCTTTTTGAACGATCGAGCGCCACCCGAACGCGCAGCATGTCCTGCACAGGAATGCCTTCGGTGATGCATATGATCAACGGAGTTTCGGCGGCGATCGCCTCAATAATGGCGTCGGCCGCGCCAGGCGGCGGAACGTAAATGACCGTGGCGTCGGCATGCGTCGCGGCGCGCGCCTGCTCCATCGTGTCGAATACCGGAAGGCCTAGATGCGTATCTCCGCCGCGGCCCGGCGTCACGCCGCCAACGACCTTCGTGCCATAGGCGATCGCCTGCTCGGAATGAAACGTTCCGTGCGCGCCAGTGAACCCCTGCACAAGAACTTTTGTCTCTTTATCAACGAGAATAGACATCAGGCTGCCCTCCGGCTGCGGACGGCGGCCACAATCTTCCGGGCAGCGTCCCCCAGATCCTCAGCGACGATCGCGTCGAGACCGGATTCTTCGATCATCTTCAACCCCTCCTCGACCTTCGTGCCGGCCAGACGCACGACAAGCGGCGTTTTCAGGCCGACCTCCCGGCAAGCGGAAATGACAGCCTCCGCAATGATGTCGCAGCGCATGATGCCGCCAAAAATATTGACCAGAACGCCTTCGACGCTCGGATCGCCCAGCAGAATGCGGAACGCGGCGCCCACGCGCTCGCGCGAGGCGCCGCCGCCCACGTCCAGAAAATTGGCGGGAGATTCGCCTTCGGAATGGATGATGTCCATCGTCGCCATGGCAAGGCCCGCGCCGTTGACCATGCATCCGATCGTGCCTTCCAGACCCACGTATGAAAGACCAAACCGCGCAGCCTCCCGCTCGCGAGGATCTTCTTCATTCGGATCGCGGAGTTCTTCGATCTCCTTGTGACGGAACAGGCCGTTGTCGTCGAAACCCATCTTGGCGTCGAGCGCGAGCAGCGTTCCCTCTTTTGTGACGACAAGCGGATTGATCTCGACCAATGCGGCGTCGAGCGTGGTGAACGCCGTGTATGCCGCCCGCATGACCTGCACGAACTCGCGAATCAGCTGCCCCGTGAGACCGATTTTCACCGCAATGTCGCGGGATTGGTAATCGCTGAGACCAAGCGCGGGATCCACGGGAACCTTGTAAATGCGTTCGGGCGTTTTCTCCGCCACATCCTCAATGCTCATGCCGCCGGCGTCAGATGCGACGACAGTGATGCGTCGCGCCACGCGATCTATGAGAAGCGACAGATAAAGCTCGCGGTCGATTGCGCAGCCTGCCTCGACATACAGACGACGAACAACGCGTCCGGCAGGACCGGTCTGTCGGGTGACGAGCGTGCGGTCGAGCATATCGTAAGCTGCGGCTTTCGCCTCCTCCGGGGTTTTCACCAAGCGGACGCCACCGCCGGAAGACTCCCCCAGAAAATGTCCGGCGCCGCGACCGCCTGCATGGATTTGCGCCTTAACGACGAAGACGCTCCCCGGAAGCGTCTTGGCCGCATCTCGCGCTTCCCCCGGCGAATGCACGACCACTCCCGGCGGTACGTTCATCCCGTAACGTTTAAGAAGAGCCTTAGCCTGATACTCATGAATGTTCATTGCTTCATCCTGAGTCCCACCCGTTCGCGGGGGGATGTCTTGTGGCCGTTATGCGGACTCCGCGTGTCCCCAGTTATCGTGGTTCAAACCTCGCCCGCCCCGGCTGTTGTTTATTTTCGCTCCGGCTTTGTAGCAAACGTTTGATTGGGAAATGCGTTCAACCCGCTCACCCGTTCCTAGCAACGAGTGTTCGACGCCAAAGGCTATCTGTCAAAACACGTTCTTCGTATCAACGGCGTCTCATACGCAAACGCCTTAGCGTCAGAGAACTGCTCCTACGTCCTTGCACACAGGAACGTCGCCGCTCGACTACACCGAGCGTCAGCGGCATAACCGTCGCCGGAACCATAACCAGCCGGTCTAGCCGGCCAGAAGAGGCCGGCTCCGGCTGGAACGCAGCATGTCCGTCGCAATAGATCGCCGTCTTGAAGCCGCTCGCGCAGTGGTCGAGGACGCCTCTCGCTTGGCCATCGCAATGCGCCCGCCGTCCGGCGGTCCCAGCGGCAGTCAAAAATCCGCTCAGGACTGGCTGACCGAAGCGGACGGCGCCGTCGAAGCATTCGTCGCTCGCCGTATGCAGGAACTGTTCCCTGAAGACGGGTTTCAAGGCGAGGAAGGTGGCAGCGTCAGGCAAGGAAGCTTGCGGTGGGTGATTGACCCCATCGACGGCACGTCGAATTTTGCGCGCGGTCGCAATCGCTGGTGCGTGTCGCTTGGGCTGCTGGACGGCGATTGCCCGGTGGCGGGAGTGATCAACGCCCCCGCGCTGGGCGAGATCTACACCGCGCGACTGGGCGGCGGCGCGTTCATGAACGGGAAGCCCATTCATGCTTCCCCCGTCACCGACACGCGCAGTGCGATGATCGAGATGGGATGGAGCAATCGCGTTCCAAAGCCAGTTTTCATGGAGAAAATCGGTGCGATTCTCGATCTCGGCGCGATGCCGCGTTCGGGCGGGTCCGGAGCGCTCGCGCTGGCTGACGTCGCATGCGGGCGCCTGGACGGCTATATCGAGATTGTCATCAACCTGTGGGACGTCGCCGCCGCGCTGATCATCCTTGAGGAAGCGGGCGCCCGCGTCTCGCCGTTCCTGCGGGAAGGCGGCTTGACAGGTGGGGCCACGATTCTCGCTGCAGCTCCGGGCGTGGCTGAAGCCCTGTCGCAGGCGACAGGAATTGCCCTCGCCTGAGCATCAGGCGTTCATTCGGGTTTTCTGAACGCCAGCACTTTTGTGATCTGGCGTTGGCGCGGCTCCCCTTCCTGCCCAAGCGTCAATGTTTCGACAGTCACCACCCCCTGCTCAGGGCGAGATCGAGAGGGCGCAATCTCCAGGACACGGCACTCCACGCGCAGCCTGTCGCCCGGATACGTCGGACGCGGCCACTGGATGTCGGTCGAAAGACCGATCAACCCTTTGTAAAATGGAAGGGTTTCAACCAGAAGACGCATGGTGATAGCAGCGGTGTGCCATCCACTTGCGGCGAGTTTACCGAACATCGAGGCTTTGGCGGCTTCGTGGTCGATATGGAAAGGCTGCGGATCGAACTGCTGCGCAAAGGCTATAATCTGATTTGCGTCCATTTCGTATTCGCCGCTTCGAAACAGATCGCCCGTCTTGAGATCGTCAAGATACCATGGCCCCGAGGCGTTACTTGGCGACATGAGAATTTCCTCGCTTCAGAGGTGAGCAGATCACGATCAACAACCACCCGTACGCGTCACTGTAGCGGCGGATCTTTCACAGGCTCCGGCTCTTCCGGCTCTTCGTGCGCCGGAGGTTCGTCCAATGCAGGCGGCGGGACAGGCGGGGTGCGCCCGGGATGCGGAATTTCGGGACCGGTAGGTATCCCGCCCGACGACATGATGCCTGATCGCGTCATTCAAAAAACTCCCCTCATTGGGAGACCATTTTAGTAACCCAACGGCGTGCGCCGCGACGAGAGGCGCGATCCGCCTCCCTCCCCATGCCAGCGATGTGACTTTGGCGGTTCACAACGAAGGCACCCTGATGCGGACGCAATCATGTCACGCGGCGTCGACGGTGAAGGAATTCAGCAACGACTGCTGAATGTTTTCAAGGTCAGAAAGCGTAGCCGAAATCGCCGCACTCATGGCGTTGAGATCGCGCATCTTTTTCTGAATTTGCTTCAGAAGCAGCATTTTCTGCGCGCTGTGCTTGGGGTCCGCGTCGTACAGGTCAAGATACTGCTTGATGTCACGTAGAGTGAAACCAAGCTGCTTACCGCGAATGATCAGCTTCATCCGAGCCCGGTCACGGATTGAATACACGCGCGTCGTGCCCACGCGGGACGGCGAGATCAGGCCCTTGTCCTCGTAAAAACGCATGGAGCGTGGTGTAATCGCCAGTTCACGAGAAAGTTCGCTCACAGAATATAGCCGATTTTCTTTCGGGTCTTCCGCATCGACGCTCATATTGCTCTGTCCCTTTCGTCTTGCTGTCGCACCGTGGGCGACAGGAGCCTCTTCTGTACCAAGAGTGTCGGCCATGACGCCGTATCGTTGCAAACTCGATGCGGTTTGGCGGGCTGCATTCCCGGCTCCCGCCAGAGTCGGGCGTAATGAACTGGAGAAGTCAGCCTCTCTGGCCTACCCCTCAGATCACTACGCATTCGTCGACATCGGCGCCTTCAAAAACCCCCTCAACGCCTTTCCGGCGTCAATTCCATCAGGCTTCGGCGAACCTCGTTTGAACACCCCGCTCGCTCGCACGACCGGAGCCCCGTTCACACGCGCCAGTCCCTGAACGAAAACGGCGTTGCGCGTCACGCGCAGAACCTCCGCCCGGATTTCGACCCAGTCGTTCAATTCCGACGGCGCGAGATAGTCGACGGTCAGAGACATAGTCGGCAATATCGCGAGCTGGAAGTCATTCCGGTACATCGCAGCCAGCGCAAGGTAACCGTCGCACACAGTCGCCAGCATACCGCCGTGACAGATTTTCGCGTGGTTGCAGTGGCGGGCCTCCACCCGAAAACCCGCGACGAGATGACCATCATCGTCCTTGATCGCGAATCCGCCGGTAAGAGCATCGAAACCATCAGGATTCAGGATTGGAATAGGAACGAACCCGGCGGGAAGCTCTGTGTGTTTGTTGTCCTGTGTCGTCATCAGGCAACTCCCTAAGATTGGTCTTCCGCAGCGTTCCCGGCGCTCGGTCAGATCGTCGCCGGGAACGTAGCACGCCCTGCAGTTAGAACAGGTCTTCAGGCAGCTCCATCAGCGACTTTTTGCCCGACTTGATCTTCAGATACAGCGCCGCGGACTCAGGCAGGATGCGATCATAAAAGAAGCGGGCCGAACTCAGTTTCGCCGTGTAGAAGGCTTTATCCGGCCCCTCCGCCGCTCCAAGTTTAGACACGGCGATCGTCACCGTGCGCGCCCAGAGGTAGGCAAGTGAAACAAGGCCCATCAGGCGCAGATAATCCGTCGCAGCAGCTCCTGCCTCCTCAGGATCGGCCATTCCTTTCTGAGCGACGTGCGCGGTCGAAAGCTGCAACGCGCCAAGCGCGCGTTCCAGGCCCTCGATCATCTTGGAGAACAGCGGATGTTCTTTGTGTTCGGCGACGAAGTCCGCGATCGGATGGAACAGGCCCCTGAGACTCCTGCCCATGTGCGCAGGCAGCTTGCGACCGACGAGATCGAGCGCCTGCACCCCGTTGGTTCCTTCGTAGATCATGGTGATCCGTGCGTCACGAGCGAACTGCTCGACGCCGTGATCATGGATGTAGCCATGACCGCCATAAGTCTGCACGGCGAGATTGGCGGATTCCGAGCCCATGTCAGTGAACATCGCCTTGACCACCGGCGTCAGCAACGCGACGAAGTCTTCGGCGTCTCGACGCTGGGCTTCGTCTTCCGTGTGCTCAGCGATATCCAGGGCGTTCGCCACCCAGGTCCCAAGCGCCCGGCACCCTTCCGCATTGACGCGCATGGTCATCAGCATCCGGCGAACGTCCGGATGGACGATGATCGGGTCTGCAGCGAGCTTCGGATACTTGGCGCCGGAAAGCGCGCGGCCCTGCAGGCGCTCCTTCGCATACGAAACTGCGCTCTGATAGGAAACTTCAGTGATGCCAAGACCTTGAATGCCGACGCCGAGACGTTCGGCGTTCATCATCGCGAACATGGCCTGCATGCCTTTGTGAGGCGCGCCTACCAGCCAACCTTTGGCTTCGTCAAAACTGATCTGGCAAGTCGCCGAGCCCTTGATGCCCATCTTGTGCTCGAGCGCGGTGCAGACGACGGGATTGCGTGCGCCCAGACTGCCGTCCTCATTGGGAAGAAATTTTGGAACGAGGAACAGGCTGATGCCCTTGATGCCTTCGGGCGCATCGGGAAGCCGCGCCAGCACCAAGTGAATGATGTTCTCGGTCAGGTCATGCTCACCTGCGGAGATGAATATCTTCGAGCCCGTGACCGCGTAGGAGTCGTCGCCCTGCGGGATGGCTTTTGTGCGCACAAGCCCAAGATCAGTGCCGCACTGCGCCTCGGTCAGGCACATGCTCGCCGACCAGGTGCCATCAATCATCTTCGGCAGGTAGAAGGATTTCAACTCCTCCGAGCCGTATTTGCGCAGCGCCGTCATCGCGCCCGCCGTCAGGCCCGGATAGAGACCAAACGACAGGTTGGTCGAGCAGATCATCTCGGAGATGAGCATGCCGACGCTTTCCGGCAGACCCTGCCCGCCGTATTCCGGCGGCGCGGAAACGGACGACCAGCCGCCGTCACAGAACTGCTTGTAGGCCTCCTTGAAACCCGTCGGCGTGTGCACCACGCCGTTTTCGAGCCTGCATCCCTCTGTATCGCCTACCGGATTGAGCGGCAGCAACACGCGGGTGGTGAATTTCGCCGCTTCTTCAAGCACCGTCTCGACCAGATCGGCGTCGACGCCGGAGAACGCCGGGATGCTGGTCAACTTGGAGAAATCATGAAGTTCGTTCAGCACAAACTTCATGTCGCGGAGGGGGGCGTTGTATGTTTGCATTTTCTTGTATCCCCGTCGCTCAGTTTCTCAAGGGCTTGCCGGTTTCGAGCATATGCTCGATGCGGTCCAGCGTGCCCGTGTTATGCAGCAGGCTCATGAAGCCCTTCCGCTCCAGCTCCAGCATTTGCTCTTCGGTGACGATCTCCGTCGTGTCGTGCTCGCCGCCCGTCAGAATGTTCGCAAGCTCGCCAGCTACGGTGATGTCATATGGCGTAGCCACGCCCTGGGAGGCCATGCCAGCGACCGCCATGTCGAACGCCGTGCGTCCCGCAGCGCCTGCGACGCGAAATTCGGGTTTCTCGGGCGCGACGTAACCATCGACCAGAGAAAGCGCCCGAGCCTTCGCGTCCGCCAGAACACGATCGCGATTCATCGTGACGCCGTCCGCCTTACGGAGAATATGCATACGTCTGGCTTCGGCGGCCGATTTCGAGACTCTCGCAACGGCGATCATCTCGAACGCGCCGCGAGGCGCCGGCATCGGCCCGCGAGGCGTTTTCGGGTCGGCCTGATTACGCAGGAGCATCTCCCCGCAACCGCCCCACCCGGGGATCAAGCCGACGCCGCATTCGACGAGGCCCGTATAGAGTTCGGCGTGCGCCTGAATCGCGTCGCAATGCAGAATGATCTCGCATCCACCGCCCAGCGCCAGGCCGGCTGGAGCGGCGACGACCGGGAAAGGCGCGTATTTCAACGCCTTGAGCGTGCTTTGCCCCTTGTCGATGAGTTTCTGGATTTCGCCCCATGCCGCCATGTTGACCGCGAAAAGCGCCAGTCCGAGGTTTGCGCCCGCCGAAAAATTGGAGGCGTCCGTATACAGAACCATCGCCTTGAAGTTGGTCTTCACATGGTCGATGGATTTCTCCAGAAGTCCCAGAACGCCGTCGTCAAACGTGTTCATCTTCGTGGTGATCTCGAAACATGCGACACCGTCGCCGATGTCCCACAACGACGCCGACTTGTTGGAAAGAACGGCCTTTCCTTTCTTGCGAATATCGGAAAGCAGCAGCACGCCCTCCGGTTTTTCAACCGGATGATATGCGCCATCAACACCAAAAGCCTGCGTGACGCCGTCACGCTCTTCGTAGAATTTTCCCGAACCGACGGCTTCAACAAGCGCTGGGACCGGGATATCCAACTGCTTGAGCAGCGCTGCGAACTTTGCCGGCCCGATCTGATCGATCAGGGCGAACGGTCCAACTTTCCAGTTGAAGCCCAGCGTCATGGCTGCGTCCACGCCAGCGATGTCGTCCGATATTTCCGGCACAAGCGAAGCGGCGTAGGCGAGGGTCTCCCCCATCACGACACGGGCGTATGCGCCAAACTTATCGGGAGAGGTCAGCAGATCCGCAGCGGTCTTCGCGGAAGGCGGAAGAGAGAACCGCTCCGAGCGCGCATATTCGCCGGTTTTGAGGTTGATGGATTCCTTCGTCTTTCCACCGCCTTCGCGGTTGATGCGGTAGAAACCGCCCTTCCCTTTCCGCCCGGTATAGCCGTCTGCGATCATTTTCGCGATCAGCGGCAGATCATCCGCCTTGCTGATATAGCGATCTCCGGCGGGAAGCGTAGCCTTCATGCTGGCGTTGATATGCGGCATCAGGTCAACGCCGACGAGGTCGATGAGACCAAAGACGCCGGTCTTCGGAATGCCGAACGGCCGTCCGATAATCGCATCGACCTGCTCGACGCTGACGCCCATTTCGATCGCGGCGCGGACCGCCACAAGCATCCAGAACGTGCCAATGCGGTTGGCGATGAAGCCGGGAGTGTCCTTCGCTTTTACAACGGTTTTACCGAGCTGCCGGTCGCAGAAATCGCCCAGCTTCTGGATATGGTCAGGGTTGGTCGCCTCCCCGCCGACGATCTCCAGAAGTCTCATGTAACGTGGAGGATTGAAGAAATGGGTGATCAGAAAGTCACGTTTGAAGCTTTCGGGCAGCCCCTCCGTCAGATCCTTCAATGGAATGGTCGATGTGTTGGAGCTAATTGGCGCGCCGGGCTTACGCACCGCCTCAAGCTTCCGGTACAGATCCTGCTTGAGGTCCACTCGTTCGATGATGGCTTCGACAATCCAGTCGCAGGATGCAACGGCCTCGATATCGTCTTCGACGTTACCTGGCTGGATCAGCTTCGCCGCCGACGGGTCCATGAACGGCGCCGGTTCGGTCTTGAGCATCTTTGCGATGGCGCCCTTCGCCAGGCTGCTGCGGTCATCGCCGACCGCGCGGTCCAGCAGCAACACCGGGACGCCTGCGTTGGCGACATGGGCCGCAATGCTCGCCCCCATGACCCCCGCACCGACCACGCAGACGCGTGAGAGGCCGGAAGCGTCGCCCAGAGTCGCCTCTGGTCTGTCAGTCGATTTGACGGTCTGGTTCATCAGATCCGCTCCATGATCGTGGCGATGCCCTGTCCACCGCCAATACACTGTGTCGCAAGAGCATACCGGGCGTTTTCACGCTGCAGCAGCTGCGCCGCCTTGCCGACGATGCGCGCGCCTGTCGCGCCGAGAGGATGACCCAGCGCAATGGCGCCGCCGTCGATGTTGATGATGTCTTCCTTGAGGCCAAGATCACGGATGCACGCCAGAGACTGACTGGCGAAGGCTTCGTTCAGCTCGACGACCCCCAGATCCTCAACGCTGATCCCTGCCCGCGCCAGAGCCTTGCGAGTCGCTTGAACCGGTCCAATGCCCATGATTTCGGGCTCGCAACCCGAAACGGCGATCGAACGGATCCGGGCCATCTTCTTCAGCCCCTTCTCGTCTGCATATTTTTCCGAGCACACCAGAACGGCGCTGGCGCCGTCGGTCAGCGGCGAGGAGGTGCCTGCCGTGACGGTGCCTTTCTGATCAAAGGCCAGCTTCAGCCCGGCGAGTCCCTCCGCGGTCGTGTCAGGACGCGGGCAACCGTCTTTGGAGACGGCCCCGTTGGGCGTCAGAATCGGCACGATCTCATCAGACAGGCGCCCGGCTTCTATAGCCTCGCGCGCTTTCTGCTGGCTGCGCAGGGCGAACGCCTCCTGCTGTTCGCGGCTTATTTCGTATTTTTTTGCGACATTCTCGGCGGTTATGCCCATGTCCATGTACACGCCGGGTCGACGTTTATAGAGCGCCGGATTGGGCATGGGGTTGTATCCGCCCATTGGGACACGGGTCATGCTTTCGACCCCGGCGCAGATGAACGCGTCACCA
Organism: Acetobacter sacchari; assembly: GCF_017377715.1. Classification (GTDB taxonomy): domain Bacteria; phylum Pseudomonadota; class Alphaproteobacteria; order Acetobacterales; family Acetobacteraceae; genus Acetobacter; species Acetobacter sacchari. Next base: position 55,356 of record NZ_JAFVMF010000019.1, on the reverse strand, counting down.
GCGCCCAGGCTAATTGCGCCCGCCGCATTATGTACGGATTGCATGGAGGATCCACAGAAGCGGTTGACCGTTACTCCTCCAACCGAGATCGGCAGGTCCGCGATCAGACCGACGATACGGCCCAGATTGATGCCCTGTTCACCTTCGGGAAACGCGCAGCCGAGTATGAGGTCTTCTATGTCGGCTGGCGTTACGCCCGTTCTTTCCAGCAGTCCTTGCACGACCTGCGCAGCAAGGTCGTCGGGGCGTGTCCGCGTGAGGTCACCCTTGCGCGCCAAATGGAACGGCGACCTCACATATCCTGCGATCACGACTGAATTCATGTCTGCGACTCCCTTGCGTCCGATGTCATCACGGCGTTGCGCTTATTGGTTAAGGTGATGACGTAAACGTCAACCTCAATACGCATAACACAAAGATCGGTTTTGAATATATGAAAAAAACAACGACACACGATTCGTTGACACCTTCATCAAAGCGCCAAATTCCGGGAATACTTCTCTTTTTAGTGAATAACAGATGTTCGTTTGAACGACATTGCGGGGTTGCGCGTTGTGTGAATGGAGACCATAGTGATTCCGCAAACGTCACCCAACAGAAGGTGAAAATTCGCTCCAGGCGCATCGAAAAAAGAAGCGCCCGGAGGGAGGGGCAAAAAAAGATGAAACATCTAACTACAACGGCGGCGGCGGGCGCTGCGGTGACATTGATACTGGTGTCCCCGACTCCGACTTACGCCTCGGGCCTGGCGCTCAGAGAGACCGACGCGATTTCCTTGGGAAACGCTTATGTGGGCGGAGTAAGCCGCGCATCCGATGGCGCCACCGTGGTGCTTAACCCGGCGGGCATGTCTCTGCTGGAGTCGAGCGAACTGTATGGAAACGTGTTTTACGTCGGCCCGTCCGCCCGGTTTTCCGGTCAGAACTATCTGGCCCCGGGAGTGAAAACCTCCGGTAATCAGGGAGGAAAAAACATCAATAGCGCCGCGACGGCGTCCAGCTTCGGCGTTTGGAAAATCAACAACAAGCTCGCGGTGGGATACGGTTTCACAGCCCCCTATGGCCTGCGTATGGATTACCCACAGAACTGGGTAGGTCGTTACCAGAGTTTGGTGACGACAATCACGGATTACGAGTTGTCTCTGGCGGCTTCTTATCGTGTAACCAAAAAGCTCTCGATTGGGCTTGGTCCGCGCGTTGATTTTCTGAGCGGACGTTTTACGCAGGCGGCCAATCTGGGAGCGTTGAATCAGTACGGAACCACTACCGCCGATCTTTCGGGAAACGGCTTCGGTTTCGGGTATAGCGCTGGCCTGATATACAAGTTCGATGACAGAACACAGATAGGAATAACCTACCGTTCACGCGTTTCGATCCCCGTAGCTATCAAGACAAAATTCGCGCCGCCGTGGTCTCTTGCCGCCAATCCCTTTGTGCAGGGATTGCTGGTGGCGGAAAGCGGGCATGGCAAGCTGCAGGTGACTTTACCAGACTCAGTCGGGTTTGGTTTCACACATCGCGTCACGCCGAAATTAACAGTCATGATGCAGGGTGAATGGACGCACTGGTCGCTACTGCAGCAATTGAATGCAATTTCCGATCATGGCGGATTGAACACGACCATTCCGATTAACTGGCGCAATACATGGTTCGGCGGCGTCGCCGTCAATTACGCCCTCCGTAAAAACATAATTCTGCGGTCTGGTTTCAGTTATGATCAGTCGCCCGTGAATGCGAAAAATCGCCAGACCCGGACGCCTGACTCCAATCGCTTCAATCTGTCAGCCGGCATCGAATACAGCCCTATCAAAATGGTGTCGCTGGATCTGTCGTACGCTCATCTGTTCGCTCCAGGCGGCTCCATCAACAACGACGCCGGAAATAACGCCGGTCAATTGGTCGGCAATTACTCCACCCACGCCAACGTCGTCGGCTTTGGCATGAGAACGCATTTTTAAAAAACCGATCCGTCAATATCGGACGGCCCCCTGATTGGGGCGGGTTTCGACCGCCTGAAGACAATGTCCGACCTGACGGATCGCCAGACTGAACCATCCGACCCGAACCTCCGGGTCGAAGCCATATGGAAAATCCCGTCATGGAAGCAGTCACCGAACTGGATCAGGAAGTAAGGAGCAAGGCGATGACGGGTATGAGCGATGGTTCTCTCTTCGACATGCTTGACGCGACCGTCAAACGCTCGCCCGACGTGGTTGCCATCGACTTCATGGGCAAGACCTGCACCTATCGCGAGCTTCTTGACGCAGCGGAGAGCGCCGCCACCGGGCTTTACGCACTGGGCGTGCGCAAGGGTGATCGCGTGGGGCTATGCCTGCCCAACACCCCGTACAGCGTGAAACTGTTCTTCGCTATCCAGCGTCTTGGCGCCATCGCCGTTAACATCAATCCGCTCTACGTGGAGCATGAAATCAAGCAGGTGCTCGGAACCTCCGGCGTTAAGGTGCTGGTTGTGACCGACCTTGCGCTTGTGGCGAAGAGCGCTATCGCCGCAGCCAAAGCGTCGAACGTCGAACGGATTGTCGTCTGCCCCTTCGCCGATGTGTTGCCTTGGATGAAATCGGTATTGTTCCGGGCGTTGAAGTCAAAAGAATTACTTCATCTAGCGGCGGACAAGCGATTAATTCGTTACAGTGAGTTGATTGCGGACAAACATCGCGCCCCCTTCGTGAAAATTGAAGCAGAGCGCGACGTCGCCGTGTTTCAGTTCACTGGCGGGACGACCGGCGTTCCCAAGGCTGCGATGCTGACCCACGCCAATCTCCTCTCCAACCTGAAGCAGATCGATAACCATATCGCCGCTACGGTTACCGGACAGCAGGTTATTCTGGGCGTCCTGCCGTTATTCCATGTATTCGCGTTGATGACCGTCATGCTTCTTGGTGTGGAGAGAGGCGCGACGATGGTTCTTCTGCCACGATTCGACGCAAAGACCACGCTGGACACCCTGCTTCGCACGAAGACGACCCTGCTCCCGGCCGTCCCGACGATCCTGACCGCCCTGCTGCGGGAAAAAGAAGTTAACAAGGAAAGTTTTTCGAAAATCGTCGCCGTCATATCCGGTGGCGCGCCGCTGCCAAGCGCGCTGCGGCGGCAGTTCGAGGAGATGGCGAACTGCCCCGTAATCGAAGGTTATGGTTTGAGCGAAACATCGCCGGTCCTGACCTTCAACCCTTTGAACGCTGTGCGCGACGGTTCATGCGGCACGGCTGTGCAGGGCACAGAAATCGAAATACGAGATATCGATCCTCCCCATGAGCGACTTCCCCTCGGTCAGCCCGGAGAGGTTTGCGTGCGCGGTCCGCAGGTGATGCTCGGTTACTGGGGCGTCGACAACAACCGTGAAAATCCATTCACGGAGGACGGCTTCTTCAAAACTGGCGACGTCGGCTACCTTGATCGCGACGGGTACCTGTTTCTCGTGGATCGGTTGAAGGACATCATCTTGTGCGGCGGGTACAATGTCTATCCTCACGTCATCGAGGAAGCGCTGTATCGCCATCCCGCCGTGTTGGAAACAATCGTGCTCGGGGTTCCCGATAGCTATCGCGGACAGGCGCCGAAGGCGTTCGTAACTGTCCGGGAGGGGTTCACCGTGACGGAAAAGGAACTTCTCGACCACGTATCGCAATATGTCTCCAAGATCGAGCGACCGCGCGAGATCGCTTTCCGTGATTCCTTGCCCAAGACGTTGATCGGCAAGCTTTCCAAGAAGGACCTGATCATTCAGGAGAATCTGCAGACGCAGCAATCGCAGGTCGCGGCCAGAAAAGCATCCTGACCGCCGGCGCAACCCACGGGGCAGTCTTTGCCCCCTTTCGAGTTCCTGATCAATTGGCTAGGAGGGTGCCAGGCGGCTTGATCGTTGCGTCGCTCCACATGGAACCGATCAATGCCCGACCGTCCGCTCTCAGATACGCCCACCATCACACAGGATCCGGCGGTCCATCTTCCCCTGCGGCACACACTTGCTGAAGACGTGTATGCGCTTCTGATCGGCACGTCGCTGATCGCTCTTGGCCTGCTATGCCTGCATCAGGCCGGGCTCGTTACAGGAGGCGTTGCGGGCGTAGCACTTCTGATCTCCTACGTCGCGCCGTTGTCACCGGGCGAGCTTTTTACGCTCATAAACATACCCTTTATCCTCTTCGCCATCCGCGCCATGGGCGTGGCGTTCGCCGTGAAAACGGCGATCGTCTCATGCTCGATCACGTTGATCGCATTCGGCTTCACCAAGGTCATCGGCCTCAGCTTCATTCAACCGCTGTTCGCCGCCGCATTCGGGGGCACCATGCTGGGCATGGGCGTACTGTCGCTTGCGCGCCATCAGGCCGGCGTCGGCGGAACAGGCGTCGTGACGCTTTGGCTCCAAAAAACACGCGGACTGAATGCCGGTCGATCACAACTCACACTCGATGCAATTATCCTGCTTTGCTCGTTGCTGGTTCTGCCTGTGGAGCGCGTCCTCCTCTCAGCGGTGAGCGCTGTGGCGCTCAGCGTCGTTCTGATCGCCTTTCACCGTCCCGGCCGCTACATCGGCTATTGAGCCCCCTTGCGGCGGCGGTAACTCCAATGGCATTGACTGCGTGTGAGAAGTGCCGCGCCACAAGTCCGGCAGCCGCGGGGACGTCACCGCAGACCTGACGAGTGAAGGAACGACGCCGTAATGCTCGATCGTCTTTACGCCAGAGTACGCAGCCATGCGGCTGGTCCGCAGGCGCCATTCTGGCTCGGCGTCCTTGCCTTCTCGGAGGCCAGCTTTTTCCCGCTCCCGCCGGAAACACTGCTTATCCCGATGGTAATCGCCAACCGCAGTCGGGCATGGCTGTTCGCCCTGATCGCAACTGTCGCCAGCGTCATCGGTGGGCTGCTTGGCTGGTATATCGGCGCGGTCTTGCTCGATCATGTGGCGAAACCAATCGTTCACTTCTACCACGCCGAGGCTACACTCGCCGCGTTGCAGGAGAAATTCAGACAATGGGGCGTCTGGATTATTCTTATCAAAGGCCTGACGCCAGTTCCTTACAAATTCGTTACGATTGCCAGCGGCGCCGCGCATTTCCCAATCGCACCATTTATTCTCGCCAGTCTTGTGACACGTGGCGTACGATTTTTTCTCGTCGCCGCCCTTCTTCGCCGCTATGGCGCGCCAATAGAGGCGTTCATTGAAAAGCGGCTGCCGCTTGTCGCAGGCGCGTTCGCCGCCCTCCTTGTGGGCGGAGCGCTGGCTCTGCGATATCTCTGACCGCGTCGAAGGAAGTCAACGCGAAGGCAAAACCACTTTCAGGACATGACCGATGCGCTTTGGCTTCAGGAATCTACTTCAGGCCTTCGCTTCCGCCCGGCGATCGCGAACGATCCACGTCCTGAGACTTGCGATTATCATCTCACCTGCAGCCAGCATTTCAGGATTTGCGCACGCCGACCCGATTCCACTCCCGCCTGACGCCGCAGCGATTATAGGGCGTGAAAAAATGAGCCCCATTCCCGCTGAAGGGGGATGGTATGTTCAGACGTGGCTTTCACCCGATATAATCACGGGCTCAGCACTCCCCGCGCGCTACTCGGGGCGCGCCCATCCGGCAGGAACCGCAATCGAAGTCATTGAGACAACGCGCGGGTTCTCAGCGCTGCACAAACTGCCCACCGACGAGATCTGGCATTTCTACGGGGGAATGCCACTTGAGTTTCTGCTGCTTTTCCCTGACGGGTCGATAAAGAGACCCCTGCTGGATTCAGCGCATCCGACGCTGACAGCCCCGGGCGGCGTGTGGCAAGGCTCCCGGCCTCAAGGCGACGGTCCGGCCTGGAGCTTTGCCGGCACAACGATGGCGCCGGGCTTCATCCCGGACGACTTTGAAATCGGCAGCCGCCGACATCTGGAAAGGCTGTATCCAGCAGCCAGGAACGAGATCAATCGTCTGACCAGAACAGATCGCTAAAAGGCAATCAGGAAGAGCCGTCGCCATGGAGCCGACGCCTTCTCGTTTAAAAACTGTCGTGTTTCCACAGCTATTTTATAATAATTTCAGAGGAATCTCCTCATTTCTTTTTCGAACCGACGAACATATTTCTCGTCAGGCGGAACGCAGCCAGCTCATGTAAAACTTCACAGTGACACAAAATACACCGCGTATAGACTCTCGAAGAATAATATACTTGAAATTCATTTACTGATAAAAATCGACGAAGACCTTAGCCATATCAAAAATATAGTTACGTCCGCACACCGTGCCGTTGGCTACAACCCGAACGGCCTGCGTTCAGCGAGTGCCGTTCGACAAATGCTACCGCCGCGTCGCGCGCCAACGTAGATGGCAACGGAGCGTCCGTGAAAATTATGCGGGTCAGAAGCGGAGCCACCACGGCGTCAATCACCGCCTCTACGTCGAAGTTCACTGGCTCAACGGACGCATCGCAAATCAACGCAATCGAGGGCCGCACTGCGTCAAGCAGCGGGCACGCTTTCTGCCTACCGTCCCAACCTCGCAATACGTCACGTACCATCGCTCGGCCTGGCGTGGAATCCATTTCGTCCTGATACATCTCCGCCCATGCGGGCAAATCCTCCGATAGACGCCCGCACGGTTTCACCGGGCAGTCCGTACGCAAATTGCGTCGGGCAACGTCGCTCACCAAAGTCGCGATATCGCTCCACCGACGGTAGATCGTGGAGGGCGTGACCCCTGCACGCGCCGCCACCCGGGGAACGGTCACCCCCTCTCGGCCAAGTTCATCGATCAGCGCCACCACCGCCGCATGTACTGCCTCCTGCACTCTCAGACTACGCCCCCCAGGACGCTGTCCCGACTTTAAAGGGCCACGAGTATTCTGCATTTTTCCTCTAACGCAAATTATTTGCTTTAAACGATTTATCTCGCTATCAGCTTAACGCACAATTTTTGCGTTAGCTAGGAGCACATGATGCCTCCCCCTACCCAAACCACAATCTTATGGATCTACAGCGTTATCCTGTTTCTCTTCCTGGGCGCCTCGGCAGCAATCACACCGCTCTATCCGCTGTATCATGAGCAGTGGCATGCCACACTGCCGATGCTGCAGGCAGCTTTCGCGGTTTACGCACTCACCCTGCTGCTCGCACTGCTCTGCTTCGGTTCTCTATCGGATCATCTCGGACGCCGTCCCGTCGTCTGGCTCGCAATCGCGATAGAAATCAGCGCCATGCTGCAGTTTTCGATCGCAGAAAGTATTGCCGAAGTTATCCGCGGACGCGCTCTGCAGGGCCTCGCAACAGGAATCGCGACGAGCGCGCTTAGCGCGGGATTGCAGGACGCACATCGTGAACGTGGTGGACTGATAAGCGGCATGATCCCAATGGGCTCAATGGCCGCACTGGCGCTGGGATCTGCGTTTCTCGCAAAGTTCGCGCCTCAACCACTCCATTTTGTATTTTATCTGCTGACAATGGCAATGATCGCAGCGGGCTGCATGCTCTTCATTGTTCCCGAGACCGTCTCCCGCGTACCCGGTGCGCTTGCATCTCTCTGGCCGCGCGTCCATGTCCCTCACGCCGCGCGCAAGCCGATGCTGCGGATAGCCCCCGCCAGCGTCGCCGTGTGGGCTTTGGCCGGTCTGCTGCTGTCGCTTGGTCCGACGATCGCACGTATCGCCAACCACGATAACGGCGGCGCTTTACTCGGCGGCTCCGTGGTCGCCGTCGTGATGACATCCGCTCTGGTTGCAATGGCGACGCATCTGGCTGGTTCCGGAGTCTCTCTGCTACGCCGAGGAGCCGCCGCCGTGCTTGCAGGACTGCCACTGGTGCTGGTCAGCCTGCACGTCGTCAATTTGCCTGTTTTTCTTCTGGGGTCTTCCGTAGCAGGCGCAGGGCTTGGGCTGACTGTTCAGGGCTCGTTGCGCATCATCGTGCCGCTCGCGGATTCACATGAGCGCGCAGGGCTGGCCGCAGGCTATTTCGTCATGAGCTATCTCGCTTTCAGCGTACCTGCCTTCGCCGCAGGCTTCGCAGTAACTGCCGTAGGACTGCGTGAAACGACCGATGTTTATGTCTTGGTCCTTCTGATCCTGACGACCCTCACCCTGCGCTCCTTGACCAGGCATAGGACGACCTCAACCTGCCCAGCTCCCTCACATTGATAGAGGCGAACACGTTCAAAAAAACATATCGCAACAACGCGTCATTGAGATCGCGAGGAACACAACCTCGTTGCGCGGATCGAACCATGTTCCAGACCCAGCTATCGAAATTAGTGAAGCTTTGCTTTGACCACGAAATGGCAAGTTCGCTGCGCCTGCGGATGTCCCTTGTGTGGTGAAGCCAGCGCTCGAGTTCTGTCCGCCAGAAGGGAGTGGGACATTGCCGCTTTGGCTGCGTGGATATGTGTTTTTTATCTCGCCAAGAAGCCACGCACCCCAAACTGACACGTCATCGTTCGAGTATCACCGTATCGGAGCGAAAATTTCCTAGAGTCGAAAACTCTAGGGATACGTTCGACATATGTGGTGCGCCAGTGACGCCGGTTGCTCCACCCACCTGCAGCAGACCTGTTGAGATTGCAGCAACTCTTTAATTCGGCTCAGTTGCGGCGACGAACAAGGCACGCCCATTTGCCCGCAGGACGCCAGTATCATCTACCGGCTAAATTCCAAGTGATACTTGTTTTTACGAAATTGAGAACATTAAAAGAACGAACCGTTAAATTCCCTATACATCGGAAATCAACAGATTTTCATACCGACAATCTCTAGTAGCCAGGTTCGATTTTAATTAAATAATCGTTATATATATCGAACGAAATTATAATTCTCCCCTCACAGGCCAAGATAACCGCACCCGCCAAGACACCCACATGAACATCCGATGCAGTAAGGATCCTAGTGACGCCCATAGGTCATGGCGAAAATCACTCACCGGTTCGCACCACTACCGTTAATGCCCCCAGAAATGCAGACAACTCCGCGAACGAGAGCAGAGGGAGAAAGTTACATTTAGGATTTGAACTTAGCTCAATACGATTCGGGGGCAACTCGCAGGCGATCGCACATCATCGTCCAGCCTCACGGAAGCCACTCCTTCGATCTTTCGAGGAATACATTGATCATCCAGAAGCCCTCTCTTGGTGCCCCATTTGACCACTTGATAGGTAAAAAAAATCCGAACCCTCTTACGGGTTCGGATCTGAAAACCACAAACAGATCGACTAACTCACGCAGCGACTTACGCCTACGAAAACCAGCCTCTTGCTTGAGCTGTTTTATTTACCGCGAGCAGATTTCGTACGAGTCGCACGCTTCGGCGTTTCTGCTGCAGCTGCCTTCTCGGCGGCCAGACGCGTAATACGCTTCTGGCGACGCGCCTCTTGCGTGACGCGCAGACGATCAAGCGCAGACGGCTTCGCCGCAGCTGTTTTTGAGGCTGCCTTCGCCGGGGTCTTCGGAGCCTTCAAAGCTTTCGCGACGGGCTTGGCTTTGACCTTTGTTGCCGCCACAACAGGCTTTGCGCGAGTTGCCTTTACCTTCGCCTCAGCAGCAGGAGCGGCAACGCGACCCCTCTTGGGAGCGGGCGCTTCAACCGCCACCTTAGCTGCAACGCGACGCTTCGGAGCGGGCGCGGCCTTAACTTCTGCAACCACACGCGGTTTACGAGCCGTTTTAGCAGCAGGCGCAGGCTCGGCGACTTTTGTTTTGCCGGACGCAACCTTCGCGCGGGTCTTGGACGCGGGCGCAGCTTTTTTCGTGGTGGTATTTGCAGACACAAGCTTGGACAGGGCCAAAGCCGCCTGAGCTGTATCTTTAGCTGATTTTCTTGCCATCTTCCGGTTACCTTTCAAATCGCATGATGTGCGGCAAGTTCAAAATCAACCGGCCCACGCGATACATTTCCAACGCAGCATCCATCATCGCCCGGTGCGCCTCAGCATTTTTTGGCGGCGGCGTCCCGGAAAGAACACAGAGACCACGTCTCTCTAACCGCACTCAATATAGATTTACATTCTTATTTGCAATATCAATATTCGACCTCTGAAACTCGATTTTTTCGTCGCCAACGGCATAGCCCGCGCAACCCCTCCCCGGCGCAGGAATGAAAAAATTTACCTTTATTTCTTAATAAATTTGAATATTTACATTTCGAAAAAAAATGTCACCGCCGCAAACGATGCGTCGACCGCCCTTCAGGGTTGCGTTCATTGCTGAATAATAATTTACGCCACAGCCTAAGCGAGCTCCCGCCATCGCACGACATGCACGTCCGCCCAACAACCCGAAAATCGAAAAGACTTCGTTGGCGATTTCGCGCGTTATCCGCTAAATCGTCCGTCAATAAACCGTTTCCGACAGGACAACAGCACATGAAGATTAACGGCGCCGCCTATCGAAGCGTATGGGTCGACAGCACAGACGGACGCTCAGTTCGTATTTTCGACCAGACCAAACTGCCTTTTTCGATAGTCACCCTGAAACTCGAGACGGTCGAGGCAGTCGCCCAGGCCATCGTCACCATGCAGGTGCGCGGCGCACCCCTCATCGGCGCCGTCGCCGCCTATGGGCTTGCGCTCGCGCTCAGGGTCGACGCGAGCAACGAATCTCTCGAACAGAATGCCGCCATGCTCGCGGAAACACGACCCACAGCCATCAACCTGCGCTGGGCGATCGAGCGCATGCTTGCGAAACTTCGTCCTGTTTCACCGGAGGATCGACTGGCGGTCGCCTACGCAGAGGCAGGACGCATCTGTGACGAAGACGCCGCCCAGAACGAGTCCATCGGACGGCACGGGCTGGGACTGCTGGAGGAAATCGCAAAACGGAAAGCACCCGGCGAAAAGATCAACATCCTGACCCACTGTAACGCAGGCTGGATCGCGACCGTCGACTGGGGGACCGCTCTGGCGCCTATATATATGGCGCACGACGCGGGTTATGACGTGCACGTCTGGGTCGACGAAACACGTCCCCGCAATCAGGGCGCGGCTCTGACAGCCTGGGAGCTAGCAAGCCATGGTGTGCCGCACACGGTGATCGTAGACAATGCGGGCGGACACTTCATGCAACATGGCCAGGTGGACATTGTCATTGTCGGCACCGACCGCGTCACGTCGCGCGGCGACGTCGCCAACAAGATCGGCACATATCTCAAGGCGTTGGCGGCAAAAGACAATAACGTTCCATTCTGGGTCGCGCTCCCGTCCACGACGATCGACTGGCGCGTCGCTGACGGAGTCCGCGACATTCCCATTGAGGAGCGGGGGGCGTCCGAAGTGACCACAGTGACCGGACAAACCAGCGACGGTCGCATCGAGTCAGTTCGCGTCACGCCGTCAGGCGTCAACGCCGCCAATCCAGCGTTTGACGTGACGCCGGCCCGTCTCGTGACCGGCCTCATCACCGAACGCGGCCTGTGTGCAGCGAGCGCAGATGGCCTCAACTCCCTCTTCCCGGAGCAGGAGCGTCAGTAAAAGCAGCGTCCGCGGGGGAGGATGGCCAAGTTGCATTCCGGCAACGGCCTGCGCTCCCACGCCACGACCGTTGAGCAGACCCTTTCGAAGCCAGGATCATGCCTGTAGAACCAGATTATTGGGCGTTGTGTTTCGAGAGACGAGGCCCTGAACTGGCGCGGGAGCGCACGGCGAGAGCCGGGCGGATGATGAAGCGAGATGAAGTTCACAAGACCAGTCGGCTTGACCCTTGCGCTTGGCTTGGCCGCATGCGCCAACCAATCATCAATTCGCACCGCCCCGACCCCTACGCCGGTCGCTCAGTATAGAAATGCAGCCGGGCAATTGGCGATCGATCCTCACGTGCCGGATTTCGCCACCCGAAACTTCGTGCCATTCAACAGGCAGGACGTCGCGGCGATTGCTCTGCGCGAATGGCGCCTGTTTGGTATGCCTGTCAACGACGATGACCCGTTGCAGCGTCTCGAGCCGGATCAACCCAGTCTGAAACCCGAGCGCGCGCCGGGACTTTGGCAGCGTGTCGGCGAATATTGGTGGATCGGGCAGGATCCCGACGAGACCGAGGCCTCCTGGACAGGCAAGCATGACGCCAGCGGCGCCCTCACCAACTTCGTCCACGACGGTCATTACGCATGGTCGGCGGCGTTCATCTCTTATGTAATGCGCATCGCTGGCGCCAACGACCGATTCCCTTACTCCCCGAACCACGCAACTTACATCAACGCCGCCGCCTCAGGACAATCGAGTGGGCTGCAGGCGCAAGACCCCGCGAACTACATCCCCAAGCTGGGGGATCTGCTCTGCGTCGGACGTGGCGCCAGCCGGAACGTGCGCTTCTCCAACCTTCCGACGCCAAGAGGTTTCCCCGCCCACTGCGGCTTCGTTGTCGCGACCGGGCAGAATGCTCCCCCGTTCGGGCACGAAATCAGCATCATCGGCGGCAACATCGACGACGCCGTCACCCTCACGCACGTGCCAACTGACGCAAATGGCGCGCTGACCGACTCAAGCGGCAAAAGTTACGACAGTCGTTACGACTGGTGCGCGGTTCTGCAGGTTCGATATGACGCCGACGTCGAACCCGACGCAGGCCAATAATTCGACGCGGCCCGCCCTCCGAAGCATCTCTTCGACTTTACAGTTAAAGCCCCAGAGCATTTACCGAAGTCGAAGCAGGTAAAGCGCTGCAATTTCACAGCTACAACAACTGTCGCCCCTTCTGTTCACAATAATCCATGTGGGCAATGACGTATTTTAGCTTGATATCCAGATGGCGCCTTAAATCCTGAAGGCTTTCGCCTCATGAGTGGATGGGATCATATTTTGTTACGCCCCAAGCGAGGTCCGGATTCATTACACGAAACGCAATGAGACCGAAATTGGCCGCCATCGCATGCTTGGCTTTGCAATCAACAGCGATTTACGTCGCGCCTGGCAGGCAGCAGCGTAAGGGGCGCATCACGTATAATGTACGCCGTACTGATTCATTCAGAAATACGGCATCGCATCATCACTCATGAATTCGACTACCCGTCTCACGGGCGCTCAATTCACGATGAACTGGCCGCCTCCTAACGCGGCGACCGTGAAAATGCGATATTCGTCAGACAGCGCCTGACGTCGACCTCAGTTCTGTCCCCACGGCAGGCCGGAAGCCTTCCATCCGGCGACAGCGCCACGGTGACGCTCGTTATCCAGAGGCCCTTCAAACCCGTCCGCGACATTGAACACCGGCCCGAATCCCGCTGCCGCAGCCGCGGCGGCCGCAGCAAAACTGCGCGCGCCTGACCGACAGATGAAATATAACGGTGCGCCAGGGGCAATCCCTGCATCCCGCAAGTCCTCAACAAAGTTCGCGTTCTGGCGCCCGTCAGGCAACTGCCAGCTTATCGCGAACAAGCGGCGACCAAGCGCAGCCACGTTTGGCACTCCTACAAAGTGCCATTCTGCCGGAGTGCGCACGTCGATGAGTTGCGCCTCCGGGTGGTCCTGCATGGCTTGCCACGTCGCTTCGGGGGAAATGTTGTCGATCATGGTTCGTCCCTCACTCCTCGCCCAAACACGCCCGTTGCCTGACACGACGCGGAGCGAGACGCCGCGCATGTAAGCGCGTGCAGGACGACACGCAACCTATCGCACCGAACGTCGGCACGAAACAGGCGCCCGCCTCGCAAGCGCACCTGTTCCGCATTGCGCGCAGCTGCCACCCGCGCTAGCCGGAAAGGAAGAAATCGACGAAAGGCGGCCCCCGATGACCACGGATCTCTCCTCGACCTCGCATTACGGCTGGGTCGCCCCATCACGGGACATGCTTGGATCGATCGGCGGCACGCCCCTGATCCGGCTGACTCGGGCCTCCGAAGAGACCGGGTGCGATATCTTTGGCAAGGCCGAGTTTATGAACCCCGGCGGGTCGGTGAAAGACCGGGCGGCGCTCGCCATCATTACCGACGCCGAAGCTCGTGGCGTTCTGCCTCCCGGCGGCACGATCGTCGAGGGCACGGCGGGCAACACGGGCATCGGGTTGACGCTCGTCGCCAATGCACGAGGCTACAAGAGCATCATCGTGATGCCCGAGACCCAGAGTCAGGAGAAGATCGACTTTCTGCGCATGATCGGCGCAGATCTCCGGCTTGTTCCAGCCAAACCGTTCAAGGATCCGGGCAACTACGTCCATGTCTCCCGGCGCATCGCCGAGGAAGGCGGGTATCTTTGGGCCAACCAGTTCGACAACGTCGCCAACCGGGAAGGTCACCGCCACACAACAGCGCAGGAAATATGGAGACAAACCGGCGGCCATGTGGACGCCTTCACCTGCGCCTGCGGAACCGGGGGCACCCTGGCAGGGGTCGCGCTCGGGCTCGACGACGCCGCGAAAGCCGCAGGTGTGTCCCGCCCGCAGATCGTGCTCGCCGATCCGGAAGGTTCGGGCCTGTTCGGCTGGATCAAGTCAAACGACCTGTCTGTTAGCGGCTCTTCCATAACCGAGGGAATTGGCCAGTCCCGAGTCACCGCAAACCTTGAAAATGCGCCCATCGACGACGCGGAACGGATCGGCGACCCGGAAGCGCTGGAACAGGTCTACAGTTTGCTGATCAACGAAGGGCTTTCTGTCGGCGGCTCATCGGGAATCAACGTCGCCGCGGCTATACGCGTGGCTCGGCGGCTCGGTCCGGGGCATCGGATCGTGACAATTCTGTGCGACGGCGGCGCGCGGTATCAGTCGAAGCTCTTTAACCCGGAGTTCCTGCGCGCGAAGAATCTTCCGGTTCCCTACTGGCTCGACAAATAATCGAGATCAAAAACTCCTGCGCAGGACATGCAGGTTTGTTTGCACATAGCTACATCTGCAAACAAACCGGCGCCCAAACAGTCCTGGCGACTACAATCGCCCAAGCAAAATCAGAATGACCACAATGATCAGGATCGTGCCCAGTGTGCCCGAAGGGTAGTATCCCCAGCCCGAACTGTATGGCCATGACGGAAGCGCGCCGACCAGTACGAGCAAGATCACGATAATAAGTATGGTGCCTAACATTGCAGGTATCCCGTCGGGATTTGAGTAACGGATAGCGAACGTTCTCGCCCTCCGGTGAAGCGCAAACGCTATAATGATCGCGTGGTTGCATTGCGTTGAAGATGCGATTTTCGTGTTTCTTCATTCACCAGCGGCGACAAATCAGGATGGTCCTCGGAAGGCATTCTTTCGAATCGAAATCAAATACCTAAAGACTGAAATACATCTTTTCAAAATGATAGCGCACCGCTTCTGCTATACACGAGCTTCGTCCATCACCTGTCCAGGCAAAGTTGGATCACCTAGCCAACGCAGAAATCATCGCTTTTTTGAGACCTGTGTGATTTTCAAACCGCAGTAAAGTCATCGCCACGGACATGAAAGCCGGACAACAAAGGCTGGCGTCAGAGTGGTTCTGAAACCCGCCCGCCTTGTTGATCGGACACATCCGCATCCTTTTCGGATGTCTTTAACTTTGTCTCGCCCATCAGCAGAGCAGCAAGAAGCACACAGACGAAGCCCGCCCCAGAGAGCAAAAGGAAAGCTTCCGGCAAGGAACGGTCCGCCACAAGCCCAGCAAGGGTTGTGCTGAAGCTCGCCCCCAGACCCATGGCCAACCCGAGCAATCCCATACACAGGTTGAAGTGGCCGCTCCTGCGTGTCAGATCTGCGGCGACCAACGGCAACATCACCCCGAACGCGGCAGAACTGATACCGTCGAGCATCTGGATGGGCACTACTGCCCATGGATTCGTGGTGATGCTCAATAACGCGCCGCGCAGGGGCAACGCGGCGAATGTGACGACCATGATCGGACGTCTGCCAATGGTCTCAGCCCAGCGGCCGATCCACGGCGACAGCGCCGCACCCAGCAACTGCGGCGCCAGAATACACGCTGCGATCACGAGTTCCGCAGAACGCCCGGCCTGCTGCGTCACCTGCCCTGCCGCCAGCGACAGCATGGCCGCGCTGGACAGATGAAAAAAAACGACACACAACGCGAAAGCGAACAAACCGGGCTCCCGCAGCAACTTCATCAACGACGCGCCACGTGCGCGTTGCGGCGGCTCACCTTCCGCGAGCGCCGCAACGTTCTCCGACGGAGCGATCCGGGGCTGCTCGATCATGCGGAGCGCCAGAATGCCCGGAGCAGCCATCGCGGCGCCCAGAAAGAACGTTGCCCGCGCCGACACGAAATAACCGGCCGCCCCCATCAGCCCGGCGGACAAGGCGTTGCCGACGGCAGCGAAGCTGGCGTTGCGGCCAAACCGCGCCCCGAGAGCTCCCATCGCCTTGTCGGGGTTTTTCGCGATATATGTGGCTACGACGCCAAGCGTGATCGCGCTGATCGCCGGGTTCAGCGTGCAACTGGCCAGCCCATGCAGAACCTCAGCCACCGCGACCGGAAGCCGTAAGGGCGCCAGAGCCATAATCAGACACGAAGCGATGATGGCGGCGATCGACCACGTCGCCACACGCTGCTTGTTGACGAGCGAATCCACCAGCGCGCCCGCAGGCACCTGACTGACCATTGCGGTGATCGTGCCAATACTAAGCGCAACGCCGATTTCGCCCTGCGTCCAGTGCTCGCCCGTCAGGTACACCGAGACGAAGGGCCCGAACGCCGCCTGAAGATTGGCGACGAAAAAACTGACGCCGTCCAACCCCCAGGCGCTGTTGAGAGGTAACCTCTTCAGCACGAGGCGCGCCTCTCCGAACTCCAGGAGAAGACAGACGTCGTAAAAGTGATCCTGGCGGCGTTCCAGCCCTTATCGCACACGCAGAACCTACTTCGCGTTCGCGTGCGGAGAGCCGCCGCGTCTCGTCGCGTTGTCCCGCGCGCCCTCCGAAGGCGACGGCCCGCCAGTTCCAGACGCGTCGCCGCTGGAAGAAGTTGCCGGCGTTCCTGCTGAAGGCTGCTCCGGCTGAACGACAGAAGCAGCACTCGGAGGAGCACTCGCCCCTGTTGCTGGCGGCGCAGACGTCACTGGCGCCAGCGATACATCGACAACCGGTCCCTGATGATCAGCAGCCTTTTTTGCATCTCCGTCATGACCATCCGGGGCTGACGCAGAGTCTTGCGCAGGCGCGACGCGAGGGCCGTTCACGACCTGAACCTGTTCGGCGTCAGGATTGAACTCCGGCGCGGATCTGACCGCCGAAGAGGACGCCATTGCGACGATAGCGCCTTTCGGGTCCGCGTGGTCCAGGGCGAGAAGAGACCACGCGATCGCGACACGCCGGTTTCCAACGCCCATAAAACCGCCAATATCCGCCACCACAGCCGCCACCTTGCCATCCGTTCCCACAAGAACGTCGACAATCCGGCCGAGTTGACTGTGATCGGCCCCCCTCAACTCTCTATCGATCAGCCTGCCCAGTCGAAGTTGAGCAAGCTCGACGGCAGGGGCCTGACTTCCGGCGCCGCCATTCGAAACCACCACGCTTGGCTGAGGCGGTGTATCGCGATGCTGCTCCGGGTCATCCCCAGTCGCGATGTCCCGCGCAGGTTGCGCAGCAACAGCGGAAGAGGCGCCGGGTGCAGGAGAAACTGCTGCGATCGAAGGCGCCGCGGGCAAAGGAGCCGGAGCGGGCGCAGTCGGCACTGGCGTCGCGGTGGCCGGGGACTCTGGAGCAGGCGACGTGGATCCTGACAAAGCCACATGCGCCGTAGCGCTCGGAGTGGCAGTTTCGGTCGACGCTCCCGTGCCGCTGGACGGCGTTTGCGACGTGGGTCGCTCGTCAGCGCGTGCTGCGCCGCAAGCGACGAGTTGCGCGAACCCCAGCGCGCTCCCGAGAAGCGCGGCGCGCGCGGCCGCCGTCAAAGTGTCGGACATGCGCCCGGCGTCATATTTCACGCGTGTCTCCCGCGATGCGCTTCTCATACCCAGTCAACAGCATGAACGACCCCGGTCTGTCACGTCGAACAACGTTTTCGGTCCTACGAGCCCGTTCTCAAAACAGGCGCCACAGTCGGAGAAACGACCAAGTCCACAAGTTTGATGTATCTGGATGTATAAGTGCAACATAGTGAAACACCATCTGCCTTTGCTCGGTAACTTCGCCTATACTTGGAGCATGGAACAGTCGCCACATATCCTTGTCGTAGATGATGATCGTGAAATTCGTGATTTGCTGTCGAGATTCCTCGAGCGCAATCAGATGCGGGTCACAGCCGCCCGTGATGGCCGCGAGGCCCGCAGGGCGTGGAACAGCGGGCATTACCAGATGGTGGTGCTCGACCTGATGCTTCCGGGCGAGTCCGGTCTGGATATCGCGCGGTGGCTGCGTTCGCAGGCGAACGTTCCCATTATCATGCTGACAGCGATGGGCGACGAGACGGATCGGATCATCGGCCTCGAACTCGGCGCAGACGATTACGTCCCCAAGCCCTTCAATCCGCGCGAACTGCTTGCACGGATCCGCGCCGTGCTGCGGCGCGCCTCGGAAACGCAGGAGCAGGGCTCCGGCGAGGTGCGGCAGATCAATTTCGCCGGATGGACCCTCGAGATCCCCCGCCGCCGCCTGCTAAATCCCGACGGCGCGGAAGTGCCGCTCACGGGGGGCGAATACGATCTGTTGCTGGCGCTGCTAGAACGCGCCAACCGCGTGTTGACCCGCGATATGCTGCTCGACCTGTTGCGCGGCCGGCAAGCTGGCCCATTCGACCGCGCCATCGACGTCGCCGTCAGCCGTCTGCGCCGCAAGCTTGAGGACGACGGTCGGAACGCGCAGTTGATCAAAACGGTCCGCGGCGGCGGTTACGTCCTCGCGACAGACGTCGAACGCATCTGAAACTCCGCCAACAGTTGTCGCTCCCGCCTCGAACGACGTGGGGTCAGCCACTTCAGTGAACTGCCCTACGTCCGGATTTCAAACCGGCATGCCCCTCAAATCGTTCAAGTTGCCCTTCTTGCCGTCATCCCTCGCCGCGCGGACCAGCCTGCTGCTTATCGTCGGGCTCGCGGTCATCGAGATCGTGGGTCTGACGATCGAGACGCTGGACCGCATCGCCTCCGACGAACGCATAGCCGAGCATCAGGCGATCGCCCGGACCGTTATGGTCTACAGAACCGTGGCCGAAGCCGAACCCGATGACCGAAGCGCCGTCGTCGACCGTCTGGCTTCCGACATGCTCCAGATACGTCTCGCCAGTCAGCCGGACGCGGATATGTCCCGCGAGATCACGACCCGTGAGTCGCAGGGCGTACTTTTCATGCTCGGCGAGGAGCCGCTGGGGCCACGGCGAACCCCGGACGGACGACCGGGCGACGATATGGCGCGGCCTCCACCGCCCATGGAGATGGACCCGGCCTTCCACCCCTTCCACGGACCAGACGACGCCAACGGGCCGTTTTCCCACAACGGACCGCCGCCTCATATGCCTCATGGCGAAGGCGCCCCGTTCGGCGACCTCGGCGGCATTCATCCCGATATCGATCCGTCTCGTCCGGCGCCCCGGCGCGCGCTGGGCATCCCCCTGCGCTGGCGACCGCAGCACATCATGGCGTTGGGCAATCCCTCCGGGCGCGCACGGGGATTGGCGTTTCAACTTCCCGACGACACACGGTGGCTGATTGCACGGTTCCGCATTCCGGTCGCGACCCCTTTCAGCTCGCCCCTGTTTCCTCTTGCCTTCGGCCTTATGACTGCAGCCGGCGGGTTGTTGATCGTATGGGGCGTACGGCGGTTGATCGCGCCGGTAGGCACCCTGGCTGCTGCGGCTGAGGCCCTGGCGCCAGACGACAGCGGGCCGCCATTGCCAGAAAACGGCCCGCTGGAAATCGCCCGCGCTGCGGCCGCCTTCAACGCCATGGCTGCGCGCATCCGGCGTTTCGTCTCCGACAGAACGCTTCTGCTCACCGCGATCGGACACGATCTGCGCACGCCGATCACTCGCCTGAAACTAAGAGCAGAGTTCATCGACGACGATGAAATGCGTCAGAAATTTCTCGCCGACCTGAACGAGCTTTCCGCCATGGTCGAGGCGACGCTCGCCTTTGGTCGCGACAGTTCAAGTCATGAACCGGTGTCGTCACTCAACCTCACCGCCCTGGCCCAAACTATCGTCGACGACTTTACCGAAGCGCACCTCGACATTTCCGACAAGATAGAACTTGTCGGAGACCCCCCGCCGATTATCATCAGAGCCAGACCCCTCTCCTTGAAGCGGGCGCTGACGAACCTGATCGGCAATGCGATCGCTTATGGCGGCGGCGCGCGTGTGATGCTGGGCAAGAAGCCGGACGGAGAAATCGTCGTCAGGATCGAGGATGACGGCCCGGGGCTGCCGGAATGCGAGCTTGAACGCATGTTCGAACCCTTCGTCCGCGCCGAAGAAAGCCGCAATCGCGAAACCGGCGGAACTGGACTGGGACTGTCAATCGCCCGGACCATCGTACGCGGCCAAGGCGGCGACATTGTCCTACGCAACCGCTCGCCCCATGGCCTTGCCGCTATCGTTACCCTCGCCGCCTGACTCCCCGTCCGGTCGGACAGACTGACGGGGAGAAGCAGGGCAGCAGGATCACATCAACAGAAGATGCGCGCGGAGGCTCAACCCCCGCCGATGATCGCGTTGCGATAGCTTTCGGTCGGCGACGCCGGCCCGACCAGCGACTTGATCAGCGCCTGTCCAAACAGCGGGTCGTTTACGTTGCCGATCCGAACGTTATTACGAAGCAGCAGGACTCCCGTATCGTCGATGACGATCGTCTGCGTTGCATGGGAGTCAGCGGCCGTCAGGTAACCGAGAAACTTCTTGTAGCTTTCTTCCTGCTCTGGATGGCACGTCTCTTTAGCGCAAAAAGCTGTGTGAATCGTGTCATATTCGGATCGCATGCGTTCGGCCGACGCGCCATGCAGAAAGACAGAATAGATCACCTTCGGATTGGGCGCGCTCTCGATGGCTTCGGTAGTACGGGCGACCTCCGGAAGGTAAAGCGCCGTCGCATAACCGTCGACCAAATGATAAAATACGCGCACACCAACGCCATTCAGGCGCAGCGTCTTGCCGTAAACGTTAAACGTATCCGGGAAGGTGACCCCGCCTGCTTTCACGTCCGCGCGTGCAGGCGCCGAAGCCATGATCGCGCCCGCCAGACATACCCCCGCCAACATCGCTCGCAGCATGAACTCGCCTTTCTCTTCTGTTTTTCTTGCCTGAATGCATAAACGCACGGCGTGGCGATTGGCGACCGAATGAAAAAAAAGCGCCGCGAGTTCAGCGCAGCGCGCATACATCGGCCTTACGTCCCCGATTATCGCAGTACAGAATTCAAGGGCGCCGCTACGTCTTCCATACCGGTTCAGGCATGGAGATGACGAAAGCGTCATGTGCAGCCAGAACCTCCGCGTCTGGCCGAATCAAGACCGGACGCCGCGACTCGGGGCCTACATAGCGCGCAGACGGCGCTTCGCCGCTCTCTACGCCAAGGCCGAGCCCGTGCTGCCGCCCTCCCATAAGCTCGACGTAAACGTCAGCCAGCAGCTGGCAGTCGAGCAACGCGTTATGGGTGGTTCGGGCTGAAAGGTCGATGTTATAGCGACGGCACAACGCATCGAGGCTGTTGGGCATGCCGGGGAAGCGCTCGCGTGCGAGATCCAGCGTGTCAATCATCCGCGTCTCCGCAAGCGGCGGGCGATCGACACGGGCCAGCTCCGCGTTGAGGAAGCCGAAGTCGAAGCGCGCATTATGCGCGATCAGGTCGTCGTCAGCGATAAATTCGAGAAATTCCTCAAACACTTCGGCGAATTTGGGCTTTCCATCCAGATCCGCGCGTGAAAATCCGTGGACACGCGTCGCCTCGGCCGGGACGTCCCGCTCCGGATCGATAAGCACGTGGAACTGGCGCCCGGTCGGCAAGTCACCCACCAGCTCCAGAGCCGCGATTTCGATCACGCGGTCGCCCTTCAGGGGCTCCAGCCCGGTGGTTTCAGTATCGAAGAGAACCGCCCGCTTCATCCACATAACTCCCTGACCAGACGCCTTACCTGCAGCGCCGTGTCCGTCTTTGAAAGGCCGCTTCGTATCACCCTGTCGGCCCGACGCCGTTTCTCGCGATCCGGCACCTGGCGGGCAATCAGACGCTCAGCATCCGCAAGGCTCATACCGCGCCTGCGCGCAATCCGGCGGATCTGCGTCGTACGGGGGGCCGACACCACGACCGTCAGATCACAGGCGCGATCAGCGCCCGTCTCGAACAGCAGCGGCACATCAATCACGACCCACGCAAAGCGCGCCCGCCTGCACGCCGCGAGGAATTTTTTTCTGGAGGCGAAGACCATGGGGTGAAGAATCGCCTCCAGCTTCGCTATCAGGGAGCCATCGCTGATGACCGCCCGCCTGAGCGCCGACCGATCGATGGAGTCTCCCTTTCCGCCCGGCGCTCCGGGGCGAAGCGCATCGGGGACCAGCCGCGCTATGGCGCCGACAGCCCGCCCACCGGGTCCCTGCAGACGATGCACCTCCCGGTCCGAATCGAACACGGGGAACCCGGCTCTACGAAACATCCCGGCGACCGTGGTCTTGCCCATGCCCATTCCGCCGGTCAGGCCGATGATCTTCATGAACGCTTCCTCACCCGGACGTCTGGTCGCGTCGCTTCAACGCTTCAGCGCGGCCATGACATGGGCCAACGTGGCGGCGTCGACCGTCGCCTCCGCGCCGAACCACGCGCGAAAGCCGGGCCGCGCCTGATGCAGCAACATGCCGAGACCGCCCACCGTGCGAAGACCTCTAGCCCGCGCCGCACGGAGCAGCCCGGTTTCAAGCGGAACATAGACGATGTCCGACACGGCCAGATCGTCGCCCGCCGCTCCGAGATCAGGCGCGAACGCCTCATCCGGCCCTCCATGCATGCCCAGGGACGTCGAGTTCACAAGAAGGGAAAAGCCGTTCAACTCAGACTGCCACGCATCCCATGGCATCACGGACAGTTCAGGACACGCCGCGCCAATGTGCTCCCTCCACGTCGCGCCAAGTTCCTCGACCAGAGCCCGCGCCCGTTCGTCCGTCCGGTTGGAGACGCACACAGCAACTCCACGCTCCAGCAACGCAAGGGCGACAGAGCGTGCAGCGCCGCCCGCGCCCAGCAGCAGCGCCGGGCCTCTTCCGGGCAACGTCGCCACATCGACGCCTGCGTCCTCAAGGGAAGCCAGAAACCCGAAACCGTCGGTCGATGCGCCATGCACGCCGCCATCGTCGCGGAAAATCAGCGTATTCACCGACCCCGCAATCCGCGCGAGCGGATCGAGACTGTCCGCGAGGGCGAATGCCTCTTCCTTGTAGGGAATGGTGACGTTGGCGCCGCGGAACCCAGCCGCCTGCATGCCGCGGACTGCGTCCGCAAAGCGACCGGATGCGACAGGCAACGGCACATAGGCGCCGTCTATCCCGAGGCGCGCCAGCCAGTAGTTATGCAGGATCGGCGAGAGCGAGTGACTGACCGGACGCCCGATCACACCCGCCAGTCTAGCCGCGCCAGTAATGCGTCCGATCACGCGTGGGCTCCGTACAGCGCGCGATAACGCGCGCGCGCGGCGGGCAGGATACGCGCGAGCCGTTCCGCCCACTCTCCCTGCCCGGCTTCGCTTTCGATCAGGTCCTGGCGAATTTCCAGTTCGATATGCGGAACGCCGCGCTTCTCCCCGTGCACCGGCACCGTATAGTCGCTGGTGTCGGTCAAAACGTATGGCTCGTTGTCGCCGACCGTCAGCCCGTCAGCCCGCAATGCGTCGAGCACTATGCGACCGAAACGGGGATCCTGATTGTGCAGCACGCCAGCCTGCCAGGGACGCTCCACACCGCCCATTTTCGGAGTAAAGCTGTGCAGCGCGATCAGAAAAGTCTCGAGCCCCACCGCGCTGCGCCTGTCCAGCTCCACCCCGATCCGGGCGTGATAGGGATCGAATATCTCCGCCGTACGCAGCGATGCGTCCGCCGCCGACAGCCCGATATTGGCGGGAACCTCAGTGCCGTCGCTGATCGAAACGATGGCCGTCGGGTGGCCGGGCGCACGGTTGCAGTCGATCACAAGGCGCGAATAGACCTGCTCAATCAGGAGCGAACCCAGAATCCGCGCCAGTTTCCGCCCGACGCCATCAATACCGATGTCCCAGCCGATGTGACGGCGACGATCCGCCTCCGTCACCCCAAGGTCAGCCAGGTCGCCCGGAATTGCCTGCCCGGCGTGATCGCTGACCAACAGGAATGGCGACCGCGCGTCCGCCCCACCATGAACAGCTACAGGCGCAGGGTCTTTCTCGCCCAGCAATCCGCCCGAATTGGGCCCCTGGTCATCCGCATCTGGTGCGTCAGGCGCCGTCAGGGGGTTATAAAGACGCGTCATCTTTTGCCAGTCATCCAAACCAATCTGGAATCGAACCAATTGTGTCCGATAGTGTTATGACCATACCATAGCGCGAAACTGGCGATTCGAAACGGACCGCACGGCGTCCGACGCGTGACGCGCCGCAGCCCGCGAACCCGTCGGCCTGCGTCATCAGAAAGAGGCAGGCCCAAATGCGGATTCGCGCCGGTTACGATATTTCGATTGAATTCCCTGCGCCCACGCCCGTCGTCCTGATGCTCGACATTCGCCCCGAACGCGAAACCGACCTGGTCACGCCGCAGCGAGCTTACTTCGAACCGCAGGTTCCAGCGCAACGGTATGTCGATGGTTTTGGCAACCGCTGCACGCGGCTTCTGGCGCCCGCAGGCGTTATGCGCACATGGGCTGAATTCACCGTCTCAGACAGCGGACGCCATGAGAGGCAGGCGGTCGACGCGTGGCAGACGCCGGTGCAGGAACTGCCGCCCGACGTCCTCGTCTTTCTGCTTGGCAGCCGCTACTGCGAAACCGATCTTATGTCCGGGCTGGCATGGTCCCTGTTCGGTCACACGCCCATGGGCGGGGCTCGCGTGCAGGCGATCGTCGACTATGTGCACAACCACCTCAAGTTCAATTACGGACTGGCTCGCAACACGCGCTCCGCCTACGACGCGTGGAATGAGCGCGTCGGAGTCTGCCGGGATTTCGCCCATCTTGCGGTGACTTTATGCCGGTGCATGAACATCCCCGCGCGCTACTGCACCGGATATCTCGGGGACATCGGCGTGCCGCAGCTTCCAGATCCGATGGATTTTTCCGCTTGGTTTGAAGTCTGGCTTGACGGGGGCTGGTACACGTTTGACGCCCGCCACAACGAGCCGCGCATCGGACGTATCGTCATTGCGCGCGGTCGGGACGCATCCGACGTCGCGATCTCTACATCGTTCGGACCGCATATGCTGCGGAATTTCTCCGTCACGACTTACGAGGAATTTTAACCGCCGCGTTCAATCCGCTGCGGCCAGACGATCCTTGACGATCCGTACGGCCTCCGCAAGAACAGCATTCGCATCCATGTCATCGGTGACGATCATCACAGCGTCCTCCGCCATACGCAGGGGCGCCGTCTCGCGCGCGGAGTCAGCCTCGTCGCGCGCGCGAATTGACGTCTCGATCTCGCGAAGTTCCTCCTCCCATCCCGGGCGCGTCGTATCGCCGCCGGTCTGCAGATAGCGGCGCAAGGCGCGCGCTGCAGGCGAGGCCGTCACATACAGCTTCACCAACGCGTCGGGAAAGATGACCGTGCCGATGTCGCGGCCATCAAGCACTGCGCCACGTTCGTCGGCGAAACGGCGCTGGACGCCCACCAGCGCATGCCGCACCTCTGGTTGACGCGCTACAAGACTCGCCGCGCGGTCAACCTCCGGAACTCTCAGGTCGCTCCTCAGCAGGTCCTCGGGTGACAGCCACTCCGCCTGCTTGAGCCCTGACGTATGCGCCGGGTCTTCAGATGCGTCGAGCATTCGTCGCGCCACGGCCCGATACAACAAGCCTGTGTCGAGGTACGGCAGGCCGATTTCATCGGCCAATCTTTTGGCCAACGTGCCTTTCCCTGCGGCGGCAGGCCCATCGACGGCGACGACGAACGGCTGTCTCAGCATGGCTTTCTGTCTCCTCAACCGATTCGATGGCGGCACAACGTCGCCTCGCCGGTCTCTAATTGCCGACGTTGGCCAAGTCCATGCGATAACATGTTCCGCGCGGCTGGCCGGTGCGCATTCTCCCCGCACAGTTCTCCTTCGGGCAAAACTTCAGGCAATTCAGCCCGCCGCAATGCACGGTTTATTTGACATGGAGCCCGCAAGCTGGCATTTGCCAGCGCCCTAAGTCGGATCGATACCCCCCTCGTCGACACAACGTAAGGGCGGGTGCTTCGCTCAGTATCCACACCACAGTAGGATCCACAGGCTCACGATGGCTCAGCCCGAACTCGGAACAAAACGCGTTTGCGTGTCGTGCGGCACGCGTTTCTACGACCTCAATGCGAGCCCCGCAGTCTGCCCGAAATGCGGCGCGGAACAACCGTTCGAAGCGCCGCGCCTGCGTCGCGCCAATGACGGCGTCCCCAGCGCTCCGGTGAAGCCGATCGCGAAAGATGACGAGGCTGGCGACGATATCGATCTCGACACCGATGACGATGCGGAAGACGACGGCGTGATCGAAGACAGCGAGGATCTCGATGACGACGCCGACGATATCGGCAACGATATAGACGTCAATACGGAACAGGACGAGCACGACTCGTAAGAACCGCATTCGACACGCGATGCTGCGATCCGACCACCAGTTGGACGCAGCGCCGTGGTATACGGCCACGTATCTCCGCGTCAGTCCTCGCCGGATGGCGCGTTTTTTGTGCGTGCCGTATTCCTCTTCGTAAAGCACAACGGATTTCGTACATCCGCATGCCACAACGTATTGTGGTAACGCTATGATTCATCCAGCAATAACACCCCTGAAAGCGGCATACGCACTCTACGATGTAGGGATTTTCGAGGGAATCTGCCCCGCCCCTGGCGAACCCGTGAAAAAACCGCCGATCTGCGTTAGTTGCGCCGAATTATCGCCATATTGAATGCGTCTAAACTGTTTTCACTTGACGCGACGCGAAAGCTGTCGTCGGTTTGCACGAGAAGATGTATAATTTTTTCGCCACACATCTTCTGAGCAATACAAAAATAACAGAATTTGATGGTGGTTCTCAATCGGTTCCATAGTCAAACGTATGCCATCCTGAACGTCACAAGATACCAAGGTGCACGACGGCTCGAACGGGCCTGTGACGCGACATAGCTACCAACCGAAGACACTTTAAGCGCGCATGCGCCGATATTCGTATTCGGCTCCCCTCTCTCCCCCCACCAATTTCGCCGTCAGCGGCCTTTTTCACCGGAAAACGCAGAATCATGACCCAATGGCTTGATAAGGCTGTCGAGCTTCCGTGTGATCTGAACCCTGCAGTGTCGGCGGTCGGAAAGGCGTTTGGAGCCCACTCGGAGGCCCTGCATCACGTGCTGGACGCGAGCGTCGACTGTATCAAGATCATCGAATGCGACGGCACCCTGCGTCATCTCAATCGTTCCGGCCAAAGAGCCTTCGGCCTGGGGGAGGGAGAGAGTTTAGTTGGCCAGCGTTGGCTCAATTTGCTGCCTAAAGAGATGCGCGGGCGGGGACGCCGGGCGTTGCAAGCAGCCACGACCGGCAGAAGGGCGCGCTTTACCGTCAAGTGTGCGCTTCCCGGACGCGGCGTAGAACACTGGGAAAATGTTCTTACCCCCGTCATCAGCCTCGACGGCGGCGTGAACGCTGTTCTGTGCGTATCACGCAATGTCACGGCCCTGCGGGAGATCGAAAAGAAGCTGAAAATCAGCGCTGCTCATGACGCGCTGACAGGTCTTCCAAACCGCAAAAACTTTCTGCGCACGCTTCAGCGCATGCTGAAAGGGCGAAGCCGCCCCGACGACCAGATCGGCCTGCTGGTCATCGATCTCGATTATTTCAAGCAGATCAATCATCTATTCGGTCACGAAGCAAGCGACCTCCTTCTACGTGAACTTGCTGACCGCCTGAAAGCCGAATTGCAAGGGTCCGGCATCGTCGCCCGCATATGCGGAGATGAATTCGCTATCGCCGTCAATACAGCCGCTGGCGAAGCGAGCCTGAAGACGCTTGCCGACAAATTATCGGCTGTGGCCGCACATCCGTTTCTTCAGGATGAGCACGCCATAAAGATCAGCATCAGCATCGGTGGCGCGCTATCGCGGGGCGGGGTCGATCGCCAGCAGGATGAAAAGGCTGCAACCCTTTTAAAAAACGCGAGCCTTGCCTTGCAGGAAATAAAGTCGCACGGCCGAGGTGGTTTCAGGTTGTTTCATCAGCCTATGACGCAGACAGTGGATCGCGTCTTTCATGGACTGCGTGTAGCACGAGATATTGTCGACCAGGATACGGTTCAGCCTGCCTATCAACGTCAGGTCGATCTCCTGACCGGCAGGACCGTCAGCTACGAAGTCCTGTTACGCTGGTCGGACACGGTTGGCGGCGCTCTGAAATCTCCCGCCGCGATAGCCGAGGCATTTCACGATTATCACCTCGCCACCAGGTTGGCTTTCCTGATGCGCAAATGGGTCTTTCGGGATGCCAAGCAATGCCTGGCGAGAGGCGGATCCCTTCCCCCTATCTCGATCAACGCCTCGCCCGTGGAATTCATGCGGGACGACTTCGCCGAAACATTTCTGGCGCAACTGGATGAATTCGACCTTCCTCCGGGCGCGATCGCCGTGGAAGTCACCGAACAAGGCCTGATCGAACCAGGCCCGGCTTACGCGTTGCGTGCGCTCAGGCTGCTGAAAGACCGAGGCGTCTCGATCACCCTTGATGATTTCGGCAAAGGATATTCGTCCTTTTCAAGACTTCTGGAATATCCTTTCGACGGCCTGAAGATAGATCATGCCTTCGTAAAAAACATAACGCTGGATGCATCAAGCCACGCCATCGTCGACACGATCGTTTCTTTGGGAGAACGTCTGTCACTGACCATAGTCGCCGAAGGCATAGAGACCAAGGAGCAGAGCGACATGCTCACCGCCATGGGATGCAGAATAGGCCAGGGCTACTATTTTTCTCCCCCGGAGCCCGCCGCAACGGCGTTTCGCATCCCACCCTGCTGAACGACTCAAGCCGTCGCTTCAGACCAGCGTTCGATCTCGACGCCGACCGAATCCAGCTCGGAAAACACCTCCAGTTTCTCGATCATAACCCGTACGACCCGAACACGTTTTTCCTGCATCACGCCGGCTGCAATCCGTTCGGCAAGCGTCTCTACAAGACGGATATGCCCCTCCGCCACGATGCGCCGCACCAGCAACACAACATGCTCGTAAGAGACCGTACGGCTCAGGTCGTCCGCTCCCTCCACCAGGTCGCGTCGGTCGTCCACGCCAAACGACACGTTGATGCGCACCTTCTGCGACACCCCTTCTTCTTGGGGAAAAACGCCGATATGCGCATCGACAATCATATCCTTGAGAAACAAACGCCGGAGCCCGAGTTTCGCAGGCCACGGCGCAAGAGTCGTCGTCATGTCGCGTGTCCTATTCCGTCACGGCGTCCGCAGGGTTGGTGGGCGCAGGATGCCATTGCATGTGTTGACCGCCATCAAGCGCCAGCATCTGCCCCGTGACGGACGGCAGGGCCAGCAATGCCAGCGCCGCGCGTGCGACCTCCTCGGGCGACGTGCCGCGCCGCAGCGGCGTCGACGCGCACTGCCGTCGAAACTCGGGTTCAGTTTGCCGGAGGCTCGGCAACGCCGGCCCCGGCCCGATGCCGTTCACGCGGATGCCCTTCGGCGCCAGCGCCAGAGCCATCGTCTGCGTCAATGTCCACAACGCGGATTTCGAAACGGTATAGGTGACGAAATGCGGCGTCAGCGACCAGACGCGTTCGTCCAGCATGTTCAGAACCATGCCCGACATACCGTCAGGCATCGCAGCCGCGAAGGCCTGCGTAAGCACGAATGGCGCACGCAGATTGGGCTCTATATGCGCGTCCCAACTCTCTCGCGTCGCGGTGTCCCACTCGTCCCGATCGAACGTCGATGCGTTGTTCACCAACACGCCCAGCGGCCCCAATTCCGCCGCAGCGCGCGACGTCAGCGACGTCACCTCATCCTCACGAGCAAGATCGGCTTGCAGCAGGCAGCCCCTGACGCCGAGCGCCTCTACATCGCGCAGTGTCATCGCTGCGTCTTTCTGGTCGCCGCGATGATGGATCGCAACGGAAAAACCCGCCTCAGCAAGAGCAAGCACGATGGCGCGGCCAAGACGCCGCGCTCCACCCGTCACCAGAGCAGCGCGTGGAATGGTCTCGGAAATCAGCCCCCCCATGGGACCACCGCACATAGTGCCGCTCATCGAGTTGTTTTCCTGGTTTAGTGAACGAGGCGCAGATCAGACGACGGGACGCCGCGCGCTCAACGCCGCCGCCAAAGTGCCGTCGTCCAACACCTCCAGCGCGCCACCGACGGGCACGCCCTGCGCAACACGCGTGATGCTGACGCTATACCCGCCCAACCGTTCTTGCAGCCAGTGCATGGTCGTCGCGCCATCTACCGTCGCGCTCAGGGCGAGGATGACCTCCCGCACAGATCCCTCATCAAGGCGCGTCAACAGCGGTCGCAGATTGAGATCATCCGGGCCGACGCCGGAAAGAGCCGACAGCACCCCGCCCAGAACCATGTAAACGCCGTGATAGCTGCCTGCCCGCTCAAGCGCCCACAGATCGGCCACACTCTCGACCACGCAGACGACATCCTGTTGCCGCGACGGGTCCATACAGATGTGACAGGGATCTTTGCCGTCAAGGTTTCCACAGCGACTGCATGTCCGCACTGAAGCCGCGGCCTCCTGCATGGCGCGGGCCAAGGGGACCATTCGTCCTTTGGGATCGCGCAACAGCGCCAGCACGATCCGTCGCGCGGAACGCGGCCCCAGGCCGGGCAGGCGCGACACCAGTCCGATCAGACGCCCGATCTCCCCATTCGCCAATACGCCCCCGGCCATGCGGAACGCCTTGTCGGCTTAGAACGGCAGCTTCAGTCCCGGCGGCAGGTTCAGTCCGCCGGTCGCCTTCTGCATTTCCTCGGAAGCCTTGGCGTCCAGCTTCACCCGCGCGTCGGCGCAGGCCGCGAGGATCAGGTCCTGCAGCATCTCCATCTCGTTCGGATCGGCGAGCTTCGGGTCGATGCGGATGGCGCGCATGTCGCCCTTGCCGCTGAGCGTGACGGACACCATGCCCGCGCCCGCGCTGCCCTCGATGACCGTTTTCTCGAGGGTCGCCTGCATGGCTTCCATCTTCGCCTGCATTTCAGAGGCCTGCTTCATGAGGCTGGCGAGATTTTTCACGTCGATCGATCCTTACACGTCATGGCGGCGGCGCGCGGCGCCAGATTCACTACCGGTCGTCGGCTTCGCCGAGCGTCATGTCCAGCCCGGCGTCAGCGACCGCATCAATCCAGTTATCGGCCGCGTCGCCCGAATAACCGGCTTCCCAAGGATATTCCAACTGGTCGCCGCCCAGCAAACCCGCATCAGGAATGTCATCCTCGGGAGGCAGGCCGTAATACTCGTCGAGCGACGAATCTTTCAACTCCCCGAGTTCGGCGTCCGGAAACGCGTCGAGAATCGCGCGTACAAGAGGGTGCGCCTTGGCGTCCTTTCGCTGGAACTGAATGATGCGAGCGCTCTGCTCTTCCAGCGTCGGTTCGCCCTCCGCCTCCGAACGGCGCACCATCCAATGCGATCCAAGCCGGGAACGCAGAAATTTCTGGACCTGCTGCGTCAAATCCCGGGGGCCGCGATGATCGACGCGGAATTCGACCAACGGCGGCGCAAAATTCACCAGATGCGCCGAATGCAACAAATGCCCATGCAGCACGGCCTCCGTCGCATCATCGCGCACATAGGCGACAAGCTCACGCCATGTCCTCGGAGCAGACCTTTCCACAACCTCAGGTTCTGCAGCGGCCGACACGGCCTCAGCAGGCTGAAGCATTCCTTCGCTGGTCACCAGACGAACGACGCTTCGCTCGACGGCGCCTGACGACGCCAGCGCCGTCGGCGCGGACGCCGGGTCGAACTGCTGACCAACGGCTATCACCGAGCCGAAAGCCTGCGCCCCGCCTGAAGACCCGCCACCGCCGGAGGAACTGCCGCCGGGCTGCGCTCCCTGCCCCGCCGGACCGTCGGCGGCCTCAAGTCGTTTCAGCAAATCGCCCGGCAAAGGCGCGCTCGCCGCGTAACACAGGCGGACCAGAACCATCTCCGCCGCCTCCCGGCGCAGAGACGCGGTCTCGACCTCACCCAGTCCCTTGAGCAGAATCTGCCAGGCGCGAGACAGGTCGCCCATCGACAGCGAATCGGCGAACGCGGCGCCCCGCACCCGCTCCGCTTCCGGCAACTCCCCCGAATCGCGCAACGCGGGCGCGGTTTTCAGACGCGTCACCATGTGCGTGAGTTCGGCGAGATCCCCGAGCAGTGCGCCCAGATCGCCGCCCCGGCTGTACGCGGCGTCCGCCAGCGCAAGCACAGCCTCGATACGGCCCTTCATCACCGCCTCAAACAGATCGAAGACAAGCCCCCGATCGGCCAGCCCAAGCATGTCGCTGACCAGAGAGGCTGGTATCGGCGTGTCGGCGCCTCCGTCGTAGATCGCCCCCTGGGCGATTGCCTGATCCAGCAGGGACAGTCCGTCTCGCACCGACCCGTCCGCCGCGCGCGCGATCAAGGCCAGCGCCTCCGGTTCGACCCGCACCCCTTCCCGGGTCGCGACGGTTCCGAAAAACTCGCTCAGCGCCGCGTGCGACACACGACGCAGATCGAAACGCTGGCAGCGCGACAGCACCGTCACCGGCACTTTTCTCAACTCGGTGGTCGCGAAGATGAACGTCACCTGCGACGGCGGTTCCTCAAGCGTCTTCAGCAACGCGTTGAACGCGTTGCGCGAGAGCATGTGGACCTCGTCGATGATGAAGACTTTCATCCGTCCCTGAATCGGACGGAAGCGCGTCGCCTCGATAATCTCGCGCACATCGTCAACGCCGGTGCGGGAAGCCGCGTCCATCTCGAGAACGTCAGGATGTCTGTCGCCAAGGATCGCGATGCAGTTAGGGCAGACGCCGCAGGGATCAGCCGTCGGACCGCCATTGCCGTCCGGACCAACGCAGTTCAGCGCGCGCGCGACGATTCGCGCCGTCGTCGTCTTACCCACGCCGCGCACGCCATTGAACATGAAGGCATGGGCGACGCGTCCAACGGCGAAGGCGTTGCGCAAGGTGCGCACCATCGCTTCCTGCCCGATCAGATCATCGAACGTCGTCGGACGGTATTTCCGGGCAAGAACGCGATAGGACACGCCTGAGCGAGGCGCCTCGGCCGAGGCCGTGCGCTGGCTTGCGCCAACGACCGACGCCGCGGCAGGCGGTTCGACAGCTATGGCCGGCGTGGCGGGAGTCGGTTCGCCGAACAGGCCCGCGCCGCCTTCCATGGGAAGGGGCAGGCCGTCGTCTTCGTTTTCGGTGTCTGACATGGCGTTAGGCCCTAAAAATCTTAGGAGACCAGGATGCCGCCCCAAGGGGGCGACACATCATTGGATCAGGCCAGCATGTCGAGGAAGATGCGGTGGAAGGCCGAACGACGACCCGGGCGAAACTCACTGCGGCTGCTTCCTTCCGGATCTGACCGGGTTGGCAAGGCGCCCGTCCGCCGCCGACCTTCCGGGGACGGTCTCTATCACGCAGTTTCGGACTCGACCACCCCTAATTACACCCTATTCGCCGACTGCCGCCCCACCGGGATGACGGCGGTCAGGTGCGCCGAAGAAACCGGATTTGCGAGGGCCAGACAAGGTCGGGCCGCCTGCGATAATCCCTTCCGGCACGCCCCATGCGGCGTGTTCGTGAAACACGTAACCTTCTCTGGAGAGCGTCTCCTTCACAGAATCGGAGAGCGCGCCTTTCTCGATCTCCACCGCCTGCGGCAGCCATTGCTCATGGATGCGCGGCAGGTCGATAGCCTGCTGGATGTCGAGACCATAGTCGACAGCGCCGAGAATCACGGAAAGGATGATGGTCGGAATACGCGACCCGCCGGGGCTTCCGATCACCATCACAGGCTTGCCGTCGCGCGTCAGGATCGTCGGCGCCATTGAAGACAGGGGCGTCTTGCCGGGCTCCACCTGATTCGCAACGCCGCCGACGATGCCGAACATGTTGGGCGAGCCCGGCTTGGCCGTGAAATCATCCATTTCGTCGTTCAGGAAAAACCCGGTGTTTCCCGCGATCACGCCTGAACCGAACCAGCCGTTCAACGTGTAGGTCGTGGACACGGCGAAGCCGGAGGAATCCATCACGGAGAACTGCGTCGTCTCGTGCTTCTCCGCAGCCCCCTCTGCGGGCGGAGCCACTTTCGAACCCGGAGCCGCCTGACCGCCGATCAGGGTATTGGAATCGATCGCCACATCTGTTGGCATCGCCTGCCGCACTGCTACTGCGTAGGCAGGATCAATAAGGTGAGACACCGGGTTCTGCACGAACGCCGGGTCGCCCAGGTCGCGCCTGTCAGAATAGGTGTGCCGCATCGCCTCGATCTCATGCTGAACCGCAGGCGCGGTATGCAGGCCGAGCGCATGCATGTCGTAACCAGACAGAATGTTCAGCATCTCGCACAGCGCTACGCCTCCGCCACTTGGGGGGGGCGTCGTCTCGATCGTGTAACCACGATAGCTACAGGTCAGCGTCGGCATCACCCGCGGCGCATATTTCGCGAAATCTTCCATCTGAAAAATACCGCCATTGGCGTTGCTCGCGTCAACGACCTTTCGCGCGATGGACCCTTTGTAGAAAGCGTCAGCGCCCCCCTTCGCAATAGTCTCCAGCGTATCAGCCAGCTCAATCTGGACCAGCCGATCACCCACCTGCATCGGCGAACCATCCGGGCGCAGGAAAATATTCCGGGCAGCAGGGTCGGCGCGAAACACGTCGGTGCTGGTGTGCAGAAGCTGCACATCACCGTCGGCGAGGACAAACCCGAGACGCGCCAGCTTGATCGCCGGAGCCATCAATTTCTCACGCGACATATGCCCCCAGCGCTGGCGCACAAGCTCCAGTCCCGCGACCGTCCCGGGAACCCCAATGGATTTCCAACCCCGCACGGATAGGCCCGGCACAACCGTTCCGGTTGCGTCCTGATACATTGTCGGCGTCGCCTTCAGCGGCGCGTGCTCACGAAAATCTATGAATACGGGGGCGCCCTTCGCGGGGTGCAGCACCATAAAACCGCCGCCGCCAATATTGCCCGCAGCCGGATAGACGACCGCCAGCGCATAGCCCACAGCGACGGCGGCGTCTGCGGCGTTGCCTCCCTCGGCAAGAATACGGGCGCCAACTTCGGACGCCAGCCGCTGCGCCGAAACCACCATGCCCTTTTTGCCGTAGACCGGAGCCACCGGCGTCAATCCGAGCGCATCCTGACCAAAAGCCAACGGATCCGGCACGCCAGCATCGGTCGCACCCTTCGACGCCGTCTGCGCGAAAACCGTCGCCGGGGCGAGTGTGCTGACGGCGAACACGGCAGCGAGGAAGAACGCCTGGCGCGCGATGGAGCGGCGGCCAGAGATGGCGGGATTATGAGGCACAACGCCTCCTTTCGTCTTTTTGTTTTACAGGGCTAGCGAGGAAGCGAAACGCGATCCGATGTGGCCGGAAAAGCCGGTCACGCGCCGTAGGGCGGCCGCGTGTAGCCCGCTGGCGACAGGGTGAATATTTCGCATCCGGTCGCCGTGACGCCGATCATGTGCTCGAACTGCGCGGAAAGCGACCGATCGCGCGTCACCGCTGTCCATCCGTCCTCGAGAATTTTCACCTCGGCCTTACCCGCGTTGATCATCGGCTCGATGGTAAAGACCATCCCCTCTTTCAACGTCAGGCCTTCGCCGGGAGAGCCGTAGTGCAGAACGTTCGGCGCCGAGTGGAACGTGCGCCCGATCCCGTGCCCACAGAAGTCGCGCACCACGGAGAACCGCTGCTTTTCCGCATATTGCTGGATAGCGTGCCCAATATCGCCAAGCGTGGCGCCCGGCTTCACGACATCGATACCCAGCATCAGGCAATCATACGTGACGTCGATAAGCTTGCGCGCTTTCACCGACGGACTGCCGACCACGTACATACGGCTGCTGTCGCCGTACCACCCATCCAGAATCGACGTCACGTCAATGTTCAGAATATCGCCATCCTGAAGGGCGCGACGCCCCGGAATGCCGTGGCAGACGACATGGTTGATCGAAATACATGAGGACTTGGGATAGCCCCGATAATTGAGCGGCGCGGGCGTAGCTCCGCGTGCGAGCGTAAATTCATGGATGAGCACATCCAGGTCGCCCGTCGTCACTCCCGGCTGCACATGTTCCGTAATCATGTCCAGCGTCTCGGCCGCCAGATGGCCAGCGGCGCGAAGCCCCACGAAATCGGACTCATCGTGTAGAACGATACCCCGAACGCCGGTGTCTCCTTCCATGGGATCCCCTCATCACCTTAACAGCGCCGCCGGCGGCGAGGTCGAACGCCGACCCGCTGAAGCCTCAGGCTACATCTGTCATACAGACGGTGTGAATATAGGAAAACCCTCGGATCGCGTCAGGTGCGCGAGCGGGAATGCTTTCCTGCTGGCGCGGCATGCGTCGCATGAGAGTGCTTCGCTGCCGACTTCGGAGCATGGGCCGACACAAGTCGCACGGAGGCGAGATGTGAATGCTTGCGCTTCCCCGAAGCAGCAGGAGCTTCGGCGACCTGCAATGGCGTTCCACGCGAACCACGAGAGGCAGCGGCCAGCATGAGCATTGCGCGACGACGACCAGCCGCAGAGCGAGCAAGAATAAGCGGGCGGGCGACCGGCGTCGTATATTCGACGGCAGGCACGCCTTCGGCGCCGAACCCCTGGTCAAGCGACGCCGCCATGGTGCGACTGCGCTCGGCACTGGACGAAGCGCCCATAACGACGCCCACCAGACGGACGTCATTACGGATCGCAGAGGTCACAAGGTTTAGACCCGCCTGCGCAGTGTATCCGGTCTTCATGCCGTCAGCACCCGGATAAAACCGGAGCATCGGGTTGTGGTTCGGAATTTCACGGCCACGGAAGTAGAACGTCGGCACAGAAAAGTAGTGGTAGTCCTCAGGGAAGTCAGCGATCAAACGCTCGGCGAGGATGCCCAGATCACGCGCGGTCGTCACCTGCTCAGGGTCCGGAAGTCCAGACGCATTGCGAAAAGTCGTGCGCGTCATGCCCAGCGCGTGAGCCTGCGCCGTCATCATCTCCGCAAACCGCTCCTCGTCCCCGCCGCCGATCAACTCGCCCAGAGCGCAAGCCGCATCGTTGGCGGATTTTGTGACCAGACCCAGAATGCCCTGCTCTACCGTAAGGTAAGCTCCGGGCGTCAGCCCCAGCTTCGACGGCTCACGGGTCGCTGCGTGGATCGAGATCGGCACGGCCTGATCCATCGAGATCGCGCCGGCACGCAGCGCCTTGAAGGTCATATACAGCGTCATCAGCTTGGTGAGGCTGGCAGGATAACGCTGAAGGTCCGGGTTGTCCTGAGCGAGAACTGCGCCGGTCCTTGCATCCGCGACGAAGACGCTCATATGACCGACATACTGCGCCGCCGCCGGCTTGACCGACGCCCCAAGCGCAAGCGCGGCAAGGCTGACGCCGAGAACCCGCCCCGAAAAAACGCGCCCGACGCGGATATGAATTTTATTCTTCACACGGGTCGTCGAAACGGCATTGTCTGCACCGCCATCGTCGTGAAGCGACCACATGACGCTCTTTTTCTGCAAGTCAGCCATCCCGCAAGCGCCCCAGTCCATCAAACCCGCTCCGAATTGTGACACTAACAACGTCCAAACAATCGTCTAGGGAAAATTTACTAAGAAGATGAAAATAGTGTGATTTGTAATGCCTTCAGGAAAGTATCCCGCCCCAAAAACAGGAACATTACAAGAACAAAACCATGCACGGAACCACGACCAGCACTACGCCCGCTCCGCAGCTATTCATACCGCGCCGGAAAAGCGTTATAATTAGGGCCATGCCCAGCTCAAACGACGTTTTTGCAATCCCTTCCACACCATCGGACGCCGTCGTCTCACATGGCGGGAAAAGCCGCGTGCGGCTATCGGAAGACGAAAGAGACAACACACCCAACACTGGCGTTCTCATCAAGGCCCGCCCCCGCACGCAGAAGCCCGCGATGTACAAGGTGCTGATGCTGAACGACGACTACACGCCAATGGAATTCGTCGTCCATGTTCTGGAACGTTTCTTCCAGAAAACGCGGGACGAAGCGACGAGCATCATGCTTCAGGTTCACAAGCGCGGCGTAGGCGTCTGCGGCGTCTTCACTTACGAGGTGGCCGAAAGCAAGGTCACACAGGTGATGGACCTTGCACGACAGAATCAGCACCCGCTGCAGTGCACCATCGAAAAAGAATAGACGTCCGGCGCGCGACCTCCCATCATCCCATATTACGACTTCCTTACGCTTGGCGGTGGGCATCTTCGTCCGCACTCAACGTCGTGTGGAGAGGAAACTTGATTCGCCCGCGCATCTTCTGACTCGCATTTCTTTTCGAAGCATCCAAATATGTCAGACGACGGGTTTGCCTCGTAGCGTGACCGGACACGCCTATTCCGGAAAGGAGCGTCTCAATCATGTTGTCACGCAATCTTGAGCAGACGTTGCACCGCGCCCTCACCCTCGCCGGAGAACGGCGGCACGAGTACGCGACGCTGGAGCATCTGCTTATCGCGCTGATCGACGACGCCGACGCGGTCACCGTGTTTCGGGCCTGCGGCGTCGACCTCGACAAGTTACGGGCGGACCTGACGGAATTCCTCGACAAGGACCTCGCGGGCCTCGCGTCCGAACGCCCGACCGAACCCAAGCCGACGGCCGCATTCCAGCGCGTGATCCAGCGCGCCGCCATCCATGTGCAGTCCACAGGGCGTGACGAGGTGACAGGCGCCAATGTGCTCGTCGCTC
The DNA here is from genome assembly GCF_017377715.1 of Acetobacter sacchari. Classification (GTDB taxonomy): domain Bacteria; phylum Pseudomonadota; class Alphaproteobacteria; order Acetobacterales; family Acetobacteraceae; genus Acetobacter; species Acetobacter sacchari. The sequence goes on along the minus strand of NZ_JAFVMF010000019.1, from coordinate 16,400 downwards.
TCTTCGCAGAGCGCGAGAGCCACGCCGTCTACTTCCTTCAGCTTCAGGACATGACGCGTCTCGACGCCGTCAACTTCATCTCGCATGGCATCGCCAAGGCGCCTGATCGTTCCACGCGGCGAACAGTGTCCGGCGCGAACACGCCCTCCGAGAAAGAGGAAGGCGAACGTGAGGAGCGTGGAAAAGGCGCAGCCAAAAGCGCTGACGCGCTGTCGACGTACTGCGTCGACCTGAACAAGAAGGCGACGGCGGGGAAAATCGACCCGCTGATCGGGCGCGACACAGAAATCGAACGCACGATCCAGATCCTGTGCCGTCGCACGAAAAACAACCCGCTCTATGTGGGCGATCCCGGTGTCGGCAAGACGGCCATTGCTGAAGGCCTCGCCAAGCGTATCGTCGAGGGCGAAGTGCCGGAAGTTCTGCTGGCTTCCACCATCTACTCGCTCGACATGGGTGCGCTGTTGGCTGGCACTCGCTATCGCGGCGATTTCGAAGAACGGCTGAAGGCGGTCGTCACCGAACTCGACCAGAATCCGGGCGGCATTCTCTTCATCGACGAGATCCACACTGTGATCGGCGCTGGTGCGACCTCTGGCGGCGCAATGGATGCCTCCAACCTGCTGAAGCCCGCTCTGGCCGCAGGCACCCTTCGTTGCATCGGCTCGACGACATACAAGGAATTCCGCCAGCACTTCGAAAAGGACCGCGCTCTGGTGCGACGGTTCCAGAAGATCGACGTGGCGGAGCCCAGCGTTGACGACGCTGTGAAAATCCTGCGTGGCCTTAAGGGCAATTACGAAAAACACCACAAGGTGCGCTATACTGACGACGCTATCCGCGGCGCCGTGGAGCTGGCGGCGAAGTACATCCACGACCGCAAGCTGCCAGACAAGGCGATTGACGTGATCGACGAGGTCGGCGCGTCGCGGATGCTGCTACCCGAGAACAAGCGCCGCAAGACCGTGACGTTGCGCGACGTCGAGGACATCATCGCCAAGATCGCGCGCATTCCGCCCAAGAGCGTCTCGGCCGACGACAAGGAAGTGCTCCGCACGCTGGAGCGCGACCTGAAGAACATGGTGTTCGGTCAGGACAAGGCGATCGAGGCTCTTTCGGCCGCGATCAAGCTGTCCCGCGCGGGCCTGCGCGAACCCGAGAAGCCGATCGGCAACTATCTGTTCTCCGGTCCCACTGGCGTCGGCAAGACAGAGGTCGCGCGCCAGCTCGCCTCCACGCTGGGTATCGAACTGATCCGCTTCGACATGTCGGAGTATATGGAGCGTCACTCCATCTCCCGCCTGCTCGGCGCGCCTCCGGGATATGTCGGCTTCGATCAGGGCGGCCTGCTGACCGACGCCATCGACCAGCATCCGCACGCGGTCCTGCTCCTCGACGAAATCGAGAAAGCGCATCAGGATCTTTACAATGTGCTGCTACAGGTCATGGACCACGGCCAGTTGACCGACCACAACGGCAAGACCGTCGACTTCCGCAACGTCATCCTCATCATGACGACCAACGCGGGCGCCGCCGATCTTAGCAAGGAGGCCATCGGCTTCGGGCGCGACACGCGGGAAGGCGAGGACGAAGAGGCAATCAAACGCATCTTCACGCCGGAGTTCCGCAACAGGCTGGACGCGATCATCCCGTTCGCGAACCTGATGCCGGAAACAGTCGGCCGCGTCGTCGAGAAGTTCATTCTGCAACTCGAGGCGCAACTCGCCGACCGCAACGTCACGATCGAAATCTCCTCGGCCGCCAAGGAATGGCTCGCAGAACGCGGTTACGACCGCCTCTATGGCGCCCGTCCTTTGGGCCGCGTGATCCAGGAGTCGATCAAGAAACCGCTGGCGGAAGAACTGCTCTTCGGGCGTCTGGTCAAAGGCGGCGCCGTCAAGATTTCGCTCAAGGACGGCGCTCTCGACTTCGAAATTGTCGAGACCGGAGGGAGCGCCTCCGAGAACGACGAGGGCGGAAACGAGAAAGAGTCCGAAAACGTCACCTGAATTAAGGAAACCGCCCCACCCGGGGCGGTTATCTTTTGGGAAAAACGATCTTCGCCCGCGCGACCTTTAGCCACCATAGTCGCGGGGGCGTGTCGTCTTCCTGCCGACGAATTTTTTCCTTCACGGACAGATCACAGCGACACATTGGCCGATCCCGACCAGCTCTACGTCTCAGCTTTTCTCGGATAGAGTCGGCATCCCCAGAAAACGACAGCCCGTTGTGTGTTTTACGCGGTTGCCAACCGTCAACTCCAGTTCACCCAGACGACTCAGCCTTCAGGTCGCGCAACACCTCTCGAAATGCGCCACAGATGCTATCGCGCATCCACGGATTGTCCGCAGCACGCTGCCAGAGCAAAGACACCGAATACATCCCCATATTTATGGGCGCCGGGCAGACGACGAGACCAGAAACGGCAGCCAGCGCCTGCGCAGCATGAACAGGCAGCGTGGCGACAGCGCGTGCGCCTACAAGGAATGACGGCAAAGCGGAAAAATGCGTCAGCGCCGATTGGACATGCCGCGCCAAACCCATCGTTTTCAACACCTGATCGACAATGCCTTCTCGTCCTGAAAAGGAGACGAGAATATGCGGTAACGCCAGATAATCCTCCAGAGACAGTGGAAGTTTAACGCCACAGGCGACCGGGTCGAGAAGGCACGCGTAGCCCGATTGTCCGATATCCTGTTGCTCCAGACCGGCATATGCTCTCGGCTGGGCCACGACAGCGAAGTCGATTTCACCCGCTTCAAAAAGCGCCTCGACCCGATGCCTGTTGGCTTGCCTGAAGGTGATCGAGACATGCGGCGCCGTCACACTTAATCGTCTTGCGAGCGATGGACCCGCTGCAATTTGGAAATCATCCGACATACCCAGAAAAAAGTGCTGACGACTTGTCGCCGGGTCGAAAACCGCCTGCGATGAAAACGCCGCATGAATCAGCGTCGCTCCGTTATGCAACGGTTCGGCCATGGCTACAGCGCGCATCGTTGGTTGCATCTCACCGCGCGCACGGACGAACAGAGGATCGCCCGTCGCCTCCCGCAGACGCGCCAGCGACGCACTGACCGCAGATTGGCTTAGGGACAGGCGCAGCGCCGCTTTCGAGACGCTGCGCTCTTCCCACAACGCCAGAAAGGTCGTGATCAGATTGAAATCAAAACGACTACTATCGACCATGGTGATTCTAACTATCGAAAAATCCAGTTTGTCCGATATTGGTAGAAAGTCCACTCTCGCCGCCACCCGATGCCCACACGAGAGATCAGGACATGAGCCAGCGCCGCGTCGCCGTCATTCAGGCTGGAACGAGCCTTTTTGACACCCCAAGCACCCTCGACCGTATGGAGGCGCATTGCGACGCGGCCGCAGCCGAAGGCGTCGAGCTTGCCGTCTTCCCTGAGGCCTATATCGGCGGCTACCCCAAAGGACTGACGTTCGGCGCCATTCTTGGAAGTCGTTTTCCAGAAGGACGTGACGATTACCTGCGGTATTGGAAATCTGCGGTCACAGTTCCTGGACCGGAGACAGCGCGCATCGGCTCTTTCGCCGCAAAGATGAAGGCACACCTCGTCGTCGGCGTCATAGAACGTGAGGGAGCAACGCTCTATTGCACTGCGCTTTTCTTTGGGTCGGACGGATCCCTGATGGGCAAGCATCGGAAGTTGATGCCCACTGGCACGGAACGACTGGTGTGGGGACATGGAGACGGGTCCACCATCCCCGTATTTGATACAGAAATCGGGCGCGTCGGGGCCGCCATCTGCTGGGAGAACTACATGCCGGATCTCCGCCAGACCATGTATGCGCGCGGCGTTAACCTGTGGTGCGCCCCCACAGTGGACGAGCGCGAAATCTGGCAGGCTTCAATGCGCCATATCGCCTACGAGGGACGGACTTTTGTTCTAAGCGCCTGTCAGTATCTCACCCGCGCAGACGCGCCGGAGGCATATGACTGCCATCAGGGAAATGACCCTAAAACTGTCCTGATCCGTGGCGGGAGCATCATCGTCAACCCTTTGGGAGAGGTTGTCGCGGGACCAGTCTATGATCGCGAGGCGATTATTACGGCCGATATCGATCTGGACGACGTGATCAGAGGCAAATACGACCTCGATGTCGCGGGGCATTACTCACGCCCCGATATCTTCAACCTGCGCGTCAATAGTTGCGTGCAGAGTCCCGTATCATTTTCCGATCCAGCGTCGTCCCTGCCTCTGCCGGATGCCGAGAGCATATAGATAACCGACGCTGCGGCGGGGCAAGCGCGAGACTATAACTCGCGCTTATCCTGCCCCCATAGAAACGAGGCCTCTCAAGCCCGCAAACACGATTGTCAGAACTGAGCCCTTACCCTTCCAGTCCCTGGCTCCTGACCAGTCGGGCATACAGCCCGTCAGCGGCGATAAGCTCGGCGTGAGAACCGCTCTCCGCCACTTTGCCCTCATCCAGCACCACGACCAGATCGGCAGATCGCACGGTCGAAAGCCTGTGCGCGACGATGATCGTCGTACGCCCGGCCCGCACCTGCCCCAGCGCCGCCTGCACGGTGGATTCATTCTCGCTGTCCAGCGCGCTCGTGGCTTCGTCCAGCAGCAGCAGGCGCGGATCGCGCAGCAAGGCGCGGGCAAGCGCGATCCGCTGCCTTTGTCCGCCGGACAGCCGTCCACCGCTGGGACCGACGCGCGTGTCGAATCCTTGAGGAAGATCGAGAATAAATTGCTCGGCGGCAGCCAGACGCGCAGCTTCTCGCAGTTCGGCGTCAGAGGCGTCAGGACGGCCGACCAGAATATTGTCGCGCACCGACACATCGAACAGCAATGTATCCTGACTGACATACGCAATGGCTTTACGCAAAGCGTCGAGCTTCAGGTCGCGCAGATCCACGCCATCGAGCCTGATCGCGCCATCTGTCACGTCGTGCAGACGCGGAATCAGGGACAGCGCCGTGGACTTTCCGGCGCCCGAAGGTCCGACCAACGCAATGGTCAATCCCGGTTTGACGTCGAACGACAGGCTTTCCAGCCCTACCCTGCCATCCGGGTAGTGGAAGGCGACATTTTCGAACGTCAGATGCCCATGACCCGGCGGCAACGGTTTCGCGCCCGGACGCTCCGTAACGGCCGCTTTCTCGTCGATTACCGAGAAAATGCGCGACAGCCCGGCCAATCCCTCCTGCAACGCCGCGTTCAACGCGCCCAGCGCGCGCAACGGACGCGACGCGAGCAACAATGCAGCGACAAAGCCAGAGAAATCGCCCAGCGTGGCTCCGCCCATCGCCGCGCGCCAGCCTGCGAAACCCAGCACCGCCGCGACAGCGGAGCCGCCAAGCGCCTCGAGCAACGGATCGACGCGCGCGCGGCCGCTGGTAATCTTTACGAAAGCCTCATGCAGCCGGTCGAAAGAGATATCCGCACGCTCGGCCTCACGTTTTTCAAGACCATAAACCCGGACAGTGCGCGCCTGAGAAAAAGTCTCGGTCAGCAGCGCCGCCGTCTCCCCGATCTGCTCCTGCACGTTCCCCGATGCGCGGCGGACCCGCTTGCCCAGCTTCTGAATCGGCACGGCCGCGATCGGATACAGAAGGCCCGCGATCAGGCTCAGTTCCCAATCCATATAGAACATCGCGACGATCAACCCGATGACCGTCACCGCATCGCCGAGCGAGTTCACCGCCCGCACCATCGCCTCACGAATCGAGACGGCGTCCGTCGTGAAGCGAGCGGCGATTGCGGCGGGGGCCTCTCGCTCGATGCGCGCAACATCAGTCACGCTCAGATGCTGGAACATCACGCCCTGCAGGCCGCGAATAACCACCAGCACCAGCCCCTGCGTCGCCAGTGTCTGCCCATACTGCGACGCGGCCTTGGCGATGGTGATCGCCACGACAAGCAGCGGCACCTGATACAGGATGCGCTCGTCGTGAGAGGAAAACATGTCGAGCGCGCGCTGGATCACCAACGGATAGAGCGCCGTCAGGGCGGCGGTCAGAATGGTCAGGACGATGACCGAGACGATCCGCCCGCGATGCAGGCGCACTTCTTCCCGCCATAACCGGCGCAGCAGTCCCACGCTGTCGTCCGGCAGCACGGTTTTTCCTTTCCGCGAGGGCTTCACGGCTATCGGGGACACAACATTCATCGCTGCTGTCTATCAGCGCCAACGGACGCGGGAAAGGCGACCCTCGCCTAGGGCGTCCTCTTCTGCTCGATCAGTTGGCTCGCCCACGCCAGACATTCATCCCGATCGGCGAGGCAACCACCCATACGCCACCACCGTCCGGTCTCCGCCAGAATACGCCCTACCTCTGCTCCCGGCGCCACGCCGAGCGCCACGACATCTCGCCCGGCCAGAGGAAATGCCGGCGCCCGCAAGCGCGACAGGCGGCTCCGTAGCGTCGCCCACGCGTTGGCGTCTGGGCCTTCCGCCATTCCCGCTTCTCCCGGTTGCGCCCTCACCTTTGAAGACGCTCCGGCGGACCATTCTCCCTGCGAGACCGCATCAACTGGCCGCGCGGCATCGTCGAGAGAAGCCTCCGGCTGTCCGCCCTTTCGCGGACAATCCCCAGACGACAAGCCATCCGGCGCCTCCCCGCGTCGCTGCGACTCCGCCATCAACGCCTGGTCCAGCCACACGCGATCAACCAGCACCGTCACGGACGTGTCCGCCGCAGCCCGACGCAGTTCAGCATCCGATAGAGACGGCGTCATCGGCAGCGCCAGGAGAATCGCACGCACGCGTTCCTGATCCGCACGGGAAAGCCGAAGCCGTTTGACAGCGCCTTCTGCGAGATCACCACCCGTCGCAGCGTCTCCGGAGGGCGAGATCCAAAGCAGCGCCGCTAGCCTTACATGCTCCTCACGCGGCGCGCCGGAAGCGATCAGGCGCGTCAACCTTTCAGCCGCCGCCCGCACCTCAGCAGCCCCCCCACGCGCGACTAGTTCAGGCAGCACGTCCTGCAGCACGCCCGTTTCGGCCATCAGCATCACCATGTCGTCCGCGCGCGGCCCGCGCAGGATGCGCCGAAACTCTGACCAGACTCGCTCAACGGAGAGCCGTCGGACACGACCAGCCATCGCACGGATCGCGAAAAGCGCTCCCGGATCGGCTTCGTCGCCCCCGAATCTTCCCTGAAAACGGAAAAACCGCAGCACCCGCAATGCGTCTTCGCGTATCCGTTCTCCCGGATCGCCCACGAAGCGCACCCGCCCGGCAGCGAGATCGGCCAACCCGCCAAAATAGTCGTGGACCATGCCATCGCTGTCGCAGGACAGGGCGTTGATCGTGAAATCCCGACGCGCGGCGTCTTCACGCCAGTCGGTCGTCCAGGACACGACGGCGTGACGTCCATCCGTTTCCTCATCACGACGCAGAGTGGTTATTTCGAGACCGCGTCCATTGAGAACGGCTGTGACCGTGCCGTGAGACAATCCGGTCGGCACGGTCCGAATTCCCGCGTCGGCCAGAATCTTCATCACCGCCTCTGGCGGTTCGGGCGTAGCGAGATCGACGTCGGCGACATCGACCCCAAGCGCCAAGTCCCTTACGGCTCCACCGACGAGCCTCGCTCGCGGAAGAACAGCCCACAAGCGACGAAGCTCCGGGTAAGCGGGCAGTCGCTCGATCACGAGTTGACCGTGGTTTGAGGGAAACGACATCATTCAGTGATTTTATACGCAAGCATGCAATACGCGAACGTTGACGCTGCAGGCCTAAGCGTTGACTTCAACCCGCAGCCGAACGCCACGCATCATTTTCGTAGCGTGGCGACGGCTATTCGCAATCCATCAAAGCGTCAGGACATCCGCGCGGAGCGCGCGCCAGCGGAAAAAACACGCCCTGACTCCAAACGCCAAGGCAGGGCTGTCCGCAATGGCACCCTGGTACGGCCAGCGCCGCAAGTTCGTACCATACGGGGCGCGAAATTCTGGCCTCAATCGGTAGCGCGCCGTCGCCCTTCCTGACTGTCAGATAAGGCGGCGTCTGACTGTCGCAGGCGTCCAAAGGCGCGTTCCATTGCGCTCGCAGCGGATGCTCCGGCCCTGCCGTGACGACTTCATCTACATTGGTGCGAAAACACAAAACCTGCTCGCGTCCGCATCCGCACCATTCCAGTTCCACGGCGACAAACGGCGCGTCCTCGACCTCGATCGTCCCTTCCTCGACTGGCGTGGAGAGCCAAAAAACGCCGTCCACGGCGCGACGTAGCGCGGAGGAGAACAAACAGACCATCGGCTTGCGACGAATAGGCGAGCCTCTGTAGAGCCAGGCGCCATCGCGCCGGATCAGAAACGGCAGAGCGCCGCACTGCTGCGGCTTGCGCCGTGGCGGCTCTGCGCCTGCACGCGGACTGTCCAGCGGCGTCGGAGCCGGCGTCGTCGCGTACTGAGACGCCTCAGCCGTGTTGAGGCGACCCGCCAGCGTATCGGCGCATCGTTGGTCTTTCGAAAAAGAGTCACGGGTCACGTTCGATTAACCTGCTTCTGTTTGCCTGCGGGCCATCCACATATAGGGTCGCCCCCCGGCTTGATGTAAGACCCGGACGCGCACAGACTGAAAACTATGACGTCAGACACCTTCTCGATTCACCCGGCCCCGCACGCATCCGGCTCCACAGACGACCCGTCCGGAGACGCCGCAAAACGCGCGGACGCCGTGACGGCGCAGTTGCAGGCTGCGCGCAGCGAAATCAGCCGCGTCGTGTTCGGCCAGGGCGCCGTAATCGAGCAGGCCATGATCAGCATTCTCGCTGGCGGCCATGCGCTGCTGGTCGGAGCTCCGGGACTCGGCAAGACGCTGCTCGTGACGACTCTGGGCGTCGTGCTGGGTCTGGATGCGCGCCGCGTGCAGTTCACCCCCGACCTGATGCCGTCCGACATCACAGGAAGCGAAATCCTTGACGAAGACGCCGCCGGACATCGCAGCTTCCGCTTCATTCCCGGGCCTGTTTTCTCCCAGTTGCTGATGGCCGACGAAATCAACCGCGCCAGCCCGCGCACGCAATCGGCGCTGCTGCAGGCTATGCAGGAGCACCGGGTGTCGATCGCCGGCACGGATTATCCGTTGCCCAAGCCCTTCCATGTCCTCGCCACCCAGAACCCGATCGACCAGGAAGGAACCTATCCGCTGCCGGAAGCGCAGCTCGACCGCTTCATGCTACAGATCCAGCTCGGCTTCCCGGACGCCGCAGACGAGCGTGCGATGCTGCTCGCGACTACCGGCCTTCAGCAGCAGCAGCCACGGCCTGCGCTCTCCACGACCGACCTCATCGCCGCGCAGGAGACGGTGCGTAGCCTGCCGATTGGCGACCGAATCGTGGACGCAATCCTCAATCTTGTCCGTTCCGCGCGACCCGAAACCTCTGACGTCGCTGCAGTGCGCGACGCCATCGCATGGGGCCCCGGACCTCGCGCCGCCCAGACGCTGATGCTTGCAACCCGCGCACGCGCGCTGCTGGACGGGCGCCTTTCGCCCAATCTTGATGACGTCGCGGCCCTCGCCAAACCTGTGCTGGCCCATCGCATGGCTCTGAGCTTTTCCGCCCGCGCCAACGCGACCCGCATCGAAGACGTGATCGACGATCTCGTCCGCCGTCTGGGCTGACTTTGCCTGCGAATACGAAGATCGGGGCTGCCCGGGAGGGTTTTCTCTCCAGCCTAGGGTCGCTCTTCCGACCCCGCGTCACCGGGAACGGCGGCGGGGCGCCCGAACGCCGCCCCGCCGCGCCTGCCCTGTCCATGGCGGCGGAGGCGGCGGCCCTCGCCGCGCGCCTCCCCGCACTGGTTGCAGAGGCAGAGAAGATAGCGAACACCGTCGCCCTCGGGCAGCACGGACGGCGACGCGCCGGCATGGGTGAGACATTCTGGCAATACAGGCCTTCCCTGCCCGGAGAGCCTGTCACACGTATCGACTGGCGTCAGTCGGCGCGCAGCCACCGCGCTTACGTGCGTGAAACCGAAGCCGAGATCGCACAAACCGTCTATCTCTGGTGCGACCTGTCCCCGTCGATGATCTGGTCGTCGTCGCAGAACGGCGACACGCCGCCACTTAAACGCGACCGCGCGATCCTGATGCTGCTCGCACTTGCGACATTGCTTCACAATGGCGGGGAGCGTGTGCGCCTTCTGACCCCGCGTGGCGTTGCGCCGCTTCCGGCCGGCGCGTCGCGAATCGCCACAAAGCTGGCGCAGGCGCTCATGGCGGAACAGGCCGCCCAGAACGAGGCTCCGGGCAACGCCACCCTGCCTCTGGCGGCGGCGCTGCCGCAACACGCACGCCTCGTCATCGCCAGCGATTTCCTGTGCCTCGAGGATGAAATCAGATCACTGCTGCGCAATCTCGCCGCCGCGCCAGTGCGATCTTTTCTGCTCCATATCGTCGATCCCGCCGAAGCCACGTTCCCCTATAGCGGCCGCGTTCGATTTTCCGGGGCGGAGGCGGAGCCGGATCTCATACTGCCGCACGTCGAAACGCTGCAACGCGACTACCGAGCCGTTTTTGCAGAATGGCAGGATGAGCTGCGCGCTCTGGCCACAGCCGCAGGTCACACCCTGCTTTCCCATGTTACGGATCAGGCGCCAGCTCCTGCTCTTCTCGCCCTGAGCGAAGCCATCGCCATGCGCGGCGATTCTATGCGCAGAGGCGCCTGAGTATGGTGTTCACCGCGCCCGCCCTTCTGGCCGCGCTCGCGTTGCTGCCCGCCATATGGTGGCTGCTTCGCGCCCGTCCGCCGGCGCCCAGACGCGTTGTCTTCCCTCCCGTCACGCTGCTGCTTCGCCTCCGCCAGGAGCGAAATGACGCAGCGACGCCGCCCGTATGGCTGCTCGCTCTTCGCATCGCCGCCGCGACGCTTCTGATCCTCGGGTTCGCGGACCCCGTGCGGCCCGGAAATCCGATGCCGCTGCCCGGCTCCGGCACACTGCTGCTCGCTATCGACGACGGAGTGATGTCCGCCTCCAGTTGGCCGGAGCGCGTCGCTGCAGCCCGCATGGTTCTGAGCGCCGCCGCGCACGGGGGCCGCCCCGTAATTCTGCTGCGCACTGCGAACCGCGACATTCTCGCGACGGCGCACTCTGCGTCCGGCGCCTCAAAAGTTGGCACACAGCCTGCCTCCCTTTCCCCTGCAAGCGCCGCGCACGCCGCCGAATTGCTGGAAGCCTCCCGCCCCGCGCCATGGCCGATCGACCGCGCCGCCGCCGCGCTGGCCCTGCGAAGTCTGCGTGACGCGGGCACGTCGGTTGGTGGGATTGTTTATATCAGCGACGGGGTCGCCACGCCGGTCGCCGTCCCGCCCACCCAGGCGGACAGCAAGGGCGCGAAAGAAAGCGCCGCTCACGCGGACGAAGCGTTCGCCACAGCGCTGCGCAACCTCGCCTCCGTGCAGGAAATACGCATCAAGGACGGTTCTCCCGTCGTGCTGCTTCCACGGCGCGGCGGCGTTTCCCCTGAAAATCAACCTGCTCCAGAAAGCGTTCCGGACAACAAGACCGGCGAAACCAATCCATCCGGCGATGCGAACGTTGTAGCGACCGCGGTCATCGTTCCCGACAATGCCCCCCGGTTGCTGCGCATTCGCGCGCACGCACAGGACGGAGGCACCATCGGCCTGAGCGAAGTGACTGCGCCCGCGTTCGCACACGAGGTTCCGGTCCCTCTCGCCCTGCCCGCCGCGATGCGAAACCGGATCGACATGTTGACCGTCGACGGCGTTCCGTCAGCCGCGGCCGCATTGCTCCTGGACGAAGGCGACCGCGTGCGCCCGGTCGGCATCATTTCCGTGGGCGTCAGCGACACGCCGCTGGTCGGTCCCCTGTTCTACTTGCGACGCGCGTTAGCCCCCAACGCGGACATTAGGGAAGGAAGCGTCTCCTCGCTGCTGTCACAACCCCTCTCGGTGATGATCGCGCCGGACGGGGCTCTGGCGGACTCGGACACCCGCAAACGCGTGGCCGAGTGGGTGCGCGGCGGTGGCGTTCTGATTCGCTTCGCTGGCCGGACCCTGAGCGGCGGCGGGGACGACACCCCGGCGACGGACAGCGTCGAAGAGACGCCAAAGGCGCCCACCGACACGATCGCGCAGTCGCTCCTCCCCGTTCCCCTGCTGGCGAACGCGCGGCAGCTTGGCGGCGCCATGTCATGGGGCAAGCCACAACCGCTGGCGCCGTTCTCCAGCACGTCGCCTTTTCATGGCCTTCCTGTCTCGACTGACGTTTCGATCTCGCGGCAGGTACTCGCGCGTCCTGCGTCAGACCTTGGCGATCACAGTTGGGCGCGGCTCGCCGACGGAACGCCGCTTGTCACACACTCGACCCTTGATAAAGGCGACGTGATTCTGTTTCACGTCACAGCGACCGCCGACTGGTCCAATCTTCCGCTATCCGGCCTGTTCGTCTCCATGCTGGAACGTTTGATCGAACACGCTAACGGCGTGGACGCTCCTGCGGACGACGCCATGTTGTCGCCGGTTCTCACCCTCGACGGCGACGGCGCGCTCGGGCCGCCGCCGCCCTTCGCGCGGGGGCTGGCAGCCAACCGCTTCGGCGCAGAGGTGGTCTCGCCAGAACATCCGCCGGGTCTGTATGGCGCGCGCGCCGACCGTCGTGCGCTGAACGTCGGCGACACAATACGCCGCCTCGATCCACTGACGCCGACTGGTGCGCTCACTGACCCCACAGGGCACAGACCCGATCACGCATACGGCCCCACGCTGATCGCCTTGGCCCTGGCGCTCTTATGCGTCGACGCAGTGTGGACTCTCGCCCTGCGCGGCGGCGCGCTGCTGAGAGTGCGCGCTCTCACGCGAGGGCGACGTTCGCCACAAAGTCGGGCCCTTCGCTGTTCGATTCTTATCGTTGGCGGCCTGGGCGCTCTTTCCGCCACCGGCGGATCTGCCTCCTTCGCCCAATCGCCAGCGCCTCCGTCTTCAGCGCCTTTGCCTTCAGACTCGCCAGTCACGAACCCCACGCCTGCAAAGCCGGTCTCGTCAGCTCCCGACACGACGCCGGGCGTAGCGAATGCTCCCGTTCCGCAGGCCGCCCTTGAAACCCGCCTCGCCTATGTCCTGACCGGGGACAGCGAGGTGGATACGGTGTCGCAGGAAGGGCTTCAGGGGCTCTCGACCTATGTCAACGCCCGCACCTCCGCCGTCCTCGGCCACCCGGACGGAGTTCGCCCCGGAACCGACGATCTGTCCTATTATCCTCTGCTCTACTGGCCGGTTACAGCCAACGCTCAAACGACGCCCGCAATGACTGCCGCCCTGACCTCCTTCATGGCGCATGGCGGCATCATCGTGATCGACACACAAGGCGTCGATCCGGCGTCAGCTCCCCGGCAAAGCGCCTCGGGTGATGATGAGGCGTCTTTTGCCGGAGAGGCGCCGGGGGCCGCGGCGGCGTTACGGCGCGTCACCGCCGGTCTGCCAATTCCACCGCTCACGAAGCTGGACGATCATCACGTGCTGGCGCACACGTTTTACCTGCTTCATGACTTCCCCGGCAGATACGCGGGTCAGCCCGTCTGGGTCGCGCGTGAGGGAGAGGCCGAGAATGACGACGTCAGCCCCGTCATCATCGGCGCGGCTGACTGGGCGCATGTATGGGCGCTGGACGCCGATGGAAACGCGCCTTTCGCCGCGATACCTGGCGGTGACGAGCAACGTCGCACGGCGTATCGCTTCGGCGTGAACGCCGTCATTTATGCGCTGACCGGAAACTACAAGGCGGATCAGGTTCATGTGCCGGCTATCCTCAAGCGTCTGGGGCAGTAAGCGCGCCATGACCGGAATCGCCCCATGACCAGCGTACTCTCCACAACCATCGGCTTCGCGCCCCTGATCCCCGTATGGGCGTTGATCGCACTGGCGATCGCGGCGGCGCTCGTTCTGTTGAGCGGCCTCGCGTCCGGAATGCGGGGCGCATTCCTGCGGGCTCTGGTCGCCGCAATCGGGTTGCTGTGGTTGAGTGGCCCTCGTGCGTTGCACGAAACACACCGCGACCTTCCGCAAACAGCACTGGTTCTTGTCGACCAGACCGGCTCGATGGCGATCCGCGACCGTGCAGCCATTGCACGCGCCGCCGCGCAGGCGCTGGGCGCAAATGTCCCGCAGGGCCTCACCCTTCGCACGGTCACTGTCCGGGATGAACGCGCGAACGGCACCCATCTGTTCGACGCGCTGGCTCAGGCGGCGGCGGACATACCGCCTGAGCAGTTCGCGGGCGCAGTCGTAATTACCGACGGGCAGACGCTCGACACGCCGGAGAAAATTCCGGAACGCCTCTCACCGCGTGATTCTGCGGGCAAGATCGCCACCCTGCCCTTGCATGTCCTCATGACCGGACGGAGTGAGGAGACGGATCGACGGCTGCGCGTTCTGCAGGCGCCGCCGTATGCGATTGTAGGGCAGCCGGCCACGCTGCGCGTTCAGGTGGACGACGCCGGTCCCGGCGCGCGCGCTGGCGCTCAGGCGATCGTCACAGTGCGCGAAGATGGCGCCGACAAGCTGGAAGCGCCGGTCACCGTCGGAAAACCACAGGACATCCAGCTCCCCGTCACCCACCCCGGCGAAACGCTGGTCGCCCTGTCCGTCTCCGAACTGCCTGGCGAGGTCTCGACACTCAACAATCAGGACGTAGTGCGAATCAACGGCGTGCGCGATCGTCTGAAAGTGCTCCTGGTCTCCGGCACGCCCAATCAGGGCGAGCGGGTCTGGCGCCGCCTGCTCAAAGCGGATCCGTCGGTCGATCTGGTTCACTTCACCATCCTGCGGCCGCCCGACAAGGACGACGGCACGCCTCTCTCCGATCTCGCGCTGATCGCGTTTCCGGTGCAGGAGCTGTTTCAGGACAAGATCGAACAGTTCGACCTGATCATTCTCGACGGGTTCGAAAATCGCGCCATCCTGCCGCCGGTCTACCTGCGCAACATCGCGCGTTACGTACGTAACGGCGGCGGCCTGCTTCTGACCGCCGGCCCGGAGTTCGTGGGGCCCGGCTCGCTACAGGACACGGCCGTCGGCGATATCCTGCCCGCCCACGTTCCTCTCAGCGTGCCCGGCGAGACGCCCTCGGGCGTGACCGTGCAACGATTCAGGCCGCAACTGACCGAAGACGGTCGACGTCATCCCGTGACGGCGGAGCTTCCGGGAGCCCCGCCACAGAGCGCAACGGCGTCCCCAACACCGGCCGGGGACCTCTCAGGGCAATGGGGACCATGGTATCGCGCCCTGAAACCGGATTCCTCGCACGGCGAAGCGTTGATGAGCGGCCCCGACGGCGCGCCTCTGCTCATTCTCGATCACGTGGACCGGGGACGCGTGGCGCTGCTGCTCTCCGATCAAATCTGGCTGTGGTCGCGCGGCGAATATGGCGGCGGCCCGCAGGCCGAACTGCTTCGACGCATCTCCCACTGGTTGATGAAAGAACCTGATCTTGAGGAAGAAAGGCTTGAGGCGCGCATCGCCGATGGCGCTCTTACGGTCACACGCCACACTGAGGCCGCCAATCCGCCCGCCGGCGTGACGATCACGGCCCCCGACGGAACAAGCAGCGCGGCCACGCTCCGCTCAGCGGGACCTGGTGTCTTCACGGCCCGGATTCCTGCGTCCCAGCCCGGCGTGTGGCAAGCCGACGATGGAGAGCGACGCGCCTACGCCGCTCCACGTCAGGCCGACCCGGCCGAATTCGCAGACCTGCGCCTGACCGCCACGCATATGGGGCCAATGGCGCAACGCACTGGCGGCCGGGTGGCGTGGCTGGGCGACGACCCTAGCCATCTGGCGGTTCCGGCCCTGCATGTCAGCGGCGGCGCCACTTCGAGCAGCGCTAGCGCACAAACCAGTCTGGACTTCCCCCTTCGTCGCGCAAGCGTAGCCACAGGCGCAACGTCCACGCCCATATTCCCCGGCGCATTGGCGCTGGTTTTGGCACTGGCTGCTCTTGGCTTCGGCTGGTGGCGGGAAGGACGAGGCTAATGCCTGTCCTCCGATCAGAGGCCCCGGCAACCGGAACGAAGGCGCAGGCTATCCCGCCAGCCACACGGTGCATGTTCGAGCCAGAACGACTTCCCCGACGGGCGTGCGAAAGACAGTAAGCAAACCAGACTTTCGCACGCCGCCCCCGTCTCTCAACGAGCGGCCGTCGCGGGAAGGCGCTATTTTTCTGAAAACGTTCAGCCGATTACCTAGGCGGTGATCAACCCTCCTCAGGTTATCCAGAGAATTCTCAAAAATCCGGGCAGGTGCGTTTCCGGTTTCGCCCACTTCGTGGATCTCGCCGCCGCAGACCATGCAGCACGCCCGACCCTACCACGAACCCCGTGCACCGGCCTCCTGCCACCGACAAACAACAAACAACAAACAACAAACAACAAACAACAAACAACAAACAACAAAC
>NZ_JAFVMF010000150.1 GCF_017377715.1 Acetobacter sacchari | reverse complement strand
CTTCCGTGTTGCATCAATTCAAAAGGTGGTCGACATTCTGTCATTGATGCGCCTCGAATTGAAGCACCCTAGGCGCTCTGAAACTCGACTCTTCAAGTTGCTTGGGTATACAAGCTGTTAAGACAACGATTTTAAAATAGCGCGTTAACACTCAGTGCTAACGCTTCGTTTTAAAAGCATAAGGCCTCCCATGATTGAGGCCTTAAACGTTAAGGGAATAC
>NZ_JAFVMF010000149.1 GCF_017377715.1 Acetobacter sacchari | reverse complement strand
GAGCAGGGTATAGCAGGTATGTTAGGCCTTAAAACCCCTTGGCAGGCTCGGGATTATATGGCAGCTATGCGTAAATATAGCGGAGTAAAGACCATGCAGATCGTAGGTGCAATACGATATGCCGATGCAAAATCGAAAGGAGTAAATAACCCTTCGACCAGTGATGGCGATATTTTACGCGAATTAGTGTTCAATATTCTTCATTAACCAAGACTTTTCTA
>NZ_JAFVMF010000148.1 GCF_017377715.1 Acetobacter sacchari | reverse complement strand
CCGTCTTCTTGTTCGCCAACCCAGAGTGCTTGTAGGAATTCACATTGTAAAGATTGTTCGGCTCTTTGCTGAACTGCACCTTGGCATTGCCATTACCAAACTGCTTAACAAGAAAAGCATTGTTTCTCTTCACAATCTCCCAAATAAGTGGCCCAGGAACAGTAGCCATTTCAACAGACAGGAGGCAGCGGCGAAGGGAAATCCCGATCCTCTCACTGTTCG
>NZ_JAFVMF010000147.1 GCF_017377715.1 Acetobacter sacchari | reverse complement strand
CCATGGCAGATCGAGCACTTAGTCAGAGACACAATTGTAGCAGTCAGACCAAAGCTTCAGATGTACAACAACCTGGAGGAAGCACAAAAAGCGGTGACTCACCTCAATAATCAGATTGTTGCAAAGGCAATTGAGCAAGTACCAAGTCTTCGACAGTTCTTACAACCTGATGCAGACAATGAAGGACTTCACACAATAACAGAGGAAGGGGATTCTGAAGTACC
>NZ_JAFVMF010000146.1 GCF_017377715.1 Acetobacter sacchari | reverse complement strand
GCAGCACAACCGCGCCGCCGGCCGGCGCAGTTGGCGCGCTGGTTGCGGCTTGGATCGTGACGATCGAACTACGGACGGTCGGGAGCGCCGTTGCGTCGTTATCCTGACCTGAGAGGGTCTGCGATGGGTTGGACGAGTTATAGAACGGAAGAATTTCACTCCCGGTGTCGCTGTCGCTGCACACCGCGTAAATGCCGTATGTTGTTCCAGCCGCGAGCGTAAGAG
>NZ_JAFVMF010000145.1 GCF_017377715.1 Acetobacter sacchari | reverse complement strand
CGGTTCTGGTCGACTCCAGAGGAAAATCCTCTCAGCTTTTCGCGATGGAACACCCCGGTTTCGCCGGAAATTACGCAGATCACAATGATCGGATTGAATGAGGCGATGTGGATTCCGGCCTTTTCGATATCTGCGGCCAGCCCGAGATCGCCGCAGGGGGTGTGTGGCGGGGAGTTTGGGCTCCGCCACTTATCTCGCCGCGACTGGATGGCGCTGAGGATTTCCA
>NZ_JAFVMF010000144.1 GCF_017377715.1 Acetobacter sacchari | reverse complement strand
CTGAGTTCATCTTATGTTGTTTTCTTATTCCACTTTTTCAGCTCTTCGATCCGCCATTCAGGCTTTCTGCCGGGAAGAAGAGTCACAATCTGCAAAAGCATCCAAAAGAAGAAGAGAGAGGTTTGAACAAGACAAATGTAGTTATGATGATCCTTTTGCCATGGATTTTTCTCGGGGTAAAGGTGTTCAGTTTCCATTTTCAGTTTCTGATCGGGTTATAATCAAG
>NZ_JAFVMF010000018.1 GCF_017377715.1 Acetobacter sacchari | reverse complement strand
GCGCCAATCTCATGCGCAGAAATGCTCACCCGTGATTTTCCAAACAGGCTCTCAGAACACGGGCCTATTTCGCTCGCAGGCGATCTGGCCAGCAGGTCGCTTGGTGACATACGATGTCCAGAACGCCCTCGCGGTCCTTCAGAATGCGGCACCATCGATCACTGTGACGACGCCATCGCGACGAGTTACCAGAAGGGGGTGGGGGCCAAGCTGCTCTCGCTGCTCAGGGCACGATACCGCCCTCGGCTGGCGCGAGAAATAAGCGTCATTAACAGCTATATTGTGCCGGGCGGCAAGGTAAGCCAATTGCGCATAGCGCCACACGAGTTGTGGTTCACAGGCGAGCATGGGCTCCAGTTGCAACGCAGTCGCGCCGTCCAGACGGGCGTCAAAGCGAGCCTGTTCCGTCGTAAAAGGCGTTGCTTCCCAGCTTAAAGCCAGACGTGCGTCCGCACGTAGCTGCTCGGTGTCAAGAAGTTGCACGGTTACGCCAAAAGCCAGCAGCCATGACCGCCACCGAGTGAAGACCGCAAAGCGCACGCAGCCAAGCATTGCGAGATCCAGAACTGGCCAGATCAACCGTAGACTGACCCTGAATTGATCAACCGTGTCGGCGACGTGGACAAGCGAAAAGTAACGCAGCCAGTTGGCGATCACATGGCCCTCGGTTGCACCAACAGTCAGCGCCAGAACCGCGAGAAGCAAGCCGCAATGGTTCCTGATCGCTGCGATCAACTGCGATCGTACTTGAGCGAACAAGAGCAGAACTGCCGGCATCACGATAAGCCCGGCGCCTGCATAAGCGACACCGGCGTCGACGCCGGGTAGTGAGTCGGAAATCCACGTCCACCGCGGAACAAGGCGAACGACGGGTCCGAGAAAATCGCGAAGCAAAAGGGGATACAGTGCGACGTGGTTAGGTTGAACCGCGTCCAGACCGATCATGCGAGCCAACAGACGGATCGCAAGTAGCGTCATGCCCAGGGCGCAGCTTGACGCGGCTGCTGCGGGCCACTGTCCTCGCAGAAGCGGCGTCAACACTCCGGCGCCGAAGACTGCGAGCACCATCAGCATCAGGTAGGGATGGATAAGCAAGCAGGCGATCGACAATGTGGACAGCGCCACCAAAAGCCGAAGCGAGGTCTGGCTGTGGCGAACAAGACGAAAATAAAGCCCGAACGCTGTTAAAACGACGAAATGACCTGTGAGCGCCTGTTCTGCAGGCTCAGCGACAATATGAGGTATGCCGATGGACAGTAATGCGACCGCCACGGCTGAGCCGATGTCGCGGCAGCCTGTGCCGCGCAGAGCGAAGACAGCAGCGATCGGCTGCATCAGGTAAGAGAGCGCCAGATATGGACCAAGCGATTGTTCCATCCACGGCGTGAGCGGATGAAGCGTTTTGAAAATAATTGCGACGAGGGGATTGCTGTCAGTCAGTGATATTGAAACGCCGTTCGCCAGTTTTGGCGCTTTCAGAAGCGGCCACCTCCATGGCTGTTGCAGGAAATAGAGTAACCCCGTCATATGTTGCAGATCGTCGAATGTAGCCGCTCGTGCTCGCAACAATGACGGGTCGTTCAAATATTGATCGGGGACGCCGATCAATCCAGCGGGCAGCCTCCCAGTGATTACACGTAAAGGCAAACAGCGGAGCGCGAAAGCGAGACCAACGGCAGCGGCCAACCCGTAACTAAAAAGACGAGCCGTCGAGGCGCGCAAGATGGCGATTTTCACAATTTTATACCTGACTCGGTTGCGGGCTGGTCAATAGCTCGACCATTTCAGTCGCGAGGTCGACATTGAATTCGGCTCATGTAAGCGAGATTATGACTGCATAAAATAGTATGCTTGGAATTATTTTCTGTTCAGGAGAAATGCTATGCGCTGAGCAGTCAGACCTATCTGGTATTGTCGGGCGCGAGGGCTTTTAAGGCTGCAACGAAGATACAGAAATCTCATCCAAAAACTATCGACGGCGTTGAAGGCGAGTAGGTAAAATGCATTTGTGAGTGTCATATTCCTCCCCGACTATTTGCAGAGGTGCTCGGTTTCATGTGAGGCGGCGGACTCAAGGTGGTCAGACATGCGCTGCATGGGCCCACTCCTTGCGCGCCGATAGTGTCAGCTTTCGGGAACCTCGAAAGCTCTTTTTATGTCAGGAAGGGAAGGGCGAAAGTCGCCCATCCGTATCGCTCAAGCCGTTCCTCACTCCGCATCGCCAGCATCTGCCCCTAGTATTCCGCCTTGACCTCGTAGGCCCGCACGCCTCCGTGCCCCGGCGGGCTGATCACGCGGGCGACCCTTCAGTCGGCGCTAGGCTTCAGAAAGCCGTGATCGACCGGCGCCTTCTTCGCGTCGCGTCGCGTCGCGTCGTGTCGCGCCCGCTCAGCCCCGCCAGCGCCTCCTGCATGCTCGCGCTGGTGAGATAGAACTGCCAGCCCGTCTACCTGTCATCGAGCTTCTGCCAACGCTTCCAGCCTGCGCGCATATGCGTGTGAATCCGCTCCGTCACATCTGATCGAGTCGCGGTGTTTACATCTCCATGCCCGCTATCTATGGCGCGGAGGTGGTTATTTTTCGAATAAAATATCCATTACTTATTTTATGTTGTACATAATTAATCATAAATAAAACTAATTATTCTTCACAATTGATATATGGTCGGTTTATGTGCAAATTTATATTTATAAACACACCCGCGCCTGCAATGATATTGACCCCGCTGCGATTTCCTCGCCGGTCACACCCGTTTTAAACATTTTGACTCCAGATCGTTCCGGTGGTTAAGATTCAATTGGATGAGCGCCCGTCAGCGGCGGCGCGGCGCGTTACGGACCCGACATACGGCGAATCAACGAAGGTTCGTCAGCCCGATCAGGGCGTGATGTCTGCTCTCGCGCACGCATCATTCGGAACCGATTGTGGACAGAGGCTTCCTCAAGGCCGGTCACGCGCCAACATTGTTCGCCGCCTTTCTCTATTTCGACATGTCGTTCATGGTCTGGGTGCTGCTCGGCCCATTGGGCGTTGCGATCGCTCACGATCTGCATCTTAACCCGGCTCAAAAAGGGCTTCTGGTTGCGACGCCCGTTCTGGCGGGCGCAGCCTTCCGTGTAGTGGCCGGAGCAGCCGTGGACCTGTTCGGCCCGTATCGGACGGCAATCGCAGCGCAGCTGATCGTGATCGTCGGGTTGTGGACCACGTGGCTGATCGCTCCGCATAGCTATTCTGCGATGTTTGGTGTGGCGCTTGTCCTGGGCGTTGCAGGGGCGTCCTTCGCCATCGCGCTTCCGCTGGTGTCGGGATGGTACCCTGCGCGTTATCAGGGGACAGCGCTCGGGATCGCAGGCGCAGGCAACTCAGGCACGGCGCTGGCGGCGCTGTTCGCACCCGGGCTTGCAATGCTTGTCGGATGGCTCAACGTTCTGGGGCTTGCAAGCGTACCGCTTGTCGTTGTTCTCGGGGTTTTTCTGGCGCTTGCGCGGGAGCCTGCTCGTCGTTCAGGCGCCGGCGGAATCGCATCGTGGTGGCCGGTGCTTCGGTCTGCCGACTGCTGGTCCCTGATGCTGTTCTATGGCGTGACGTTCGGCGGTTTCGTGGGACTCGCCTCGTTCCTGACCATATATTTCAATGATCAATACGGACTTTCTCCTGCCATGGCCGGGGCCTGCACGGCCGCCATCGTCTTCGTAGGATCGTTCGTGCGGCCATTGGGCGGCGCCTTGGCGGACAGGATCGGCGGCACGCAGGCTCTCACCCTGCTCTACGCCGCCGCCGCCGCCATCTTTGCAGTGATCGCAATCGGGCTGCCGTCTATTATGCTGGCATTTCCGACCTTTTTTCTTGGCATGATCGTGCTCGGGCTCGGTAACGGCGCCGTGTTTCAACTGGTCCCGACGCGATTTCCTCACAAGGTTGGCATTCTGACTGGCCTCGTCGGCATGAGTGGCGGAGTGGGCGGATTCTATCTTGCCGCCTCCCTGGGCGCGGCGCGTCAGGCAAGCGGCTCGTACGGGCCCGGCTTTCTCGCCTTTTCTGGCGTCGCATTGCTTGCTCTCGTGTGTGTCCTGTTCTGCAGGCGGCGTTGGACGCAGCAGCCGGCACCCTGGGGCGCAGCGGAGGCCGCGCAATGAAGTTGCGCGCGTTGGGTTTCGCGCCGCTCACCGGGTTTGTGCTGGCGGCCCCCGCCCACGCCACGCCCGGGGGTAGCTCCGATTATGGCGTATTCAGCGCAGGCAATGGCGCGGCCGCAGGTTTTGGGATCGTGGGGGCCGCCGGACAGGCCCGCTGGGCCGAGGACTGGTCCTCCCTCACTTCGACGCCACCGGAGCGTCGTCGCGAGGACTGGTTCAACCGCCTCAAGCACGTGAAACTGACCGACAAAGGGGACGTCTGGATCTCGTTTTCGGGTGAGGAGCGGCTTCGCTACATCTTCGAGAATCAGCCCGTCATGGGAACGGCTGGCAAGACGGACGCCAGCCGCCTTTTGCTCAGAAGTCAGTACGGCGCGGACCTGCATCTCGGAGAGCATGTCCGTGCTTATGCAGAGTTCCTGTATGGGAACGCTGGCGGGTCGAACTATTATGGATATCAGGCTGGCACCCAGCGCGAACGCCTTGATCTTCAGCAAGGCGTCCTCGAGATCAAGGGCGCACTGCTTGGAGCGAAAACCGGCGTGATAGGCGGCAGGCAGGTGTTTCTCGACGCGCCTGTTTCCATGCAGTCCGCACGGGACCTGACCAACGTTCAGCAGACTTGGGACGGATTTCGCGGTTATGCGATCTGGAAAAGGTTCAGGGTCGATCTGTTCGATTTCGTTCAGACCAACAAATTGCCTCTTGGCGTGTTCTCCGATGGCACGAATTACAATGCGCGCATGTATGGCGCCTACACGTCCACAGCCCTGCCCGCATTTACGCTGATGGGGCACAGGAATCAGTTGTTCGCCGACGTCTTTTACATTGGTTACCTTTACGGCGGCGCGCTGGCCGCCTTACCGACCGCAGCGCAGGGAAAATCACAGGCCGGGTCGACGCGTCGTGACAATGTCGGAGCGAAGCTCTGGGGTACGGTCGGCCCGTTTGGCGTCAATCTGACCGGCGTCTTTCAGGGCGGGCAATTTCGCCCGGCGAATGAGTCTCAGCTTACGCGCGCGGTGCGGGCCTACGCCGTCAACGCCGCCGTCACCTACGACAGGCGAGACCTCGCCTGGCGTCCGTCGGTTGGAATTCAGGCGGATCTGTTCTCAGGCGGATCTTATCATTCGAAAGACGGCGCGGTCGGGACATTCGCGACGCCGTACTTTCCGTTGCCCTATTACAACGACGTCACGTTGTCCCTGACGTCGCAGAATCTCGTTGGCTTAGGGCCAATCATGGATTTTGCGCCGACCAAAAACTTCCACATCAAGCTGCATGTTCCGCTATTCTGGCGAGCCAGCACCAATGACGCCGTCTATGCCGTCGGCAAGACCTACACCTGGCGCGACAACCTGTCGGGCGGCTTTATCGGCACGATCCCGCAGGCGCAGGCGGCATGGAATTTCGCGCCGCATTGGACCTGGACAGAGGATCTTGCGGGCTTCGTGGCGTCGCGTGGAATGCATCAGGCTGGCGCAAAGAACGGCGTCTTCATCATGCAAACCCTGGCCTTCAGATTCTAAGCAAAGGACACCCGAACCATGGCGGAAAAACCGAATATCATCGTCGTCGGCAACGGCATGGTCGGCCATTACTGCGTCGAACAGCTTGTGGCCCATGGCCTGCATGAGAATCACCGCATTCATGTTTTTGGTGCGGAGAAACATCCGGCTTATGATCGCGTCCATCTCACGGAATACATGATCGGCCAGAACGCTCTTTCCCTGCGACTGCACCGGGACGATTTCCATGCAGCTCATGACATTGCGTTGCATCTGGGCGTCAACGTCACCGACATCGATCGCGCCGCGCGCATCATCCAGACTGACGCAGGGCCATATCCCTATCAGTCGCTCATCATTGCGACGGGGTCCTACCCGTTCGTGCCGTCGGTTCCGGGTAACACCGGCAGCGCTGGGCTGGTCTATCGCACGCTCGACGATCTCGACGAGATCCGCGCGGCAGCCAAAGATGCGCGCCATGGCGTCGTGATCGGCGGCGGATTGCTGGGGCTTGAAGCCGCCAATGCGGTCAAGTCGCTTGGTCTCGACGTCGCGGTCGTGGAGTTTGCGCCGCGCCTGATGCCGGTACAACTCGACGCAGAGGGCGGCGCGGCCCTCCGTCGTCGGATCGAAGCGATGGGCATCGAAGTTCGGACCAGTCACGTCACGCAGGGCATCGAAACCGGAGATTCTCGCCGTCACAAGCTTACATTCGCCAATGGTGACGTTCTTGAAACGGACCTCGTCGTATTTTCGGCGGGCATTCGGCCGAATGACAAGATCGCGCACGCATGTGGACTTACGCTGGGCCTGCGTGGCGGCGTAGCGATAGACAACCACTGCCGCACCTCCGACCCCCATATCTTTGCGATCGGTGAATGCGCTGCGTGGCAGAACCGTTTGTTCGGCCTTGTCGCCCCCGGTTATACCATGGCGCGCACGGCGGCGGCCGTGATCGCGGGTGAGGACGCGGCCTTCACAGGGGCTGACATGTCCACGAAGCTCAAGTTGCTGGGCGTTGATGTTGGTTCGATCGGCGACGCGCACGGCGCCGAGGAAGGCTCCACAAGCTATCGCTTCATAGGGGAGGCGGACGGATCCTATCGCAGGCTGGTGCTCTCGGCGGACGGGTCACGGGTTACGGGCGCGGTTCTGGTCGGCGACAATGCGTATTACGACACGATCCTGCAGTTTGTTCAGAACGGCATCAAGCCGCCTGCAGATCCTGCCGCGCTGATCCTCCCGCGTGGCGAAGGGGCGGAGCTTCTGGGAGCGAGCTCGCTTCCGGATACGGCCATGATATGCTCCTGCCACAACGTCACCAAGGGCGCGATCTGCTCCGCGCTCGATAATGGCTGTACCGATCTCGCGAGCCTCAAGGGGATCACCAAGGCCTCCACGGGCTGCGGAGGGTGCGCGGCGTTGTTGAAAAGCGTGTTCGAAACAGAGCTTTCCGCCCGCGGGATCGAAGTGGATCACTCGCTGTGCGAGCATTTCTCGCACACGCGGCAGGAGCTGTACTCCCTCGTGCGAGTACACGGCATTCGCACGTTCGAGGACCTGATGGACCGTCATGGCAACGGCGGCCTGGGGTGCGATATCTGCAAGCCCGCCGTGGGCTCGATTCTCGCATCCGCATGGAACAAGCCGATCACCGATCCGGCTTATATTCCGCTGCAGGACACGAACGATACGTTCATGGCCAACATGCAGAAGAACGGCACATATTCGGTCATGCCGCGAATTGCCGGGGGCGAGATCACTCCGGACAAGCTGATCGTTCTCGGCTCGGTCGCCCGCAAATATGGCCTGTACACCAAGATAACCGGCGGACAGCGGATCGACCTGTTCGGGGCGCAGATCCATCAGCTTCCCGATATCTGGGGTGAACTGATCGAGGCCGGGTTCGAAACCGGCCATGCATATGGAAAATCAACACGGACCGTAAAATCCTGTGTCGGCAGCACATGGTGTCGCTACGGCGTGCAGGATAGCGTAAGTCAGGCGCTCGATATCGAGAACCGTTACAAGGGGCTGCGCTCTCCGCACAAGCTCAAGTTCGCCGTCTCGGGCTGCACACGCGAATGCGCTGAAGCACAAAGCAAGGACGTTGGCGTCATCGCCACCGAAAACGGGTGGAATCTCTACGTCTGTGGAAATGGCGGCATGCGCCCCCGTCACGCCGAGCTTTTCGCGACTGATCTCGATTCTACAACGCTCCTGAAATATATCGACCGTTTCCTGATGTTCTACATCCGTACCGCTGACAAGCTGCAACGCACATCCGTTTGGCGGGAGGGTCTCGAGGGCGGTCTGGATTACCTCAAGGACGTCATCATTCACGACTCGCTCGGCATTGCCGAAGAGCTTGAGCAGCAGATGCAGGCTGTTGTCTCCACGTATCATTGCGAATGGCGCGACGCGCTTTCGGATCAGGAAAAACTCAAGCGCTTCCGTACATTCGTGAACGACAGCCGTCCTGATCCGAATATCGCGACTGTGCCCGAACGCGGCCAAGTGAAGCCAGCCGATAATACGCCAGCCTCTCCAATCGCCCTCGGACCGCAGGATTGGAAGGCGTTGTGTGACGAGAGCGATCTGGTCGCGCGTTCCGGCGTCGTCGCGTGGGACGACGGCGCCCAGATCGCCCTGTTTCTGATTCCGGAAAGCCACGGTCGTTCAGCGGAGGTCTTTGCCGTCGACAATCACGACCCGTTCTCGAACGCCAACGTCATCGGCCGCGGTATCATAGGCGATATTGCAGGGCAATTTGTGGTCGCCTCCCCACTATACAAGCAACACTTCCGCTTGCGCGATGGCGTGTGTCTTGAGGATCAGACGAAGCGGCTGCGGACTTGGGACGCACGTATAATCGAGGGGCGTGTCGAGGTCCGCGCACGGCAGAGCGCCTCGGCGCGGCAGCCGGATCTGGCGCCCGTCTGACCGATGACGCGTCAGGATATCCGTTCAGCCTGTCCTTATTGCGGTGTCGGCTGCGGCATTGTTTTTGAGGTCGAGGGGGGACGGATTGTCAAATTGCGTGGCGATCCGGAGCATCCGGCCAATGGCGGGCGCCTGTGCACGAAAGGAAGTTCCTGCGACCGACCGATCACGTCGTCGGCGCGGCTTGATCGCGCACAGATCAGACGAGATCGTACTGCGCAGCCGGTCGCCACAGCAATCGACGACGCGATTAATGAAACCGCCCGTCGATTGCGCGCCATCCTCGATGCGCACGGCCCTGACGCCATCGGGCTTTACGTGTCCGGCCAGATGTCGATGGAAGCGCAATATCTCGCGAACAAACTCGCCAAGGGCTATATCCGTACACAGCATATCGAATCCAACTCGCGCCTGTGCATGGCGGCGGCGGGGGCCGGTTATAAACTCTCGCTCGGCGCCGATGCGCCTCCCGGGTCGTACGAGGATTTCGATCAGACCGATCTGTTTTTCGTCATCGGTGCGAACATGGCCGATTGTCATCCGATCCTTTTTCTGCGGTTGCTTGATCGAAAGCGGGCCGGAGCGAAGTTGATTGTGGTCGACCCCCGGCGCACGGCGACCGCCGACAAGGCCGACATTTTCCTGCAGATCCGTCCCGGTACGGATCTCGCGCTGCTGAACGGCATCCTGCATCTGCTGGTCGCATGGTCAGCAATCGATACAGCGTTCATCGCGGCGCATACGACGGGCTGGGACGAGATGCCTGTATTTCTGGCGGACTACACGCTCGAGCGCTGCGCCGCCATCACCGGGATCGAGTCGGACAAGATCGAGCAGGTTGCTCGATGGATTGCGGATGCGGGCGACTGGATGAGCCTGTGGACGATGGGGCTCAACCAGAGTGTCACGGGCGCATGGAACACCAACGCCATCTGCAACCTGCATCTTGCGACGGGCGCTATCTGTCGGCCCGGCTCAGGCCCATTTTCCCTGACCGGCCAGCCCAACGCCATGGGCGGGCGCGAAATGGGCTACATGGGGCCGGGCCTGCCGGGGCAGCGTTCTGCGCTGGTGGCGGAAGATCGCGCGCTGGCCGAACAATTGTGGCGCCTCCCGCCAGGAACTATCCGTGCGGAAGAGGGCATTGGCGCTATCGGGATGTTCGACGCGATGCGGCGGCAGGATATTCGCGCCTGCTGGATAATCTGCACCAATCCCGTTGCGACCGTCGCCCGGCGCGCCAACGTCGTAGAGGCGCTGCAGGCGGCGGATTGCGTCATCATGCAGGATGCCTACGCGGATTCCGAAACAGGCCGCCATGCTGATATTCTGCTTCCTGCGGCGCTTTGGGCCGAAGCTGACGGCGTTCAGGTCAATTCCGATCGGACCATGACACTGACGCGTCAGGCGGTCGCGCCTCCGGGAGACGCCCTCGCGGACTGGGAGCTGATCGCGCGTGTCGGACGGGCCATGGGGTTTGCTGACGGATTTTCGTACGTCTCTGCGGCCGAGGTTTTCGCAGAGGCAAGTCAGTTCGCGAACCCGAGAACGGATTACGACATATCGGGAATAAGCCACGAGCGCCTTCGTCTGGGGCCGGTGCAGTGGCCGTGTGGGCCCGGGGATTCAGAGACCCGTCATCCAATCCGTTATCTTCCCGGACCGAGCTTCCCATTTCCGGATGGCCGTGCGCAATTCCTTGCTCGCCCGTATCTTGGCGCCGGCGAACGACCCGACGATGACTTCCCTCTCGTGCTCGGTACGGGGCGTCTGCAGCACCAATGGCACACCTTGACCAAAACCGGCCGTGTGGAGAGCCTGAACAAGCTGAACGCGGGCCCGTTCGTCGAATTGTCGCCGCATGACGCCCGGCGACATAAGATCAAACCTGAGGACCTCGTCGAGATACGCTCGCGCCGTGGGCGCGCCGTACTGCCCGCCCGGATCACGGACCGTGTTGGCCCGGGCGTCTGCTTTGCGCCTTTCCACTGGAACGACCGCTTTGGCGATGACCTTGCCGTCAACGCTCTGACGCCCGATGCGGTCGATCCCGTTTCGCTGCAGCCCGGCTTCAAATTATGCGCGGTCGCCATCGCCCGGGTCGCGCCGCCGCAAGAGGAGGCCCAACTCATGCCTGCCGACGCCATCCCGGACCGGATCGCCGCGCATTTGGGCCTTGCGCCTCACTCGACGTCTTACCTGTCCGCCCCTGCGGCCAACTGGCTGTCGGGCTTCCTTGAGGGCCTGCGCCTTTCGCCACCCGACGGTCAACTCCCTGTGGTGCCGGATCATGCGCCGCTGACGACCGCTGAACGACTTCGGGTCGACGGTCTGTTGTCCGGTCTCTATTCGCGGGCAAGAAGCAGTCTGCAAATCGTAGACCCGGCGCCGGAAGACGACTCTGGCTACGACATCACGGTGTTCTGGGCCTCCCAGACCGGCCGCGCCGAGACAGCGGCCACAGAAGTCGCCCAGGGGTTGAAGGACGCGGGGCGGCGCGTTTCCATAGCGTGCCTGGATACAGTCTCGGCGGACAGGCTGCCAAACGGGCCGGTCGTTTTCGTAACGTCGACATTCGGAGATGGAGACCCTCCGGACTGCGCAATCGCGTTCTGGAACGGGTTGCACGCGCGCAACGAGCCGCTGGACAGCACTTCGCACGCCGTGCTTGCGCTGGGTGACTCCACCTACGGGCGCTTTTGCGGTTTCGGTCGCGCACTGGACGAAAAGCTTGTAGAGCTTGGCAGCAGAGTTCTTGTCGCCCGGCAGGAATGCGAACCAGATTATGAGGATGCGGTGGCCGACTGGCGACCCCGCCTGCTCGCGGCTCTGGCCCCAACGACATCGAGTGCGGTTCAGGCGCCTCCAAAGGCGAAGACGTCGCGAAGGGACGCCTCTGTCGTCGCCGTTCTCTGCCGTAATGACCGTCTGACGTCGGAGTGCTCCGGGCGGGAAACTCGTTTGATCGGTTTCGACCTGACATCCAGCGGCCTGCGTTACGAACCGGGAGATGCGCTTGGCATATGGCCGCTCAATCATGCCGAAGCAGTGGACGCGGCGTTATCCGCTATCGGCCTGCCTTCGAAGACGCCGGTCACATTGAAGCACCACGGGATTGTTTCACTTCGCGATGCATTGATCCGCCATTTCGATCTGGGGCGTCCGGCGCCAGCTATGCTCGAACGCCTTGGAACGGCAGAAGGGTATTTGCCGGAAATGCTGGCGAACGTACGGCTTTCGGCAAGTCCGGATGAGATCTCGCAGTTGTTTCGCAAGATTCAGCCGCGCCTCTATTCCATAGCGTCCTCACAGCGCCGTCATACAGCGGAGGTCCATCTGACGGTCGGCGTAAGCCACACGCCGTATCGCGGCCTCTGCTCGCCATGGCTCGCCGATCTGGCGTTGGGGGCGCCCGCGAATGTCTTCGTTCAGTCGAATGCGCATTTCAGGCTGCCCGCAGACGGCGCGACGCCGATCATCATGATCGGACCAGGCACCGGAATCGCACCTTTTCGCGGCTTTCTGCAGGAACGCGCAGCGACTCAGGCGTCGGGCCGCGCGTGGCTGTTTTTCGGGGAGCGGCATGCAGCCAGCACCTTTTATTTCGAGGAGGAGCTCAAGTCATTTCTGGTTGCAGGAACGTTGACCCGTCTCGACACGGCGTTCTCGCGCGATCAGGATGCACGCATCTACGTTCAGGATCGCATGGAGGAACATGGCGCCGAACTCTGGTCCTGGCTCACTGCCGGAGCTCACATCTACGTCTGCGGCGACGCCGCTCGCATGGCGCGCGATGTGGATGCAGCCTTGCGCCGTCTTGTAGCGCGCCACGGCGACATGAGCACGGGCATGGCGGATGCGTTCGTCTCGGACCTGACGCGCGCAGGGCGTTACCGCCGGGACGTTTACTGAGCCGTGCGCGTGCTTCTTGCCGATGAAAACTCCCGACGCGTTAATGCGCTCTCCGATCTGCTCGCGGCCGATGCCTCGCTCACCCTCATCCGTCTGAGCGCAGGTACGGCGCTGATCGACGCCGTGCGGGAATTTCAGCCCGATATCGTGCTCGTCGATCTGGCGCGGCCTGACCGCGATGCACTCGACGGCGTGCGCGCTCTGTCCGGATCTGACATGGAACGGCCAGTGGCGCTGTTCGTCGATGAGGACGATGAGCATCTGATGGAAGACGCCTTCGAAGCTGGCGTATGCTCCTATAATGTCATCGATACGCCACCCCGCGACGTCAAGCCGCTGCTTCGAGCGGCGATTTCACTTTACGCGCGCTTTCGGCGCACACAGCGCGCGCTCGATACGGCGCAGAAAACGCTTTCCGAACGTGATCTGGTTGATCGCGCCAAAAAGCTTTTCATGAAAAACGAGCGTTGCGGCGAAGCCGAGGCATACCGCTGGTTTCGACGGCAGGCGATGCGTGAAGCCCGTAAGATTGTTGACGTCTGCGCAAGTTACCTCGACGCGCAGGCGCCCGCCGCCGAGGACACCAGTAAAAAATGACCGCATCCATTCGCATAGGCCTGCTCCGTCTCGCCGACAGCGCGCCCGTCCTCGTGGCTGAGCATCTCGGGTATTTCCGCCGCAACGGGCTCGATGTCTCTATCAGGGTTGAACCATCCTGGTCGAATATCGCCGACGGTCTTGCCTGGAACCGTCTGGACGCAGCCGTCGTTTTCCCGCCGCTTGCGATCATGACCGCATTGGGACGACGCGGAAGACCTGTCGCACTAAACCCTCTCATGGTCTTGTCGAAGGGTGGAAATACCATCGTTTTGCGCAAGAGCATTATGGAGGCGGAGCCGGGCGGGACGCCCCCCAGGCTTGCGGTCGTGCATCCGTACTCGACCCATTTTCTTCTTCTGCGTCGCTATTTGGCGACGAAGTCCGAGACGCCTGACAGCTTTGCACAAATCGTTGCTATGCCGCCCGATACTATGCTGGACGCGTTGCGGGACGGCGGCATCGATGGATTCTGCGCCGGACCGCCTTGGGGCGCTGCCGCTGAACATGAAGGTATTGGCGGGATTGTCGCCGGATCATCCTCAATCTGGCCGGGGCATGTCGAAAAAACTCTTGTGACGACTCGATCATGGAGCGTGACGAACCCGTCGGCCTCTGAATTACTTGTTAATGCTCTTCGCGATGCCATTACTTTCTGCAACGGGATTGAGAATCGAGAAACGCTTCTGCGCCTTCTTTCAGCGCCAATCAAGGAAGGTGGTCTTGCTCTTCCTGCGGGCGCGACACGCGAAATTCTGCCGGGTGCGAGCAATAAGGATAGTATGGTTTTCGGTGGTGAGAATGCGATGGCGCTCGAATTGATGTTGGATGAAATGATTTCTCTTAAATGGGTGAATTCCGTTGAACTCTCTGGATTGAATTTTTTTGAAAAACAAAAATAATCGTACGATTTTTTATAAATTTTCTGATGAAATTTTAATTACGTAATCTGTGGCGGAGTGTTATTTCGGAAAGGCAGTGTGACATCTCGCTGTCACGGACAAAAACGACTCACGGTCAGTTCGTGACCAGCGTCATCATCCGGACGATCAAAGGCATACCGACGACGCACGGGAGAGTAATCCCAAGCGGCGCCTGGATGTGAATAAATGCCTGCTGTCCACTATGGCGAATGCAGATCGCAATGCTGGGCGACCGCCATGTAGACGACTGTCAGTTGGTGTTTCTCCGTCTTCGCGGCGTTCGTTTTTCGTTTGGAGCAAAGATATCAGCCTGTCTGCGGATGGTGCGGCATGTAGCAATGATCGCCGCCCCGGAGATTAAGGGGAGTGCGTGATTTCAAAGCGCGCTCTGGCGAACTTCAGGCGGGAAGTCGTGTAGGTCCCTGATCGATGTGGTAGGAAAACGGCATGATCGATTTCTCTCTTCTTTTAGCCTTCGTTCTGGCGGCGTCCATCCTGAGCCTCACGCCGGGTGTGGACACGGCGATGGTGTTGCGTTCGGCGACTGTCGATGGACGACGTCCAGCGATTCTTGCCGCGATCGGCATTGCGCTTGGGTGTGTGATGTGGGGTGCGGCAGTGGCTCTCGGGCTTGGCACATTGCTGCGCGCTTCCTATCTGGCCTACACGATGGTGAAAATCGCCGGAGCGGCCTACCTTATTTGGCTTGGCGGTAAGCTCTTGTTGAAACCGAGGGCAGCCTTGCGGACAGAAGATCAGTCTCCGGCGCCGGGCGGATCTGGCGCGTTCTGGCGTGGTTTCCTGACCAATCTGCTCAATCCCAAGGTGGGTGTATTCTATGTCACGCTCCTGCCGCAGTTCGTGCCAGCTGGCGCGCCGGTGGCGGGATACATATTCTTTCTGGCTTGCATCCACGTCGCCATAACGCTCGCCTGGTTTGCGGCCCTGATCACCGCCACTGCGCCGCTTGGTCGCTTTCTGCGCCAACCTGAGGCTGTCCGGGCGCTTGATCGCATTACGGGTCTGGTATTCATCGCCTTTGGGCTCAAGCTGGCGACTTCGCGAGTCTCCTGATTGTAAGCGTTGTCGACCCACGCTCACTAAAGCCGATATTTTGTCAGGATGCTTCCAGACTGGCGTGGTGGTGGTTTCAATTGAGCCGCCGCTCTTTGGCGACGCTGCTACGCCAGCGATACGGCTATGGTTCGGACGGTAACGTCGGGCGCACTCCATTTGCGTCCGGTGTCCTGAATGCAGGAAAGTTGCTCCTACAGCCGGTTAGGAGCGCGAAGCCGTCTGCTTGCAACGTGCCAGGGGCGGTCAGCCCCTCAAACCTCCCCCCCAACACCTCTTCGTGTTGACTTCATAGCGCTGGACGGCCCCGAGACATTGTGACCGATCATCCGGACGAACGGGTCCCCAGCGCCGCGCGAGGCTTATCCCTCTGGCGTCCATGAGAGCAATGTGTCGAGCAGCCCGTTGATAGCGTCCCGCAGACGCGCGCTTTTCGTCGCATCCGCAGGCCATGGGTCATCCTCACTGGCCAGATAGATCGATTGCGCGATTTCCAGCTGGACAGCATGCACGCCCGTCCCTGGCGTGCCGTAATGACGCGTTGTGTAGCCTCCACGAAACCGCCCGTTCAGAACATGCGTGTAATCGGGCGACATTCCGACCTGCTCCATCACGGCATTCGACAAGGAGGCTGCGCAGGACGCGCCGCTATTGGTGCCAACGTTCAGGTCCGGCAGCACGCCCTCGAACAGTCGTTCAACCTGCGAACGGATCGAATGCGCGTCCCACAGGATCGCCCACCCATGTTTTGCTCTCAGCCGTTTGAGTTCCGCAGTAACGGCGTCATGGTAGGGGCGCCAGTAAGCCCCCGTTCGTTGCGCGATTTCTTCCCCGCCGGGCGCCTCTCCTTCGAGATAGATCGGAGTCCCGTCGAAGGTCAGATGTGGCGCAAGGCCGGTGCTCGGTCGTCCAGGATAGAGCGCCGCATCATCGGCGCCGCGATTCAGATCGACGACATATCGCGAGTAATGGGCGGTAAGGACGCCGACCCCACGCAACGCTGCTCCGGTGTAGAGATCCGGCATGTACCAGTCCGTGTCAGGAAGGCGCAGTCCGCGCGCCGTCATGCGGGCCTCCATGCCCGGCGCGAGGGCCGTACCCGCATGTGGGATGGTGACCAGAACGGGGCTTGAGCCCGGCGTCAGCGTGAAGACTGGAGGCATGGTCTTGTTGCTCCCGATTCTTTCAGAGGGTATAAATTTGTTTTCTCAAT
This sequence comes from Acetobacter sacchari, assembly GCF_017377715.1. Classification (GTDB taxonomy): domain Bacteria; phylum Pseudomonadota; class Alphaproteobacteria; order Acetobacterales; family Acetobacteraceae; genus Acetobacter; species Acetobacter sacchari. The sequence continues at coordinate 73,657 of NZ_JAFVMF010000018.1, read as the reverse complement.
TTGAGTAAAACCTGCGGCCCCTTGCGTCACTCTTCCAGCAACGCGGCGGCGGTCATGTTAAAGCGTTCCCGCGCAGCGTCCTGCAGAGGGTGGCGCCCGTCACACACCCGCCACTCTCCAGCGCACATGACATCACGGATCGGTAAGGCCGTTCCCGCGAAAATCGCGGCGTCGAGGATCGCGTCTCCCGTCAGTCCGGGAAGCGACAGCCGCGCAGCGTCGAGTGTGCAGAGATCTGCTCTTGCGCCGACTGTGATTCCCCAGAGCGTATCGCCGCCCGCGAGAAGCCCGCAGGCCTGCGCGCCGCCTTGCGCCGCCGCCCGATAGAGTGCTGCGCCTGTCGAACCGACCTCGCCTTCCGGCAGGCCGAGGCAGCGCTGTCGCCGACTGAGTCTCTGTCCGTATTCGAGCAGGCGCAGTTCTTCGCCTGGGCTGATCAGCACGTTGCTGTCTGACCCCACGCCCCACGCGCCCTTGCGTGCGATGTAATCCTGAAACGGGAAAAATCCATCACCCAGATTGGCTTCCGTGATCGGGCACAATCCGGCGACGGCGCGACTGTCTGCGGCTCGCGCGGTCTCCTCGGCGTCCATATGGGTTGCATGGACAAGGCACCACCGATCATCCACAGGCGCGTTGTCGAGCAGGTAGGAGACCGGGCGCGCGCCTGTCGACGCGAGACATTCGTCCACTTCACGCGTCTGCTCTGCGACGTGGATATGGACCGGGCCGCTATGGACATGCCGTTCTGTAAGGCGTGCCGCGTCAGCGATATCGACGGCGCGCAGGGAATGCAGGCCGAGCCCGACAGTAAGACGACTGTCTCCCACCGTGTCTGCCGCCCGTTCGGCAATCTCCATGATGGTCTCCGCGCTGGTCGCGAAACGGCGCTGGTCGCTCTGTAGCCCAGACGCTCCGAAACCGGAGCGGGCGTATAGCGTGGGAAGCAGCGTCAGCCCGATCCCGGCATCCTGCGCCGCAGCGATCAACTGGACGGACATCTCGGCAGGGTTCGCGTATGGCGCGCCGTCGGGCGCGTGGTGCAGGTAGTGGAATTCAGCGACCTGCGTATACCCGGCGCGAAGCATCTCGATATACAGATGTGTCGCAATGGTTCGCATGTCGCCAGGGCTGATCCGCAGCGCCAGACGATACATCAACATGCGCCACGTCCAGAACGTATCCGCCGGATTCTGACGGCGCTCGGTCAGGCCAGCCATGGCGCGCTGGAACGCGTGAGAATGCAGGTTGGGCGTCGACGGAATCGCGACATCCGCCCGCCAGTCGACGCCATCGGGCGTCGCGTCAGGCGCGATATGTACAAAACGCCCGCTTTCGTCCGTCGCGATCCGCACGTTGCAACGCCATCCTTGGGGGAGGAGGGCTTGTTTTACGAATCCGATGCGGGTTTGCGTCATGCCGGTGCGTCCGCTTTTTCTGTCGTTGCGTAAACGCACCATAGCGGCTTTGATGGGGTTGTATAGACTTACCTAGAGTTTTACCGAAGACGTTCCATGCGCATGGTGTATCGCGCAAGGGCTTTGTAAACAGGATGACGACGATGTGGGACAGGCTCTGGATTGGCGTTCATCTCGCGACGCTCGACCCGACGGCGACCCAGGATGTTTATGGCTGCATACGCGACGGCGCGATTGCGTCGCGCGACGGGCGGATTGTCTGGCTCGGGCGGCGACAGGACTTGCCGGATGCGCCTGAATCTCTGGCGCGTGAGGTCATCACCTGCAGTGTCGGAATTCACGCCGAAGATCCGGTCGGGGCGCGTATGCCGTGGGTGACGCCAGGCCTCATCGACGCGCACACACATCTTGTTTTTGCCGGAGATCGCAGTGCGGAATTCGAACAACGCCTGAATGGCGTGAGCTATGAGGAAATCGCCCGGTCTGGCGGTGGCATCGCGTCAACTGTGCGCGCCACGCGAGCTGCGAGCGAAGAGGAGCTGCTGGAAATCGCGCTTCGCCGCACGCAGGTGATGATCGCCGCCGGAACCACGACAATTGAGATCAAGTCCGGATATGGACTGACGCTGGCGGACGAGGTCAAGCAGTTGCGTGTGGCGCGCGCAGTCGGCGAAAGGTTGCCGGTGCGCGTGCATACGACCTTCCTCGGCGCCCACGCCTTGCCGCCGGAATTCGCCGGACGGCAAGACGATTACGTCACGCATCTGATTGAAGATATGTTGCCTGAAATCGCGAGGCTCGGTCTCGCTGACAGCGTGGACGCATTCTGCGAGAGCATCGCCTTCACGGCGCCGCAGGTGGATCGGCTGTTTGCCGCCGCGCGCGAGCTCGGCTTGCCGGTCCGGCTGCATGCGGACCAATTGTCCGATGGTGGCGGGGCGTCGCTGGCGGCGAAGTATCGCGCGCTCTCGGCTGATCACGTCGAATATGTAGGGGAGGAGGGCGCCGCCGCATTGGCGGAGGCTGGGACGGTCGCCATGCTGCTGCCCGGCGCGTTCTACTTCATCCGTGAAACGCAGGCGCCGCCTGTCGATCTTTTCCGGCGTTACGGCGTGCCGATGGGGCTGGCCACAGACTGCAACCCCGGCACGTCGCCATTGTCCAGCCTGACGGCGACGATGAATCTCGCCTCCGTGTTGTTCAGGTTGACGCCGGAGGAAGCTCTGAAAGCCGTGACCCGGATCGCAGCACAGGCGCTTGGCATGTCTGGCGATATCGGTGTTCTTTCCACAGGCAGCTTCGCGGACTTCGCGCTCTGGGACGTGACTGGTCCACATGAACTGTCCTACTGGATCGGTGGCGTGGCCCCCATCGCACGCGTTTTTGGAGGCGTTCCCGATGGCGTCTGATACGGACACCCTTCCGCGTCGCACCGTGTCGCCGGACCTGACTGCTTCGCGCCCGGCTTCCCGCTACGAACAGGTGAAGCACTACATCACCGAGCGGATCGCTTCGGGCGAGTGGGGCGTCGGTTCGCGCCTGCCATCTGAAAATGAACTGGTGGAAACGCTCGGCGTCTCCCGGATGACCGTGCATCGCGCCCTGCGTGAACTCATGGGTGAGGGGATCGTCACGCGCGCCCAGGGCGTGGGCACATTTGTCGCCCGACCGGCGCCAAGGGCGGAGGTGCTTGAGCTTCGTGACATCGCCGACGATATCCAGGCGGGCGGGGGGCGACACCGATCGCGCGTCGTATTGCTGGAGACGATCCGCGCTGATGGGCATCTCGCCCTCGCTTTTGACCAGCGGCCGGGCGTCAAGCTGTTCCACTCGGTGCTGATCCATTACGAGGACGACACGCCCTTGCAGATTGAGGAGCGTTTTGTGTCTCCGCATTTCGCGCCGGACTATCTCGATCAGGATTTCGCCACGACCCATCCTCATCGGTATCTGTTTCAGATCTCGCCTCCGCACGAGGTCGAGCACGTCATCTTCGCCGTGACGCCGGAAGCGGATCAGCAAGCCCTCCTTGAACTCGACGGTCCAGAAGCGTGCCTGCAACTGGTGCGCCGAACCTGGGTCGATGGACGCGTGGTGATGCGTGGCGTGTTCACGTATCCTGGCAGCCGCTACAGTTTTGGCGGACGACGGCAGACCTAAGCCGCAACGTCGTCATCAGGCAATCAGGGAGATTCCGGCATATGAGTCTTGAGTCCGTTCGCGCCTTCTTCGCCGAACATGCGCCCGACATCGCGCCCGTCGTGATGGAGGCGAGCACGGCGACCGTGTCGGAGGCCGCGCAGACGCTCGGCGTGGAAGACGGGCAGATTGCCAAGACGCTGGCGATAAAGGTCGGCGAAGAACGCCTGCTTGTCGTCATGGCGGGCACGGGCCGTCTGGACAATCGCAAGACCAAGGCCGCGTTCGGCGACCGTCCTCGCATGCTTCCGCCCGATGAGGTGCTTGAGTTGACCAGTCACCCTGTTGGCGGCGTCTGCCCTTTTGGCCTGCCGCAACCCTTGCGCGTATGCTGCGATATTTCGTTGCGTCGGTATGCCGAGGTCTGGCCGGCGGCGGGTTCAACCACCAGTTCGGTCTGCCTGACGCCTGAACGTCTGGCTGAGTTGGTGAACGGAGAATGGGTCGATGTGTGTCAGGCTGTCGCTGACGTGTGATCAAGGATATTTCCCGTAATAAGATTATTATTCATTATGCAGCATATAGTGGAGGTCGGGCGTCGAGCAGGCCGGACGTAGATACAGCGAACGACCTCGACCTTCCGGCGGAAAAATCATGAGGCAGAGATCTTCCTGTTTATTTCCAGAGGGAAAATGGGAGAAATTCATATCTGAAATAATATAAATGTAATTTCATGCTATATGCACAGAAAGTATTCATCTTCTGGAAATGCATTCCTCGCGGCGTTCAGCGTCGCCTTGCTTCTCGTTTACCCGATACCAAACGGGGCGATCCGACGCCCTCTCCGTTAAGAACTGCCCGCTCGAAGTTGGTTACATGCAGCTCAAGGATGTGCTGGTGGCGCTCTTCATGCAAATTGATTTATCGGCTGTCTCAGCAGGAGAAAAGCTCATTCGTTCCAAATCTGTAGTATCAAATTACGGCTCTAAACACCTAAGCCGCGACAGCGGTTGCCTCCGCCTCCGCGCTGACCATCACACGCGCATCAGCCGAGCGGATAATCATAGCCTGCGTCGTTGGTAATTCGATCACTCTCTCGGGACGGCCAGTCATGAACCGGTCAATGGCGTTCCGGACGCCGGGAATGATTGAGTAATCGTGCGTGATAAGTATGCCCCCCGGAAGCATGCGCGGATAAAAGAATTCCAGGCCTGCATAAGTCGCGCCTTCAAGATCAACATCCAGATGCACAAAGGAGAATCGCAGATTCTCCAGACCTGCGGTGCTGGCCGGAAACACGCCCTGATGAAAATGAACGCCTTTGTAGCCTGTCAACACATTCTGGACTTCGGCCAGAGTTCCTCGAAACTCGCCCTTTCGAAAAGTGCCCCTTTCTGCACCAGAAGGTTTTGGAAGGCCCGAGAAAGTGTCGAACAGATGTAGCGGCGTGGCCCCTTTCACGGAACACAGCAGACGCGCCGAACAGCCTTTATAGACCCCGAATTCAGCGAACGCGCCACCATGTTCCGCCTGCGCCTGCGCCAACGCATGCACCATAAAAGATTCATCGCCGCTGAGCAGGGAGTCCGCTTTCTTACGGCACGACTCTATAGTGTCGATAACCTGTTTCGATTTATGGCCGCGCAGCAAAGCGAGTTGAAGATGCGTCTGAACGTCGGATGACAGAAAACGGAGAACCCTGTTGCGACTTACAATCCGTCTAAGCCGTTCGTTTCGCATCCACATCCGCGTCTTTCCCCCTATCTGACTCAGGCCATGCGCCCTGCTTCGCTTCCTGTCGGTCGGGATAGCAGGCGTTCGACAACATCGGTCAAAAGACTGCGCCCTTCGACCAGATCCGCTACCGCTTCAATCACCGGAACCGCCACGTCATGCCGCTTCGCAAGAGCCAGAAGGGCGCCGGAGGTCGCTACGCCTTCGGCCACGCCTGCAGGCGAATTCAAGGCTTCCGCAAGCGTCATGCCCTTACCCAACGCGGCGCCGACACGAAAGTTGCGGGAAGCGCCCCCGGTGCAGGTGAGCAGCAGGTCGCCCACGCCTGCCAGACCCGCCAGCGTCTCCGGGCGTCCGCCCAATGCGGCGGCCAGACGCCCGATCTCGGCTAACCCGCGCGTCACCAGCGCCGCGCGCGCATTTTCGCCCAGACCTGCGCCAATCGCCGCCCCGGCTGCTATCGCGATCACGTTCTTTGCGGCGCCGCCAAGCTGCACCCCGACAATGTCGTCGCTGTCATAGAGACGAAACCGGGGCGTCGTCAGCAGATCGCCCAGAGCGCGAGAAAGACTCGCCTCCCGTGCTGCGATCACCGCCGCCGCAGGCAAACCTGCCGCGATTTCATGCGCAAAATTCGGGCCGGACAACACCGCGCCGGAAACGCCGGGGAGCGCCTCTTCAAGAATCTGAAGAGGAAACCGTAATGTTCCTGGCTCGACACCCTTGCAGCACAGGACGACCGGCGCGCCGCTGTTCAAACCGCCCAACACGGACGACAGATGCTGCATCGGAACCGCCAGGAGCACCATGTCGGCGCGCTCCGGCATCCGCCCGCTCACCGACACCGTGTCTGGCAGCGGATGTCCCGGCAGACGCGGCATGGCGCCGTTCGTCAGACGCGCCGACGGGTCGCGCGCCCAGAGATGTACCCGCCCGCCCGCCCGCGCGGCCTGCAAAGCCAGCGCCAGCCCCCACGACCCGGCGCCGATTACAGCGATATGCTTCATTCCGGCGCGACCCACTCAACCTTCGCCTGCGTCTCTCCGTCACCCAGATGGCGGCAAAGCGGCTCAAGCATACTGCGCGCTTCCTCGTCGAACTGATAGGGCGGCTGCACCACCAAGAGCCCACACCCGTTGAGACGCGACGGGTCCAGCGGCGGCCGCAGGGTGAACTCCACATTCAACACGTCGCGCAACCCCGCATCCCGGATCGCATCCAGAAACGCCCGGACCGGCGCGCCATGCTTGATCGGATACCACGCGGCCACCATGCCGGTGGAAAAGCGCGTGCGCGCCTGCGTCACCGCCTGCGCCAGCCGTGCGAACTCATCGGTTCGTTCGAACGGGGGGTCGATCAGCGTCAACCCGCGTCTGGCCTGCCTTGGCGGCAACAGGGCGCCGATCGCCTCATACCCGTCGCGATGATGAACCGACACATTCGCCTTGTTCCGAAACAGGCGCCGCAACACCGTCTGATCTTCCGGATGCAGTTCACAGCAGACAAGTTCGTCCTGCGGGCGGAGCAGGCGCGCGACCAGTTCCGGCGAGCCCGGATAATGAAACGCGCCTTCCTCCGGCCTCAAACTGGCCCGCACCATATCCAGCCAGGGGCGCAGCGGCGCCAGTTCCGGTGCGTCTTCCGGAATGTCCAGCAGACGTCCGATCCCATCCCGCCATTCGCCCGTGGCTTCCGCCTGAACGCCCGCAAGATCGTACCCGCCAATCCCGGCATGGGTGTCCAGAACCGCAAATAGCGTAGCCTTGCGGGTCAGAGAGCCAACCAGCGCGGTCAACAGGGCGTGCTTCATGCAATCGGCGAAGTTGCCAGCGTGGTAAGCGTGTCTGTAGTTCACTGAGAAGTCACCATAACGTGTTGTTTTGATTAAAATTTACCGTGAGCGGTGTCAATTTGATTAACCGCATACTACACAAAACCAACATTCCAGTCGTCAATGAAATCAATCGCTTAAAGATTTGCAGTTTTTTTCATCCGCATAATACCCACATACTCAAGTGTGCTCCCTCCACAGCCCCATGATCGAGAATCCACGAGCGCTTGCCCCTCCGACTCTTGGGGCCCTACAAATGCACCAAAGCCTTGGGGCCACTGGTCGTCGTTCACGACGCTTGAAAAATGAGGTTGAATTTCATGGTGATTTCTCCAACCCTTCGCCTTCTGAACGGCGTGGAAATGCCCCAGTTCGGTCTGGGAACCTGGCCGATGGACGATGCACAGGCCGCTACCGCCGTCAGTCAGGCGATTGACGCTGGCTATCGCCTTTTCGACACGGCCGAGAACTACCGCAACGAAAGAGGCGTCGGAGAGGGCGTTCGACGCGGCTCCGCGCCGCGCGCTGAAATCTTCGTCACCACGAAATTCAACAAGGAGTGGCATAGCCGCGACGGCGTACGCACGGCGTGCGAAGCCAGCCTGCGCCGTCTTGGGTTGGATTACGTCGATCTGCTGCTGATCCACTGGCCCAACCCGGCGCAGGACCGCTATGTCGAGGCGTTCGAGGGCATGACGCGCCTGCTTGAGGCCGGGCTGACCCGTTCGATCGGCGTTTCGAACTTCAAACCGGCTCATCTGGCGAAACTCTTCGACGCGGGCTTTGTGCCGCACGTCAACCAGATCCAGCTCGATCCGTATCTGCGCAGGGACGATCTTGTCGCCATCCATCGCGAAAAAGGCATCGTCACGGAAACGTGGAGTCCACTGGGCCGTAATGGCGAGATCATGCATGATCCTGTCATCGGAGAAATCGCCGCCCGGATAGGCAGGACGGTCGGGCAGGTGATCCTGCGCTGGCACCTGCAGAACGGCTTCGCCACGACGCCGAAATCTGCCGATCCCGCACGGCAGAAGGAAAATCTTGACTGCGTTGCTTTCGAACTTTCGAATGAAGACATGGCGCACATCGACGGTCTGGGGCGCACTGACATGCAGCTTGTCGATGCGGATAAATCCGGGCACTGAACCAGGAGGCCGCCACGCACAAAAACTGACCGTTGCGGCAAATGTCGCAACGGTTTTTTGAAATTACCGTGATCAACAATACAACGGTGTCTATGACCCCGGTTCAGCGCGGAAATGCCTGGGGTCAAGTGTCGACGCCGCAGGCACCCGGCGCCTCAGGCAACGTTCCGGCATGGCGTTTCCGCACGATGCCGTACTATAGCATTCACAATGAAAAATCAGGATGCAGCGTGCCCCTGCGTGTAGCTCCTGTGATACCGCCCGCCAAGATCGGTAAGCAGTTCATAGCCGATCGTGCCCGCCGCGGCCGCAGCTTCGTCCAGCGAGATATGTGGGCCGATCAGATCGAACGGCGTACCCGCCGACACGGGCGAACCGCCCAGATCCGTAATGTCTACGGCGAGGGAATCCATAGACACCCGGCCAATGATCGGCAAATGCGTCTCAGAATGCGACGGCAGGACGGCGCGCCCGCGATTGGAGGCCGCGCGGTGGAAGCCGTCGCCGTAACCGATGCCAAGCAGCGCTACCCGCGTCGGGCGCGCCGCGGTGAACAGCCCGCCATAACCGACAGTTTGCCCCGTCGGGATGTCGCGCGTCTGAATCACCCGCGCCTGCAACCGCACGACGGGCCGCATGGGGTTCGGCCGTCCCGGCGTCGGGTTGACGCCATAAAGCGCCGCTCCCGGACGGACGATGTCAAAATGCCAGTCAGGACCAAGAAAAATTCCGGAAGATGCTGCAAGACTGCGGGGTAGCTCAGGAAGCAGCGCCGTCAGACGCAGGAAGGCGGCCAGCTGCGCGGCGTTCGCCGGGTGCTGCGGCTCGTCAGCGCACGCCAGATGGCTCATGACAAAAAGCGGTTTGACTCCCGCCAGCATGCCTGGATCATTGGCAACAGTCGTGACGATTTCTGCGGTCAGACCAAAGCGCGCCATGCCGGAATCAATCTGGATCACAGCGGGCAACATGCGCCCCAGACTGGCGGCGAGCGCCCGCCATTCGGCGAGCTGCTCCACGCTGTTCAGCACCGGCGTCAGCCCGGCCTCCAGAAGATCGCGCGACGTGCCCGGCGGAGGCCCGTGCAGCACGAAAATCGGAATATCCCGGCTGATCGCGGGGCGCAGAGCCACGCCCTCCGACAGGTGTGCGACGAAAAAGCGGCGACAACCGGCCTTCTCGAGCGTCGGCCCGACAGTCAGCGCGCCGAGACCGTAAGCATCGGCCTTGATCGCCGCGCCGCACTCTCCGCCCACGACGCTTTGCAGTGTCCGATAGTTTGCGGCGATTGCCGCCAGATCGATTGTCAGGGCGCCTCCCGCCCATTGCGCAGCGATGTCCATTTCAGAACGTCCTCGATACATGCGGGGTTTTGCTCCGGAGAATGGAGAGCATGAAGGCCTCTGCGCTTGTTCCGGGCGCCCGCTCAGGTAGCGCCCGCGTGTTCCGGTGAATCAGTATAAGGCGGCGACCCGCTCGCGCCACCCTCTCGTTACGAATTCGGAACGCCTTTGCTTGTCGAATATTCGAAATGCAATGCCTGCTCGGGGTGGACGATCGGATGGATCGCATGCGCCGCCATAGCGCCTTCGCTGAAACCCTGCAGGATGAGCTTCAGCTTGCCCGGATACGTCGCGACGTCGCCAATGGCGAACACGCCGGGCAGACTTGTCTCGCATGTCGAGGGCGTAACCGGAATTGTTGAGCGGATCTGGTCCATGCCCCATTGCGCGACAGGGCCAAGGTCGGTCGCCAGCCCAAAGAACGCCAGCAGATGATCAGCTTCAAGGCGGCGGCTTTCACCGTCCAGCGTCACCAGCTCCACTTCTCGCAACGCGCCGCTTTCGCCATGCAGGGCCTTGAGCTGGAACGGAGTGACTTTCTCGATCTCGCCGCGCTCCACAGCCTCGTCGAGCTGCCGCAGGCTCTCGGGCGCGGCGCGGAACTTGTCGCGGCGATGCACCAGATAAATCTTGCGCGCCAGTTCCTTCAACGAAAGCGCCCAGTCGAGGGCGGAGTCGCCCCCGCCTGCGATCACCAGCGTTTTCCCCTCGAAGTCCGCGCGACGACGGACGTAATACTGCACCGAACCTGTGTCTTCATAGGCTTCAAGCCCGTCCAGCGGTGGCCGGTTCGGACCGAACGCCCCAGCCCCGGCTGCGATGATCACGGCCTTGGCGTGGATGACGTCGCCCTTGTCCGTGCCAAGGATGAACGCCCCGCGCTGACCTTTCAGGGTTTCGACGCGGCGACCGAGCATCCGGGGAATGTTGAACGGCTCGATCTGGCGGGCGAGGGATTCGATCAGCGCAGCCCCTTCGATCGCTGGATGGGCCGGAATGTCGTAGATCGGTTTCTCGGGATAAAGCGCGGCGCACTGACCGCCGATATCGGCGAGGGCGTCGACCAGCACGCAGTCGAGCTTGAGCATCGCGCACTCGAACGCGGCGAACAGACCCGTAGGCCCGGCTCCGATGATGGCGACATCCGTCGTGATCGTCCCGTCTGTCATGTGTCGTCTCTCTCCTGCCGTGAGCGGGGGCGGCGTCAGCGCAGGGTCAGCATGACCGTAAGCGTCTGATTGTCGTGTCTGGCGAAGCCGTTGTGCGTCAGAGCGGAGGCGAACGCAACGCGGTCGTTCAGCCGTTACCGGCTGGTCCAGCCGCCGGTCGTGCGGAGGCGGCGGCTTTCGCGCCGCCGGGGACCGCTGCAGCCGGATCGTCAACGCGGTTCCACCAGCCGCCGCCGAGTGACTGGAACAGCCCAACCGTATCCGACAGCCGCGCCGCGCGAGCCTGAATCAGGGTCAGCATGGTTTGCAGGCGCGCCTCCTGCACGTTCAGCAGAGCGACCTGACTGACGTCGCCGAGGCGAAGCTGCGCCTGCATGATCTGGGCGCTTCTGTCCGATTCATGCTCGGCTGCAGCCGACTGAGTCAGCGCGTCCGCATCGGTATGGACGGCGCTAAGGCTGTCGGCGACGTCCTGCACGGCGGAAACGATAGTTGCCCGATACTGGGCGGCGGCCTCCTCGTAACGTTTACGCGCCGCCTGCTCCTGATGCTGCAGCTGGAAACCGTCGAAGATCGGCTGGGTCAGCATCGCGCCCAGCGTCCATTGACCGTATCCGGGCGTCGCCATCTGCGCGATCGTCGCCGCCGCGAAGCCGGGGTCGAAGCCAAGCTGTATATTCGGCAGACGGTTGGCGATGGCGACGCCGACCTGCGCACATGCAGCGTGGAAATAGGCTTCCGAGGTGCGGATATCCGGCCGCTGGGAGATGAGCTGCGCAGGCACGCTAACCGGCAGGACCCCGGGCAGCACGAACCGATCCAGGTCAAACTCCGGCGTCGGTGCGTCCGGCATGTCGTTGGACAGCGCCGCAATCTCGTCATGCAGCGTCGCCAGAGTCTGGCGCAAGGGCGGTAGCGTCGCGCGCGTCTGGGCCAACAGGGTGCGCTGCATCGCAACGTCGGCGCCCGACATCGCGCCAAGAGCCTGCTCCGCCAGAGACGCTTTCAGGGTGCGCTCCTGATCCGCGATCAGCGCCTCGGTCGTCTCGATCTGGGCACGCGTCATGGCGTAGGAAATGGCGGCGTCCACGGTGGAGCTGGTCAGGGTCAGCCACGCGGCTTCAAGCTGGTTGCGTTGCGCTTCACGTTCCGCCGCCGCTGACTCGATCTGACGGCGCACTCCACCCCAGATATCCGGGGAGTAGGAGATATTCAGCTGCGCCGTGTGGATTGTGTACAGCCAGGAGTTTGCGATCGGCACGTTGGAGTATGCGCGCGACGTCTTGAAGCGCGCCGGGTTGTAGAAACCGCTGACCGAAGGATACAGCGCGCTTTCGGTTGCTTTCTTGTCCTGCTGTGCGGCCTGAAGCGCCAGCTTCGCAGCCTCGAGCGTCGGGCTTCGCGCCAGCACGCGTTTCAGAAGCTGATCGAGCTCCGGATAGTGGAACAGCGTCCACCAGTCCGCCGGGATGTCCTTGCCCATGGCCAAAAGCTGTGGCGCGTCCTGATTTGACGGCAGACCCTTCTTCGCTTCGCTGCCCGACGTGCGCGCCAGACCTCCCGGTCCGTAAGTGGTCGTCGGCGCGTCAGGGCGGTGGAAGTCCGGCCCGACGGCGCATCCGGCAAGCGCGATCAGGGCGACGGCTCCGAGAAGTCTCCTCATGCCGGAGACCCTCCGGTTTCGCCCGCATGCGATGCGGTCCGTTGTCGGTCCTCGCGACGTTTCGCCCAGGCTTCGATCCGCGCGTAGTACGTCGGCAGGATGAACAGCGTCAGGAAGGTGGCGATGCCCAGACCGCCCACCACCACGGTGGCGAGGCCGCGTTGCACGTCGGTGCCGATGCCGGTCGCGATGGCTGCGGGCAACATGCCGACGCTTGCGACTGTCGCCGTCATGAGCACCGGACGGAATCGCTCTCCGGCGCCCTCAAGGACTGCTGCGCGCAACTCCATGCCGTTGGCCCGGTGGCGGTTGATGTTCGAAACCATGATGATGCCGTTTTGAACCGCGACGCCGAACAAGGCGATGAAGCCGACGGCGGTCGCGACGTTCAGCGTTTCGCCGCGCAGATGCAACGCCACCAGTCCGCCAAGCGTCGCCAGCGGCACGACGCCGAGGACAAGCGCCGCCTGACGGAAAATACGGAACTCCCCGAACAAGAGCACCAGCATGACGGCGAACATGATCGCCAGAGCGACCGTCAGACGCGCCTGCGCGTGCTGCTGCTCCTGAAACGTGCCTGCCCATTCCAGGCGGTATCGCGCCGTATCGAAGTGAACGTCGCGGTTGATGCGCGCCTGCGCGTCCGTCAGGTATTGCGACAGCGCGCGGTCGCCATTGTTGACGCGGATGGTGATCTGGCGGTGATTGTTCTCATGCGAGATGTTGCTCTCGCCGGTTTCCAGCGTGATCTTTGCAAGTTCGTTGAGCGAAATTTGACTGCCGGACGCCGTGGTGAACGGCATCCGCCCCAGCGTCTGCAAATTGGCGGCGTCCGCCTGAGGGATGCGCACCGTCATGTTGTAACTGCGGTCGCCGACGTAAAGCTGGGAAACGGCGGCGTCGCCGATGCCGTTCTGCACCACATTCATCACGTCCGACCCGGCGACGCCGTAGCGCGCGACCGCCATGCGGTCGACGGAGATGTTCATCTCCGGAATTTCGGGTTCCTGAAAGATCGAGGCGTCGCGGGTGCCGGGCACGGTCCAGAGAATGCGGACGATTTCGTTGCCGATCCGGCGTAACTCCCGGAAATCCTGCCCGTAGACGCGCAGCACCAGCGGCGAATGCGCGCCGCCGACAAGGTCGTTCATCCCGTCTTCAATGGGCTGGCTGATGTCGAAGCTGATGCCCGGAATCTGGCGCAGGCGGGCGCGCAGTTTCTGTTCAAATTGCTTCTTTGTCTCGCCGCGCGGCCAGGTACCGTAGGGTTTCAGCCCTACGGGCATTTCGATATGCGACGGAGTCCACGGGTCGGTTCCGGAGTCGTTGCGCCCGAGTTGCGTGATGGCGAAAGAAATTTCGGGAAATTCGTCGACTGCGCGGCGGATATCGCTGGCGATCGCGCTTGCCTTGTCGATCGAGATGCCGGAAGGCATCTGCACCTGTAGCCACAGCGCGCCTTCGTCCAGTTCTGGCAGGAACTCGCGCCCGACCGTCGCCCCGAGCGCAATGACGGAAGCAAAGGCGACGACTCCAGCGAGATAGGCGATCTGCGGCCGGTCGACGATGCGCCCGAGCCAGCGCACATAGGTCCGGTGAAGCCACTCCAGAGGTTTGTTGTGAAAAAGACGGTGCGGCTTGCGCATCGCCAGCCATGCGAGCGCGGGCGTCAGCATGGTGGCGCTCAGCAACGCGCCGAACAGGGCGAAGCTGACTGTGAACGCCATCGGGCGAAAGAGTTTTCCTTCCGCCGCCTGAAACGCGAAGAGGGGGCTGTAGGCGACAATGATGATCAGCGTCGAGAACATGATCGACCGACCGATATGGCCTGTGGTTTCGAGCACCTGGCTCATCTCCACCACGTCGTTTGGCCGCTCTTCGCGGATACGCAGGATCGCCTCGGTCACCACGATGGCGCCGTCGACGACGACGCCGAAATCGATCGCGCCCAGCGAGAACAGGTTCGCAGGCATACCGAGCAGGTTCATGACGACGAACACGAACGCCAGCGCCAGAGGAATAGTGATTGCTGCGACCAGTGCGCTTCGGGGGCTGCCCAGGAAAAGCACAAGCACGATCACGACGAGGCCGACGCCTTTGAACACCGTGTCCATCACCTTGTCGGTAGTGGCGCGGACAAGCACGTCGCGGTCGATATAGGGCACGATCCTTACGCCCATCGGCGCAAGCTGCTTTTGCAGGCTGTCGACCTGGGCATGAACGCTCTGCAGAATCAGCGATGCGTTCTGCCCGCTGAGCATCGTGACGATGCCTTCGAGCGTGTCCGGGTTCGAGTCCTTGCCAAGAATGCCTTCGCGCACCTGATGGCCGAGTTGCATCTGGCCGAGATTGCGCAGGAACACTGGCACGCCGTTGCGCTGCGTCACCGAGATTTCGCCCATCTCGTCCAGCGTGCGCACCAGACCGCTGCCGCGCACGACATAGGACTGGTCGCCACGCGTCACGCGACCGCCGCCCGCGTTGCCGTTGTTATTTCGGATCGCGGTCAGAACGTCATTGAGGCCGATGCCGTAATAATGGAGCGAACCGGGATTCAGGACGAGCTGGTATTCCTTGGTGAATCCGCCGAAATTCGTCACGGCGGCGATGCCCGGAATCTGGGTCAGCGCCGGAACGACGATCCATTTCTGGATGTCCGACAACTGCATCAGATTGGCGCGATCGGACTCGAGCGTGTAGCGAAAAATTTCGCCCGACGGGCCGGTGACCGGACCCAGCCCCGGCGTCGCTCCGTAGGGCACGGTCACCTGAGCCAACTGCTCGGTCACGCGTTGGCGCGCGAAATAGACGTCCGTGCCGTCCTTGAAGATCAGCGTGATCAGCGAGAGGCCGAACGTGCTGCTGGACCGGGAGTCGATCAGACCCGGAGTGCTCGCGAGCTGACGTTCCAGCGGCGTAGTGATCTGCTGCTCGACTTCTTCAGCGGCGAGGCCAGAAACCTGCGTCGTGACCTGCACGGTCACGGCGCCCAGATCCGGATAAGCCTCGATCGCGATGCTTCGCCAGGCCAGAACGCCCCAGATTGCGAGAGCTATTGCCGCGGCGAAAACCAGGCGTCTGTTGCGAAGACAGCCTGCAATGACCCGATCAATCATCATTCAGCAGGATCGCGCCAACGGTGACGACGGAATCGCTGGGCGACAGGCCGGAGGTGACGCGGCACTGGTCCCCTTCGTCATAGACGATCTCGACCGCGCGCCGTTCGAACACATGGGGGGCCACGCGGACGAAGACCGTCACCTTGTCATTGTTCATCAACAGCGCCGATTGCGGCACCGAGATCGTCGGTGGTTGCGGCTCCATGACCGTAATCGCTGCGTACATGTTCGGTCGCAACGCGCCGTCCACGTTTGGCAGGACGGAGCGTACCCGCAGCACCGCCATGTTCGGCTGGACGATCGGGTCGATGGCCGAGACCGTCGAGTGCAGGATGACGTTCGGAAAAGCGGACGGCGCGACGTTGACCTGCTGCCCGACCGTGACGCCGCGGATATCGCGTTCGGGCACGTCGGCGATAGCCCACAATTCTTCCGAATTGGCCATGACGATCAGCGGCTGAGTGATGTCGACGACGTTCATGCCAGCGGTAGCGTTGACCGCGCTCACGTCGCCTTCGATCGGCGCCTTGAGGGTTATGATTCCGTCGGCGCCAGATGCGGATTGCAGCGCGCTCAATCTGGCCTGCGCGCGGTCCTCCTCGGCCTGCGCCTGCAGCAGGTTGCTGCGGGCGTTTTCGAGATCTTTCTGGGCGCCGCCGCCTGCGGCCAGAACGCCCTGGGCGCGGGTGAATGCGCGTTGCGCGAACTCCAGCCCCGCACGGGCCTTCGCCTCGTCGCTGGTCGCCTGCGCGGCGTCGCCGGAGATGACGCGAGCCAAAATCTGCCCGGCCTGCACATGATCGCCCGGATTCACCGTGACTTCCTGAATCAGGCCGGTGACGGGCGAAAAAACCGTGACGCTACGGGACGGTTCGGCGACGATCTCACCCGGCGTCCGGACCCCGCGATTCCAGATACTCGCCGTCACAGGCGTCACGACAAGCGTTTTGTCGAGGGCGGAGTCAGCCTCGACCACCACTTGCCCTCGGGCGTTGCGGTGCGCCGGATTGTTCTCTGCGTTGGCCTGGCTCGCAAACCCGGAGCATGAAAGCATCGCAGCCGCCGCGACAGCGTAACGTCCGGATGTCTTGGGACGATGCATCCCGGTAACTGGAGCGGCGGCGCCCAATGGGCCGGGACGGCCGACGATTGGCAGGTTCATAATGGATAAGGCGCCCGTTCCCGAATTGCGGCTGGTCTGGAATGACATGCGTCGCAGACTGAATGAAGGTGCAATCATGCGACGACATCACGGGTAAAATGTGGCGGGCGACGCTGACGCCGCCACCGGGCGTCGTCGTTGTACTGATCGCCGGACGCCGTCTCTAGATGGCCTTTTTGAGGCTGCGCTCGGGCAGCCAAGCACCTAACTGAGTCCGGGGCGCTCCGCAATGGGCGGGCGATGCGCTTGGAGAGGTGAAGTGACGATCCGCGAGGCCCGGTGGAGGATCTTGAAACAGTTTGCGGCGATTTGTTCGCCTTTACGCGCTGAAAGGCGGCAGTTAGCGTGATTTATAAAAATATCTTATGAAATCAAAGATCTTTGTGAAGTTTTTATTTCCGCCGCAACGTGCTGTGTGTTCGTCCGAACCTAGCGGCTTGGAGGGTGGACATGTATTGAAATAATTTTGACGTGAATGGGAAATATTTATCGCCGCCAGACGGACCTCCGCTGGCGCGCCATGTCGCGAACTGTGATCGGTCCCGCGAATTGCGCCGGTGGACAATGCCGGAAAACGGGTGAATGACACATATTCCCTTTCGCCCCCTACGGTTCGTGATGTTCTCCGCCAAATCAGCCCAACACCTGCTCGCAGGGGCTCCGCCGCCACTTCCACTGATCGTGTTGCTTGGCGCCATCACCGCGATCGGTCCGCTTTCAACCGACATGTACCTTCCGGCGTTTCCCACGCTGGACAAGGAACTGGAGGGCGGTGGGCCGGGTTCCGCGCAGTTCACGCTCGCGACATGGTTCGCGGGCCTTGCCGTAGGACAGTTCTCGTGCGGGCCGCTGTCGGATCGGTTCGGGCGGCGCGCTCCGCTGATCGCGGGATTGCTGGTCTTCACGCTGGCCTCCATCGGCTGCGCCACGACCTCCGATTTCCATGCGTTCTGCCTGTTTCGCTTTCTGGCGGCCCTTGGCGGAGCGGTCGGCGCCGTCGTGCCGCGAGCATTCGTGCGCGACATCGCGACCGGTCGGGACGGCGCGCGCATCATGACGCAGCTTACTTTAGTGTTCGGCGCGATGCCGATCCTCGCGCCGTCGCTGGGCGGCGCGGTCCTCACGTTCGGCTCGTGGCGCTGGATCTTCTGGATCGCGGTGCTCTACGGGGTCGCGGGCATTCTCGCCGTCTATCTGATGTTGCCCGATACATTGCCGCTGTCCCGTCGGGTTCCCTTGCATCCCGCTGCGATCCTTAATCGCTACATCAACCTTCTGGGCGAGCCGAATTTTGTGCTCAACGCGATCATCGCAAGTGCGGGCACTTTCGTTACATTCGCCTATCTGGGTGGAGCTCCCGTGGTGTTCGAACACCTGATCGGTTTCACGCCGATGCAGTTTGCGCTGTTCTTCGGCGTGAACGCAGCCACGTTCATTCTGTGCAACCAGATCAGCGGCAAACTAGTGCAGCGCGTTCCGGTCGAAACTCTGATGCAGAGAGGCGTCGCCGCCTGCGCTTCCGCTGCGGCCCTGTTCCTTCTGCTGACCGTGCTGCACGTCGCAACCCCCGGCCATCCGGCGCTCGTCGCCGTGCTGATCATGATGACGACCGGAACTCTGGGTTTCGTCGGCGCGAACGCTACCGTATTGGCGTTCCACCATCACGGGGCGCAGGCCGGAAGCGCCTCCGCGTTGCTGGGAACGATGCAGTTCAGCATCGGCGCGATCAGCGGCGTTCTGATGGGATACATGCCAACTAGTTCCATCATCCCGATGGCGTTCGTCATGAGCATTGGGGCGTTGATGATGGTCGTGGCCGATGTTCTTCGCAAACGACTGTGCGCTCCGGTGACAGCCTGAACCCTGCCGCATCGTTTGATCCGGTCAAACCAGTTTCAACGGTTCGTCGGGCCTGCAAATGTCTGCAACTGCGTCAGGTGCGTAGCTGCACGGATATCGGCCAGAAACTCGTCTCGTGAGCCATCTACGATTTTGCCGTCCCTGATCCACGTGACACGCGCCCCGACGCACTGATCCAGACACGTGACGGCGATGGCGGGGCGCAAGGCGACGCCGCTGGCGCAAGCCATGTCCGCGTGTATGTCCGATGCCAGCGCGGCTGGGTCGAGCAGTCCGAAGCGTAGCGTTTCCTGCCAGGGATTGGGTTGATTCGTAGGGTCGTCCACCGCAAAGAGGGGCGCGATGTTGCGTTCATCGCTCATCGGGCCCCGGCCGTGGCGGGTCAGGTAGCAGCGCGTCACGTAGAATGCCTCGATCGTCTCCAGGCCGGCCTCGCGTGCGATCGCGGCAATATTGGCGACGCCGGTGTTCGAGCGGGTGACGTAGGGAAAGTCAGGATAGTTTTGATCCAGCCTCAACCCCTGCGCGGCTTCAAAGATTAGGGTCTGATCCGCGCCAAGTGTGGCGTCCTCCCTCAGGTCGACCGCGCTGGAAAAGAAAAGGCAATCATCCACAAATCGCTCGACGACACCGGACGACGCAGCGTGGCTCAGCGGGGAATCATTTCCGAATTCCAGACCCAACTGCTCCATCCGCGAGGGCAACCAGTCCCCCTGAATGGCGCGCAGTTTGTCACGCAGCTGCGGCGCCCGCAGATCGGCGACAGTCAAGGTCTGTTCCGTGTCCTCGGTTCGTCCTACGGTTTCGCCAAACCCCATGCCGCACGACCCGTGCCGCCCTTCGCCACGAGATGACTCCAGAGCCTGATTGATCATCATGTCCCATGGCGTCGTGACCGCGCCGCGCGGGTCCGCGGTTACATGCACGCAACCGCTTTTCGCTGCGACCCGACCCCGCTCTTCGCGAAAAAGCATGGGATGGGAAACCATGAATTGCGACAGATGCGTCGACGCTCCCGCAAGCGCGCCCGAGCCGATATGGTGAAAGACGTGGCGTGTTCCGTCGGCGAGCGTAACTGTGTGCCCGGCCTGGGCGCCACCGTTGCTGCGCACCACGGTCACGGCCCCCGGCGCCAAGGTCGCCAGCCAATCGACTACGCGCCCTTTGCCCTCGTCGCCGTAGGCGGCCCCGATCACGGCTTGCGCGACATGCGTCATTGCTCGATGCTCCTTAACGGGGAAAACCGAAAAATCTGTTAGCGGATTTAGAGAGCTTGAGAAGTGGCGGACCACCGTCTGTTGTGGCGCCGCCATGCGCGACGTCGCCCACCGCTTCGATCGTCGTTACGATAGTTTCCGCCAGTCGTGACGGGTCTCGTAAATGAATGACCCGTTCTGGAAGAATCGATTCCCATGAGTGACGCACATGATCGAGATTCCGTGCAGCGTAGGTGCCGTCCACGATGATATGAAATACTTCATACCGTTCCCGCGCCAACGCGACGATCTCTCTTCCTCTGACGCCGCGTTGTGAAGAAAGCCCAAGGACCCGTTTGATCTGCTCCCGAGAGACGCCGTCCAGCACGGGTTCGTCGCCGACTGTGAACAAAAAGCCTTTCCGACCGCGCCGCTCGAAAGCATCATGGGATGTTTTCCATGCCGCAAACGCGTGCGCCAGACAGTAGCTTTCTCCATCATTGCCGCCGCCGCCGCCCTCCAGCCACAGACCGCGCAGTTGCTCGATGATGCGCAGATCGGCCTCGAATTGCGTCGCCTGCAAGGGCGCGCGGTCACAAAATGCGTCTCCGATTGCAAGCGCCATGACGTGCGGGTCGCTGACCGGTTTGCGGTCGAGCAATTGCGTGAACGTCTCGTTCAGGCCCCGCACCACCAGCTCCTCCGCCAGAACCCCCATGGAGCCCGTGACGTCCACGCCGATGATGATCGGCGTGGAGAGAGGGTTGTCCACGCTGTCGCGGGATTCCCTGATATGGATACGGGCCGGATCGTAATGCGGATCCATGCTTCGCGAGGCGAACAGTTCGGAACGGCTCCGCCCGTGTACCGAGCCGGCCGCATAGCTCGCCCAGTCCTCGTCTCTCCAACGTCCGTGTCCCATGGCGTCCTCCAGGTGTCTCTCCGGCAAGCAGGATGGGCGCAGATTGGGACAGAATACAAGATGCAAAATACATTTTGCGTTTAATTTGACGTGTGCGATGTGCTTCACTCATGACGACCACGTTTGAAAAGCCCATTCTTACGATCGATCTCGTGCCCTTGACGGTGCGTGACGGACGTTTGTGCGTGCTGCTGGCCGAACGTGGGCAGGAACCGTTCGCCGGTCGGCAAGCCCTGATCGGCGGTTATGTTCATGTCGATAAAGACTGCAATCTTGGCGAGACGGCGCGACGCGTGCTGCGCGACAAGGTCGGCCTGAGCAAACTCTACGTGGAGCAACTATCAACGTTTTCCGGAGCGGACCGGGATCCTCGCGGCTGGTCAGCCAGCGTCGCGTATTTTTCTTTGACGCCGTTTGAATGTCTTCAGCCTGCTCTGAACAGAACGGGCCTCGACCTTGTCGACATCGCTGCGGTCTCGGGTCTGCCGTTTGATCACGACCTTATCGTTCGGGCGGCTGTCGAGAGGTTGCGCGGCAAGGGCGCCTATTCAGATTTGCCTGCGCGATTTCTGGGAGAATCTTTCACGCTGCCGGAACTTCACCGCGTTTATCAGATCGTGCTCGGAGAAAGGATCAACATTGACGCCTTCCGGCGCAAAGTGCTTGAGCGTGACTTTCTGGAAGCCACGGGGGAGAAGCGAACCGACGAGGGCGCGACGCGGCCTTCCGCCCTTTTTCGCCTGAAGAGCGCGGCCTCGGTGTTCGACCGGCGGTTCTAGAACAGGCCCCGTTCAGACGGACTTGTCTGAACAGATGTGGGCTTTCGAAAAAACGCCCAGTACGGACCGTCCCTTCCTGCAACGGCATGCAGCCGATATGCTCCGAAATCGGACGGGGGGCTGGAAACCGGGCTATCCGTTGTAACAGCCCGGCTTTTCGATGTGTCATGAACAGTCTGCCAACGCAGCGTGCCAGCGGCGATCATCGCCCCTTGCGGCGCGTCAACTGGCTCACGTCCCGCACGGCGCCGCGCGCCGCGCTGGTCGTCATGGCGGCGTAGGCCTGCAACGCTGTCGAGACGACGCGCTCGCGATCCGGCGTCCACGCGTCCACGCCTTTGTCTTCCATCTGCGCGCGCCGTTCCGACAGCTCCGCATCGGGTACTGCCGTCCGCAGGACGCGGCCCGGGATGTCGATCTCGATGATGTCGCCATCCTGAAGCAACCCGATGGCGCCGCCCTCGGCGGCTTCCGGCGAGATGTGGCCGATCGACAGCCCGGAGCTGCCGCCCGAGAAGCGACCGTCGGTGATCAGCGCACAGGATTCCGCCAGGCCTTTGGATTTCAGATAGCTGGTTGGATACAGCATCTCCTGCATGCCGGGTCCTCCCTTGGGGCCTTCGTAGCGGATCACTACAACGTCGCCCGCCTTGATCTTGCCGCCAAGGATCGCGGAGACGGCGGCGTCCTGACTCTCGAACACGCGGGCCGGTCCGGAGAACGTCAAAAGTCCCGCCGCGACGCCGGCGGTTTTCACGATGGCGCCGTCTTCGGCGATGTTGCCGTAAAGCACGGCCAGACCGCCGTCCTGACTGAAGGCGTGAGGTCCTGCGCGCAGGGCGCCCTTTTCGCGATCCGTGTCCAGCGACTTGTAGCGGCTGGCCTGCGAGAACGCCTGCGTCGTGCGGACGCCGCCCGGCGCCGCGCGGAAGAACTCGCGCGCAGCTTCGGGCGCCTCGCCGCCGATATCCCATTGTGTGAGCGCGTCGGACACGGACGGTGCATGAACCATCGGCGCGTTGCGATGCAGCAGCGCCAGACGGTCCAGCTCGCCCATGATGGCCGGGATGCCGCCCGCGCGATGCACGTCCTCCATGTGAACGTCGGACCGCGACGGCGCGACCTTGCAGAGGTTGGGCACGCGCCGCGACAGGCGGTCGATATCGGCCATCGTGAACGCGACCTCGCCTTCATGCGCGGCGGCGAGAAGATGAAGCACCGTGTTCGTCGAGCCGCCCATGGCGATGTCGACGGTCATGGCGTTCTCGAACGCCTCCCGCGTCGCAATGGAGCGCGGCAGCACGCTCTCGTCGTTCTCTTCGTAGTAACGGCGGGCCAAGGATACCGCGAGTTCGCCCGCCTTCAGGAAGAGTCCTTTTCGGTCGGCGTGCGTCGCCACCAGACTGCCGTTGCCCGGCAGGGAAAGGCCAAGCGCCTCGGTCAGGCAGTTCATCGAATTGGCGGTGAACATGCCGGAGCAGGAGCCGCAGGTCGGGCAGGCGGAACGCTCGATCGTCTCGGACTCGCTCTCGCTCACGTCCGGGTTGGCGGCGGCCACCATGGAGGTGACCAGATCGACGTGCCGCTCGATCCCGTCTTCCGTCACGCGCCCGGCTTCCATTGGGCCGCCGGAGACGAACACTGTCGGGATGTTCAATCGCATGGCGGCCATCAGCATGCCGGGCGTGATCTTGTCACAGTTGCTGATGCAGACCAGCGCATCGGCGCAGTGCGCGTTCACCATGTACTCGACCGCGTCGGCGATCAGTTCGCGCGACGGCAGGCTGTACAGCATGCCGCCGTGACCCATGGCGATGCCGTCATCGACGGCGATGGTGTTGAATTCCCGCCCCACGCCGCCTGCTTCGGCGATGGCGCCGCAGACGAGTTGCCCGAGATCTTTCAGATGGACATGGCCGGGGACAAACTGGGTGAAGGAGTTCGCCACAGCGATGATAGGCTTGCCGAAATCGCCGTCCGTCATCCCCGTGGCGCGCCAGAGGCTGCGCGCGCCGGCCATGTTGCGGCCGTGGGTCGTGGTGCGGGAGCGGTAACCGGGCATGGGGCGACTCTTTTCGGATCTGAACGGACATTTACGGGCGCGACCCCGAAGCAGTGCGGTCGTCGCGCCGTTGAAGCCGACCATAGTAGCCTGAAACGGCGCTCACGTCAGCATCAGACGCGATTCGGGCCGCGACTTACGCCGCGTGCCAGTTGCCGCCCTGCTTGTAGGCCATGTTCAGATCTTCGATCATGTGATCGAAATCTCCCGCGTTCAGGATCGTTACCGTAGGGTCGAAGTTCTGGCCCGCGCGGAAAGCAGCGTGCAGCCGCCGGTTGAGTGCGCGGTTGAAAACGCCGGGACCAGTTTTGTAGGCGATGTACAAATCCTTGTGCAGAAAACTGTTCCGATAGATCGAGAGCAGGCAATCGGCGAGGATCGGGCTGTTACGGCGGCTGCCGAAGAAGTCGTTATGGACGTAGTGGTTGTCCGTCAGGAAGAACACGTGCGACGGTTGCAGAGAAATCTGGCGGGCGAACGCCTTGGGCGACCGTATTCTGATATCGGCGTCCAGCCACCAGCCGCCCAGTTCCTGAATGACATGAACGCGCAGGAAATCGGCTGCTTCCGCAGGGTGTCGAGCCGCAAGGAACAGATCACGCGCTTCGGCTCCATAGGTCGAATACAGCCACTCCGCGCCTTCCTCGCGATTGAACATGCGTACCGGCGCATCCAGCGTGTCTTGATGATGCTGAAGGTTTTCGGTGACTTCCTCCGGCGGGTCGCGGTCCCAGTACATGTAGACGGCGGGCGGTATCATCTGCTCCGGCGTCGCCGCCTTCTGCGGCGCCGAGGGCTTCAGGACGCTCAAGGCTGTCTCAAGATAGAGAACGTCCGCCTCTTCGCCGGTGTGGAAGCTCTCGAAACAGCAACCCATCCGCTCCAGCGCGGCCTTGGGACTCTGTTGCCGCCAGGCCATCTCGATGCCCGTTATGTAGTTGTAGATCGGGGTCGAAAGTCTCTGAAGCTGCTCCAGCTCTTCAGGCGGAACCGGCAGGCCCGCTTTCAGCAGGCACAGCAAACGGGCCTGGAGCAGCGACGAGGCTAGAGGATACTCGGTGGGACTCTTCGAGTGCAGGTTGAATGCGAGCCCGTAAAAATTCGCGGCCTCCCTGACCAGCTTGTGCATATGCAGAATGTTGGCGAGTGCGAAGGCGTGCTCGACAGTGCCGCCGCCATGCTTGTTGTAGTAATTCTGGGCCTGATGATTCCCGGCGAAATCTTCAAGCGAGAAATCTGATGCCTTGTCTACTGCAACGAACACGAAACCGTCGGCGTCAAGGTTTTCAGTGGTCATGACCTGTTCTTTATTGCTCTCTGTCACGCGCCGCATCGAGCGGCGTTCACGGGTTTCATCTGCCCAGCATTTCGCTGACATTGCAACATAGGGCGCAGGACGCGCCGCGGCCGCGTGGCCGGTATTTTCAGGCGCTCTCGGCTCCCCCCGCGCGCCATTCCCGCGTGAGGGTAGCGACCAGTTGAGCGGCCGGTATGAACCGACTGCGTCGGACGCCGCTCCCGGCCCAGAAGGCGCCGTAACCGCTCTCCCCCCCCGCGCGCGCGGCGGCGTCGAGCGCTTTTCCGGCGTCGTAGGCATAGGGGTAGGGCGGGGTCGCCGGGCGATCGTTGCGCGCGCCCAAAGCGGTGAAGCGATTGACAAGGCATCGGGCGGGGCGCCCCGAAATTGCGGAGGTCATCACGGTGATGTCCCCCTCCGACGCGCTCCCGGACGCCGCCAGCGCCGTGCGGTAAGCTGGGCTGGCGGCGCTCTCGTCTGCGGCGACGAAGGCCGTGCCAAGCTGCGCTGCGCACGCCCCGGCCTGCAGAACCGCTGCGACGTCCCGGCCGTGCATCAGCCCTCCTGCCGCGAAAAGAGGGGTGGACGTCGCCTGAGACAGCTCCCCGAGCAGCGTGTGCAACGGAAGCTTTCGGTCCGCCCCCTGCGGATCGAAGACGCCGCGATGGCCGCCGGCCTCGTGGCCTTGGGCGATCAGGACGTCCATGCCTGCCGCGTCGGCCGCTTGCGCCTCCGATACGCTGGTCACGCTTGTGGCGAGCAGAGCGCCAGATCGCCGCAGGACGTTGGCCGCATGCGCTGACGGCGCGCCGAAATGAAAGCTGACCAGCGCCAGCCGTTCGTCAGCCAGCATGGTGAGCATGGCGTCGTTGTCGAGGAAGCTGAGATAGATTTCGCGCAACGATTGAGGCGGGACCGCGTCGTAGCGCGCGAATTCCGGTCGCAGCCATTCCAGCCATGCGGCGGCGCGATCGGGCGCGCACTCCTCCGAGCGATGGCAGAAAAGATTCACTGAAAAAGGACGGTCGGTGAGGCGACGGGTTTCACGGATCGCGGCTCTGGCGGCCTCAACGCTCATGGCGCCAAGACCCAGCGAGCCCAAACCGCCTGCCTCTGACACTGCGGCGGCTAAAGCAGGCGTGGACACGCCGGCCATCGGCGCCTGCACGATAGGCGTGGTCATGCCGAGGCGGCGCAAAACGGGATGCAATTCGGTCATCGCTTCGGTTCCCTGGCGCGCGATGAGGCGCTGTTTTCGGCGTTGATCTGAGGCATGAGCAGGGACAGGATCGTCGCAGCCGCCTCGTCGGGCGTGCGCGGACGGACGCCATCTCCTCCGGGAAACGCCTGAGCGCGCAGTCGCGTTGCAGTCGGGCCGGGATCGAATAGAGAAATGTGGAAATTTGGGCGGTCCGCCATCTCCTCCCGCCAGCTTTCCACAAGCGCTTCGAGCGCTGCGCGGCAGGCGGCGCCGCCGCTCCGAAAACGCCCTGGCGCAGTATCCGGCCGGTTGATGAGAATGACGGCGCGGGCAAACGCCGCCGCCCTGAGAAGAGGCGTTGTTGTCCGAAGCAGCCGCATCGTCGCGGTGAGGTTGACGCCCAGCGCCTGCTCCCAGTCCTTGTCGCGGATGTGTGCGACGGGACTCAGCGGGACGAACATGGCGGCAGCGTGAACCAGCAGATCAAGCCGTCCAAAACGTTGTGCGATGGACGGACCGAGCGCGTCTGCGCCGCTCCCGTCACCGAGGTCGAGCGGCAGCAGGGTGGAGCGCCGTCCTGTGGCGGCGAGGATCAGATCGTCGGTTTCTTCAAGCCCGCCGACCGTGCGCGCATTGATGACGCAATGAGCGCCCTGCGTGGCGAGAGCGACGGCGACGGCCCGCCCAATTCCCCGACTTGCGCCCGTCACCAGCGCGACTTTGCCCACCAGTGGCCCATCGGCGCGCCCGACGGATGAAGCGGCGCCTGAGTCAATGTCCGCGTTTGCAACTGCGCCCTGCGCCGTCCCGGTGAGTGCACCCGCAAGCGGGCTCTCGATCGGCCCGCTCATGAGGTCGGCTCAGGCCGCGTCGGCGCCGTGTTCCTGCTCGTAATCGACAAGCGGGATCGGATAGTCGCCGGTGAAGCAGGCGTCGCAGTACCGGATGCGGTCTGCGTCGCGCTTTTCATGGCCGAGCGCACGATAAAGCCCGTCGAGCGAGATGAAGGCGAGGCTGTCGACGCCGATCAGCTCCGCCATTTTCGCCACGTCATGCTGCGCCGCGAGCAGCTTGCTGCGCTCGGGCGTGTCGATGCCGTAGAAGCAGGAATGCTTCGTGGGCGGCGAGGAAATGCGCATATGCACTTCCGCCGCCCCCGCCGCGCGCACCATGTCGACGATCTTGCGTGAGGTGGTGCCGCGCACGATCGAGTCGTCCACCAGCACGACGCGTTTGCCGTCCAGCATGGTGCGGTTGGTGGAGTGTTTCAGACGCACGCCGAGATTGCGGATGTGATCGGTCGGTTCGATGAACGTCCGCCCGACATAGTGATTGCGGATGATGCCCAGCTCGAACGGGATGCCGCTGGCCTGAGCGTAACCCATCGCCGACGGAACGCCGGAATCCGGGACCGGGACGATGACGTCGGCGTCGACCGCGCTCTCGCGCGCCAGTTCGACGCCGATCTGCTTGCGGACGTTATAGACCGACATGCCGTCGAGCACCGAGTCAGGGCGGGCGAAGTAGATGTATTCAAACACGCAGAAACGCGATTGCGTCGGGATGAACGGGCGCACCGAGCGGACGCCGTTCTTGTCGATGATGACCAGCTCGCCCGGCTCCACGTCGCGCACGAATTCGGCGCCCACGATGTCCAGTCCGCAGCTTTCCGAAGCCAGCACCCAGCCGGACGCGTCGTCGGCGGAGCCGGGGATGCGCCCGAGCACCAGCGGACGTACGCCCAGCGGGTCACGCACGCCCATCAGGGTCTCCCGTGACAGAACGACGAGCGAATATGCGCCCTGCACCTGCTTGAGCGCGTCGATCAGCCGGTCTTCGACCGTCGCGTAGAGTGAAATGGCGATCAGGTGAATGAACACCTCGCTGTCCATCGTCGACTGGAACAGACATCCGCGACGGATCAGGGCTTTGCGAAGCGTATTTGCGTTGGTCAGGTTGCCGTTATGGGCGACGGCCAAGCCGCCGAATTCGAACTCGGCGAAAAGCGGCTGCACGTTGCGTAGCAGCGTGTCGCCGGTCGTCGAATAGCGGTCGTGCCCGATCGCGTTGGCGCCCGGAAGAGTCGCCATGACGCGGGAGTCGCTAAAAACGTCGCCGACGAGGCCAAGGCCCTTGTGCGTATGGAAGCGCTCGCCGTCGAAAGTGACGATGCCGGACGCCTCCTGCCCGCGATGCTGGAGCGCATGCAGGCCAAGCGCGGTGATCGCGGCAGCGTCCGCTGTGTTCCACACGCCGAAGACGGCGCATTCCTCATGCAGTTCGTCGCCGCCGTGACGGTCGTCCGGATCGATCGTGTCCTGCCACGGTGAAGAGGTCTGGAGCATGGATGGGTCCCTTTTGGGCGTCCGCCTCACCGGCAGAACTGGCGATACGTCAGGGGGTGGAGGAGCCGGACGCGTCCGGGCTCTTCCGTTCGGCGAGGTCATGGCGCGAGCCGCCCGGCGGCGCAAGACCTGATCCCGCGAATTTGGGGAGAAGCGGCGCCAAATGCGAGGCCTCGCTCGCCGTTCTGCGCGCCATTTCCTGCATGAGAGGGTTGTCACGCATTTGCGCCGCCCAGTGATACGCAGGCGACACCCATGTCGACAACGCGTACATGGCCGCGACGACGACGAGTCCCCGCAAGGCTCCGAACAGGCCGCCCAGCAGACGATCAAGCCCGGCAAACGGCGAAAGCAGCACCAGCCGGGACACGCGGGACGCGACGACGCGACATAGAACCAGCAGCACGGCGAACGTTCCAACGACTCCGAGCCAATATGCGATGAAGTGGTTCGATATCTGTCCGCTCAGCCAGGTCGTCGCCTGATCGTGGAACGCGCCTGTAAGCGCCAACGCTACGATCCAGCTCGCCAGACTCAGGACTTCACGTGAAAAGCCGCGCCAGACGCCAAACAGGGTGGAGATCGCCACAAGGCCGAGCGCCGCCAGCCCGAGGGTTCCCGGAGGGTGCGCGAACAGATCGTCACGCCAGGCCAGAGCGGCGGACTGGGCGGCAGATTGCGCGGCCGCAACGCTCGTATCGGTCAGAGACGCCATGACTGGCTCCATGACGCAGGCGAGGACGTATTCGGAGGCTGGACGTCAGAGCCAGTTGGAGCAGCGGCCGTTCCTGCGCCGCCCTCACGCCCTACGGTCGGGCGCAGGCTGTGTCCGATACAGGGTTCGTCAGGGTGTCCATACCGACTCATGCAGGGGCTTATGCCACTCAAGTCGCGTCGAGTCATCGAATCCTGCGTCAACGGCGAAAGGCGCGCGTACAGGTCGCCCGGCGCTAAGGCAGCTTGCTCGTCGCCACCCGCCATGGAGCCATGCGCCGGGCGCCTGTGCGTGTGGGCGAGCGGCTGAGGCGGAGGCTGAGTTCTCCCATTTCGATACGAGCGTGTAATTCGGTCCAGACCGTCTCCGGGTCGACGCCTGCAAGCCGCCATAGATGCAGCAACGATTCCAGAAACGCCGCGCTTTCCCGCACGACCCCTTGGGGGTCGCCTGCAATAGAGGCGATTGTGCATGCCGTTGCTGCCGCGCCGGTTTCACGCGCGACGACATCCCCGGACGCTTCCCCGGCGCCCAGCCGCGCCAGCGAAAGGCTTTTGACGGCGGAGGGCGACTTTTCTGTCATCGGACGATCATGATGAACGGGATGCGACCTCGTCAAATCTGTCACCGAGGGCGGTCTCCTGCTGCATTCGCCTGCTGATTCTGCGCATGTTGAATTTGGACGCCCATCTGAAACGCCCCGATGACGAAAAAGCCCCCGCATGGCTGGCATAACGCGCAAGCGTCGCGGACCGGTAGGAGGGGCGGGGGATTCACGGTCCGACTTCCGCTGCGTTGTCCCGGCACCACAGCGCGACCTGCTCATGGGTCGCGAACCAGACGTCTTCGCGGGCGCGGGCGGCTTCCAGCAATGCGGAGATCACGCCGACGCGGCTGCGATGTCCGCTGACATGCGGGTGGAGCGTCAGCAGGAAAAGGCCGCCTTCGTCGTAGGCTCCGTCGAACTCAGCCATGAAGATATCCAGCACATCGCGCGGCGCGGTGTATGGGCGCAGGGCCGAAAACCGGTCGAAATTGAAGTAGACGGCGTCGTCGCGGATCCATTCGGGCGGCAATTCGACAATGCCGGTGGCTTCTCCGTTCTGGAGAAGTTCGTAGGGGTCGTCGTCAGCCATCAGACTGCTGTCGTACAGAAGCCCCATTTGCCGGATGATGGAGAGGGTGTTGACCGAGAAATCCCAGCTTGCCGTGCGGATGCCGACTACCGGACGACGTCCGATATCCTGCAACACCGCTTGCGCGCGGGTTGTCAGCTCAAGCTCGGTTTCGCCGTCGAGATGCGTGTTGCGCTCATGAATCCACGAATGGATGCCGATCTCATGGCCATCCGCGACGACGCCCCGGACTTCGTCGGGGTAGAGCAGGGCGGAGACCGCGGGATAAAAGAATGTCGCAGGCACGGCGTGGCGTTGCAGCAGGTCCCGGATGCGTGGCACGCCACGTCGATGGCCGTAGTGACCCTGACTGATGCGCATGGGGCTTTCGTCGCTGTCGCGCAGCGGAATCGTGTCATGATCGGCGTCGAACGAGATGGCGAAAGCACAGCGCGCGCCATCGGGCCAGGCTTTCGGACGCAAGGAACGCCCGGCGCGTGCGCGCCCGACGGCGGCTCGCCAGTAGTTTTCCGGCCATTGCCATGGGGCGAGCTTATCGTTCGGGAGTTCGGTCATAGGGCTATGTCCATCATGTCCTGCTCTCGCCTGAGTGTTGTCGTCACTGGCTCTGCGCCACGCCACCGGGCGTCCATGCGCCGCGCAACGGGAATGAAAAGAGCCGACCCTAACGCGGCCAGTGACGCCAGCATGCACAGGTCGCCAAACAGGTGGGCGTACGCCATCGGCGCGGCGGCTCCGTCGCTCGCTCCTCCGACAGAGACGCCTGTAGCGACGACGCTGCCGAGATAACTCGTCAGCCCGGCCAGCACGGAAAAGCACCCCATCAACTGCCCTGTTGCGCCCGGGGGCGCATAGCGTGCGATTGCGGCCAGTCCGAGCGCTGCAATCAGTAGCTCGCCCGCTGAGAACAGGGCGTACCCCGCCACCATCCACCATGGTGAAATTGTCGCGTTGATGCTGGCGAGAGCGGCGGCGCGCCAGAGTTGAAACGAAAGCGCAAGGAAGATGAAGCCGCACAGGAAGCGGATCGGCAGGGAAATCGGTCGGTCACGACGCTCGGCGCGATGATAGAGCGCGGCCAGACCGGGCGCGATGGCGAGGATCCACAAATTGTTCAGGGATTGAAACTGTCCAGCCTGCAGCACACAGTTTACGCCCGCCACACGAATCGTAGTTGCGACATGGTCTCGGGCGAAACTGGTAAGTGATGTCGCGATCTGCTGGTTGAACAGGAAGAACAGGACCGCTTGCGCCTGTAATGCGAAGGACAGCCGCAGCCCTAGGCGCCAGGTGGGCGTCGCGCGATGGTACAGAAAACTCCAGACCAGCAGAATGGCGATCGCCGCGATCCAGATGCAGACCCGGGCCAGCGCCGGGTAATGCAGCAGGACAAAGGCGAGGCCGATTGCGGCGGCGCATGCAGGCCATACCCATGTGTCGCGTTTTCTCGCTGCCGCCACGGTGCGAGGAAGGGTCAGGGATACTGCGAAACCCAACCACAAGACGGCGGCTGCGATGGCGAAGCTCTTCCGCCACCCGATATGTTCGGCGAGGAACGGAATTGCGATAGCAGCGACGGTCGCGCCGATATTGATCGACATATAGTAGATGGTGAAGACGATATCGACGCGGTCCGAGGCGTCGCTGAAGGTCTGTCGCAACAGGCTGGCGACGTTGGGTTTGAAAATCCCGCCGCCCAGTATCAGCACGGCGAGCACAAGAGACACTCCCGCCGATCCGCCCAGGCCGCAGGAGAGACCGCTGTATCCGACGGCCAGCAACGCCATCGCGATCGTCACTGTCCGCCGCGTTCCGAGAACTCTGTCGCCCAGCCAGCCGCCCAGAACAGGAATGCCGAACATCAGGGCGCTGAATGCGCCCCATAGCATCACGGCTCCCTGTTCCGTCAGCCCCATGGTCTGCACGAAATACGCTATCGAAACGCTTTGTAGGCCGTAAAAACCAAAACGTTCGCAGATTTCCAGGCAGGCGATTTGCAGGAACGTGCGGTTGCGGGAATGCATCAGAAGAAGCGTGCGCTGGCGGGAGCGATGTGGACGCGCTGCAAGGCCCGCTCCGACCGAGGCAAGGGCCACCACCTGCTCCGAAGACTCTGCGCGTGCGTCGGACCATCCTGATGAATTATTGTAGTCGCCAACATACAAGGGGAAGTTTCAGGGCAGGAGGCAGCGAAACTCGCACTGCCAATCGCGTAGAAAACACTACTCGTCTGATATCGGCCTGACGCACCAGCGTTCCATGCAGCGCGCGAACGACGTTGCGACGAAAGGCGATAGCAGCGGGAGGCGAAGGTTCTCTGACGGCCATCGGGCATGGTCATTCTGTAGACGAAATGGAGGCGCGTGAAAACCTTTCGCCAAACAGGTTGATGCGCCCTTTTCTGTACGCCGCAGCAGTCAGCTTTCGAAAGACGCAGCCCCCCGGGCTGTCGCCGCCGAGACCATGGCCAGCGCAGTTTCAGTCCGTCGCCGCGTTCGCGCCAGCCAGCCTCGTCCGAAGCGCCGCAATCCGTCGCGGGAACGATATTCACGTTGCTGCATGCCGCCGAGGACCATCACGGTCACCATTTCTGCGCCGCCCGGCCGTGCGAGTGCGCGGCGCACTTCCGGGCCAATGCCGCTGCTGGGCGGAAGTCCAAGCCGCGCGTGCAACGCAGCCAAAGAGTCGGGATCGATCTGAGGCAAAAGGTCCGTGACGTCGATATGCGACACCGCGTCGAGGGTTTTTGGTCCGATGCGTCCATCCGCCACGGCGCCGACGATGCGCTGCAGCAGCGTCGCCGACGTGCTCACACCGCAATTCCAGCCAAAGTCGAACGTCATGAGATCGACGCCCGCAGGGAGCGCGGATCCAGCGAGCGGGTTCCAGTAGCGCGAGCGGGCGATGGCGTCGAAAGTCTTCAGGTCCAGCGCGCGCATGCTGTCCGCCGAAATCGCTGCGGGCGCGGACCATGCGGCCAGCGTCATTGCGGAGACGCCGTAATGGCTGCCGATCAGTGTGTCGCCCCGCCCCTTGTCACCGCGCAACCAGTTTCCGGGGTCTTTGGGATCGTCGCTGTATCCGCCTTCCGCCGTACGAACGAAATCGAGGCATGCGTCGAAATTCTGGGCGGTCAAGAAGCGTCTCCGGTGCTGGCGGCGAAAAGCCGCGACCGCGCACGAAACGTGCGGCGGTCGTCGGGACGTCATCTTACGTGTCTCTGGCGGCGAGGATCTGAGAGGAAACAAACGGGGGCGCCGCAGGGACGAGTTCCGGCGGTCTCATTCCTGAGCCGGCGCGGGGGATGGAAACCACACAGGGAGGGGCGGAGGAAAAGGTTTGCGGACAGTCCCGTCAGCGCCGTCTCGCGGCGCGTGAGTGGCAAGCAGTAATCTGAGGCGCAAAAATGCGCTTCCAGCATTGCGCACGATCTTCAGTCGGTGAGTTGACGTGCGGCTCTTCAGTTTAACGGCGCCAAAACGTCTCCGGGAACGCCATTCATGGCGGTCAGCGCATCCGCCGGAGTGAGTTTCACCTGCACGCCGCGAGCGCCTCCGTTCGTGACGATATAAGGCTGCTCCAGAGCTTCGCGCGCCAAAATTGTTGGCGTCGCCTTGCGGCGGCCGAAAGGACTGATCCCGCCGACCTTGAATCCGGTCACGCGCTCGGCGTCCGCAGGTTTCATCATTCTGGCGCTTTTCCCGCCTGCCGCGGTCGCAAGCTTTTTCATACTCAACTCGCGCGCCACGGGAATAACGACGCAGACAGCCGCGCCGTCAACCTCGGTCATCAGGGTTTTAAACACCCGGTCTTCCGGCTCGCCCATGGCGGCGGCGGCGTGGACTCCGAGCCGATCCGCCGATGGGTCGTAATCGTAAGACAGCGTTTCGAAAGGGATGTTACTGCGGCGCAAAAAGGCGGTAGCGGGCGTGGTCTTGCTCATATGGGAAGCCTACACCAGCGCCCCGTTCGGAGGTATCCCGCATGGCGCATGGCATCGTTCATTCGACTCGTCATGTGAGGATAATAATATTCACTGCGCGAGAGGAATGAAGGACGTGGCGACGCGCCTGTTCACTTATCCGCCGACCCAGCAAACCAGTGTCCGCAATTCGCTGGATGCTGGAGCCATGCTTGTTCGTGCCGACTCATGCAAGTGGTTCTTGGACGCTGTTTTGACGAGCATCTTGATCTGCGCGGATGGATGCATCCCGCGTGAACCTGCCCCAAAGGAACGCGAACTCGGCCCCACCGAGTAGACTGCGCAAGCCGCCCCAAGTCTGCAAAAGAAATCGACGCATCAACATCCGCCTTATGACGTCCGGTCGTGTCCGCCTCCCCGGAGTTTCGAATACTCCCGTGGGCTGCATCCGGTGATCGACCTGAAAGCGGCGCCGAACGCGCCGCTGCTTTCGTAGCCGACTTCAAGTGCTGCGTCAGTGACGCTGCGGCCACGCGCCAGCAACTCTTGCGCGGCCAGCACACGCAGACGCCGTCGCCATGTGGAGAAGGGCATGCCGGTCTCCGCCATGAAACGTCGCACGAACGATCTGGGTGACATTCCGGCGTCGCTCGCCCAGTCGGGCTGTTCACGTGGATCGGCAGGATTGTCGCTTAACAGATCGGCCACGCGTCCAAGACGCGGGTCCATCGGAAGCGGCAGCGACAGGGCCGCGTGCGGTAGTGAGCGGAATTCGTCCCAGAAACTCTCGGCCAAACGAAACAGCGGCTTATCCCAAATCATGCCGGAGGCATGGCGCGCAAGACGTTCCGCCTGCGCGCGCAGCAGCCGCGATCCCTGCGTCAGGAACGGTTCAGACGACAAAGTCTGGCTGCGGGCTTCGCTGATATACAGAAGCCAGCCGGTAATGGCGCCGTGGGAGCGCGCCTGATGCGGTAGTCCAGGTGGAAGCCACAGGCACTGGCCAGGACCGATCTGCCAGTAAGAGGGTTCGGTCCTGATGCCGATAACACCTTCATCAACCCCGAGAATTTGTCCGTATGCGTGTTCATGCCGCTCAGCCATACGGCGGGTCGTCTGGCTGAAATATCCACCGCTCAGCCACGGCGGCTCGCCGGTGGCAGAATCCGGCGTGAGGGGCGGTATGGGGAAGGTGGCGCACATGAGTCGAAATATGGCCTGCAGGCGTGAGCACGCCAAGCGTGGGAGGCTTACCATGAGCGAAGTGACCAAACCCCGCAGCGGGCAGCCTTCATGGAAGAGAAAGCAGATGAAAATCGGTTTCATAGGATTGGGAGCCATGGGCGTGGTGATGGCGGGCCGCCTGATCGACGCCGGGTATGATCTTGTCGTGCACAACCGCACGCGCGCCAAAGCCGACGCGCTTGTCGCGCGTGGCGCCGTCTATGCAGAAACTCCAGCAGATGTCGCGCGGGATGCGGACGTTGTCTTCTCCATGCTGTTTGATGACGCGTCGACTCAGGACGCCGCCTTCGGTGACAACGGAATCGCTACGACGCTCCGGTCTGGAGCCATCCACGTGTGTTGCAGCACCCTCTCGCTTGCGCAGGCGCGCCGCCTGCGTGACGGGCACGCCGAACGCGGACAGGCTTATGTCAGCGCCAATGTTCTCGGGCGCCCGCCCGCTGCGGAGGCGGGGCAACTGTATGTGATCGCCGCAGGAGCCGAAGGAGATGTGGAGCGGCTCGGGCCTGTGCTGAAATGCTTCGGTCCTCATCTTTTCGTTGTGGGGACAGATCCCGTGCAGGCGAACCTCGTTAAGCTCTCCCTGAATTTCATGATCTATTCGACCATAGAACAGATGTCAGAGGTCTTTGCCCTGAACGAAAAGGCCGGAACCGACCCGCGCAAGATATTCGATATTATGACGGGAAGTTTCTACAATGCCCCGGTTCACAAGAGTTACGGAAGCTTGATGGTCGATAAAAATTACGACGAGCCCGGTGCGCCGGTCACGCTGGGGCTCAAGGACGTAAAGATGTTCATGGACGCCGGCGGCGAATATGCCGTGCCTCTGCCTTATGCGTCGGTCGTACGCGACAGATTGCTGAGCGCGGTAAGCGCGGGAGACGGCGAACGGGATTTCGTGGTGTTGTTCGAGCGCGCG
Source organism: Acetobacter sacchari (assembly GCF_017377715.1). GTDB lineage: Bacteria > Pseudomonadota > Alphaproteobacteria > Acetobacterales > Acetobacteraceae > Acetobacter > Acetobacter sacchari. The sequence continues at coordinate 37,329 of NZ_JAFVMF010000018.1, read as the reverse complement.
CGGCAGGAAAGCGGCCTGAAGTGAAGGCGCCGCAACGCAAGCGCGAACCCATTTTGCTAGTCATGGGAAGCGTGCGGTCTGGAAGGCGCTGCCCGGAGATCGCGGAATGGATCGCGACGATCGGGCGAGTTGCGACTGGCGCGGAGGTCGAGCTTGTCGATCTGCGCGACTGGCATCTGCCCATGGATGACGAACCACTCATTCCTGCGCTAGGCGATTACATCCAGGAACACTCACTGGCCTGGTCTCAAAAAGTCGCTAATGCGTCAGCATGCGTGTTCGTTACGCCTCAGTATAACTGGGGCTATCCGGCGGCGCTGAAAAACGCGATCGACCATTGCTATAAGGAATGGCGTGGAAAGCCGATGCTTGCCGTCACTTATGGAGGGCGCGGGGGCGGAAAATGTGGTGCGCAATTGCTTCAGGTCGCTGAAGGTTTGAAGATGCGCGCCATAACGCCTTTCCCGGAGCTGCGCCTCTCGGAAGAAGTCATCCGGGGCGGCGTTCTGGATGTAGAGCGTGAGTTCGGCTCCTGCCGAGACGCAGTGGTCATGGGGTTCGAGGCGCTTCTGGAGGCGATATGGGACCCGGAGAGTCAGTGACGAGGTGAGGTTCCTGAAACGGGTGTCTTTCGATCCAAGCGTAACCCCAGTCGCTCAGGCTAATCAGGATAGGTTCGAGGCTGCGCCCCTCATCAGTCAGTGAGTATTCAACCTTTGGCGGCACCACAGGGAAAACCTCACGACAAATGAGGCCGTCGTGTTCAAGTTCTCGCAGTTGATTGACGACGAGTCTGGGCGATGCGCCCTTCGCCAAACGACTGAGTTCGTTGAAGCGCATTTTTCCATCAAGAAGATGAAAAAGGAAAACTCCCTTCCACCGACCGCCTATTACGTTCAGCGCAGCTTCGAGCGAGCAACCTGGAATCGTGCTCCATCTTTGCCTTTTCTTCATCGTCTACTCACTTCCACCGTCGGCGCTATACTTTTATATAGTATATGACTTTTTTTGCCGTATTTTCAATTCTGATAATGCCATTTACCTTCCCGATCGACATTCACCGCGTCGTCTCAGGCTCGCCTGTTCGAAAGTAAGATCTGATGAAATTATTTGATTCAATAACGATCCGTAATCTCACTTTGCGAAATCGTATCGCCATGTCCCCGATGTGCATGCATTCGGGGCTGCCGGGCGGCTTTGTAAGTGACTTTCACCTCGTGCATTACGGCGCTCGCGCATTGGGCGGCGCAGCGCTTGTCTTTCCGGAGACGCTTGCCATTTTGGAAAATGGCATGATTGGACCGGGCGACCTCGGAATTTGGTCAGATGAACATGTGCTTGGCCTGATGCGTCTTGTTAGTGTGATTCACAAGATGGGCGCTTACGCCGGCGCACAGCTTGGTCATGCGGGACGTATGCTCGGGATTGATGGTCTTTCATCTGTTGCGCCGTCGGCTATCCCATTCGACGATGGGTTCACAACACCGAACCCGCTTGGCGAAGAAGAAATTTTGAGCGTCATTGAAGCTTTCAGGATAGCCGCCGGTCGCGCGAGAGACGCAGACTTCGATGTTCTCGAGATTCATACCGCTCACGGTTATCTTTTGAACGAGTTCTTATCTCCTCTTGCGAATAGACGAAACGATCGGTGGGGAGGCAATCATGAAAATCGCTACCGTATTCTACGACACATTATCGATGCCGTCCGCACCGAGTGGCCGGGGCCTCTTTTTGTTAGAATTTCATCCACAGATTATATGAAGGGGGGCAACACCCCGGACGATTTCCTGATCTACGGGCAGTGGATGAAGGAGCAGGGCGTCGATCTTATCGATTGTTCATCTGGCGGGATCGCTCCAGTGTCTGTAAAAAGTTATCCCGGCTATCAGGTTCCGGCGGCTACACTTCTCCGGGACAAACTAAATATCATGACGGGCGCGGTCGGTCTTATCGATTCGGCCGGGTTGGCGGAAGATATCGTTCAAAATGAGCGTGCTGACATCGTGTTGATAGGCCGAGGAATGCTGCGAGATCCGTTCTGGGTGCGCTCGGCGGCGGATGAGTTGCGTACAACCGTTCCTGTCCCTGCTCAATACACACGCTATGGATCCTGGTGGCTGGACAACCAACCCAAACCCGTTCCCGCGCCAATGAACGAAACGGAAGGAAAATATTGAAAGCACGCTGTGGCGCTTTTTTTGCGCGATACCTGACGTGCTCCAAACTATATGAGAAGCAGGACTCGCTATTTCCGACGCAAGTATGCTGCACTGGCGAACGGGATATCGCTCCACCGTAACAAGGGGGAGTCGTAACGTCTACTCCGCTCAGAGCCGCGTCGTAGCGCCGCCCCTCTGCAGCCTCTCCAACAACTCCCGCCCGGTCCGCGTAAACGCCTCCGCCGAATAGCGCGACAACACCACGTCGCGCGCCCTCTCGCCCATCTTTGCCAGCTCTTCTGGTGTGCTCAACGCCCGGCGCAAGACCGCCGCGAGCGCGTCCGGAGCTTCAGGCGGCGTATGCCAGCCGGTGACGCCGTCCTGAATCGAATACGTCATTTCGCCAGCCTTGGAGCCAATAACAGGAAGCGCTGCCTGCATGGCTTCATGCGCGCCAATGCAGAATCCCTCCCATCGTGAAGGTTGGAGATAAAGGTGCAGTCCACTCAGGAACGCGCCTGTGTCCGCAGTGAAGCCGGGCAGCCGCACGCGTTCGCCCAGTCCATGCTGCGCGATCAGGCCCTCCAGTTCGGCGCGCTGGGGCCCTTCCCCGGCGATGGTCAGATCAAATGGGGGCAGGGTCTCCAGCGGCAGGCTTGCGATGGCGGCGATCAACTCGGCATAACCCTTTACAGGGTGCAGGCGGCCCAAAGATCCCAGCTTCACTGGCTCGCCGGATCTCCGCGGTATGGCGCACGGGGCATTTGGATTAGCGCGAAAGATCGGCCAGCAGGCGAGGCGCTCCGGCGGAATGTGCAGGCTGGCGCGCGCGGCTTCTGTCACGAATTGCGAATCTCCCACCCACAGGCAGGACAGCGATCGTGTGGCGCGCAGCAGGGCGCGGTTGGCTGGTTTCAGGCGCGCGGAATGCTGCCAGCTTGCGACGGGCAGACCCATGCGCCGTCCGACCAGCTGCCCCAGCAGGGTCGCGCGGGTCAGGGAGGTCCACAGATGGGTTGGCCGCCACGCCTGTAATTCGCCCCCAAGCCAACGATAGGCGCCGAGGTGATCGCGCAAACCGGCGCCGCAGGCCCGGACGTCGAGGCCCGCAGCTCGCATAGGCGGTTCGCCCAGACCGTCTTTCCGCGCCAGAGCAAAGACCGCGACCTCGTGTCCGGCGTCCCTGAATACATCGGTGACAGCAGGGACAGGGAAGGCGGCGCCACCGCCTTCGAGAGAATTGATCACGTAGGCGATGCGCAAGCGGCGTTCTCCCAACCGAAAGGTTGCGCCGCCTTCCTGCCTCGTCCCTGCGAGAAGTCAAGGTTACACCGGACGCTTAGCGTGCGGTGTAACCGCCGTCGATCATTTGGTTTGCGCCGGTGATCTGCTCGGCTTCATCCCTGCAAAGAAACGTCGCCATCGCTGCAACCTGCTCGGCCGTGACGAACTGCCCTGTCGGTTGGGCCGCCAGAAGTATGTCCCTGATCACCTGTTCGCGCGTCATGTTGCGCGCCTTCATCGTGTCGGGAATCTGGTTTTCGACCAGCGGCGTCCAGACATAACCGGGCGAAATCGCGTTGACGGTGATTCCTGTCCCGGCCGTCTCCAGCGCCGCTGTTTTCACCAGGCCGAGCAGTCCATGCTTCGCTGCGACGTAAGCGGACTTAAAAGGGGACGCGACCTGCGAGTGTATCGACGCTGTGACGATGATCCGTCCCCAGCCGGAAGCGCGCATCAGGGGGATCGCCGTTTGCATCAGATGAAAGGGCGAACTGAGATTGAGCGCGATGATCTGCTCCCATTTTTCAGCGGGAAACGTGTCGATCGCCTCGACATGCTGTACGCCCGCATTGGCGATCAGGATGTCGAGGCCGCCCGCCTGCTCACATGCTGCGTGAACCAGCGCTCTATTGGACTCCATCAGGCTCAGGTCGGCGGGTATAAAAAATGCTTCCTGACCGGATGCGTCCGAAAGAGCGCGCCTCTGTGTCTCGATGTCCGCCGGGTCGCCGAAGCCGGTCATCACAAGCACGGCGCCTTCTGCGGCCAGAGCACGAGCATAAGCCAGCCCTATCCCTGACGTCGATCCGGTAACAAGAGCCACGCGGTTTTTGAGAAACATCGTGTGCTCCTTCAACCTAAAGCCAAAACGGAAACACAGCAGATAACAAGGGAGATCATGAACGTCACCGCCGTGAACGCCATGACACGCTGTATCCCGATACCCGCGATGGCCACGATCGGGACGGCCCAGAACGGTTGAAGCATGTTGGCTACGTTTTCGGCGATCGCCACAGCCATAATCACATGTGGCGCCGAGGCGTGCAGACTCATCGCCGCAGGCACGACGAAAGGCCCCTGCACCGCCCAGTGGCCGCCCGCGCTGGGGACGAGGAACGTGATGATCAACGAGCTTATGAAGCTCCAGAAAGGCAATGTCTGAGCCGACGCGATGTGTACGAAGAAATCAGAGATGACCCCCGCAAGCCCCGTCGCTGTCATGATTCCCATGATTCCGCCGTAGAACGGGAATTGCAGCAGAATCGGTCCAGTCTGTGAGATCGCCTCTCTTACGGCGCCGACATAGGCGATCGGCGTTTTTTGCAAGACGAGCCCAGCGATCAGAAAGCTGAGGATCAGACTTTCGATATCGAAACCGAATCCGTGATCCCGCCATCTGAGGACGAGCGCCGCGAATGCGAAGGCGGCGATCAGGGCGGACAAGATGAACGAGCGCTCCACGGCGAGGCGGGGCGACCAAGCGGTTGGCGCCTCTTGCGAGGCCGTTAGTCGTTCTTCATCGACGTTCAGGAACACCGATTGCTCGGTCGCGGGGCGTATGAGGGGAAACGCCAAGCCTGACACGATGATCGTCAAAATTGTTGGAACCAGTGTGAATGCTGAGAAGAGAGAGGCGCTGAGCGGAGTAACCTGTCCGGTAAGCTGCTCGACGATGTTCATGGGGTTTCCATGCGTCGCCTGCGACAGGGCGATGGAGCTGGAAAGGCCGCTGTTGCACATCCACCACGCGGAATATCCGCAGGCGACAAGCCATCCGTAATCCACCCGCACGCGCCGTCCGATTTCACGAGCCACGAACGCGCCTACGACCAGCCCAAGGCCCCAGTTGAGCCAGGTCGCGGGAACGACCAGGGCATACATAGTGAATACCGCCTGTCCCGGCGTGTTGACGCCAGCGACCAGTCGGCGAAGCAATCTTCTGACCGCAGGCGCTGCGGCGACGGCATGTCCCGTGACGAGGATCAGCATCATCTGGAACGCGAAGGCGACGATCTTGAAGGAGCCGCCGTACCACGCGTTCAGAATATCAGTCGGGGTGCGATGCGGAGCAAGCGCCCCGGCGAGGATCGCAGTCACGAATGTCAGAAGCAACGCAATCACGAACGGATCGGGCATAAAGCGTTCGAAGAAGACCACGAAGAAATCGACGAGCGCACCCTGGAGCGAATTTCGGGCTGCAGATTTGGTTGAGTTTTTGGTCATATGGTATCTCTCAGGCGAAATACGCGGGTGTATCCGAGCGTGTCATGTGCATTGTGTTTGGTTGGGCTGTCATTATTCTCTTGTCCCGTGTTTCTATTGAACAATAAAAGCCCTGCAATGATCTGAAGAGTTGTACATTGGTGAGGCGGTTGACATTGGAAGCACAAGCGCAACTGTCATTTGAAACTCATCATCGCTGGGCACGCCCGGCAATCCGTCCCCAGGCGAATTCGGTGCGCGTGGAGCCATCTCAGATAAGTGAACAATATTTGCGGAGGTTACTGCGAGAGGGAGATGGTGGCTTTTATTGAGGCGCCCGAAGCCCGAGTATCTGCCGCGCCTCTGCTGGCGTGGCAGGACGGCGCCCATGTGCGGCGAGCCGTTCGACCGCTATCTGCACGAGTTCAACGTTGCCCTTGGCAAGTCTGTCACGTGTTACGCGAATATTATCTTCCAGACCGGTGCGCACACCGTCGCAGTCACGGGCCAGAACCCAATCCATGACCGTTGTTTGGTAACGCCCGATTCCCGCCGCCGTCCATGTTGCCTCAGGGAGAATACGTCTTGTTTCTGCAAGAAGGATGTCGAGCAGATGTTCGTCGGCTGGCATGGCGTTCTTTACGCCAAGCACGAACTGCACATGCGGTTTCGGCCCCATCAACCCGGCGTCCACAAGGCGACGTGCGCCGTGTATGTGAGACAGGTCGAAGATTTCGATCTCCGGGCTGACATGATGATCTTTCATGCTGGCGGCGAGAGTGTCGACGAGGGCGGCGCCGTTTTCGTAAACGATGGTCGGAAAATTTACCGAGCCGGTCGACAGCGAGGCCATATCCGGTCGCAGCGGTAAAGAACTCCCCCGAGCGTCGGCGTCGCGCCCGCGGCCTCCGGTGGAAAACTGGATGATCATGCCGGGGCAATGTCTGGAGACGCCCTCCTGAACAGCCTGAAACAGCGCCGGGTCGGATGACGGACTTTCGTCGGCGTTGCGAACGTGGATGTGCACGAGTGATGCGCCGGCTTCAAAGGCTTCGTGTGTTGATTCGATTTGCTGCGTCGGAGTCACAGGCAGTGTCGGATTATCCGAGGTGCGCGGCACCGAACCGGTGATGGCGACGGCGACAACAGCTGGACGCATAAGACTCACCCTGACTTTTCCGACGCCTCTCTTCGGAGGCTTGAGTGGCGTGTGAGCCACTGGCTTAATTCGGTTCGCACCCATTTTGTGCGAACAGCGCACTTATGGGCGCTGAACGAATACTATCAAGCGCCGGTTTCGTCGCGCAGGCAAGTCGCTTTTCCATACTCCCGTGCTTGTGATTGCGATCGAGGCGCAGTCAATGGCGACGCTGGGTCCGTTGGAGGGAGCAGTGGGCGCTATCGAAGTGGTTGTGCTGTGTGGCCGTTTGAAATAGCGGCTGTACGTTTGTCGACAGGTACAACGACTTCATTAGGCCGAACTTTCGCTCTCCCTTTTAAAGCAAAGCGAAAAAATTTCGATTTTTGATAAGTCCGTAAACTGAATTTCGGATTTGAATTTTGTTTTTCAAATTTTAAATACATACATTAAAACAATATATTTTCGTTCTAAAATGTGTGGTCCGCTCGAACTGTCTGAATCTCGGTTGGAGCCCGTTTCTTGCAAAACGGGCTCCAACCGAAAGAAGAAACCTCAGACGCTGGCAGGCATGGACGTCATGTCGATCACGAAGCGATACTTCACATCCGATTTCAGCATGCGCTCATAAGCCGCCTCGATCTCATCCATGCGAATCATCTCGATGTCGGACGTGATGCCATGCTCACCGCAGAAGTCGAGCATTTCCTGAGTCTCCGCGATCCCTCCGATCAGCGATCCGGCGAAGGTGCGGCGCTTCATGATCAGGCTGAACACCGAGACCGGCAGCGGCTCCTCGGGCGCTCCGACCTGAACCAGCACGCCGTCGCGTTTGAGTAGCCCGAGATATTCGTTGATGTCGTGTTTAGCCGAGACTGCGTCGAGTATGAAGTCGAAGCGTCCGCTCTCCTTGGCCATCGCATCCGGGTCTTTCGAGAGAACGACCTCATGCGCGCCGAGCCGCAGCCCGTCCTCGATTTTGCTGGCCGACGTGGTGAACAACACGACTTCCGCGCCCAGCGCGCGGGCGAATTTCACGCCCATATGGCCAAGTCCGCCCAGTCCGACAATGCCGACGCGCTGTCCGGGACCGACATTCCACTTGCGCAAGGGTGACCAGGTGGTGATGCCTGCGCAGAGCAATGGCGCCACGGCGGCGGGGTCGAGCGAAGTTGGCGCACGCAGCACGAAAGCCTGATCAACCACGACGGCGCTGGAGTATCCGCCAAAAGTGATCCCGCGCCCCTGCCGGTCTTCGCCGTTATAGGTGCCGACGAAACCGACTTCGCAGTACTGTTCCAGCCCCTCTTTACAGCTTGTGCATTCCCGACATGAATCGACCATGCAGCCGACCCCGACGAAATCACCCTTCTTGAAGCGCGTGACGGAGGAGCCAACCTCGGCCACGTGCCCTACGATTTCGTGCCCAGGAACGCATGGGTAGATGGTGTTCTTCCATTCGTTGCGAGCCTGATGGAGATCCGAGTGACAGACGCCGCAATAGGTGATGTCGATACGGACATCGTCCGGTCCCACATCTCTTCGTTCAAACGCGATGGGGGCGAGCGGTGCCTTCGCTGCGGTGGCGGCGTATCCGACGCATGAGAGCATGTCTTGTTTCCTTGTAGTGCGGTTACGATTTTGTCGAAGAATCGTCTGGAGTCATCCATGGCGCGCGATACGCCGCCTGACGCTCGATCATCCAGCCGGGATATTCCGGGGGCAGCGCGCTTGCGGCGTCGAGCGTCACCAGATTGTCAGCGGTCAAGCGCACCTCGGTCGCGGAGATGTTGTCGAGAAGCTGGTCCGGCCTGCGGGCGCCGACGATCACGCTGGTCACGACAGGCTGGTGAAGCAGCCACGCGATTGCTACCTGCGCCACGCTGCACCCATGCTCCTCGGCTATGGGGCGCATGGCGTCGATCGCGGCGAAGGCGCGATCTCGATCGACCGGCGGGAAATCGAACGTTGCGCGGCGCCCGTCGCCAGCGACCGACGTGCCGTCGCGATGATATTTGCCCGAGAGCAGCCCACCGGCCAAGGGGCTCCACACCATCAGGCCGACCTGCTCCGATTGCAGCATGGGACGTAGTTCCCGCTCCAGATCGCGCCCGGCGATAGTGTAATAAGCTTGCAGACTATGCAGCGGCGTCAGATTTTTACGTTCGGCGATTCCCAAAGCCTTGGCGATGCGCCACGCGGGCCAGTTGGAGACGCCGACATAGCGGACGTCCCCGCTGCGGACGAGCGTGTCCAGAGCCGCCAGCGTCTCGTCGATCGGCGTGATGGGGTCGACGCCATGAATCTGGTAGAGATCCACGTGGTCGAGTTGCAGCCGTTTCAGGCTCGCCCGCGCTTGCGCGAGGATGTGCGCTCGCGACGCCCCGCGAGCGTTCGGGCCGCTGCCCATAGGCGCCAGCGCCTTTGTCGCCACCACGACGTCGTCACGCGCCACGCCGAGATTGCGTAACGCCTGTCCGGTGATCTGCTCCGACTGACCTTGTGAATAAACATTGGCCGTATCGACAAAATTGACGCCAGCGTCGAGCGCCACGCGCAACAGCGAGTCAGCTTCCTGCTGCTGCAGATCGCCGATCGGAGCCCAGCGATCTCCGACGCCGCCGAATGTCATCGTGCCGAGGCACAGTTCGGACACCAGTAGGCCGGTGCGGCCCAATGGGTGATATCTCATGTCTCGCTCCTGTCATTCAGGACGTGTAAGGCCCAAGCGTCAGCGCCAGTTTGAAGCTGAAACGCCGACGTCTCGTCCCCTGTGGGGGAAAATTAATTGTTTAGAGCGCGCGAAATAGATTCGGGTTCGACCGAATACGGATCGAAAACGGTCGCGTTCTGCGAGTTAATGAAAGGCGCGGTCGCTTCATGGCTTGGCGCCTCCTTCCACTATAGCACGGTTCGCCGGTGTGAAAAGGTCGTCGGTCACGAGGTGGGTAGACGCGTTTGGATCACGGATGGATTGCGTGATGGAGCGGAGAATATCACGAGGGTTTTCGTGGTAATCACCTTTATTACAGGAAATTTTACTTTCTCATTCAGTTTCTCGCTGAATTTTTTGAGACCCGATGATGTGCTGTCTCGGTCCTTTTGCGGGGGCGATTACGTAGATCATTGCCTGTTCGTACTGCGTGGCGGGAAGAATCAGGTTGTTGCGCCTGTTTTACCCTCCTCATCAGCAAATAGAATTTAGCGCGCTTAAAATAGTTGATATGGACGACTTCTCCTCACATTGAGGCGCCAGGCGGCGCCTGCTTTTGAGGTTCCAATGAATCTTAGGTGATAGAAGCGCCGGGGCGCTGAATTGGTCCTCGCAAAGCATTGAATCGGTTTCGCGACGAGGCTTCATTTCGGGGCGCAGCATCCAGCGAGAGCCGATGTGTGCCTGCTGCCTGACGCGAGGTGGTCCGCGCTGGCTGCTTCCATGGGGGAGCTTCGACAAGCCTGCTGTTGAGTTCGGTCAGGCAAAAGGGGCGCGCCGACGCTCTGTCGCGGTGGCAGTGGGCTTGTCGCCGCGACGACTTGACGTTCGGAGTTTGTGAGCCGGGTTTAATGGATCGTCAGGCGTCATCTTGAGTGGCTGATGCCTCGTCACTAGGATATCAGATCGGGAAAACTATATAAGTTATTGTTTTGCATAGAATTTTTATTCCGATAAGCAATTCTTCCGGCAGGTTTGAAATAATGGGTCGACGTTATTCGTTTGAACAGACTTGGGTGCAGTGAAGGAGAGTAGGCGACGGCACGGAAAATTTTTTGGTAGGTACCTTGCAATGCAAGGAACGTGTGTATAGTCAGTATTAACGGCGCTGAGACGTTTGCAGTGCGTCCTTGCCGAGCAGGTCTGAAAAATGGAAATCGCGTGGAACCGAATCTCACTCAGTTCAAGAAAGGCGTGCTGGAGCTATGCGTTCTCGCCGTGCTCGCTCGCGCCGATTCCTACGGCTACGACATCGCCAGCCAACTTGCCGATGCGATCGGCATGGGAGAAGGAACGGTCTATCCCCTGATGCGTCGGATGCAGAAAGAGGCTCTTGTTTCTACGTATTTCGTTGAATCTCCGTCCGGACCGCCACGCAAGTATTACGCTCTGACTGATCTGGGACGAAGGAGTCTGGAGGCGCAGCGCGGCGCCTGGGAGAGTTTTTCTTCTGCCGTATCGCATGTGCTTTCGCCGGAGCGTAACGAGGGCGCGGCACGCCCGGATACGCAGGCGTCGGGCGCAAGCGTTCCCACGCATTTGACTGTGCACAAAGCGACTGAGAAGCCAGGAACATGAGCGAAAACAGTTTTGTAAAAGGGTTGTTTCTCAGTCGGATGCGGGCGGGCCTGAAAGGCATGCCGCGTTCAGTCATTGAAGAAACGATCAATGATTACGCGGCGCATTTCGACGCAGGCGTTGCCAACGGGCGCTCTGAAGAAGACATCGCGCAAGGTCTGGGCGACCCTTCGCGTCTCGCCCGGGAAATCCGGGCTGAGGATGGCGTCCGGCGCTGGCACGACGAGCGCACGTTTTACGCCGCCATGCGCGCAGTATTTGGTATGATCGGCCTGTTGGCGGTCGACGTTTTTCTTGTTTTGCCCTTGCTGTTCATAGTTGGAGTTTTTCTTTTCGTGGTAATCGTCGTCGGCGTGACGTTCAGCGTCGTCGGGGCGATCCTGACGCCTTTGGGCGTCATGGGCGTCGGCGCATTCGTGAACGTCGACTGGCTACAAGGTGTCCTGATCGGGCTTGGCATGCTCTGCGCCGGAGTCGCTCTTTGCGCGCTCGGGCTTCTTATTTCGATCGTAGCCATGAATATGCTCGTCAGTTATGGACGCGCGCATTACCGCACAATCGCCGCTCCTTCCGAAATCTGAAATTAAGGGAACCTCCGCCATGGTTCGAGGTCTTGTCATAGTCATCGCTTCCGCGGCTGCATTGTCGGCGCTGTGTTTCGGCCTTGCTGATTTGCGCGGTCCGCTTGAACTCAATTTCGCCGACGCGTCGGACGACGCGCACGTTCCAGTGCAAACCAAGGCTTTTCCATGGAAAGGAGGGCCGTTCCTGTCCTTCGATCTTCCTGGAGAGATTATCGTCACGCAAGGAGAAACGCCCAGCGTTGTTGCCACCGGATCAAAAAATCTGGTCGACAGTCTGTCTATGGATGGAGATATTCTCAAGATGGAAAGGAAAAACATATCCTGGCCACTCGGACGCCATGGGTCTCGCCTGCGTGTAACCGTGACGGCGCCCGCATTGACACATGTCGTGATGAATGGTTTCGGTTCCGTGAACTTCCGCGACTATCAGCAGAAAGAACTGGAAGTGGAGCTGAATGGCGCAGGAAGTTTGACTGGAACCGGAAAGGTTGCGGACCTGACTCTGAAGCTGTCGGGGGCTGGGTCCGCGAAATTCACGCAGATGATCGTCGCCAATATGGACGTATCGGTGAGTGGGGCTGGTTCGGTGAAGGCGGGCCCAACTGGCGTGGTGAACGTTTCTATCAGCGGCGCGGGTTCCGTGAGCTTGACCAGCCAGCCGCAGAGCCTCAGCAAGCAAATTAGCGGCGTCGGTTCAGTCAGCGTGATGGGCGGAGCAGCTTCTTCTGGCGATGGCAAAGACAACGACGATAAAGTTTCTCTATGAAATTGTTATAAATACTGCAGTAAAATCCTCGCGACGATGTCATTCCACCGCTCGCGAGGATTTTCCCCGCAGGCAATTTTCGGTGAAACGCGCTCGGCGAACTTCAGTGATCGTCTACCTGGACCGGGCCGGCCATTTGTTTCACCAGCTCAGGCGTAGCCTTGTCGCGATATTGATTGCCAAAGTTTGTCCGCACGTAATTCACGACGGACGTTATTTCGTCTGGCGTCAACTGACCGTTGAACCACGGCATGCCGCCGCGTCCATTCAGGACGGTGACGAGGGTCCACGGCAGGCTCGCCAGATGCTGGTTGGCGTAAAGAGCAGGCACGGTCGCAGAGCCTGTCCCGCCCTTTCCGTCGGCCATGTGACAGGCCTGACAAACATGACGGTAAATTTCTGCGCCGGAATGCGCTGACGGCGCCTGCCCACCAGCGCCGCCGGGGGAGTCGGCGAAGGCTTGCGTCGCAACAGTTGCGCTCAGGATGAGAAAGGACGGAATCCACAGACGCATCTTTAAATCTCCTGTGCGCGTTTGTGGAGTCGCTCTATGGCGTCGAGCGATGACAACAAGGCGCCTTCTTGCCATCCGGCCAGATATGACGCGTGATCGCCCGCCAAAACAATTTTTCCATCCATGGAGACAAGGTTCGCGTAATGCGCAGCCCGGGCTGCTTCGCTCCACCGCGCGCGACATCCAATGATCCAGGGAACGCGGCTCCAGGCGACGGAGACGCCGCCGAGAAATTCTTTCCTGTACTGCGGATGGATTTTCTCGCCCTGCGATAGCGCCAATTCCAGCCTTTGGTCCGGCGTCATGCCCGCGATGTCGTATCCCGCCATGCCCATGGAAAACGCCCCGAGAAGAACGGCGGGTCCGGGCGAAAACATGCGGTCGTTTGGATATGAGATCAGGGAAATTTCCTGATCTGTAAAACTGATGCCGCCGTATATATTCTCGTCTTCCTCCCAGAAACGCCTCTTGAATTCCAGCCCGATCTTGCAGTGAGAGGCATAAGGCACGGCCTGAATGGCCGCTTTCTTCGCGGGCGCCACCTGAATATCGATTTGCGAGAGGACCGGCAGCGGAAGTGCGCAAACGCACCAGTCCGCCGTCGTTTTTGTTGTCTCCCGCGTAGTGGTGTTCACGCTCGTGACGACGACGCCCGTGTCGTCCTGAGAGATCCGGGTAATTTTTCTATTGAGAATGACTTTGCCGCCGACATGCCTTGCGAATGCGCGGCTGATTGCATCCATCCCGCCGACGGGCTGAAACATGGTCGGCTGCATTTCATACTGTGTGAAAAAGCTCATCGATCGCCAGACAGTAGGATCGAGAACGTCCTTGAACGGCAAAAGATCTGAGGGAACAGGCGCGCCGCTGACGCCGCCGCCGGGTGGCCGGTCATAACCGCGATGTGCCGAAGTGTGAACGCTTTTGCGGTAAGACAGCGTCTCGTCAAGCACGCCCCATCCCCGCAACGCCTCGATAAGCCGTTCCCGATCCTCATGCGAAACCTTGTGATCGAGCGCCCCCTCGTTTGTGGCTTTGGCGAGAAGTTCCGAGACATTGCCGATCAGATCGAGCGACGCGGCTTTGAAGCGCTGCGGCTTGCCGTCAAAGGCGTCGCTGCTGTGCAGCCATGTGTTGGTGTTGAACTGAACAAACGGCTCCAGAGGAACACCGAATTCCCGGCAATAGTGCAGCAGGGCTCTGTGGTGGTGGGGAATGCGCCACGGTCCGGGGTTGAAGTAATTGTTATTGCTGAAAGACACTTTCTGGGAAGCGCCGCCCAGTTCGGTGTAGGTGTCGCCGTTGCGAAGCGTCCAGTTACGACCTCCGATGCGATTTTGATATTCAAGAACGGTGACGTCGTATCCAGCTTTGCCAAGTTCGTATGCGGCGACCAGCCCCGCAAGACCCGCTCCGAGGACGACGACGCGGCTTCGTTCTTTCGCGGGCGAGAGGGTCAGAGGCTTCTCAAACCGGGATTCTTCGGCGTGCCCCAGAGCCGTCATGGCGTGATAAAGGGCCGCGGCTCCCGCACTCACGCCGATGGAGGTCAGAATCTGGCGGCGTGTTGGAGCGTGCCGGGAAGGAAAAGACATGGGATGGCCTGCGTCGAATATCTATTTCGAAATCAGAACCAGTTTAATAATTTATCCTGGCGATACAATATCTGGCGACGATACATTGTGATCGCTGTTGCCCAGACCCAAGCGTCAGACGTTTGACATGGGCGCCAAAAAAACGAGACGTGTCCTTCGCCCCATTTTGACCAGAACCACCGCATTCTGACGAAACATGCGCGCGAGCCGCATTCCGCGAGCCAGAGGCGCGTCTACAGCGAAGAGCGGCTCCGACCATCCGCCCAGACGGCCTTCGCCTGTTGCCGTCGGCATTCCATGCAGGGCTTCCTCCAGCCGCTCCATCATTCGCCGATTCCAGCCATCAGGGCGTCGGCGCCCGCCGGGATTGCATGCGCTGAGCAGGATCGCTGCGTTCGCGCCCTCGATCATGTTCCGGCGAGCGATGCGTCCTACCCGGACGCTCACGCCACCAGCCGAATAGACGCTCAGGCGGTAGGAACGCAGGATTGCGGGTGTGATCGGACGCACGCCAGACATGGCGCGTTTCCTATTCCTGTTCTTCGCGTTCTTCGCCGAAGCGCGAATTACGATGCACCCACACTGACATCAGCAAGCCAAACCCGAGCATGACGTCGAGCATGGCTGAACCGCCGTAGGAGATGAGAGGCAAAGGTACGCCGCCCACCGGGATAGCTCCCATCACCATCGAAAGATTGACGAGACAATAGAGGAAGAAATTGACCGAAATTCCCAGCGCCAGAAGGCGCCCGAAGCGGTTTCGGCTGCGGATCGCCATGATCATGCCGCCGAGGATCAGCAAAAGCAGCAGGCCAATCACCGCGATCCCGCCGACATAGCCCCATTCTTCGGCGATCATCGTGAAGATGAAGTCGGTCTGCTTCTCGGGCAGGAAGTTGAGCTGCCCCTGCGTGCCCCGCATGTACCCCTGTCCCCACATCCCGCCGGAGCCGAGTGCGATCTTCGACTGGATGATGTTGTACCCAGCGCCGAGTGGGTCGCTTTCCGGGTGCATGAAGGTGGTGATGCGGGCCTTCTGGTAATCGTGCAGATGCGCATACGCGATCTTCAGCAACACGGGCGTCGGCAGAATGAGCAGCGCGATCTGCCACAACCGCATGCCCGCCGCGAAGAACATGGCGGCGCCGACGCCGCCGATAATCACGCCGGTGCCCAGATTCGGCTCCTTCAACACCAGCCCGACTGGCAGCAGCACCATGAGAGTCGGCGGGATCAGCCAGAGCGGGTTGCCCATGCGGGCATAGGAAATTCGGTGAAACCACGCCGCCAGCATCAGAACGAGCGCAACTTTGGCGTATTCCGAAGGCTGGACCTGCATCCCGCCCAGCATGATCCAGCGTTCGGCGCCCTTGCCGACATGCCCCATCCGCAAGACCGCCACCAGCAACCCGATGGCGACGATGTAGAGCGGCACAGCGATCCGAACCAGAAACCGGGGCGGCATCATGGCGACAGTGATCATCAACACCAGCCCGAAGCCGAAACGCATGGCCTGAGGACCGGCGAACGGTCGCGCCGAACCGCCCCCCGCGGAGTAAAGCGATACGTAGCCTACGCCCGCGAGAACGCAGATAAGAAGGACATAGAGCCAGCTGACGCTCCACAGCTTCGACAGGATGCGGAAGCTGGGCTCGGCCCGCAGCAGGCGTTTACGGAACTTGCCGCCGCTCTTGCGCGGATCGAGGCCCGCCAGCACGCCGCGCGCTGCAGCGCCCGAACGGTTGGCGAGCCCGCTAGTGGGCTTCACCGGCAACACCATAGTCGTTACTCCGCGTCCGCGACTGTCTGGCCGGGTGGTATGCGGTGGTTGACCGGATCACGGGTCAGCGCGTCGGTCATGATGTCGCGCGCGAGCGGAGCGGCTGCGTCTGCGCCCGCGTTCCCGTGTTCGATCACCACCGACACCGCATAGCGGGGCGCGTCAAAGGGCGCGAAGCAGATGAAAAGGGCGTGCGGCCGGTACTCCCAGGGCAGACTCGCCGAATTGAAGTGGCCGCTTTCGCGAAGCGCTCGAGAGACGCGCCGCACCTGCGCCGAGCCGGTCTTGCCCGCCATCTGCACGCCCGGAATGTCCAGCCGCGCCTTGGGCGCCGTGCCATGCGGCTCGTTCACAACGGCGAACATACCGCCGCGCAGGGCGTCGAGAAATTTGGGATCCATGTCGAGTGCGGGCCAATTCGTCGGCTCCGCTTTCGCGCCCACAGACCCGTTCACCGCTCGGACGAGATGCGGTTCGACAGCGCGTCCGGTGGCGATGCGCGAGGTATACGTGGCAAGTTGTAGCGGCGTGACCTGCACAAAGCCTTGTCCGATTCCGCTCACGACTGTGTCGCCGCCGTTCCAGTGATGGCCGTGACGTCTACGCCATTCGGGCGTCGGGATAAGCCCCTCGCGCTGGTGCGGCAATTCGATGCCCAGTTCCGTGCCCAGGCCAAACGCGTGCGCAGACTCGGCTATTTTTTCCATGCCGATGCGGTGCGCGACTTCATAGAAATAAACGTCGCAAGAGAATTTCAACGCCTGATGCAGGTCGAGTGATCCGTGGCCGTACTTCGCCCAGCAATGGAAGCGCGCGCCGCCCATGTCGAAGTGCCCCGGGCAGAAAAAGCGGTCAGTCGCGCTGATGGCCCCGGAGCTGAGCGCCGCCATGGCCACCGCCGGTTTGAACGTCGACCCGGGTGGGTAGACGCCTGCCACGGCCTTGTTGATCAGGGGCGTACGTTCATTGCTGGTCCATTCCGCCCATTGCGCGCGACTGACGCCGCTGTCGAACAGGGAAGGATCGAAAGACGGGTTGCTGACCATCGCCACGACTTCGCCATTGCGGCAGTCCATGACCACAGCGGAAGCAACCTGGTCGCCAATGCGCCCCAGAACCGCCTGCTGCAACCCGACGTCGAGCGACAGAGAGATCTGATCGCCCGGCGTGCCCTCGACCCGGTCGAGTTCCGCCATCACGCGCCCGACGGCGTTGACCTCCATCTGCACCGACCCGGATTCGCCGCGCAGGAGGTCGTCCTGACTCTGCTCGACGCCCGCACGGCCCATGCGCATGCCGGGAAGCGCCAGCAGGGCGGACTTCGCGACATCCTGCTCATTGGGCGGCGCCACGTAGCCAACGGTGTGCGCCAGCAGCGACCCGTAGGGATAAAACCGGGTCGTGCCCACGTCGATCAGCACGCCCGGCAGCCCCGGCGAGTTCAGTTCGATCCGGGCCATATCGTCCCACGACAGGAAGTCCCGCAGCATGACCGGCACGAACTTGCGTTTATGGCGCATTTCACGGGCGACGCGCGCGCGATCCCGTTCGTCAAGTGGTACAAGGGCCGAGAAACGGTCGATCGTGCCCTGCACGTCCGTGGTTTCTTCAGGAAGCAGCAGTGCGCGCCAGTTGGTCTTGTTGGCGGCGATCGCGACGCCGTAACGATCGACGATCAGTCCGCGCGGCGGCGCCAGCAGCCGCTTGCTGATGCGGTTGTTGTCGGCCAGCTTCGCGAAATGGTCACCATCGCGAATCTGCAGGTCGTAGAGCCTGCGCCCGAGTACGCCAAGGGCTGCAGTCTGGGCCGCCATGAGCAGAAGCGCGCGGCGCGTGAAGACGCCGCTGCCCGGATCCTTCGGATCCCGGATCGGCATGAGGCGCTTGGGTTCTTTGCGGCGGCGCAACTTCATACGGCGCGCCTCCCCGTCGCGTGGTTCTCGGGACGCCGAATTGCTTCGTCGTCAGTCTTCATGCGTGCGGGTCCGGATGCGATAGTAACCGATGTGCGCGTGAGCTTAACGCCGACAACGGCGGATAGACGCCAACGGCGAGCATGGTCTCGAAGATCGCGGGCGCGGAAGGCATTGGCTGGAGCGACAGAGTCGACACCAACAGCCAGTCCAGGCCACAGGCGAGCGCCGCGACCACGGCGAACACCAGCCAGATCACAAGAAAACTCAGGCGCATCAATCCAAAGCGAAGATGCGAAGCGACCCCGTGCAGCAACAGCAGCACGAACGCGTTCACGCCCGGAGGCGCGAAGCCGATAAGATCCATGAAAAGGCCGAGCAACAGGACCATAGGCGCTGGCATCGCGTCCGGCCGCCAGACCGACCAGAAAAACACCAGCGACATGACGACGCCTGGCAAAAGCGCAGTTGCGCCTGGCAAGCCGGTAGGAGCGGAGAGCAGGGCGATCAGGGCCGCCGTGACGCCGCCTGGAGCCATCCGAGCAGCGAATCTGTCGAGACGTAGCGCCAGAGAAGGGCGCGCGCGCAGCCCTTGCTGGCGTTGTTGCGGAGGATCGGAGGCCATCACAGCGATCTCTCATCCGCGTTCCGTAAATGGCGGCGGGTAGGCTGGACTCGGGCTTTGCGCCTTTTTGCGTCCGGAAAGGGACGGGTCTGCGTTCGGCGCGTCTGGGGCCTGTGCATCCGGCGTCGCTCCCTGCCGTGCGTGCGCCGTGTCGTCGCTATCCTGCGTTTCATCGGTATTGTCGGTCTGATTGCTCGCCTTCGACATCGACTTTTCGTCCCGCTCGTGCGGTCGGATGCCAATGACGCCGCCAAGGGTCGCTCCACTTAACGTGGTCCCGTCGCCACTGTCCCCATCTCTTGCGCTTGTGCCGGGAAGGGCGCCGTTCGGACCGGCGCCCGCATGCAACGGTGCCAGTGGCACCCGACCGGGCGCGTCGGGTGCGTCGATCGAGGCGACTTCGAAGTCGAAAATACGCAGAATGCTCAGGTGATCCAGCCGTGCATACGGCGTGACCACAGGCTGGCCTGCTCGAGCGTAGTGAACGACGCCAATCGGCAGACCGGCGGGCAACAGGTTAGCCTGACCGCTGGTGACGACGCGCTCGCCTTCAATCGGGTGGTTGTCCTGAGCGTAATACATCAATCGCGGTGATGAAGAGTTGTCTCCCGTCATTATAGCGGAGCCATGGCTGGCTTCCAGCGTTACGGGGATGCGACTCGACAGATCGTTGATCAGCAGGATACGGGCGGAACGTTGTCCCGTTTCAGTCACGCGCCCGGCAAATCCATCCGCAGCGAGCGCTACATTACCGACACGCACGCCGCTCTGTGGTCCTGCGCCGATCAGCACAGCATGCGAATACAACCCGCCAGCGTCAGCGATAACGCGTCCGGTCACGAAAGACGGGACGGGGTCCGGCATCCAGCGCAGATTGTTTTTCAGAGTCTGGTTTTCCTGGGTCAGCGACACGGCGACGTCATACCAGCCCCGGAGAGTCTCGTTCTCTGCACGCAAACTGGCGTTTTCTTCCGCCAGATGGTTGATGCCGCGTATTTCGGCCACCGCTGCGGCGACCCGTTCACCCGGTTCAGCGATCAGCGACCAGATCGGGGACAGCACGTCCGCGACCAGCATGCGGGCCGCATGTGTAAGGTTTCGATCCGCCTGACCCAGCAGGATGACGCCGACGGCAATAAGCAGCATGAACGGCAGGAGAAGTTTGTCGAGGGCCTGGCGAGCTTGAATGGAAACCGGAATCATGGCGCCGGGCGCTCCCCCACCCGGAGGTCGCGAGTAGCGAGCGCCGTTTCGGAAATCAGGCGGAGGAGGTTCAGCGTCGTCTCCATCGTCCCAGGGCGCCAGCCCAGCCTCATTGCATCGTCCTCACGCCTGCGGGTGAAGATTTCATGCAGCCTCCCTGTATTCGCGTTCATGTCGACTGTGTCGAAACCGCGAACCAAGGCGTCATACTGACAGGTAGACGCCGAGGATGCATGACTATTTTTCGTTAATACATCGTCGTCAGAACGTCGCGCAGTCGCTTCATCTCTTCCAGAGCGCGTCCGGTTCCCAACGCGACGCAGGACAGGGCGTCTTCTCCGACCGTGACGGGCAGCCCGGTCGACAGTCGCAGAACCTCGTCGAGGCGATAAAGCAGCGCGCCGCCGCCGGTCAGCACTATGCCCTTGTCGACGATGTCCGCGGCCAGCTCTGGCGGCGTGTTCTCAAGAGCCGTGTTGACTGCGTCGACGATCTGGGAAACCGGCTCCGCGAGGCTTTCAGCGATTTGCGCCTGCGAGACGATGACCTCTCTCGGGACGCCGTTGATCAAGTCGCGCCCCTTGACGTGCTGCCACGGGCCGGGGTCGTTCGGGTCGTCGGGCATCATCGCAGAGCCCAGGCTGATCTTGATCCGCTCGGCTGAGCTTTCGCCGATCAGCAGATTATGGCTCCGGCGAATATAAGAAATAATGGCGTCGTCCATCTTGTCGCCGCCGACGCGGACCGAACGCGCATAGACAATGCCGCCAAGAGAGATCACGGCGACTTCGGTCGTGCCGCCGCCGATGTCGACGATCATGCTGCCTGATGGTTCCGTAACCGGAAGCCCGGCGCCGATAGCCGCAGCCATTGGCTCCTCGATCAGGAAAACCCGACGGGCGCCCGCGCTCTCGGCGCTTTCCTGAATCGCGCGCCGTTCGACGGCCGTCGATCCCGACGGCACGCAGATGATGACCTGCGGGCTAGCGAAAGCGCGGCGATTGTGAACGCGCCGAATGAAATGCTTGATCATTTCCTCGGCGACTTCGAAATCGGCGATGACGCCGTCGCGCATTGGTCGAATGGCGGTGATGTTGCCCGGCGTACGCCCGACCATCAGCTTCGCTTCCTCACCGACCGCGAGTACCTGTTTCTTGCCGCGCGACTCCGCAATGGCGACGACCGAGGGCTCGTTAAGCACGATGCCGCGCCCCTTGACGTAAACCAGGGTGTTGGCGGTGCCGAGGTCGATGGCCATGTCGGCGGACATGAGACCCAGCAGGCGAGAGAACATTCACAACTCCTGGCCAGCGTGACGAGCGCGCAAGATTTAGGGCGCGCAAAAACAGCGCGTTTCGATCGCATGGCCCTGCCGGACGCAGCGATTGATCATTCGGTCCGGTCCGCAGGGGTGGTCCGAGGGCTTAGCGACGCAGCCTCCGGGCCGCAAGGGCCTAAGGAGAGAATCGCGCGCAGGAGAGATAATTCGTGAACGCCCGCCACATTTCGGCCATCAGCCCGCCTTGAGGCGGCGCGGATCGAGGGTGATTCTTCTCGCCGGAACCGGAGTTGAGTGGCCGGACAGCATTCGTGGCGTCGTGACGCCGCCACCAGAGAACCGAGGACTTCGAAAACCGTTTCTATGCTTGCCGGATACATAGCTCCGTAATGACGCCGACCTTCGAGGTTCTTTTGAGGTCATTGAAGTGGCGGGGTCAGTTCTAAATAAAAAGAGAGATTGCATGATGATTACGAACAAAACAGAAACGTCAACCGGATCGAAATTGGCGCGCCACGCGCGCCCTCTGCTCGCGGTCGGTCTGGTCTCCACCGCGCTTCTGGCGGGTTGCGGCGATCCGTATGATCCGGGCGCCCGCGCAGGGTCCGGGGCGCTTATCGGAGCTGGCGGCGGGGCTGCGATCGGTGCGATTGCGGGCGGTGGCCGTGGGGCTGCGATCGGCGCGCTGGCTGGCGGCGCCGTGGGCGCGGCTGGCGGCGCTGCGACGACGCCGAGCCGACCGAACTCAAACTATCGCAACGGGTACTGATCCACATTTAGTATAAGGTAACCTCGGCTCCATCCACGCGCTCTGTCAGGTTTGATTCGATGCGGGCTTTGGTGGAGTCGAGCAAAACGGTGGTCCCGTATATCGATTTGTAAGAGATGCGGTCCGTGGCGCCGGAGCGACTGGTCGCTGCTTTCCGGACGATGGGGCGGCCAGACGTTTTTCTCGATCTCATTCAGGTGATTGATCATGAAGTTACTGCAAAATGCGTCGCTGATTGGAGGGATCGGGCTGATCACGTTGCTCGCGGGCTGCACCGATCCGTACAATCCGGGACAGCGGGCCCTTGGCGGCGGGCTGCTTGGCGGCGGCGCGGGCGCCGCGATCGGAGCGCTGGCTGGCGGAGGACGGGGCGCCGCCATAGGGGCGCTGGCTGGCGGCGTTCTTGGCGCCGGAACGGGCGCGTTGACGACGCCTGCACGTGCTTCCGGCTATCGCGGCTATCCACAGTCTCAACCGGGCTATTACCAGCCCAATCAGCAATATGGCTCATATCCTCAGCAACAGGGCGGCTATCCTCAAGGTTACGGAGGGTATGGCTACCCTCAAGGATATTCGAATGCTGGTTATCCGTCCGGCTACCAGAGTTACGGCGGCGGATACTGACGTTGCTTCAAACTGGTTGACGTCAGACGAGAGCTGAGGAGAACCGGTGCCGCAGGAGGCTGCGTCACGGCGTGATTGCTTCTGCTCGGCTTTTCCGCTACACGACCCGCCTCGCGTCGGCACCCCTGGAGGCTGGCGTGTTTTCGTATTCGGGAGCTTAAAGTGGCTAAATTGACGACAATCGAGGCTTCGACGCGCGCGGAGGCTGGTAAGGGGGCGGCGCGCGCGACGAGGCGCGCCGGGCTGGTGCCCGCCGTTGTGTATGGCGCGAAGAAAGAGGCGACCCTTATCGCCATCGATCCGCGCATCATTATGCGCGAGCTGAACAAGGCTGGCTGGCGTTCGCGTCTGTATGAAATCAAGGCCGGGGATGTGACGGAGCGCGGGCTTATGCGCGACATCCAGTTCCACCCGGTCACCGACGCGCCGCTGCATGTGGACTTCCAGCGCCTCGCCGCTGGCGAAAAGGTGCATGTGGAAGTGGTCGTGCACATCACGGGCGAAGACAAGGCTCCGGGCGTGAAGCGCGGCGGCGTGTTGAACGTCGTGCGTCACACTGTCGAAGTCTACGCCGATCCGGAGAACATCCCGGAGGCGTTCACCGTCGACATCTCGGCGCTGGACATCCACGACAACGTGCGCTGGGACGATCTGAAGGGCACGGAGGGCGTCACGCCGGTCCTGCAGCTGCCGAACTTCGTCATCGCGACCGTCGCTGCGCCGACGGTTGACGCGGAAGAGTCTGCGGCCGCCGAGGCCTGAGCGAAGATCTGAGGCGTGTTGCGACTGGATCGCCAGTCGCAACTGCTTCAGGTTGTTGTTGCAAGAGCGTTTTT
Source organism: Acetobacter sacchari (assembly GCF_017377715.1). Taxonomy (GTDB): domain Bacteria; phylum Pseudomonadota; class Alphaproteobacteria; order Acetobacterales; family Acetobacteraceae; genus Acetobacter; species Acetobacter sacchari. The sequence continues at coordinate 13,767 of NZ_JAFVMF010000018.1, read as the reverse complement.
GCGTGGTCGTGCTATTTAGGGTCGATCGTGCTTCGCTCCAGGGAGGCCCGCGAACCTCGGGCGGCGAGCCGCCTCCGGTTTCGGGACAAAAAACATGCTGCCGGCGATTCAGCTCTGGGTAGGACTCGGCAACCCCGAACCATCCATGAGCCGCCAACGCCATAACATCGGCTTCATGGCCGTCGACGAGATCGCCTCGCGCTTCGGGTTCTCCCCGTGGCGGAAGCGGTTTCGTGGCGAAGTCGCGGAGGGCCGCGTAGGCGACGCCAAAGTGCTGTTGCTCAAGCCGATGACCTATATGAACGCGTCCGGCGACAGCGTGCGGGAAGCCGCCACGTTTTATAAGATCGCTCCCGACGCGATATCCGTTTTTCATGACGAACTTGATCTCGCGCCGGGCAAGGTGCGTGTGAAGCGTGGCGGCGGCGCGGCGGGGCACAACGGCCTGCGTTCGACCGACCGACAGCTTGGCGTGCCCGATTACTGGCGCGTGCGTCTTGGAATCGGCCATCCCGGTTCTAAGGAGCGTGTTCATGGCTGGGTGCTTGGCGATTTCGCGAAAGCCGAGCAGCCTGCGCTCGCGGCGCTTCTCGAGGCTGTGGCGGACGCCGCGCCATTTCTGGCGGGAGGCGAGCCGGAGCAGTTCATGACGAAGGTCGCGTTGCTGACAGGTGGCAAGGCGGATGATCCGGTGGAGTCCGGTAAGACGAAACAAGGCCCGATAAATCGGGGCAAGGCGGAGCCGGGGCAAGACCAGGCGCGCAAGACAGGAATGAGGGACTGATGGGCTTCAACTGCGGTATCGTCGGGCTGCCCAATGTCGGCAAGTCCACGCTTTTCAACGCTTTGACGGCGACGGCGTCAGCTCAGGCGGCAAATTATCCGTTTTGCACGATCGAACCCAATGTTGGTCGCGTCGCAGTGCCGGATCCACGTCTGGACGCGCTGGCGAAGATCGGCAAATCGCAGAAAATCCTGCCGACCAGTCTTGAGTTCGTCGACATCGCGGGTCTTGTGCGCGGCGCCTCGCGCGGTGAAGGCCTGGGCAACCAGTTCCTCGCCAATATTCGTGAAGTCGACGCGATCATTCACGTTCTGCGTTGCTTCGAGGATGATGACGTGACGCACGTGGAGGGCGGAGTCGATCCGGTCCGCGACGCTGAGATCATCGAGACCGAACTGATGCTGGCGGACCTCGACTCGCTGGAGAAGCGCATTGTCGCCCTGCAGAAGAAGGCGCGCGGCAACGATCGGGAGGCTCAGACGCAGGTCGCGCTGATGGAGCCGATGATCGAGGTTCTGCGCGAAGGTCGCCCTGCGCGCACCGCGATCCCGGCGGGGCAGGAAGCCGCTGCGTCACGGTTGCAGCTGATGACCACCAAGCCGGTTCTTTATGTCTGCAATGTCGAGGAAGCGTCAGCCGCGACAGGCAATGCGTTTTCTGCTGCGGTGCAGGCGCGGGCGGCGGCCGAGGGTGCGGCCTGTGTAATCGTCTCCGCCGCCATCGAGGCGGAGGTCAGCCAGCTTGGGGAGGAGGACCGCAAGGAGTTCCTCGATGGCCTCGGCCTGAGCGACAGCGGGCTCGACCGCGTGATCGCGGCGGGCTACGGCCTGCTCGGCCTTCGCACGTATTTTACGGTCGGCCCAAAGGAAACGAGGGCCTGGACGATCACTGCGGGCACAAAGGCGCCTCAGGCCGCCGCCGTCATCCACAACGATTTCGAGCGCGGCTTCATTGCGTGCGAGACAGTGGCCTATGACGACTATGTGAAATACAACGGTGAGGCAGGGGCCAAGGAAGCGGGCAAGATGCGCATCGAAGGCCGCGACTATGTGGTGCAGGACGGAGACGTGCTGCTGTTCCGCTTCAACGTTTAAGAGTTTGTCGAACGCGCCCCCTGTCACCGGGTGCGCATTGAAGATGTGGGCGCGATGCGCGCCGAAAGTCAGGGAAGGATGGGGTTACCGGGATGAGCGCCAGCATGAAGGCGGAGACCAGCGAAACGAACGCGATCGCGGCGATGGCCCGCGAAGCGCGGCGCGCGGCCCGGGACCTGGCGCAAAGCCCAACTTCCGTGCGCGACAAGGCGTTGTGGGCGGCCTCCGCAGCGCTGCGCGAGCGCAAGGACGAAATCCTTGCAGCCAATGCCCGGGATCTGGAGACGTATTCCGGCACGGAGTCTTTTCGTGATCGTCTGACCCTTACCGAAGAGCGCATCGAGGCGATGGCGCGCGGTCTGGAGGACATGGCGGATCTGCCTGACCCTCTCGGGCGCGTGCTGGCCGAGTGGACGCGACCCAACGGCCTCAAGATTCGTCGGGTGGCGACGCCCGTCGGGGTAATTGGCGTCATTTATGAAAGCCGTCCGAATGTCGGCGCCGACGCGGCAGGGCTTGCGATCAAATCGGGCAACGCCATCATCCTGCGCGGCGGTTCGGAGAGTTTTTACAGCGCCGAGGCGATTCACGCCGCTATGGTCGAGGGGCTGCGCGCCGCCGGATTGCCGGAAGCGGCGGTGCAGGTCGCACCCAGCGCGGACCGTCGCCATGTCGCCGACATGATGAGCGCGGCGGGCCTGATAGACCTGCTGATCCCGCGCGGTGGCAAGTCTCTCGTCGAGCGTGTGCAGAACGAAGCCCGTGTGCCGGTGCTCGCACATGCTGAAGGTCTCTGTCACACCTACATTCACTCGGGCGCTGAGTCGCAGATGGCGCGCAAGATTGTCGCCAACGCCAAGATGCGTCGCACCGGGATCTGCGGCTCGACCGAGACGCTCCTGATCGACGCGGCCATCGCGCCGTCGCTGCTGCCGCAGATTGTCGAAGACCTTTCGGCGCTTGGGTGTGATTTCCGTGCTGACGCCCGCGCGCGAGAGATCGTGCCCATGTTGCCAGCGGCGTCCGAGGCGGATTTCGCCACTGAATGGCTGGGAGCGATCCTGTCCATCGCCGTGGTCGACGGGGTCGACGCGGCGTTGGATCACATCGCCCATTATGGCAGCGCGCATACGGAATCCATCGTAACGGCCGATGAGGCCGCGGCCATGCGGTTCATGAACGGCGTCGACAGCGCCGTGGTGATGTGGAACGCCTCCACCCAGTTCTGCGACGGCGGGGAGTTCGGTTTCGGCGCCGAGATCGGCATCGCCACCGGGCGCGTCCATGCGCGCGGCCCGGTCGGGCTGGAGCAGTTGATGACCTATAAATACGAGGTCATCGGTAATGGTCAGGTTCGTTCCTGACAGACCGGCGCGTAAACGGCGCTGGCGTGGGGTCGGGGGACGATAGCGCCCCGGTTCCCTCGGCTTTTTCTGTCGATCAATTGCCGCGTTGGGGCGATGGGCGGCGTCTTCGCGTCGGGCTGCTGGGCGGTTCGTTTAATCCGGCCCATGAAGGGCACGCGCAAATCGCGCACCGTGCGATCCGCGTCCTCGGACTTGATCAGGTCTGGCTCATGGTGTCGCCGGGCAACCCCCTGAAACCGACATGCGGTATGGCGCCGCTGGCGGAGCGCCTTGCTTCGGCTCAGGCGCTGGTCGACTCGCCCGCAATCGTCGCCACTGCCCTCGAGGCGAGGTTAGGAACGCGCTACGCGCTCGATACCGTCAGGCGTCTTCGCATCCGGTTTCCGCATGTGCGTTTCGTCTGGCTTATGGGCGCCGACGTGTTTGCGGAGCTTCCCCGCTGGAGCCGGTGGCGGGAGTTCGTGCGCAGCGTTCCCATCGCCGTGGCGCCGCGTCCGCACAGCAATGTGGCGGCGTTGCGCGGGCGAACCGCTTCTGTTTTGTCCCGATATCGGTTGCCCTCCGGGCAGGTGAGGGCGCTGGCTGAAAAAACCCCGCCAGTCTGGGCTTTTCTTCCCGGCCAGCAAAACGGTATATCGGCAACAGATCTGAGACGATCGCGAGCGTCGGTCTAGTCGTCGCCCCGCCCCGTCCCGACTGCAGATTCTGCGATCAGGACGAGCCGGAGCGGCGAGCAGGCTGCATGCAGTGGACGTTTTTCGGTTTCACGCCTTACCAGAGACGCCCTTAAACGGGCCGCCGCCCGACAGGAGATACGGTCATCGCCAGGAAGCCTCCCGCTGATACGGAGCCGAAACGCCGTACTGCAGCAAAGCCCGCCGCAAAGACGGGAGCGCCCAAAGCGAGTGCGAAGCCGGTGGACGCGCGCCTTGCGGAAGCAGTCAAAGCGCCGGGCTCGCCCCGAAAGAAGGCGGCCGCAGCCGGTCCGCGCAAGGATGCGAAGAAGAGACCGCACGCGCCCGTCGAAGATCTTGAGCGGTACCTGAAGGTCATTGTCGACAGTATCGACGACGACAAGGGCGAGGATATCGTGGTCATCGACCTGACCGGTCGCGCGTCGTTCGCCGATCGTATGGTGATCGCAACCGGCCTTGCGGACCGTCAGATCAGCGCGATGTCCCAGCATATCGACCGCAAGCTGACTGAGGCGGGGCTGAAGCGCATTCTCGTCGAGGGCGCGAACGGCTCCGACTGGGTGCTGATCGACGCGGGCGACATCGTTATTCATCTCTTCAAGGCCGAGGCGCGGGAGCTTTACGGCCTTGAGCGCATGTGGGGCGCGGAGCTGGACGATCAGGACGACGGCGCCGTCACCACGCTGTAGGCGAGGGTCGGCCATCGCGCGCGACGAAGAGCGCGGAGCGGCGACGGCGTGGCGGGGAAAGTTTGATGCGGCTTATCGCTATCGGGCGCATGAAAGACGCGGCCGACAGGGCGCTCATGGAGCGATACCTGAAGCGCCTGGCGCCGGCGCTGGATATTGTTGAGCTGCCGGATGGAAAAGGCTCACCGGGCGAAATCAAGCGGCGTGAGGGCGAGGCGCTGCTTGCTGCGTTGCCTGACCGCGCGTTCGTCGTCGCGCTGGATCAGGATGGCAAGACGCCGGACAGCGAAGCGTTCTCGGATATGCTGTCGGGATGGCTGCAGCTTGGTCGTCCTCTCTGTTTTCTTATCGGAGGGGCCGAGGGACTCGACGCGCCTGTCGTAGCGCGGGCGGATGCGCTGTTGTCTTTCGGCCGCTTCACGTGGCCACATATGTTGGTCCGGATCATGCTGACCGAGCAGTTATATCGCGCGCGCGCCATCGCTGCGGGGCATCCCTATCACAGGGCCGGGCGCCCCGGACGCAGGGCGTGAAGCCCGATTTGCGATCCGTCTGGCGCGGGTTGACGGCGCCCCGACCGTTCGTTCCCGAAACGCGACGTTCTGCGCCTCTTGCGCCCCGTCGTCCCTCGCCCGCCGCCATCGTGGGGCTCGTCGTGTTGACGGCGTTCGGGGTTATCGGACTTCTGGCGTCGTTTCCCTTGTTCTTTGCCAGCATTTTTCTGTGGGACAATCCGCCGGATAGCGCCATTCCAATTTTGGCCGGGATCGAAGTTCTGGTGATGGCCCTGCCAGTGTTGAGCCTGCTTGTCATTGTCGGCGTGGTCATGACGTTCCGAAATTATAGTCGGAAGACGGTCATGTGTATGGCTGTGGGTGTGGCGGCGTGGATCGGTTTTACAGGGATTCTGTTGTTTTTGTCGCCGTTTTGGAGCGCGTGACGTTTTCGTCCTGACGCTCTGCCCATTCTGCGCTCGCCTCACGCAACGCGGAGACGAAACGGCTGACGAGCGGCGCATGTTGTCCGCGTAGCACCGCGATCGCGAGCGCCGCCTTGGGGGCGGGCTCCTTGATGGGATGAAACGTCACGCCGCCCGCGTGAATCTGCGACAGCGACGCGGGCACGACGGACACGCCCAGCCCGGCGGCCACCAGCGGCACGGTCGCTGCGATCTGCGGCGCCTGCTGGCCGAGGCGCGGCGTGAATCCCGCCTGCTGGCATGCGGCAAGAATTGCGTCGTGAAAACCGGGCCCCAGTTCGCGAGGGAAGATGATCAGCGGTTCGGACGCGATCATGGACAGCCCGACGGCGCCGTCGGCTGCATGAGCATGGCCGCTTGGCAGAGCGACGACGGTCGGCTCGTCAAAGAGCGGATAGACGGCCAGTTGCGCGTCATTGGGCACAGGCGGCCGGACGATCGCGACGTCGACGCGTCGCTCATGCAGCGCCTCCGACAGGGCGGGGGTGTTGCTCTCCTCGAAGGAGACGTCCGCCTCCGGCCATGCTTCGCGAAAGCGGCGGATGGTCAGCGGAATGAGCGGCAGCAATGGCACGGCTCCGGCGAGTCCGACGCGCAACTGCCCTCGATCGCCACGCGCCAGTCCTCGCGCCGCCGCAAGAAAATCGCCCTGGAGATCCAGCACGGCGCGCGCCTGCGGTAGCAAAGCGGCGCCGATATCGGTGAGTTTGACGCCCCTTGTCAGGCGCTGAAACAGGGTGACGCCGAGCTCGTTCTCGAACTGTCGAATCTGTTGGCTGAGAGGCGGCTGTTCCATGCGCAAGGTTGCGGCGGCACGGGTGAAGCTGCCGTGGTCCGCAACCGCGACGAAATATCGGAGATGGCGTAGTTCCATCGGCAGTCCCTGGATGTGAGATTTCCTGCGTTCCGACCACGCCTCAGCCGGGCAAGGGCTTAGCGAAACGCTTCAACAGGTTGTCTTGCCGGGAGTCTGTGTTGGTTCAAATTTTTGCGTTTGAAGGACGGAAGATACTTTGAATGCCTGGCGTCAGGCGGCGGCGACGCTTTGACGTGACCTTAAAACAAAACGGAGGCGTTTGCTCCGTAGCGAGAGCTTGTAAAAAAAGCGCGCTCTCCGCAGAGAAGCGCGCCCGGTAAGTCGCAGTTTGACCGGCGGAAACGTCAGTGGTGAGCGCGCCGCGTGTAGTGGGCGCGCCGACGCGTAGAATGCATTGCGTGTCGGGAGACATAGCCTTCCTCGATCGTGCCCGTTGTGTCGGTCGCTTCCGCATACTGCTCGACAGCGGCTCCCGCAGGGAGCTGCGCGGGTTCGGCGCTCGCGGTCATCATGTGCGGTGCGCTGGGAGCTTCGTTCTCGCCGCGCGCATAGATGAAACCATAGGTCGGGTAGATGGAGCCGAAAGTCCCCTCTCGGCCATTCAGTGCAACCCGGACCGCCGACCAGTCATTATCGGGCGACACGTCGACGACGGTGACGTTACGGCTGACGCCGCTCTGGCCCCAGTGGGACTGGTCAATGGTGATGACGCGGCTGTTGGTTACGCCTGTGACGACGGCGACATGACCGAGGGGCATACGGCGAATCGGACGGAAATTCAGAACGCTTCCGGGTTCAGGCGCTGATCCGCGAGCGTAGCGGCCTTCGGCGTTATACCACCAGTCGCGGGCGTTGCCCGAAAGATCGACGTCGGAGGCGGAGCGCGCGAAAGCGACGCACTGAATGACGTGACCGCCACCGTAGTAATGCCGACCGCCATGATAGTGCGCGGCGGCCAGTCTTACGTGATGATAGCCATGGGAGACCGGGTGGCGGACATGAGCGTGCGCTCCATCGGCCAGTCCGAAGCAGGTGACGAAAAACGAAAGGGCGGCCATGCGGAGACGAGACAGACCCAAGCAACCCATTCGCATACTCAAACGCCCCGCTTTCTTCCGTGCTGTTCTCCGTAGCAATTGCAATGCTGACCTGACAAGGTCACACGGCGGCGCAAAAACACAGGAAGATGATTTTGTTCGTTTAGCGTATGTTTGTACATAGAAATTAGGATTAAATTCCTAAAAAAACAACAAAAATCAATGTTTCCCGGCTATTTACGGAATTGCAGCGATTGGTGTGGGGAGTCGCGTCGGGCGTCGGGCCGTATGATGAATTGTGGCGCGCAGGCCACAATTATGTGCCCGGCAGGTTGCAAAGGCGCAGGTCGGGCAAACGGCCATGTTAACGCAGCCTGATAACCGTCGCGTTGCCGCGCAGGGCGACGCGACGGCAGCGTTTCTTACTTCGTTGTGGTCAGCATGATTTCGACCAGCATGCGGGGATCCGCCAGAACCGCCTGCACGCATGCGCGGGCCGGGGCGCCGCCTTCCGGAAGCCACGCGCTCCAGACGCCGTTGAGGGCTTCGCGGTCAGCGATGTCCTTCAGCCAGATCTGAGCCTGCAGGATGCGGGTCTTGTCCGTACCGTGCTCTTCGAGGATCGCGTCGAGCTGATCGAGGATGTCTTTGGTCTGAGCCGTAGCGTCCTGTGAAAGGTCACGGGCGACGACGCCCTGCGTATAGATGAAGCCGTGATACTCGACCGCCTTCGATAGAATGGCGTTGGGTTCGGTGCGGATAATTTTGCTCATGTCGGACTCCGATAAATTCCCGTCCTGACGCGGGGCGTCGGCCGGACCCTGCTTACATTCCGGTCTGGCGCGGTCAGGTCAATCGTTAACGTTCGGGCTATTCGTTGCGATTCATCGCCCGTCCCGTAAAAGGTCGAACCATATCCGTCGGTGATGCTGGCGCGCAGATCATGTCAGTCGGGCAAAGGCTGTAAGCCGTTCCGAGGTATCGAAATCCGTCAGAACCGAGGCGTCGCCAACAATTCTAAACAGTCTGCGGCTATCGGAATCCGCCGCCAGAGCGTCGAGAATGGCGCGCCCTCCCGTATCGCCTTCCAGCCTGGACAATGTGTCGAATTGACTGGAGGCCCAGAGCGTCGGATTGCCGCGCCGTCCCTCGTGGACGGGGACGATGGCGTCCGCTCTGGAACGACGGAAGGCGGTTATCAGGGCGTCCATGAGTTCGGATTGAACGAGAGGCATGTCTCCCAGACAGATCAACAGTCCGGCGGCGCCCTGATCGTGCGCGAATGCGACGCTGGCCCGTACGGACGCAGCCATGCCTTCCGCTGCGTCTGGCACTGTTCCGATGGAAAATTGCGCCGGATGTGGACGCAGGCCCGAAAGCGCGGATGCGACGACAGAATCTCCGTCCGTGGCGACGAAAAGACGGACGGCGTCGGCATTGCTGGCGACGACCTGTTCCACTGTCCGGCTGATCATGGCGCGCCCGAGAGCGTCTTGCGCCAGAAGCTTGTGTTGGCTGCCCGTTCGGGAGGATCGTCCAGCTGCGAGAATGGCGGCGACGATCCGTCCCTCCGGCGCAATCACCAGCCGGGTTCCAGACTAAGGCGCGCCCCTCGGCGGGTCGCGACGATGTCCGCCATGATCGACAGGGCGATCTCTTCCGCGCCGATTGCGCCGATCGCCAGGCCCACAGGACCGCGCAAGCGGTTCAGGGCGTCGTCAGGCACGCCGATCTCTGCGAGACGTTTCAGCCGTGAGGACTGAGTCGCTCGCGAGCCCAGAGCCCCGACATAGAAAGCTGGACTGACCAGCGCCCGCGCCAGCGCCGGATCGTCGAGTTTGGCGTCGTGCGTGAGTGTGACGACAGCCGTCGTGGGGTCGATATGCGCATTGTCGAGAGCGTCGTCTGGCCAGTCGGTGAGCAACGTCTGGGAGGGAAAGCGTTCCGGCGTTGCGAGTCCGGTGCGCGGGTCGATGATGGCTGTCGTGAATCCTGCCAGTCGAGCCATCGGGGCGAGGGCTTGCGCGATGTGCACGGCGCCGATGAGGAGCAGCCTCGGGGGCGGCGCGACGGTCTGCAGGAACCATTCCGCGCCGGCAGCGTCCGTGACGCGAGCGCAAGCTGAACGCGGTGGTTCGGCCAGGACGCGCAGGATGTCGTCGGGCAGGCTATTCGGGTTTGTTCCGTCGACGAGTGCATGACGCACGCCGTCGAGTCTGCGAGCGAGGCTCACCGGTCGCCTGTCGCGCAGCGCCGCAGCGATTGCTTCGAGGTCGGCGGCAGGAAAGGCGCCTTTTACCAAGCCATCCGTCCCGATGGCCTGAACGAACACGTCCAGACGTCCGCCGCAGGCCAGCCCCACGCCCCACGCGGTCTCGTTGGACACGCCATACGTAAGTACGGCCGGAGGGGATCCGTCCATGATCTCCCGTGCGCGCGAAATCACGTCCGCCTCGACGCAGCCCCCGCTGACCGAGCCTTCCACGCGCCCGTCGCCGCATATGGTCATGACGCTGCCGACCGGTCGGGGTGAACTCCCCCATGTGCCGATGACCGTAGCGACTGCGGCGGGATGGCCGTTCTGCGTCCACTGCAGGGCATGGAGCAGGGGATCGTTGGGCCAGGAGTTTGTCGAGGGATTGGGCATGAGATGACTGTATCAGCCGATACACGGTCCGCACACCGCTGGATTTGCGGAACCGCCCGCGCGTTTCGCAGGGGTTGTCGCGCTACACGATTGGGTTTCCTATCCGCATGCCCCGATACGCTGGGGCGGCGCGCGTCGCTTGTGGCGCGTTGTGATGAAGGACCGTGATCATGACGAACAGTTTTGACGGAGAGGTCGTTTATATCGTGGCGGACGGCGCGAAAGCGAAGCTGCTTCGGCACAAGGACGGGGCGTTTTCGGCGATTGAGACGCTTGACGCGAACAAGGCGGCTGGAAGTCCTGGCGTAACGCCTCCCGGCGCGTCGCCTGCTGACAGGGCGAAGGACGCGTTCGCCCGCGTCGTGGCGGACCGCCTCAACGCGCTGGAGGCGCATGGCGGGGCCTTCGACGGTTTTGTTCTCGCGGCGCCAGCGGAGGCGTTGCATGAGATCAGGGAACATCTTTCGAAGGCGGTTCAGGCGAAGATTCTGAAGACGCTGGTCAAGGATCTGGTCAACATTTCGGAAAGCCAGCTTGCTTCACACTTCGATATCCCGGAAACCGGCTGGAAATCGGCCTGAACCGCAGGCGTCGACCGGGGGAGTATTCATGAGCGATCCGAAGCGTAGACTTGATGTCGAGGTCATTCCCGTGACGCCGTTGCGGCAGAACTGCTCGCTGGTCTGGGACGGGGAGACCCGGCACGCGCTCGTGATCGATCCGGGCGGAGACGAGGACGTCATTCTCGAGCGGATCGCTGCGCATGATCTGACGGTCGAGGCGATATTGTTGACGCACGGACATCTTGATCATGCGGGCGGTGCGCAGGCGCTCCGGGATGCGTTGACGAAACGGCAGGGCGCCCCGGTTCCGGTCATAGGGCCGGACAAGCGGGATGAGTTCCTTCTGTCCAGCATTGAAGAGAACGCCGCGCGTTTCGGATTGTCCGGCATGATCAGCGTGGCGCCCGATCGGTACACGCAGGACGGCGATGTCCTGCCGCTTTTGGGACGGAGCTACGAAGTGCTGCACGTGCCCGGACATACGCCGGGGCATGTGGTGTTCTTCGAACCGCAGGATCGTGTGCTTTTTGCGGGCGATACGCTCTTCAGGGGCACGATCGGGCGCACGGATTTTCCGTATGGCGACGGGCCGACGCTGGTGCAGGGCGTGCGGACGAAAATTCTTCCGTTGGGCGACGACGTTCTGGTGCTGCCGGGGCACGGCGCGCCGACGACCGTCCGGGCTGAACGCGCGGAAAACCCGTTTCTGCAGTGAATCATTCAGCGCCGGTCTGGCGTGGCCTCTCCGGTCACGCCTTCCCTACGCGCCGGATGTCGGGATATGTCTGGTTTCCTAATATCTGGCCTTACGCCGAGTTTCCGGCAGCATCAGGACGCGTGTCATAATGTCCCATCTTCGTCAGTCCCTGTTTTCCTCGCCATTCCGAAGGGCGGCCGTGCTCATTGGGACGCTGGCGTTATCGGGACTGGCGGCCTCTGGGCAGGCTGCCGAGACTGGCGAGCCTACTGAGGCCCAGCCGGAACTGCCCCGTCAGCCTCTGACGATCGTGTCGGCAAACGGACAGCACCTGTTCTCGGTCGAACTTGCGAAAACGCCGCGCCAACAGCAGGTGGGCGAAATGTTCCGCCCGACCGTGCCGGCTGATCGCGGCATGTTGTTCGTCTGGCCGTATCCGCAGCAGAGCGACATGTGGATGGAGAATACGCTGGCGTCTCTGGACATCGTGTTCATCGGCGCGGATCACCGCATTCAGGCGATCGCCGAGAACGCTGTGCCCAGAAGCCTCGCGCATATCAGCAGCCATGGCCCGGTCGTCGCTACGCTTGAGCTTCAGGGGGGCGTGACCGCCAAGGAAGGCATTTCCGTCGGCGACCGTATCGAGGCGGCTGCACTTGGCGGGAAATCGTAAAGTATCATGAGATTTTGCGCTCTGCCCACGGAGACCTGGCGGTCCGCCGCCATGTTGGCGTTTGCAGGTTGCGCTTGCGTGCGCGGGCGGCCCGGGCCAAACGCGTCGGCTGACGTGGCGGCGAGTAAGCGACGGCGGAAGGGCGAGGTTTTTTAGTGACGATTCTGGTGACCGGCGCCGCTGGCTTCATTGGCGCGCATGTTTGTGAGGCGTTGCTTGCACGGGGCGCGCGCGTGGTCGGGGTCGATAACCTCAACGACTACTACGACCCGCAGTTAAAACGGCGTCGCCTTGCGCGATTGACCGAACATGACGGCTTCACGTTCCGCCAATGCGACATCGCCGAGCAGGAGACGTTTTCCTCCGATGTTCTTGGAAATCCGGAGGAATTTACGGAAATCCTTCATCTGGCGGCGCAGGCGGGCGTGCGGTATTCAATGGAGGATCCGTTCGCCTTCGTGAAAGCCAACATCCTTGGGCATGTGACGCTGCTTGAGTTTGCGCGGCGCCTCCCGAAGCTGCGGCATTTCGTCTACGCGTCTTCGTCTTCCGTCTACGGTCGGAACGAGGCCATGCCGTTTCGAGAGAGCGACAGGGTGGACCATCCTGGGTCATTCTACGCCGCCACGAAGCGAGCAGGCGAACTGGCTTCGGATTGTTATCAGTATCTGTATGGCATACCGCAGACTGGTCTGCGGTTCTTCACGGTCTACGGGCCGTGGGGGCGTCCGGATATGGCGTATTTCAAGTTCGCCGAGGCGATCATGCGTGGCGAGAGTCTGACGCTTTACGATGGTCCGGCTCTGGCGCGCGATTTCACCTATATTGACGATGTCGTTGACGCGGTGCTTGCGGTTTTGGAGGCTCCGCCGGACGGATGCGCCGCCCGGTTGCTGAACGTCGGCAACAGCCAGCCGACAGCGGTCCGGACCATGGTTGGCCTGCTGGAAGACGCCCTTGGGCGGAAGACGAATATTCAGGTCATGGACCGGCCGGCGGCCGATGTGGAATCGACCTGGGCGTCGATCGACAGGATACGGGACCTTGTTGGGTGGGAGCCCAAGACCGATCTGGCGGATGGAATCCGACGTTTCGCGTCATGGTTCATCGAGTATCGCGAAGCCGCCGGGCGGGGGTAAGATTCCCGTCTTTTGGGGATTTTTGGGCATGTTTGCCCGTTCCGAAACAAATCGGGCGTTTTGATTCGGTGAAGCATTTTGGCGCCCGGCACGCCGTGTGCGCTGCGCCATGTGCCTCGTGTGCTTGAATTGGCTTTAATCTGCATCCGGTTGTGAGTCGCGTGCAGGTCTGGATGGGCGGACGAATCGAAGATCGCAGCATTCCAAAATTGAATCCCTCATAGTGACGGAAGAATGAGAACGCGCCGCGCCTGCGTCCGTCAGGTGCGCGCTCTCCGGCCATGGGCCTTGGCCGGCGTTTGTGAGTTTCTACGCCCAAAGCGGGTCCCGGCGCGCCGAGGGCAAAATTCTTTCCTCGGCGAGCGAATTTTGCCCCATGAGAATCGGGCGTTTTGCGATTCGTGTTGGGTTTTTCCGCAGTCGTCAGCCGATTTTCAATCCTGAAACAGGCGCGTTGACAGCCCCATCCGAAATACGTAGAAACCGCCTCACCAAACGGCGCGGCCTTGAAAACGGAAGCGCCTCAAGCGGTCTTTGACAAGAGAATATGGAATAGAGAGGGATATGCTGACGGCGTTTCTTCTTG